>NZ_BAAGUM010000007.1:0-3738 GCF_054781395.1 Nocardia tengchongensis
TCGGCTCCCCACCCGGCCCGGTCCATTCGAATCCTTCTTCCGGAAACGACACCCAGGACATAACTGGCGCACCCGAAAGCCGCTGGCAGTGTGCACACGAGCACAAATGCGGGAAGTCCGGGTCGCCGGTCGCGGAAAACCGGATATTGCCGCAGAGACAGCCGCCATTCAGGGTCTGTGACACGACGCGAATCGTAGCCAATCACACCGACAATCAGTCCACTGCCGACTGCGGTATACGCCCTCAACTCGGCATGAGCGGATGTGGGCAGGGCCGGATCGATCGAGCCCGTCCGTCAACCGCACCCCCTCGAAGCCTGCCAAGATCTTGACGCAAGACACAATGATGGGTCGTCGCGGCGCCATCGGCCTACATGGACGGCACCGTACTCGTCGAGCAGCCAGCCGGTGCGGGCTGGCCCGCCATGCGGTCGTCGATCCAGCGCAGGGCTGCGGGCGTCCCGGTGACCGCGAGGCTGACGTGGTCGCTCAATTGGTCTCGCATATAGGTGATTTGCGCCCCCGCCGCGCACCACTGTGCCACCGCCTGATCGCTCACCGCGATGTCGACGATTTCGTCGTGCACGGCGTGATAGTGGAGCATCGGCGTGGTCGGTACTACCGGGCCGAAGTCGAGATCGGCGAACAAGGGCTGTACCTCCTCGAGCAGTTGCGAGAAGGGGATCGTCAGTAAGTCGTCCATGCGCAGGAACGGATGCTGGCCCACGTTCGGCGTCGCGCATTTGCTGTCACCCGCGGCCATCAGGGCCTGCCCGGCGGGCGTCAGATACTTGTCGAAAACGGCCGCCAGACGCGGATCGGCGCGCATCATGCCGGGCAGGATCGCCGGCATGAAACCGGAGAACGGACCGGAATCCAGCACCTTCAGATAGCTGCCGAAGTCCGTTCGCCAACCACCGAGGACGGCCCCAGTCAGGCGTAGTTCGGGCGCGTAGATCGGTTGCATCTGCGCAGCCGAACTGGTGCCGAGCGACCCGCCGGAGTAGCCCATCGCGGCGACCGGAGTATCGGTGCCGGGCAGGCCGAGTGGCTCGAAACGCTCGGCTGCGCGCACTCCGTCGAGTGTGAGGTAGCCCGGCTGTCTCGCGGCGATCAGCGTCCCCTTCGGCCCCTCCCAGTCGGGGATGGAAATCGCGTGACCCGTCGATAGCATCTGCTCGATCGGCATGAGATCCAGGCTGGAGTCGTACTTGTTGTCGACCGGCGCTCCCTGCCGCAGCACGAACGAGGGAGCGCACTGTGGAGCCGAGGCGTCTTCGGCGGCCTGATAGGAGATCAGACCTTTGACCTGCCCGTTTCGCGGGCGCAGCACCGTCGTCACGGTCGCCATGGGGTTCCCGTCGACATCGGTCGTTCGATACAGCAGCTGCCAGGCGTCGGCGTCCTGCGCCTGCGGCGCCATCGAGGCCACCTCGACAGGTCGCGAATTCAGAATGGTGCCCGGAGCCTGCGAGTCCCACCCGGCGGGCGGGGTATAGAACGGGTCGCTCTGCGGAGTCAGCACCGGATCGGCACTGCCGACCGCCGTCGGTGTTCCGGCCAAGTACAACACGGCCGAAGCCGCGATCAGGGCCGAGCGCAGCTGGCTGCGCTTGATCGCCGAACGCGTTGCGCCACAGCTGGATACGGCAGTGTCTACCACTTGACTTCCCCTCCCCCGGAGGGGGCGACTCCCTAGGCCCCCAAGATGGCAGTCACGGTACCTCCTCAAACTGGAACAGGTGTCAGAAACGGCGGCAAAGATCGCTCGGCTGGTGTCCTATTCGAACCATATGGCGTCCCCGGGACGCGTACGTTCCGGGACGTCGGCTGCCCTCCTTATTGATCAACCGAGGTACCGAGCCAGCCATTTCGACGAGCGATCAGCGGCAATAGCGTGCGTTCTGATGTGGGGCGTTCTCTCTCGCGCACTGTTGGGCTAGACGTCGACCCGTACAAGCTTCGGGGAAGGTACTCGGTTTCGTGGGGAAGCCTCAGAATTGGCCGTCGTTGCGTACCACGGTAATTGACTGTCCGACGGCGTTGGCTGCGGCGCTGATCGAGTCGAGTCGCTCACTCGGTACGAACGTGAGTCCCCATCCGTCCGCGTTGAGGTCGAGCGAGACCAGTGCAATGCCGGTCTCGTTCAGGCACCGTTCGCCGAATTCCCGCAGGAAGGCCACCGCTGCATCTCCGGATCCCAGGTCGGCTGTCTTCTGGATCAGAGCATCCGACCAGCTGGGGAAACCCCCGTAGTGCCCGTGGTACGGGTACTCCACATACGCGTCCGCCGCCAAGCGATGGAGGATGTCCTCCGGATAGTCTTTCCAATCGATGTAGGTGTAGGCGAGATACCGTGCCAGTTGGTCCTGCAGGGCGGCAAAGGGGTCATCCTTGGCGACCCGCACCGGCTCCGCGAAGTCGTCGGGCATGTCCGGCCCTCCCAGCAGTTCGGCGAACTCGACCCACCTTGACTGCTCCACGTCGGATAGCACTGCAAACAACCCCTCTGAGTTTTCGTGAACCATATGTGCTCCGATGCTATCGATCCGAGCCCACGCCGATCCGTCAACTCGTCCCGACCAACCCCGGCCGATACCCAGCATTCAACTGCCGCAATCAATTACCGGATACGCCCTAGGTCACGCCTGGCCGCTCCGGACCGCGCGAGACGCGGCATGAGCGTGCGTTTGCTTCAGTTCATTGTGCGGCTTCACCCGCACGTCCAGGGCAGCGCGACTGTCGGCCAGTTCAAGTATCTATAGTTCTGGCAGCGGGCTTTTGGCGAAGGGTATGGCGTGGACGAGCAGGGTTGGGTATCGGCCTCCGAGCAGTACAACGACGATGGGGCGATCGAATCGGTGCGGGAGGACATACCGTCGGCGGCCCGGAGTTGCAGCGCGGAGAACCAGTTGCGGCCGCCGGCCGACTACGACGGTGCCGTGCGAATCGCAACGCTGGCCGCCGGATTCGACTGGACGTGGTACATCGAAAAGGATTTGCAGCGTTTCTGCGATGCCGCCGGGTGGTCGATCACCGGGTCCACCGAATACGGCGACGACCTGCGTACCGATCTTCGTATCCAATCGCGATCAGCGAAAGTCGGGTTCGTGAAGCGAATGTTCGATGACATTCGGATCCCCGTCACCGACCGGCTCGATCAGTCGCTGCCGTGGGAGCAGATGCGGACAGCTCTTGCCGACACGTTCGCAGCGTTCGCTGATCGTTTGATCGACGCTCTGGGCCCGCCGACCCGCCGCGAACCGGATGAAGACGGGACCTTGCTCTGGGACCGCCACCGTGTCTGGATCAGACTCGAGGTCGGCGTGCGCGACATTCGTCTTCATCTCGTCAGTTGGGAGTGGCAGGCAACCGCCGACGCCGAGGCGAAATACCATGCGGGTGACTGGTGACAGTCACGGTGGCTGAACGACCCAGGACTGATGACTGAGGTTGCCGAGCAGTTCCGGCCGGAGGCAGCTGCCTCTTTCCAAGGCCGACTACCGCCGATGTCAACGATGCGTACGTTCGCTCATCGGTGTGGTCTCAATGGGTTAGCGCAACACTGGGATTGTCCTGGTGAGTATGGGATGTGATGCGCGATGGCCTCGAGCAGACCGCTGTCGGATAAGAGAACCCCGTTGACCGAAGCCCAGGTCGAGGAGGTGTGGCGGCGGTGGCGGTCCGGGCAGGCGATCAAGGTATTGGCGCGGGAGATGCGCCGGCATCCCTCGACGG
>NZ_BAAGUM010000008.1:0-33424 GCF_054781395.1 Nocardia tengchongensis
AACCTCGGGTTCCTGCTCTACGAGCGGGGTGAGCTCGCCGACGCCGAGACCTGGTACCGCAAAGCCGCCGACACCGGCCACGGGCGCGCGATGACCAACCTCGGGTTGCTGCTCAAGAAGCGGGGTGAGCTCGCCGACGCCGAGACCTGGTATCGCAAAGCCGCCGACACCGGCCACGCGGGCGCGCTGTACAACCTCGGGGTGCTGCTCTACGAGCGGGGTGAGCTCGCCGACGCCGAGACCTGGTATCGCAAAGCCGCCGACACCGGCCGCGCGGACGCGATGCACAACCTCGGGTTCCTGCTCGAGAAGCGGGGTGAGCTCGCCGACGCCGAGACCTGGTATCGCAAAGCCGCCGACACCGGCGACGCGGACGCGATGACCAACCTCGGGTTGCTGCTCGAGAAGCGGGGTGAGCTCGCCGACGCCGAGACCTGGTACCGCAAAGCCGCCGACACCGGCCACGGGCGCGCGATGACCAACCTCGGGTTCCTGCTCAAGAAGCGGGGTGAGCTCGCCGACGCCGAGACCTGGTTTCAGCGGGCGCGCGCTGGGAACAGTTGACTTCTCGGGTCGCGGCATCGTGTTCACAACCTGTCGTTTGGGGTAGACCCCAGCACCACAGTTCCAACCCTGCCTAAAAGTGTTGATCTAGGGTCGATTCGGCCGATTTTCTGACACATGTCAGCTCATGTCCTAGACTTCAATCTGACAGTGTGGGACTTGCGGAGGAGACCGTCATGCCGAACTGGAAGAACCAGCCGATCCCGGAGAGCGTGCGCCGGACCTGGCCCACCGTGACGACGTGGGAGTGGGTTTCGCCGCTGCGGCTGTGGGGCGACGGCCTCAAGGATGGACACGGCGGGTACCTGGTGGTGGTCGACGGACACCACTGGCGCGCGCTCGGGCAGGCCATCACCGAGAAGACCGCCCGCGACGCCGAGGCGGTCACGAACATCTACGCCGAGCTGCGGATGAAGCTGCAGGCGGTCATCGGCCGCGAAATCGCCTGCCGCGACGGCGCACCCGTGCGCGCCGACCACGACAGCACCCGCTGCGTGTACTGCGGCGTCCAGGTCGACGCGCACCAAATCCCCGGTGACCCCGGCGACCCGGACACCTACCAGGCCACCCATGTGGCCTGGCCCGGCGCCGACCCGATCACCACGGTCGAGGCCGAGGCCGAGCTCACCGTCGAACTGGAGGCGATGAAGCTCCGCGGCCGAGGGGAGGCGCGATAGCCATGCGGGTTGGATACATCCGGGTCAGCACCGTCGATCAGAACACCGCCCGCCAGGAGGACCTCGACGTTGAGAAGACCTTCGTCGACAAGGCTTCCGGCAAGGACGCCGCCCGCCCGCGGCTCGACGAGCTGATCGCCTTCGTGCGCGAGGGCGACACCGTGCGCGTGCACTCGATGGACCGCCTCGCCCGCAACCTCGACGATCTGCGCAGCATCGTGCGCACCCTCACCGGCAAGGGCGTGCAGGTGGAGTTCGTCAAGGAGAAGCTCACCTTCACCGGGGAGGACTCGCCCATGGCGACCCTCATGCTGTCGGTCATGGGGGCCTTCGCCGAGTTCGAACGCTCCCTGATCCTCGAACGCCAGCGCGAGGGCATCGCCGCAGCCAAGGCCCGCGGCGTCTACACCGGCCGCAAGCACGCCCTCACCGACGAGCAAGCCCACCAGCTGCGTCAGCGGGCCGCCGCCGGGGAGAAGAAGGCGGCTCTGGCCCGAGAGTTCGGGATCAGCCGCGAGACCGTGTACAGCTACCTCAACTCCGGGCCCGCTCTGCCCGTCGACCGCCAGCCGCTGCCCGATGTCGCCGTGTACGACGACTTGCTGCCGTCTCGCCATAAGGGCCAGCTCTAGCTGTGCCCGGAGCGGCGGTACCGCCCGCATTTGCTGCTCTGCGGACCAAGGCCGCGTGGGCGGGCGACGCGCGGGCTATGTCCCCAATGAGAGGAAAGTCTTGCCTTGCAATGCCCCCTTTACGGTCCCCATGGGAAAAGTTGGGAGGCCGGGTCGGCGTGGCCAAATTATCGCTTCTACCTGCAGCAATCCCACCAGGATCCGATCCGGATGGGATCTGGATGAGATCTGGATGGGATCGAAATGGCATCCGGATGGCATCGGGATGTCATCAGCTTGTGACCGTTACGAGTCAACTTTACCCCCGTTAAGGGGGTAAGGTCGCGGGGCGATGCGCACACGACTACACGATTTTTCGTGTGGCTCGGGCCACACTTGCGGTGTCCCGACGGAAGTTGCGCCGATGGTTCGGCGTTACCGTATGTGCGTCCTATAAAAGGAAAACGCCCGGATCGTCGGTTTCCCGTCGACCCGAGCGCCACCTGGTCACTTGCGCGAACGGCCTGAGAACCTATAGATCGCGCGAAGTGCCACAGCCGACAGCCTGAGCGCTTGCGCCAGGCTGTTGCTGTTTGACAGGTCAAGAACCCCTGCCACGAGATCGAGTCCCGAAGCGATAGCCGGACACCAGCGGTTGACTGCCGCCCTCACCCGTTCCAGATCCGAAGGCCTGTCCTGGGTGTCGGGATTCGACTGCTCGGGCGGATCGGGATCCACCTGAGCCCCCTTTCCTACGATGGTCACCGCCGGGTTCGGCGGTGACCTGGCCGCCGCCGCTGGGGGCAGCGGCCAGGCCAGGGGCCTCTCGCGAAAGAGGCTGTGTAGGTCAGAGACTCGGCAGTAATCGAACGCACGCGCGAGTCGAATCCAAGGCGACAGTCTAGACCCGGATCACTGACGGACAACTACCGATCCGCCGACCGAGTTCCCAGGCCGCCTCGTCTCCGATCTGCGCGGGCGACCAACCCCTGCCGAATCGAAATCCCTTGTCGGCAGCACCTACCCGGGGCGCCAACAGGGCACCGCTATTGGATCACAAATCGCTGCCGGTTTTATGGAGCAACACCCCTGTCGGCCTACCACCGAACTGCCCGGTCTCGTGTTATGACATATCCGGCTCAAGGTCAGGGAAAGCGATCCAAAAGTCCAGGGGTCCACACCAATTCGCCCCTCTCGTCCGCGATGACACGAAGCGGACGATCCGCACGGAAATCGCCACGGCCGGGCGGATGCCTGCCGTGAACAGACGATCTTCACAGGACGACTCCGCCGGGAGATTTTTCAGGACCGCCCGGCGTGTCGAGGATTTCGCCTTTGCGTGTCGCAATCGCGCGATGCGGATCGGAGTTGATGATTCAGATATGGCCCGTTTGTATCGGGCACGGGTGCGTAGTGCTGCGGCTCAGGACAGATTCGGCGATGATCTCGGCGTACTGCTCTTCCAGGGTGGCCATGGCTTACGCCGGTTCCTCCGACTGCCCGGCAGTGGTGCGGTTTGCGGCATCGAGCCGGCGCCGCAGTGACGGCGGCATCGGGGGCAGGCCGAGCGCGCGGGATTCCGGCTTACGGGCGGGCGGCGCCGGATCCGGTTGGAGGTCTGCAAGTTCGGCGTCCAGGTCGGGCAGCTCGAGAACCTCAGCCATTTCGACGGACCGAGCGGGACGCGCGGGGTTCGCGACTTCCCCGACGGTGAGGTCTCCGACGGTGCGTTCGGTGATCGACGCGGTGACCGTGTCGAGGTCTCCACCGGCGTCGGTGTGGGCGCGCAGCAGGTCGTCGAGGGTGAGGTCTGCTGTGTCGTAGTCCAGGTGCACCGACACGTGCCGGCGGTCGCGGCGCTCCTCGGCGACACCGACCGGGATGCGTCCGGTGCCCCGGGTGCCGTCGACGACGAGCACCCACACCGCGGCGGCTGCACGGTCCTCGGCCAGGCGCAGACGGCCGGCCAGTGTGCCGGTCGGGTCGCAGCCCAGCCGCTGGGCGACTTCGCGCGAGTTCTCGGCCAGGTCCAGGCGCATCAGCTGGCGGGCGACGTCGAGTTCGGAGGCATCCACCGCCTCGGTGATTTCCTCCATCGAGCGAGCCTGTTCCCATCCCTGCCGCAGCAGGTCGTTCTTCTCGCTGTCCCAGTAGACCTGGTTCACGCGCTTCGCCCGCTCGCGCAGCACTGCCCGCCAGTCGTAGCTCGGCGGCACCAGCAGCGTCCGCACCACCTCTTCGGCGTCGCCGGGACGCAGCGAGTAGTCCAGCGGGACCAGCTTGCGCAGCTGGTTCTGGAGGGCGGAGGTGCTGCGGCCGGTCCGCTGTGCGATCTCGGCGAGTGGCAACTCCGTCGCCAGCAGCTCGACCAGTTCGGCGTAGCGTTCGTCGGTCCACAGCTCGTAGGCGTGGTGACGGCTGGTATCACGGCCCATGAGAGGCCCCCTATCGAATTCCCCTGCGATGCACCAGGATCGGTGCACATTTAATGGTGCCCACCCTCACCGACACACCTCAGGGGAATCGCACCAGCGCTCAGTTCATCCGGACGCGAGCCTCACGCAGGTAGGCCAGACGCCATTCCTGGTCTTCGTGGTCGTTGCCGAGCAACACCCGTTTGCGCCACTCGAAGATCGTGGCCATCCAGTCACGGTCCAGCTCCCGCGTGGTCCGCCCGTACTCCTCGCACTTGCAGAACGATTCGAGCCGCGGACGGCACTCGGTCACCGTGACAACGTCCCACCAATCCACCAGTCGCACGACTCACCGCTCCCCACCCCGCGGCCCACCCGCCGGATACCGGACTTCACGATATCCGCGCGCACCTTGAGGTGTGGGTAAGTTGCTGCGGCCCAAGGGTGTTCGATGGGTGCTTTTGGAGGCTGTCGCCGCAGGCCCGGGGATCGGTTCTGTCGCGTTGGTAGCGCCCACGGCGTGGCGCCGTCGGTGGGTGCCTTTCCGCGGGCTGCTCAGAGCACGATCACCAGTAGCAGGAACACGACGAGGGCGAGCATCGGCAGGAACACCCAGCGCAGGTGAATCGGCTTGCGCATCGAGATGACACCCGCGCGTTCGAGCTGACGGATTTCCCGCAGGGTCTGCATCTCCCCGGGCGTGAACACCCGCGGCGGCTCCGGCGTCCGGCCGAACGGGCAGAACGGGAAGTCGTGCCACATGCCGCAGTTCCCGCACAGATACCGATACTGCACTGCCCTCCCCCTTCCAACTACCCACCGAAAACCGTAACCCCCAACCCCGACAGCCCTACCCAGAACCATCTCCCCGATCTCGGTCACGAACACGACTCGAAAACTCCACACACCTTTTGCACTCTCGTGGAGTTTCGGTCAAATTTCGTCCGGCGAAAATCGGTAGGCTCGCGAAATGGCGACCACCCCATGCCCGCGATGCGGCGATCCTGTGGCCTCGACGGCCGGTCAGCGCGGCCGTCCATCGGTGTGGTGTTCGCCGGAATGCCGCCGCCTGGCCTCGGAGGAACGCCGCGCTGCTCGCGCCGGCGGGCGGGCGGTCGAAGTGCATGAGCAGGTCCGCGAGAAGGTGGTCGAGCGCAGCCGCTCCATCTCTCCGGACAGTGCCGTCGAGAAGGTCCTCTCCGACTCCGCCGCCACCGAGAAGCTGTTGCGGGTGCTGGCGCACCGCCGCCGCCAGGCCCCGCCCGTGAACGTCCTGCAGCGCTTCGTCGATCAGCGGATGCACCCACTGATCTACGAAGCGCTGCAGGCGTACCACGACGGCTTCAGCGCACCCATCGCCCCGCCGGAAACCGCGGTACCCGCCCCGGCCCAGACCGCGCCCGCCAGCGCTCAGGCGCACCGCGCTGCAGTCGAACTCGTGCTCAGTTCTCCCCGCAGCGTCCGGGAAGTGTTGACCACTCTCACCGGGTGGGCCCGCTCGGGGACCCTCGCCCGCGGCGAGCACACTGGCACCGTGCGGGCGACGGAATCCCTTCTCGAAGCGATGTTGTCGAGTCGCCTGCTGCGCGGGCGCCGCTGAAGAAGTGGCAAGCCAGCGTCAGCTGGCGCGGCAGCACCATCGAACGCAACCACCTCACCGACCGCAGCATCCCGCACTCAACGGGTGGTCTCACATGCCATGCCCACGTCCACGGTCGGAGCCACGCCTGAGATGCGGTGGGGGCGGCGGCATCCCGGCGGCACGGCCGGGTGTGGGGGGCGTGCGCTTCTTGCCGGGGTTCTGCTGGGCCTTGCCCTGAGTGCGGATCCGGGCCTCGCTAGCACGCTGCTCGGGGGTGAGTTTCACCCGGCGGGCGTGTTCGGATTCGACGCCGTCGAGGTCGCGCTGCAACTTCGACAGGTATGTGGTGTCGGCGTCGATATCGCGCTGGTCCTTGTCGCGAGCCTCGCGCAGGCGCCACTGCTGGCGCTGCTCTGTGGCCTCGCGCAGGGTCGTGTCCCATTCGCGGACGGGCACGCCTGTCGCCTTGGCCGCCGCCTTGGCGGCAGCGTCGGCGGCGGTGAGTTCGGGCGCGATATCGGCCAGGGCCGCCTCGGTTTCGGCGAGCTGGGTCGCCAACTTGCCCCGGGTCACCACGCGCCGGCGTGGCGTCTCCTCCAGTTGCCGCTCCAGTCTCTGCTTCTGCCGGGCCAGCTGCTGCTTGTCGGCAAGGACAGCGTCGGCGGCGGCCTGGGCCTGCAGTGCGGGCACGATCTTCTCCGCCTGCTGGGCCAGCGCGGCGTTGTCGGCAAGGACCTGCCGCGTGTGCGGGCCACGGCCGGTACGCCGTTCGGCGATGTCGGCGGCCAGCAGCTCGACCTCGGTGCGCCGGTGCGCATGTTCAGCGACGAGCAGTTCATCGGTCCACCCGCGCGGCTGCGGATCGCGGGAAGCGAATTGGGCGCTGCTGATCGCCCAGACCCGCCGCTGGTTCCTCTCGTCCTCGGACAGTTCGGTGTAGTAGGCCCGCCGCGTCTGACTGGCAGCCTGCGGCGGCAGAGGCATGATCGGACCGCTCGTAGAAGCGAGCACCTGCTCCGCCCACTCCAGGTTCTCCTCCCGCTCCTTCGCCAACCGCTCGCTCGCACCGCTGCGGGTGTCGGGCTCGGGTTGGGGTTCGCGCTCGATGACGCGCTGCGCGGCGCGGCCGGCGGCGGCGGTGAACACGTCGGCGGCATCGCGGTCCCACTGGTCGCGGCGATCCTGCAGCTCGGTCTCCCAGCTCGCACGCACCGGATCCAAATGCTCACGGACCGTGTTCTCCACCGCCATGGCGCGGGCGAGTTCACCGCGCGACCGGTGGGCCCGCGCGACCTCGAACACGACAGCAATCGCCAGCAGCAGAAGCAGCAGCATCAACGCCAGCAGCACGGCGGCCATCACGACGACGGCGTCATCGGCCTTGCTGGGCGAGCCTGGCATGTGGCTGCGGGGCCGCGCCCCGCCCTGCTGGGTCAGCAGCAGCTGCGCCACGTCCTCGAACAGACTCGGGTGCGTACCTTGGGGCGGCTGGTATCGGTCGGTGCGCCGGTGCAGCTGCGCCGACCGCGTCAACTCCGTGGCTGCCGCCGCGAACGCTCCGGGCTGGTCACCTTCGAGAGCTTCCGACCACGCCGCGAACACCCCGGCAGCCTGTCCCGCCATCCACGCCCACTGTGCGCGGTCACCGCTCGGGATTTCCGCGAGCCGTTCCCGCCACTGCTCGGCCGCGGTCGCGGCCTGCTGCCACCCGTCGACACCCTCGGCGCGGGCCCGGCCTGCCTGCTTGGTGCCACGGTTCTTCCACACCGCCACCGCCGCGTCGCGGGCCTCGGGGTTGTCGTCCCACTGCTGTTCGCGCAACGCGCTCAGTGACAGATCCCCGGCGAGTTTCCCGCCGCCGAGCCACGGACCGACCTCGGAGTCGCCGTGACGCAGGCGCACCGAGTAGCCAGTCACGGTGGTGGCGTTCGGATTCCGCGGATAAGGCAGCACCGAGATCCCCGCCTCGCGCAACCCTTGCACGAACTCGGCTTCCGACTCGGACGCGGTCGCGGTCGCACGCACCATGCGCCGCAACCGTTCTCGCTCGGTCTCCCCGGTCCGTGTCCGGGCACGTTCGATCTCCGCGCGACTGTTCCCCGACAGGCCGCCGCCCTCGTTCCGGCTCGCCAGCACCTTCAGCCCGAACTCGCGCTCCAACTCCCCCGCGACCTCTTGGGCACGCTTCCAGTCGCCCTTGGCCTTTCCCTCGCCGTAGTCGAAGGTGCTGACCTTCGACCCGTCCTCACGCACCAGCGACGCGGCAATGTGAATGTGGTCCTGACCCTCGCCCTTCTCCCCGGAATGCCCGTGCCGCACCGCCGCCCACCGTGCCTGGGCGCGCTTGCCATCCGGGGTCCCGGTGAAGCCCATGCGGGTCATGAACTCGGTCACGACCTCCGACCACCGGTCGTCGGACAGCTCTTCCCCGGGCGTCAGCGCCAGCACGCAATGCCACACCGGGGCATCACGCATCGCTGCCTTCTCGCCCTTGACCGCGGGCTCGACGACGTCCAGACCGACATCGCGGGCGCCGACGCCGGCCGCAACCGGCTTGGCCTTCATCCGCACCTGAGTGCCGTACAGCTTGCGCGGAATGTCGAGCTCGTGCGCGACCGCCAGCGCCACCTCCCGCGACGCGGCCGACACATCAGCACCGGGCCCGTCGAAGTGCTCCAAGAACTGGGCGCGCATCACCGTCGGTGATCCCGCGATGATGTGCCGATCCCGATGCTCGTTGTGGTCACCCAGGCCCAACAGGTAGACCATCAGGCCGCCGATCTTCTGGCCCCGCTTGATCTTCGGAATCATCGAGGCCGCCTCTTGGCAGGTGCCCGCGGGCTCATCGCCGGGTCACTTCCCGCGCGTATTCCTCGATCCGTTCGGCGCGCTCGCGCAGATCCTCGACCAGCTCCCGCAACTCCGCGTTCGTCTCCAGAACGTCCTCGGCCACGGTCCCGGTGACGTTCGCCGCGTGCGCGATCTGGTTGAGATTGCCGCACGCCTTCGTCAACTGCTCCAACCGGACCGCGTCCAACGAACCTGTCGCCGAGATCAACTCACCTCGGATCGCGACCCTCTTCGGCCACGACAACCACGGCTTCCCGTCACCGGATCCGTTCGACGATGCCGGGACCGGGTTCACCGCGGCCTGCACCAGATACCACGGCACCGTCATGCCCGCCTCGTCCGCGAACCGCTGCACCAGCGCGAACTCCTCGTCCGACAGCACCACCTGGACAACATGTTTGGGCCCATCGATGTTCGGCCGGCGGCGCCGCCGCTGCGAACGAGCGATGTTCTGCGACCGCCGAACACCTGCCTCCGACTGCTCCGAACCGACCGCTTTCGCGCCCACCGCAACCACCTCTCACTCGGCCCTGCCGACGCCCAGCGCAGCGCCCACCCGTCCCCGGGTGGTCCCCTCACCCTGTGAGGGGCACTCGCTTACCATAGGTAAGTGTTAACTTGCTCCGCCTGGGGTTCAGTATGAGTGTACCGGGATTCGATCAGTCGGAGGGTCTGCGATCGGGACTTCATAGGTGAATGGTGGTCGCGGACGCTGCTGGTGATGGGTTGTGTAGGACGTGCTGTCTGACGGACACGATGTGGGAGTTGCCTGTCACGAGACCGAGTAATGTCCAAAAACGCGACAGCCCCGGCGGATACGGCCCGCCGGGGCTGTCGCGTAAGCGGATGAACTAGCGGTCGGTCTTGCGCAGCTCGATCACCCGGGCGCTGCCGCCGGCGCGGTGCGAGGCGCACTGCAGGGCGGTGTCCTGGATCTTGCCGATCGTCTTGTGGTGCACCCCGGTCTCGACATAGATCGCGTTGGGTACCTCGCCCGCGGCAGTCATCTCAAGGACCCGCACCACGGTCTCGAAGGGCAGCCGTGCCCCGACGCGCTGGGCCCGCACTTCGTGCGCCAGTGCGGGCAGGTCGGCCCGCACTAGGTCCGCACTTTGCACCGGTGCAAGTGCGAGGGCCGTCCGTGCGACCGGGCCCGCACTAGAAAGTGCGGGCGTGGTGCGCGGTGTCGGATGCGGACGCTGGTGCGGGCGAGCGGTGCGAGACGAGCTCGGGGCGGGTGCGGGTGCGGGCGACATGGCGGTACGGGTCGGCGCGGGAGTCTCCGCTGCGACCGGTGCAGCCTCGATGACCTGCTTCGTCCCCTTGGTGCCGGATGGCACGAAAGCAGGGAACTCAGCGGTGATCTCGACGTCCGCACCGTCCGCACTACCCGCACCAGCAGAGTGCGGGGTGCCGGCCAGGTCGGTGCTGCCGATGTAGTGCGGGGTGTCCGCACCAGCGTCCGCAGCGGCAAGTGCGGGGTCCGCAGCGGCAAGTGCAGGGTCCACACTTGCCTCCTGTGCGGACAGCCAAGTGCGGACTTCCTCGGCCTCAAGTGCGGGCGTAGTGCGGGGCGTGAGCTCGCGCTCATATTCGGCCAGCACCTCCTCTTCGGCCTCGAGTGCGGACTCCTGCACCGGCGTGGATTCGGCGGCCCGCACCGAGTGCTGGACGCCGGGCACGACGCGGGTGAGGGCGGCCAGGCGGGCCGCAGTGTCGTCCTCGGCGTCGGTGGGCATCAGGGCCGACGCCTTCGCGATGGCCGCACCCAACCGCTTGGCGATCAGCCCGTGGGCGATGAGCGCGACGCCCATGGCCACCGGCGCCATCCCGTGCGCGACGATCGACTGCCACTCCCAGCCGCCGCGGGCGTGCATGTACGGGAAGACGTTAAGGTAGATCGACCCCAGCAGCAGCGCGCCCTCGGTGATGCGGATCCCGGTGTCGCTGTCTTTGATCCCCCACCGCGCGACCGCGGATCCGCTGCGCATGAACATCACCAGGACGACCGACAGACCTGCTTCGAGCAGGTAGCTCATCCAGTACAGCGGCTCGCTGGGCCCGCCCGGTGCGAGGTTGTGCTGCACGTTGGTCGCCGAGAACAGCATCATCGCCAGCACGACGCCCGACAGCGCCATCGCCGCGAGCTTCTTCTCCCGGTATAGCTCGGCCAGCTGCGCATGCGGGCTCGACTCACGACGCAGCGCCGCCAGCGCCTGCCGCGCGGTCACCAGATCACGAGCCTCGGTACGCACCACGGCCGCAGCGGCTTTGCGCACCGAGGCGGCCGTCTCCTCGGCCATCTCCAGGTCCGCCAGCTGCTCGGTGCGCCCGTGCTCACGCACCCGCTCGGCCACACCCCGCTCCTCGGCCAGTTCCCGCACCGACAGCGCGGCCTGCAGCGCCGGATCGTCCTGATGAGCTAGACGGCTGTGTGCGGCCTCGACCCGGGCGGGCAGGTCTGCGGTGAGCAGCGGGTCGTCACCGCCGGCGGGAGTGGGCTTGCGACGGAACATCTTGTTCCCCTTCTGGATGGGAGCTTCACAGAGTCAATGAGGGTCGTGCCCCGCGCGGAAAGCGAGCCTTCATCGGAATCTTTCGATCGAGGTGAGCGCGCGACACCCTTCGAGCGGAGTTCAGAACTCAGGCGGCATGCCGCCGTCCGCGTCGGGGTGTGGGACACCTGCGGAGTCGAGGTAGGCGTTGACTGCGGCGTCGACAGTGTCGGTCAGCACGTAGCCGTGCTGCATGACCCATTCCAGTCGCAGCAGGGTGTCGCGTCTGAGTTGCGTTGAGAAAGAGCGTTTCTCGCTCTTGGCGCGGGTGTGGCGGATTGGGAGCTGCACCGGCTCGGTGGTGGCTGAGTTGGTCATGGCAGACGACGCTACGAGTTCGTGTGCATGTCCGCTGCTATGCACGCGTGTGCGCGGGAATACTTCCGAAGTTGATTGCGGCCATGTGGCCGGACAGCTTTACCGGTGGTAAAGCGCGCACGTGGACGCATGGGTCGGTGTGCTTACCACCGGTAAAGCACACCGACCTGGCTCACCGTTGCGCGATGAGTGTCGCGGCCAGGGAGTCGACCAGCTTTTGGAGCTGGTCGTTGTCGAGGTAGTCGGTGATCGCTTCGGCGAGGGTGTCGGGTTCGGCACCGAACTTCTTGAGAGCCTTCGCGATCTGCGACGGGTCCGCCGGGCCGTGGTCCTTTGGCTTACGCTCGACGCTGTCGCCTTTGGGCTTGTCCCGGCTGGCCAGCCACTTTTCGACCTGTGCCTCCAGGGGCACCTTGGCCAGAGTCCGGGCCACGCGGATGGCGAGGTCACCGCGGCGCAGGGCGGCCTGTAGCTCGGGGGCGAGTTTCAACAAGGCGCGACGTTGCGACACCCAGCCTTCGGAGCGGTCCAGCTCGCGGGCCGCGATCTCGGCGCTGCCGCATTCAGCAACCATCGACTCAATCGCGCGGGCTTCTTCGATGACGTCAAAGCCTTGGCGGGCAACGTTTTCGGTGATGGCTGCACCGAGCAGGATCACTCGGGATGCGGCGACCTCGTCCTTGACGACGAACTCAAGGTCGGGGCGGCCATAGCGACGGGCAGCGGCCAAGCGGCGGCAGCCGTTGATGACCACCCAGCGGGCGGCGCCGAGCTTTGGTTCGTCGTCGGGGTACAGGCCCAGGTATGCGGTGCGGGTGACGACCAGCGCCGGCTGGAGTTGGATTTTGACGATCGATTCGAGCTCGGACAGGTCGCCGAGGTCGTCGCGCGGGTTGCGGGGGTTGGCGATCAGTTCGTCCAGCGTCGCCGAGGTCGGTGGGCCGGCAGGTGCCGGTTTTGTGTCGTCGCCATCGATCGGTGATTTGTCGCCGACCGCGTCGAGCAGCTCGGTCAGGCTCTTGCGGGTTCCGCCTCGGGTGGCCATCACGCCACCCGCAGTTCGAGGGCGAGCTTGTAGAAGTCCTCGCGGGCCCGCAGCGAGGTGCCGTTGGTGGGGTACTCGGTGACGACCTGGCCGTTCAGGGAGGCGCGGGTGTGCAGCTTGTAGCGGCGGACGACGGTCTTCGCTCCGGGCCAGTTGTTGGCTCGAATGAATTCCATGGTGTCGTCGCGGTCCTGCTCACCGTCGCGCGGGTCCCAATTGTTGAGCACCACTTTGTATTTCAGGCCGCGAGGTTGGAGTACCTTGCGGATGGTGCGGGCGGTGGGGTCGAATGACAGCGGCTCGGGGGTGATGGGCACGATCACGAGGTCGGCGCATTCTAGGACCGCGCGCAGCGCGTCACCGGCGGCACCTTCACCGAAGGGATCGTCGCCTTCCTTTTCCTCGGCCATGTCCAGCCAGCCCGGGGTGTCGACGAATACGTGGTCGATGCCGGGCAGTTCACGCAGCCGCTTCAGGCCGTCGAGGTCGGCGTGGGCTTGGACGACGTGGAAGGGCAGGTTGTCGACGCGGGACCCCCACCACACTGCGGAACCCTGAGGGTCGATCGACACTGCGGCGACGGGGGAAGGGCCGTCATCGCGGCCGTCGCCAGCGACTTCGGCGGTCACAGCCGCCAAATTGACTGCGAGAGTCGACTTCCCGACTCCGCCCTTCTGGTTCAGCAGCACGTATACGGCAGCCATTGAGTTCTCACTTCCGTTGCTTCACCCCAACGGGGCTACTCGGATTGCGTCCGCAGCATACGAGGCCGCCCAGTCTCCGTCACGGTGAAACACCGACGGTTACGCCCGATTCCGGTTCAGATCACTGAACACCCACCCGGCGTATCAACCCTTTACCGCCGGTAAAGCGTTTCCCTCCTCGGTCGACACGCTCCTCGGGGGCAGCCCGGTCGGGCCGCTGTGGCGGGGGTGAAAGGTCCAAGACCTGTTCAGCTTTCGCTGCGGGCGCGCCGCGCTGCCGCGCGCGCCTCATCGTCGGCGTGGCGGGCGCGCGTACGGTCGTTGCCGACCGTACGGGCACGCAGTGCGGCCGTGGCCTGGCGTGCAGCTTCTCGACCCGGTGAATGTTCGCCGGCCGCCGCCATCTTCGCTGCCCGGATCTCCTCCCGCAGTTCGCGTTGCCGCGCCCGCCGCTTCTCCTCCAGATCAACCTCGCGGGCCCGGTCCAGCAAGGCCGGCGGTACGTCGACCGGGATCTGGCGCAAGACGTGGCACAGGTACCCGATGGGTTTGTCGGGGGTACCGATGATGCGTTTACCTGAGATCCGGAATTCCTCGAATGCCCCGAACACGTCGTCGACCTGCCAGCCCGCGACCGCGTACCGCGTCAGCGCCGCCGCCAGCTGGCCGCGCGGCATCTGCCGTGCCCACAACGGGATTCGTTCGTCCTTGCGGCATTTCTCGGCCAGCAACAGCGCTCTCTGGTCGTAGGCCCGCGGCCTCCTCCCATCTGTGCCGCGCGGAGCGCGTCTTTTCGTCATGGGTTGTGGTGGAGATGATTTCGGTGGACGTGAGAGGAAATCGAAACCGTCGCTTCGCTCCGGTGGGGTGCCAAAACCCTGGTGGAGAAGGGTTTTCACGTGCTCGTTATCCACAGGTAGGACGGTGGTCTCGTGGAGTGCGGACACTGCGGCCCAGCCGCGGGCGCGGTCGCGGCGCTTCCATGAGGCCAGGCGCTCCTCGCGGGTACGGAGGCGGCCGCTGAATACGACGGTGCGGCAGCCGAGCTTGTTCACCAGCCGCCGGCATCGGTGGATGGTGGATTCCGAACGCGCGACGGCCTTTTGAAGCCGATCGACAGTGATGCGGCAGTCGCGGCCGGTGCGGTAGTCCGCGCCGCCTGATTCGACGATCAGGTAGGCGAGAAACGTTCGGCGGCTGACGGAGTCGACCATGCGGTGGCGGCGCAGCAGCTGGTAGTGCTTGTCGTAGAGCGCTAGGCAGTGTGCGATCCACCGTCCTCGACCCCACCAGCACGCCGGAACGTTGCTGTAGGCGTCGGCCGGTAGCTCCAGCCGCAGCGCTGGCAGAGGGAAGAGCCAGCCCATCGCCGCTCCGACACGGCTTCGTCGGGGGCCGGTGCAGTATTTGCGCTGTTCAGAGGGGTGGTGAACATCGTCACCAGGAATAAGGGTGTGTTGCCGCGCACCTGTATGCGTGCGTGCGTTACCCTGAGACCTGTCCAGCAAAGACATGATCCCTTCGGGGAGCGAAACCCTCGACGTTCGCAGCGTCGGGGGTTTTCGTCGTTAATGCAGTTGTGTGGGCAGGCTTGTCACCTGCTCAGACGTCGATTCGCTAGGCGCATTCCCTTCGATCCAAATCGATCTCCAGTGCTTCTTGGCTGTGCAGTCGTTGGGCTGGTTCCGGCAGTCCAAGCTCTCGCCGAAGCGCGCGCTCGAACAGCTCTCGTTTCGTGATTCCGCGCTCTTCTATCTCCCGGTCACACGCTTCGATCAGGTCGATAGACAGGCGGACACCAGACAACTTCGAGGGGGGCATTGTCACCGGTCTAGCCATGGTCGTTAACGCTAACCCAGGTCGGGTGAAAACCCCGGAGACACGCCGGATCTGATCTCATCGCCCCGCAATGGAACTCGTGGCCAAGTTTGCGCGGATCTGCTTCAGCAGATGCGCACGCCGCTCTGGCCGTCCTGGAAGTTGATCGAGTTCTGTCTGTGTGCGATTCACGCTGTTCTGCACGGACTCCACATCCTTGGAAGGGAACTCGGCTGCGAGCAGCGCGGCCAGGGGGGTCGCTACGATCCCGTCTGCTCCGGCGTCCAGCGACTGCTGAATACGGCGCGAGGATCCGTCCCAGAGGTCGAATCCTGGTGCCGCGCTGTGGATTTCGGAAATCTCGGCAAGCGTAACTTTGGCAAGCTTGCCGCCTGTGGGCAGGCAGCCCGCCTGTGCGGCTTGGCGGACAGCTAGAGGAGAAATCGATGGCCCGAACAGACTTGGGTGGCTGTAGATGGTGGCGCCGCCGGGGAGGGACTGGAGGAACTGCAGCAGCGCGTCAGGGCTGTCCAGGTTGCGCAGGACCGCCATCGGGACAACGCCGCGTTCGGTGGCAGCCGTCAGATCGGCCTGATTCCAGGAACAGGCCAAAACGCGATCTGGGCCAACAGCATTGGCCCAGATGTCGAGCACTGCGGTGCGTTCGTCGCGGCTGAGTTGATCTCCGCGGGTAGTGCTGCCGTTGATCAGGAACCGGTCGACCCATGTGGCACTGGCAATTTCGGCATATCGCTCGGTGTTGGAGAGGTCCACCGTGCCGTCGTCGCTGACAAGGTGCAGGACCGGGACGACGGCTGTCCATGCCCACACCCGATCGGCGATGAGGCGGCTGGCCGCATCCGGGTCAGTCCGCGACGTGTCGATCTGGAGATCTGCGGAGGTAAGCCGGGGAGTCTCCTCCCATGCTTGTAGCCGCTCGGGGGTGTCGCCAGTGCCGCGGGCCTCGATGCGGGCGGCGGCGACCTCGCGTGGAGACCAAAGCTCCACGGTGGTCCACCGGACTGTCGGCAGCGCTGTGATGAGTGCCTCGGCAGCCTCCGGCTGGCCAATGTGCACGACCGGGATTCGCCCTGCCTCAAGCAGCCGGTCCAGCTCCGGCCTGTCGATCGCGTAGACCGCGGAGTAGCGGCGATTCGTGTAGAGGACTTCTCCGCCGGCGGTGAGCCGAGCGAGATCCTCGGCTGTACCCATCCGGTAGCCCGTGATGCGACCGGGCCCGACCTTCATCCGCTGGTACTGCTCGAACCGTTTGTCGTGCCTGTGCAGCGCGCTGGTCACGGTGTCTTTCCCGGATGCTGGCGGACCGTAAAGGATCACGCCCATCTGCCTGGTCATGCGACGCCCTCAAGAGAGCGTAGGAAGCTCTTCACCTGCGCTTGGATCGGTTCATCGGTCGGGTTGTTCTTGATGAGGGTGTGCGGCCACGGAGGCACGAACTCCTCGTCCACGCCTTCCAGGTATTGGTCCCAGTTCGCCAGCTTCCAGGTGTCGCGTGCGGCACCGCGCCGTTCGATATAGCTGCGCATTGATTCACCGGAGCAGCGGATCCAGATCACAGACATGCCGGCACCGAGGCTGTGCAGGGTGGCGGCGGTCCGCTCAAGCCATGAGCGGCTGGTGAGTTCGCGCAGGTATGGCGCGGTGGCGATTGCGCTGACTCCACATGAGATGTTCTCGGCAACAGTGGCTTCCAGGCATTGGTACTCCGCCGGGCGCACGACCTCCAGATAGGTCTTGGACTCGCGATCAGCGATGGTGCTGCCCAGCTGGACGAGCGCAGCGTCCACAACGCTGCGGGTGATGCTGTCCTTGTCGAGCATGGCCCACCCGGTCTCCCGTGCAAGCGTACGGCCGACTTCGGTCTTGCCCGAACCGGCGTAGCCGCCGATGTACACCGCGCGGGGACGTGCCGGCCTGGGCTTGTCACCGACCATGGCGGCGAGGTCAGCCACCACTCGACCTGAGCGTGGGCGGCTGACCACCAGCCCCTCGCTGCTGAGCTGCTCAAGAGCGGCATTCACTGTGCCGAGGCCAACGCTCCATTGAGCGGCGAGATCGCGCCCGGAGGGCAACCTGTCACCGGGCCGCAACCGGCCAGCTTCGATGTCGTTGCGTATCTCGCGCGCGATCTGGCTCTTGCGTGCCTCACTACTGGTCGGTTCAGTCATCGCCTTCGAGCCCTTCTGATCTGTCGATCGTTAGCCAGCTAAACGGTAGCAGTCCATACCGGATTCGCTGCGATCTGTCATCTAGCTGTGCATTTGCCACGGAAACCTTCCCGAAGATCCTCGACATCTGAACAGTTCAGGCGCACACTATTGAACAGCAGATGTGATGCCGGTCTCCTAACGGAGGAAGTTCAATGAGGCTCCCGACCATTTCCCGCAGACGCGGATTTCATGCCATTTCCCCAGATGAACCCCAGGAAACCCAATCGAAGATACATGAACTCCGAGCCGCCGCCAGCATGGCGGAAGACACCCACTGGACAGTTCACAACAACCCTTCGAGCGTATCCGTGAACAGTTTCGCGCAGGCAGCAGGTCCGGCTGAGGACCTGTCGACCCAGCAGGTCGCTGAGCTGGTCGCCGAAGTGCGGCGGCTTGAGATCGAACTGAGCTCGATGCAGCAGGTGGTGGACAACCTGCTCGACCGCGAGTCGATGCACGCTCTCACCCCGCACATGGAGTGCCTGACCACCGCTGCCGCGATCGACCGTCTAGGCGTGCCCCGCGCCCAGCGTCTGCCCGTCCTCGCGGTCGAGACCACCGTCGCCGCCGCTCTCGGATCGGCGGTGCGGTCATGAGAACCCGTGAGCGTGTGGTTCATGTGCCGGTCGTGCTGGTGGTGCCTGCATTTGGTGTCTTGCTGTGGGGCTTCTTCCTGGTGGTCGCGATGACGGCCGTGCTGGCGGTCGCCGTGGCTACCGCTCATTTCAGCGACGGAAGTTCCACCGTCTCAACAACTCTCGGCCCGTGTGAGCCGTTCTGCGCGCTGCGCTCGGATGCCGCGCCCGTCCCGCCGGTGGGCGGTGAGCAGCGGTGAACCGCGTCCTCGACTCCGATTCCCACACCCGTTCTGTCGTGAAGGAGGCCGCGATGCGGCTCGACTCTGTCTCTGACCACCCGGACCTGTGGACTGCTGCTGTGTGCGCAGATCCGGCTATCGACCCGGATCTGTTCTTCCCGGACCGCTGGGACGACGCCCGCGAGGCGCAGATCGTATGCGGGGACTGCCCGTTGCTGGCCCAGTGCGCGAGTAGGGCGCTGCAGACCGAGGTCTACGCCGGCGTGGTCGCGTCGGTGCCGATGCCGCCGCTGTACGCCGGCAAGCGGGTCCGCGAGGCCGCCCGAAAGGAATTGCGGCGTATCGCCGCTGGTGGCGCACCGCTGTTGCAGGACGAACCGGTGAGCACGGTGTGGCGTGACCCGGAATTCCAGATCCGCGTCTACGAGCTGCGCGTGGAGGTCGGGTTCAGCTGGCCGCGCGTCGCCGAGCAGCTGGGTGTGGGCACCGACACCGCACGCCGCGCTCTGCACGCCTACAGCGGCGGCCGGGAAGGGCTGGTGGCGTGATGACCGGGATCGAGTGGACCGAGGTCACCTGGAACCCGGTCACCGGATGCGACCGCATCTCGGCGGGCTGCGACGACTGCTACGCGCTGGCGATGGCCCGCCGCCTCAAGGCGATGGGCTCGGCGAAGTACCAGAACGACGGCGACCCCCGGACCTCCGGGCCCGGGTTCGCGGTCACCGAACACCCGGGGGCGTTGGACATCCCGCGCCGGTGGCGCACCGCGCGGCTGGTGTTCGTGAACTCGATGTCGGATCTGTTCCACGCGAAGGTGTCGGAGGACTTCGTGCGGGCTGTGGTCGACGTCATCGCCGAGACCCCGCAGCACACCTACCAGGTCCTGACGAAGCGGCCGGAGCGGGCGCGCAAGCTCACCGAGCGTGGCCTGGTGTTCCCGCCGAACCTGTGGCTGGGGACCTCGGTCGAGAACGGTGCGGTCACCCACCGCATCGACGCCCTGGTGAAAACCCCTGCGGCGGTGCGGTTCCTGTCGTGCGAGCCGCTGATCGGCCCGGTCGACCTGGATCGGTGGCTGTTCACCGAGCCTGGCCTGGACTGGGTGATCGCCGGTGGCGAGTCCGGCCCGAACCCCCGCCCGATGCACCCGGACTGGGTGCGTGACCTGCGCGACGAGTGCGTCGCCGCCGAGGTCCCGTTCTTCTTCAAGCAGTGGGGTGGGCGCACCCCGAAGGCTGCCGGCCGCGAGCTCGATGGCCGGATCTGGAACCAGATGCCGCTGCGTGCGGACGCCGCCCGGACGCCGGAGGTGGCGCGATGACGCACGGACTCACGGCCACGGACCTGTTCGCCGGTGCGGGCGGCAGCTCGGAAGGCTTGCGGCAGGCCGGTTACCAGGTGCTCTACGCCGCCAACCACTGGCAGACGGCGGTGGACACCCACCAGGCCAACCACCCCGACACCGACCACCGACTGGCGAACCTGTCGGAGACCGACTTCCGGACCTTCGGCCGCACGAACCTGCTGTGGGTGTCCCCGAGCTGCGTGTGGCACGCCCGCTCCGGTGGCCGCAAACAGCCGTCGGTCGAGGCCGAGCTGCGCCGCGCCGACGAGGGATCGATCGACCGCGCAACGGCTTTCGCGGTCATCGCCGCGACCGAGGTCCACGCCTACGACGCGGTGATCGTCGAGAACGTCACCGAGTTCATGAACTGGGGGCGCGGCGTGATGTACCGCTGGTGGCTCGACGGTATGACCGCCCTGGGCTACAAGCACCAGGTCGTCACCCTCAACTCCGCCGACGTCGGCCCGAACCCGGTGGCGCAGAACCGGATCCGTTTCTATGCGGTCTTCACCCGCCACGGCGACGTGAACCTGGACGTCACCCCCGGGCCGCGCACGCCCGCGACCGCGATCCTCGACCCCGACCTGGGAGAGCTCAAGACCAGCCACGGCTACGTCGCCGACCAGGTCGCCGAGATCGCCGTGCCGGGCGTCCCGCACCTGACCGTGTACCGCAACCACGGTCGCGCTCGCCGTGCCGATCAGCACCAGCTGGCCACGGTCACCGCGGGCGGCAACCACCACGGGATCGCGACCGTGACCGACGCCGGCGTGTACCGGCGGCTGCTGAACAACCGCGAAAGGGCCCGTGCGCAGGGCTTTCCCGACGACTACGTGTTCCACGGCCGGAACGTCCCGGTCATCAAGAACGGCAAGCGCCGCTACCTCGACGAGGTCCGCATGCAGATCGGCAACGCCGTCTCGGTCAACGTCGCCCGCTTCATCGGTGAGCGCACCGCCAACGCCCTGGAGGTGGCGTAGCCATGGACCGCAGCGTGAAAGCCCCCCGTGAGGGCATGGATCCGGAATGGCGCGAGGTGTGCGGCGTCGCCGGGGTCGCGGTCGGCGTCCCCGCGCTGGTCGAGGTCGCCGGGCTCAGTGTCTGGTTGGCGCCGGTGTTCGGCGGGCCCGCTCAGGATGTGCCGCTGAGGAATCCGGCCGGTCTGGGTTGGCATTTGTTCGCCGAGCAGTCCCTGCAGTGGCCCGTCGAGGCGTGGGCAGGGCTCGGCACGATCGCGCTCTCGACCGTCGCCGGTGTGGTCGGGAGCGTGTGGGCGTGGCGCGCGGCCTGCGAGAAGTGCGGTGAGCTCAAGGCGTCGGCGGGCCAGAAGAAGGCCGCCCGGAAGGCCTCGAAGGAGCAGGCGCGGACGCTGGTGAAGGCGTCGGCGGCGAATACGCTGCCGCGCAAGCCGATCCGTCGTGAGGCGGTCGACGTTCAGGCCCGCTACATGGCGCGCGGCGGTGAGCTCGACGACCTCAGCTTCGAGGCGGCGGCCGCCAAGGCTGCCGACCTGAAGGTGCGCCTGGGTGAGGACGACGTGCCGGGTGTGCTGGTGGCCCGCTCGGTTCTCGACGGTCGCCCGCTGTACGCCTCGTATGAGGATCTGCACCTCGACATTTGGGGTCCGCGCTCGGGCAAGTCCACCTCCCGGGTGATTCCGGCGGTGATGGAGGCCGTCGGGCCCGTGGTCGCCACCAGCAACAAGCGCGACGTGGTCGATGCAACCCGCTCTGTGCGCGATGAGGTCGGCGACGTGTACGTGTTCGACCCGCAGGGCGTGGCCGAGGAGCCGTGCACCTGGTACTGGGATCCGATCGCGTGGGTCGCCGGGCCCGACGGTGGTGAGGGCGCCCAGGAACGGGCTGCTGAGCTGGCGGGCCATTTCGCTGCCGCCGAGGACGGTGCCACGAGCGGGGACAACTTCTTCCCGCAGGAGGGTGAGGACCTGCTGGCCGCGCTGTTCCTGGCGTGCGCGCTGGCCAAGAAGCCCATCACCCAAGCCTTCGCGTGGGTGACTCGGGCCGATGACCCCGAGCCGGTCGGGATCCTCGACGACAGCGGGTTCGACCTGGTCGCGGGTGCGCTGTCGAGCCAGTACAACGCGCAGGCCAAGCAGCGCGACGGCGTGTTCGGCACCGCGAAGAAGATGGCGGCCTGCCTGAAGTATTCGCGGATCCGGCCGTGGGTCACCCCGCCGGCCAAGGGTGAGGCCCCGCGCCGTGCCTTCGACGTCGACGCCTTCGTCACCTCCCGCGACACCCTGTACCCGCTGTCGGAGGAGAGCAAGAGCTCCGCGGGCCCGCTGGTCGTGGCCCTGTGCGCGGCGGTCGCCGACGCGGGCAAGCGCGAAGGCCGCCGCCACCCCGGCGGTCGGCTGCCGGTGCCGCTGCTGCTGGTCCTCGATGAGGCCGCCAACATCGTGAAATGGGCTGACCTGCCCAAGCAGTACAGCCATTTCGGCTCCCGGGGCATGGTCGTGATGACGATCCTGCAGTCCTGGGCCCAGGGCGTGCGCTGCTGGGGCCCCGACGGCATGAAGGCACTGCTCTCGGCTGCCAACGTCCTGACGTTGGGTGCCGGTCTGAAGGACACCGGGTTCCTCAAGGACATGAGCGAGCTGGTCGGCCACCACTACGAGCTGGTCACTAGCACCAGCACCAGCCGCGGCAAGGGCAACTCCAGCCGCTCGACCTCGACCTCGCGCACCACCGAGGTCACCCTGGCCCCCAGCGATCTGTCCGCCCTGCCCAAGGGCCGAGTGCTCGTGTTCGTCAACGGTCACCGCGCCTTGCTCGCGGAAACGGTGCCGTGGTTCGAGCGCCCCTACGCCGACCAGATCCGCGCCGCTCTCGGCGAGGACAGCGAATCCGACAACCCCCAACCCACCCAGGCGGGCCGTACGCGGCTGCGTGCGGTCCCGCCGTGGACCGACGAGGAAGGCCAGACCGCATGACCGACAACGGAACTCAGCCCACCACCACCGGAGAGACCGCCGAGCAGGTGATCCCGCAGATGGACCTGGGCGATCTGCTCGAAGGCGCGATCGGCAAGGCCGTCACCACGCAGATCAACGCCCAGGCCAAGGAAATCGCCGACGGCGTGGTCAAGGCCATGCTCACCCCCGAAGTCATCGCCGGCATGCGCGAGACCGCCATCGTCCAGGCCGAACGCGCCCTCAACCCCGCCCCCGAGCCGGAACCCGAGCCGGAACCCGAGCCGGAGCCGGAACCCGAGCCCGTCGAGGAGGAGCCCGAGGACGCGCCCGAGCCGCCGGAGCCGGAGTTCGCGCGGGTGAAGGAGTTCGTCGAGGAGTACGTGACCGAGATCTACCGGCGTGAGGTGTCCATGCGGGACGCGCCGCTGCACTGGTGCCCGATGTGGTGGCTCCACGGCGAGGTCGTCGCCCGGTTCGAGGCCCTGCACCAGGCGTTCGAGCACCTGCGCCAGGGTGAGGAGACCGAGCTCGCGGCGTTCTGGCTGGTGTATTTCGACCCGATGATGGACCGGATCTTCGACCGCGAAGGCCCGTTCAAGTACTGCTCGGTCGCCCACGGCCACAACGGCAAACTGCCGAGCCTGCCGATCGTGATCGCGCCGGAGGAGGCCTTCCCCGAAGACGGCCGCCCCGAGCACGTCACGCCCTCGGCGATCGTGGTGGCCGGTGCGCCGGTCGGGAACCGCCGTCCCGTGCCCGGGAGCTGGGAGTTCCCCGGATGACCGCGCCAGCCCCCAATAGAGCCTCGCGGGCGCGCGTCCGCGCGGGCGCGCGCGAGGCCGATCGTAACCGCGGTTCGTTCGAGACCATCACCGCCGCGCTGGAACAGAAGGTGGGTCCGGGCCGCACTGCCGGGGAGTGGACCCGCTACTGCTGCCCGGTCCACGAGGCTGATGGCGGCCACCACAACCCGTCGCTGATCGTGAAGTACCTGCCTGATGCCGGCCGTACGAAGGTGCAGTGCAAAGCGGGCTGCGACGACGAGCTGGTGCTCGGCCAGCTCGGGTTGGCGGTCCGCGACCTCTACGACGCCCCGATCACGCGCGGATCGGATGTCGGCCCAGTCAGGCGCGCGCCGCGCCCGCGGCAGCTCTCGGCCGCCGACCGTGCGATCGACGCGGCCGGGCTGCCGCTGGTGAAGCCGAAAAAGGATCTGGGTGACCAGGTTTCGGCGTGGAAGCAGACTGCTGTCTACCCGTACGCCCGCGAGGACGGCACCGTCGCCGGCGAGGTCATCCGCGAGGAAGCCTGGTTCGACAAGGGCCGTGACAAGCGGTTCCACCAGCGGGCCTGGAGCCCGGAAAACGGTTGGGCCGACACCGGTTTCGACCCGATCCCGTTCCAGCTGCCGCGCGTGCTGGACGCGATCCGCGAGGGCCAGGTCGTCTACGTCTGCGAGGGCGAGAAAGACGTCCTCGAAGGCGAGCGCGCCGGGCTGGCCGCGACCACCAACGCCGGCGGTGCGTCGGGATGGAAACCCGAGCACGCCGCATGGCTGCGTGGCGCCCACACCGTCGTGATCGTCACCGACCGCGACGCGCCTGGTTATCGCCGCGCCGAACGGGTGATGGCCAGCCTTGTCGGGCTCGTGCAGCGGGTGCGGATCGTGCAGGCCGCGACCGGCAAGGACCTGTTCGACCACCTGGCCGCCGGGCACGACATCGGCGAACTGGAGCCGATCCCGCACCTGGATCCCCTCACCCCCACCGGGCCCGCGGCCACCGCCGCGCCCGCTCCCGAAATCCCTGCAGCCGAGACCGATGTCGTCTCGGCTGCGGCGTCTGCACCCCAGGAAGGACCCTCCATGCCCAGCCACGCCTACGGCAGCAACGACCACGTCCCCGCCCCCAACCCCGGCAACGAGGAAGTCGACCACGTCAGCCGCGGCTGGGCGTCGTTCATGCAGCTGCTGATGCAGTACCTGATCGCCGCCGCCCGCCGCCACGTCGAAGCCAACCGTCAGGCCGCCGAAGAAGCCGCCGCCCGCGACGCCGACGAAAAGGCCCGGGCCGAAGCGAAGCAGGCCACCGACCGCGCCGCCGCCGAAGGCCGGATCCGCAAGCTGCGCGAGCGTGGCTTCGAGAACGCCTCGCGCACCGAGATCGCCCAGGCCGTCGCTGACGCCGTCGCCTACGCCCCCGACAGCGAGACCGCCCGCAAGGCCCTGGTCGCACTGAAAGTCCACGTCAAGGACCGCTACGGCATCGAAATCGACGCCCTGTCCGGTCAGGTCACCTCCGACGCTGCGGCGTCGCCGGAGCTGGCGGCGTCGCTGGCCGCCGCCGACGCCGATCGGGCGTCGGCGGATCGGGTCAACAAGGCCCGCGACCACATGGTCGAGATGGTCGCGCGCGAAGGGCTCGACGAGAACGTCAAGGAAGAGCTCTACGGCGAGATCGAGAAGTGGCGCGCCAACCCCTCCGCCATGCGGCTGTCGGAACTGACCAAAAAGCTCTCTGACAAGGGCGTGGGCGCCGAGACCGTCACCAAGATCCGGTTCGTCGCCTCCTACCTGGGCACCCCGGGCCAGCAGCCCACCAGCGCCGAACTCGGCACCTACCCTGATGCGGTCACCGCTGTCACCGCGACCACGGAGCTGCGCAAGCTGCCCGCCCCGCTGGTCGATCTCGGCGAGGAGGCCAAGCCGGGCATCGACAAGCTGTTCGTCGACTACCAGGACCGGCTCAAGACCGGCAACAAGCGCATGATCGCCGAGACCCGGGAGAAGCTGAACCGGGCGATGGCTGTGCTCACCCCCGAGGACCAGGCCAAGGCCCGCGCCCGCGGCAACGACATCCGCAAGAACCCCGCCGGCCGCTTCACCAAGCTGTGGCCCGAACACGTCGACCGCGACGAGCTGGCCGCCCAGACGCGCGCCTACGCGCTGCTGGCACCGCAAGCCGAGGCCGCCGCGGTGCGCGCCAACTCCATCGACGACGCCACCGCCTCGTCGATGCGCAAGCAGGTCGACCGCCACCACAAGGCCATCACCACGGCGATCACCAGCGGCAAAGGCCTGCACCAGCTGGAGAAGGATCAGCTCGCTGCCGTGCTGCGGGACGTGGACGCAGGCAAGACCAGCGTCCCGGAGCTGCTGTTCGCCACCGACCGCGCCGCCGCCGCCTACGACGCCGACCGCGCCGTGCGCATCGCCCACAACGCCAGCCACGCCCACCGCCGCCAGGTGGAGAAGGTGCTCGACACCAATGCGGTCCCGAACGGCACCGTGCGCCGCACCCGCGACGAGCTCACCCAGGTCATGGACGTCCAAGCGGCTATGGCCGCCGGTCGCGCGAGTCTGTCGGACTACGAGCGCACCGGAGTGGCCGAGAAGTTCGACGCCCGCCTCGCAGCGTCCGGGGTGAGTCAGCCGATGCGCAACCGGGTCACAGGGAACCTGCTGACCGCCGCCGGGGAAGCCGCCAGCCTCGGCAAGCAGGCGGCGCGGATCGTCGACCGCTGGGAACAGCGCCGCGAAACCGTCGAAGCCGCCCGCGCCCCGGAGACACCCGTCTACGACAGCGCCGAACGCCGCGAGGCGTTCCGATCCAACCTCGAAGCCGCAGGCCTGGACCCCGACCAAGTCGCCCAGCGCATGGCCGCCGACGCCGGCCGCGCCAAGCCCGTCTCCGCTGCGGTCAAACGAGCCCCCAGCGAAGCGCGCCAGACCATGCCCGGCGCGGGCGTGGCCCGCGCCTACCAACGCGGCAAGGGCCGTGGCCGCGACGACAACGACCTGGACCGATAGCCCCCGATTTCCCTCTCACCCAACCCATTTCAGGAGGAAAACCATGTCCGCCAACACTGCCGCCGCGCTCGAAGCGCTGGCCCGCGACCTGCTCGCAGTTCCCGAGAATGCCGCCCTGTTCGCCGATCCGGCCGCGGTCATCGTGCAGATGGCCGCACGCATCACCGAACTGCGCCGCCACCTCGACGGCGTCACCCACGACTGCCGAACCGCCGAACGCTGGATCGAGCGTTACCGCCCCCGGTTCCGCAACATGCGCGCCGATCAGGAGCGGCTGCAGGACGCGGCGATGCAGTTCGCTGTCGAGCTCGGCCTGGCCGATCTGACCACCATCGCGCAGGGCTGAGGGATCAGGCCGTGACCACCGTCGACGAGGCTCCGGACGACTCCCGCCAGGAGTACGGCTGGGGCCTCGCCCCGTCTCACCTGAAAACCCGCCGCCAGCTGCGGGAAATGGGCAAGAGCCCCGGCCAGTCCCTGGTCGCGCTCATGGTCGGCAAGGTCCGAGGCCGCCGCGTGGTGGCCAGCCTCTTCGACCCCGACCTTGCCCCGGCCAAGCGCGTCCCGACCGACGCGCAGCTGGCCGCCATCCGCAAAGCCACCACCGAACACCAGCTCCGGGCCGCGCAACGGCGGGGATTCTCCCGCGCCGAGATGAGCGCCCCGGTCGAACCTGCCCCCGGCTGGGAGCAGGACCACAAGGAAGGAAACACCGTGTCGAACAAGAATTTCCAGGAACAGCCGCGGTCGCGGTACGCGGTGGAGGCCGACGAGCTGCAGCAGCGCCTCGACGCGATCACCGCGATCCTGGATCGGGCCCCGGACGACCGCGAATTCGACGAGGCCCTCGACAGGCAGGATCCCCATGCCAACAGCGAGAAGTCCGAGGCCAGCTACACCGCCTACATCCAGGGCATGGAGCAGGAGGAACGGGCCGCCAGGGCGAACCTCGACCGGTACCTGACCGACAACCGCGTCTTCCTGCTCACCGACCCCTATTGGGGAGCGCAGCTGCCCGAGCAGGACACCGCCGGCCGAACCGCCGGAGCGGCCGAAGCCCCAGCCGAGGGTGTCCCGCTGCCGGTCGGACACGGGCAGCGGATGGCGTTCCTGCTGGCCACGGTCGCGGTCAACCAGGCCCGCTACCGCGATCAACGCTTGGGCACCGCCGTCGAGGACGCCAAGGCTGTCGGCCCCGAGACGGTCGCCGAGGTGCTCGCCAAGCTCGACCAGGAGCAGGCCCTCGTCGAGGCCCGTCTGGAAGCGCGGCTGCAGGACAACCCGACGGCGACCGTCGAGGCGTTGGCGGATGCGTTGGTGTGGCACTCCAACTCCGAGATCGCGGCCAAGCACCTGCGTCAGATCACCTTCGACTACGCCGACCAGTGGGGCGTGATGGTCGACGCCACGGACTTCAGCGTCGGCATCGACCCGGACTTCGATGCGGTCGACGCCCAGAACCACGCCGAGGCCTGGCGCCTGCACGACCGCGAGTCCTCGGTGATGGACATCGTGTCCGCCATGCCGCTGCTCGCCGCCGCGAAAGGCGCGGTCAGTGAAGCGATCTCGGCATGGCGGGGAATCGGGATTTCCCCGGTCGATCCGCGCGGGCACATCAACGACCAGGCAGCGCGCCGCGAGCGTCTGGACACCGATCTGGCGGCAGTGAAGCTGCCCGAGGCCGATCGGGCCCGGGTGTCGTTCGTCGTGGACTATCTGCGCGGCAACACCGCCGACGTGGACCTGCTCTACAGCCCGGTCCTCGTCGACCCCGGGGAGGAGGCCCGCGGGCGGGTGCCGCGCCTGCTGGAAGCGTTCACGACCAACCCCACGGCCGGGCCGCTGGTCCGTGAGGAGATCAAGGTCATGACCCCCGCCGACCAGGACCGAGTCCGCCAGGCAGGCACGCAGATCGCCCGCGGCGGTGAGGTCGACGTGAAGCTGTGGCCCGGCTACGTCGACCGCTACGACCTCGGTGAGGAACTCTGCGACTACGCCGACGAGGTCGACGAGCTGGCCACGCTCGCCGACTACCTCGCCAGCGAGGACTACTTCCTGCCCGAGGAGCGCGAACGGCTCGGCGCGGTCACCTCCGACAACGCTGCGGGATCCATCCGCGACGACGTCAACGTGCAGATCACCCGCATGAGCGAGCAGCGCGAGCAGCTGCGCGTCATGATCCACGACGGCAAGGGCCTGGCCGCCGTGGAACGCGCCCAGCTCGCCGCCGTCCTCGCCGATATCGACACCGGGCGGATCCGCGGCCACAAGCAGCTGCCGGAGCTGCTGTTCGCCGACGAAAAGACCAAGGCCGACGCCGACGTCAAACGCGTGGGCGTGCCCGCCTCCAAACTCTCGACTGCGACCCAGGAGGCCGTGACCCAGCGCATCGCGGCCTCCGGCGCCGCGCCGCAGAGCTGGGACTCCGCCGAACGCCTCGAGCGCACGGTGTCCGCGATCGGGGACTCCCTCTACACCGTGGCCTGCGGCGCCCGGGGCTCCGGCGGGATCGAGTTCGAGCGGAAGAACTACGCCAACAAGTACGCCAGCCTCGGCAGACAGCTGGTCGAGATGGGTGCCGGTGAGGTTGCTCGCACCGAGATCGGGCAGCTGCTCGCCGACCGGGCTCGCCAGGCCGGGGAGCTGGGCCGGACCGCCGCATGGCGGGAGCAGCAGTGGACGGCCAAGGTCGAGGCCGCTGTGGCCGACCGCAACGACGCCCTTGCCCAGCGCCAGGCCGCCGCCGCCGGCCGCGCACCCAACACCGGGCACGCCCGCGCTCCGCGGACGGAGAAGGCCGCCGGAGAGGCTCACGCCCAAGCCCAAGCGCAGGCCCAGTCCTCCCGGGCCGCCGCCGGGCGCCGTCAGCTGCACTCGCCGGAGGTCGAGCGATGACCGAGACCGTGGACCTGTACGTGATCGCCCGCCTGGAATCCGATGCGGCAGTGGCCGACATCTTCTGCTGTGAGGTCTTCTACGACGCCGAGGACGGGGCCGTGACGGGGCGCAGCGTGGGCGGCTGGTGGGAATCGGTGGCTACCGCGCCCGGCAGGCCGGCGACGCTGGAAGCGCTCGACGAGGAGCTCTACATCGGCGGCTACATCCGAGCCGGTGCCTGGCGCCAGCGCGTCACCGCCGCGGGCGCGACGCGGTACTTCGCCGACGCCACCGCCGACCTCGACGACCTCGACCGATAGCTCTGATAGCTCCGATAGCTCCGAAGACAGCGATAACCCCGGCGGCTCGAACCCGCCGGGGTTATCGCTGTCTGAGGGTATGCCGTCCCGGGCCCCATGCGTCCCGGCCTTTCGTCCCATCGCCTCTCCAGTGAAGAGGGCTATCCGTCCTGGTCGTCACCGAACAGCGGGAGCTGCCGGGACGGGGAGGGCCCGCCGAGACGGCGCAGGCACCGCGCGCAGGTGACCTCGGCGCGGGTTGGTTGCAGCACGGTGGGAGACCATCCCGCGATCCCGGTGCGGCACAGCAGCTCCGGGACTTCCTCGTCCTCGACCCACGCGCCGAGGCTGACCGCGTGCACGGTGCGCCCGGCCCGCACGATCGCGTGCACGCCGGCGTCGCCGAACCGGGCCCGCGCGCTAGCGGCCAGAGGCGAGATGTCGGTCATACGCCAAACGGTAGAGGCGCCGACCGACAGCCGCCGGCCGCTGATATGGCTGGCTTTGATCGCGAAATCCGGCGTCACCTGATCGCGAATTTCAGCACCGCCCCCGCAGCGTTCCAGGCGCTGGTTCTGCGAGGTTGATCGGCCGTATGGCTTCGGGGTCTTACGACACGTCAGGTTCGAGCATCGTGAAGTGGGCGATCCACCGCTCAAGCACGACAGGATCACGGAGCTTCCGCACAGTCTCGTGGTGGAACGGGATCGCGTCGGCAACCACTTGGATGACGCGGTGCGGGGGGGTGTAGGCGTGCTCCTCGTAGAAGTGGTGTCCCACTTCCCTCACGATCATCTGCAACGCCATGCCGTGACCTTCGAAGCACAGTTCGTCGCCTACGCGGGGAAGCGCCAGGCCGTTGACCGTGAATATCGGATCTTCGTCCTCCTCATCCCGTGTCCCATCCGCACGGATGATCTGGACGAACAGGTGGTAGCGCACAGGGCCCACCAGAGAGGTGAGCTGAGAGTTCTCCTCTGCCATCACCTTTCACATCGTGACGGCAGGGAGTCCGTGTTGTAGCTGGAATCCACGGTTGGATCACGTCGTCGAAGCGGGCCCGACTCGCCCGTCCAGCGTGCGCGCGAGTTCCTTATAAGCGCTGATGATGCGACGTGGGATCGGCCGTATCGGTAGGCCATCGAGAAACTCCTGAAGCGGGATCGGCCAGCGCCTGGCCATGCAAGCCCGGCGCCATCCGACGATGATGTCCGCGACATCGATCGGCAAGAAAGGGCTCTGCGCAATCCCTTCCAAGAATTGCAGATCAGGCAAGGTGAGCACTGCGGGGGCGAGGATCCTGCCATCGAATTCTTCGAGGTGCGGCCGACTGCGCAGTTGTAGGTCCAGGTCGGTGGTGTCCAGGTTCGGCACTCCGCCGTCGGGAACGATGATCAACGGCACGAAGACAGTCGAGCGGGAGACTCCGAATTCGGATCCGTCGGTGTAGAGCTTGCGGACCGATTTGGCTACCTGGTTGAACTTCCCGTCATCACCGGAGAAGGTCTGGACGATGTCGGCGGCGTAGTCCTCCACCGAACCGAGCCCCTGCACGAGAGCCGCATCGAGATGATGGTTGGTGGCATCGATGACGAAGCAGTGTCGGCCGGCGGGGATGACCCAGTCGCACGCAGACGCCAGTGCACCCTTGTTCTCGGTCCAGGCCGCTTGGAGCTCGGCTTCGTGAACGAGGCGCTTCATCTTCCTGCTGCCCGTGAACAATCCCGACAAGGACTCACCGACCGACCGCTCGAAGGCATGGTTCATGCCCTGGCTGAATGCCTCTGCGGCCGAGCCTGGGACAGGCTTGCGCCGCTTGTGGCTCGGCAGGGCCATGAAAGTCGGCCAGTACAGCAACGAACCGAAGAAGCGGTCGATCCCCCATTGATAGCGCAGCAACAGCACAGTGTCGGGCGAGAGCTGCAGGAACGGGTACTGGGTCATCGTGTAGCGCTGCCATGGGGTCCGTCCGTGCCTGTGATCAGCGATCAGTTTCGCCCGAAAGTCGGTCGGCGGTAGCGACATGTCCTTGATGCAGAACGACACCGCGCTCTCGGCGGCCCCTGCGGCGAGAAGGTCCGCCCGGGAGAATTCGACCTGACCAGCCTTGGCTCGCTTCGCAATGATCTGACCGAGCGCAAGCAGATCGAGCAGCTCGACACCGTTGGCCTTGGCGAAGGTATCTGCAGGTGTCGCTCCCAGATCTGGGTGAGTTACCTTCTCCGGCCACGGCCGGAACCACAGTTCTTGGGTGTTGGCCTGTAGTACTTCCAGCAGCCGGATGGAGTCAGCGAGGGCGTTCGCTACCTGCGAGAGCATGAGTTCCCGCAGCGCGGCGAGGGTTTGCTCGGAATCGCGGGCAACGGCATCCTCGCTCATCTGCTGTATCGCTTCGGGAGATGCCAGCCCGTCATCGCTGTAGGCGTTCCGGTTTTGCTCGGTGTTGATCGAGAGGATCAGATGCGTCAGCACCTCAAAGGTCGCGGGACCGGTCTCGGCGTCGATCGCCGCGTGCTCAAGAACCTCTCTGGTGAGTTGGGTGAGCGCGCGTGGAGGGATGAGGAAATCACCCTTCCGGACCCGCGGCACCAGCGTTTCTGCCCATGGGGCGCCGGTCGAGTGAAGAAGTTCCAGCTGAAACGGTATTCGCTTGTAGTCCTTTGCCATCGCCTCATCGAGCTTGGACCACAGCTCGGTCACCACTCGCACAGTCGATGTCAGATCGACATCTCCGAGCAAGGCCGCACGGTCCTCGGCCTCGATCGGAGACAACCCGGCATCGGCGGACATCAGTATGAAGTTCTGCTTCGCCATCTCGGCCTGTACATGTGCCGCATCCCGCGAAGCAACAGATTCGACAGGAGGGGACGACTGAGCTTTCGGACTCTTCTGCTTCGGAGGACGATTCTGATTCCGACGCCCATACCGGTTTTTGCCCAAGGCTTGCCCGCCCTCCCGCGTGAATGAGTCGACGCGAAGCGTACGGCGAAAACTCTCCTGTTCACACTGGATTAAGCCCTACTGCTTCGCAGAGTCTGCCAAGAGTTCACGAAGGATGTTTCCAGCCAGTTCGAGAGCTGAGATCTTCAGTGGCGCTGAAGGTCTCAGCGTCGTGCAATCAGCAGGACGCCTGGAACGGGAAGCATAGCTGGGGTGGGGTTGTCGGCTGTGCGGGTGCGACGGTCGGGGTGACCACGGTCGTGTTGGCCGGCGTGGCGGCCGATCCCATGTGGGTGAGGGTCAGCACGACCAGGAGCAGGGCCACACCGCCGGCGATCACCGCGAAGGCCCACAGCATCGGGATGGGTGAGGCACTGCGGTAGCCGTGGAAGTACAAGGACGTGTAGCGGCCCGGCCTGGTTGCGCGGCGGTAGTGGTACCCCCCGCGTGTCTTTCCCCGCGGAGAATGCCGCCGCACCCCGTACCCCATGAGCGGCAGTATGACCCTGGGGGCCGACACGATCGGGGCTGTTGGGCGAGAGATGGCACGGAAAGCGATCAGCGGGTGAGCTCGGCCCACCGTTCGTGTGCGGACTGGCGAGTCATGCCGGCGGCCCTGCCGATCTCCTCCCAGGGCGCGCCCCGCTCGCGAGCCTCCAGCACCGCAGAGCTCCTGAGCGGCGATATGTAGTGAAGTAACCGACTGTGGCGGCTAGCTGAAATCTGCTGTTTCGGGTGTAGACATTGTTCAGGGTTAGGTATACAGTCGCTGTCGTACGCAAGGAAGATCAAGTTCCCGGGCAGATCGAAGGCTCGGGGCAGGAAGTTCCGTCCGTCCTCTCCGGCGGAGAAGAGAATCCGGTGAAACCGGCCGGACCGTCGGAGAGGACGAACCAGCACGCCCTGCGGGTATGTCGGCGATCGAGGAGGTGGTCACTGAGTAGTCATTTATCGGTTCCGTGTCCTGGCGTTCGCCGTGGACGGCCCGCAGGGCGGGCGACCCGTTTCGAGAGCGAATTCCCTCTTCCGTA
>NZ_BAAGUM010000009.1:0-226411 GCF_054781395.1 Nocardia tengchongensis
GAGGACTTACCAACAAAGAAGCTACGCGTCCACTGTGCAGTATCTGAAACAACACACAGATACAGGCAGACAGGAACCGAACCCTCGCAAGGGGATTCGTGACCTGGCTCTCTGTGTGACAGTTTCATAGAGTTACGGCGGCTATAGCGGTGGGGAAACGCCCGGTCCCATTCCGAACCCGGAAGCTAAGGCCACCTGCGCCGATGGTACTGCACTCGACAGGGTGTGGGAGAGTAGGACACCGCCGGAACATCATTCGCGAAGGCCCCCAGCTTATTAGCTGGGGGCCTTTGGCGTTTTTTGGGAAGATCCTTGGGTGAGTTGGGATCTTGAAGAGCTCGTAGTCAGCCGTACGTTGCGACTGCCCGATATCGGGGGGCCTGGCGGGGACGGCGTGGTCGCCACGAGGCAGTTCGATGCGATATTGATGTCCGTGGGGTTCAAGCTTTCCGGGGAACTCGTCGCGAGACTGTCGGGATCGGCCGCGGAGGCGGTGATCGATATGGCGGTGCGGGTGTTGCCGATCGTGCGCCGGATGGCCGGCGCGCATGTCGAGCACAATGTGTATTTCCAGGACTTTCCGGCGAATGTGCCTGACACCGTGGAGTTCTGGACCGCCCGTCTGCTGGACGCGCTCGGCGATGAGTCGGCGGCCGCGGCGGTGTCCGAGGGTTCGGCGCAGGGGGTGTTGAACCTGCTCGCTCTTCCCGAATACGGGAGGTATCAGCACGGCTATGCCGAAATGGTTGCGGCTCATGATGAGCTGATCGAGTCCGTGCGGGATCGGGTGACCGTGCTGCACCTCGGGCGGTCGCTCGAGGACGAGGTATCCGCTCTCTACCTGTCCCTGGCCGGACGGGCCACGCCGCTCGGTGCGGAAGATCTGCTGATTCTTCGGGAGTTGGCGCTCCGCTGTGCGTCCGGCCCGCAACCGGATTCGATTCCGGTGCGTGAGCACCGGGCGATCATCGACGAGGTCCGGCTCGCGGCGGGTGAGAAGCTGTTGGCCGACACCGTCACCGATGTGCTGCGCCTGGCATGCCTGCTTTCGGACGGCGACGTGTCGCTGTCGACTCCCACGCGGTTCCGTTCGCTGTCGCGGCGTTCGCGCCGTGGTCTACTGGCGGCATTGGATGCGGTGATCGCGGATCAGCCGGCCAAACTGGGCGATGTGGCCGCGCACCGGGAGGCGTGGAAGCGACTGGGTGAGCGCCTGCATCCGCACGAGTTCCCGCAGTGGGAGCATGCCGCAACGGTTTTCGAGGTCGCGCGGGGTGAGCGGCGCGCCCGGTCGTTCATGTCGCGGTTCGAGGCGTTGTTGGCGGTCGATGATGTTGTGGGCGCCGCACAGCTGTTGCGGGCCGCGCCCGGGTTGTTGTTCCGCTCTCTCGATCGCCTGTTGCGCACGGCCACAACGGATGCCGAGCAGGAGGCGGTGCTGGCTGCGGTCGAATCGACGATCGGCGAGGTGTCGGCTCGCGTGATCCTGTCCGTCCGTGAGCATGTGGACAACCGCGACGGTGTCGCGCAGCGGGTGTTCGCGAACCGTCTGGGCCGCGGCCGGGTACAGCCGGATGGCCGGGAACCGATCGACGCGAATGTCCTCGACCGCTTGCGCGTACTACTGGACGCAGAACTGAAGCGCCGCCTGCCCGCCCCGGCCCGGCTGGTGATCGATCCGGACGCCGTCGATATCGCTCTCCCCCTGGGCGGCAAGGCGATCAGCGGTGGCCTGGGTGTGCTGCCGCGCGGTTCGGTGTCGCCGGTGTACGGCGAGCGACTCCGGTTCTTCGTCTACTGGCGAGAACAGTCCGCGTCCACGGACTTCGACCTTTCCGCGCTACTGCTCGATCAGGATTACGAGCTGGATGGCTGGCTGTCCTACACCAACCTGACCGACGTGGGTGGCGTGCACTCCGGCGATATCACCGCGGCCCCCGACGGCGCGTCGGAGTTCATCGAGCTGGATCTGGACAAGGTGGTCGCGCACGCGATCGTGCCGCAGGTGAATGTCTATTCCGGCGAGGGCTTCGACGAGGTGGCCGAGTCCTTCTTCGGCTTCATGCTCCGGGATGGTGACCAGCGGGGCCTGCCCTACGAGCCGCGCACCGTGCGCATGAAGTCGGACCTGCGCGGTGCGGGGCGCGTCGCGTTGCCGCTGGTCTTCTTCCGTGCCCCGTCCGGAGAGTGGCGGGTGAAGTGGCTGCACCTGAATCTACGAGGTAAGCCGGTGTTCAATGCCGTGGAGAACAACGAGGTTTCGGCGTCGGCGCTCGCGCGCGCTGTGATCGATCGCCGATACCTGACCCTCGCCTACCTCGCACGCCTCATGGCCGGGGAGGTAACCCTGTGGGACGGGCGGTCTTTCGACGAGCCGGTCATGTTCATCGGCCTGACGCGCCCGGAGGGCTTGCCGGAGGGGTCGCAGGTGTTCACGCCGGAGAATCTGAGTGACCTGATCCCGGCTTGACTGCTACCGTGATGTCCGGCGAGGCCATGGGGGAGCTTCCTTCTAATTAAAATTCAGCTCCTCTGCTTTCCTTGCCGCCCGAGGCCCCCGGCTTACCGCCGGGGGCCTCGGCATTCGCCCCCCTGGACACAAATGAGAGCAGTGCTCTTGACTTGGATCGCTGGTTAGATGATCATTGTTCAAAACAAAGAGCACTGATCTCGGAGTCGCCATGATCGCCACTGTCTGGTCCACCCTCAACTTCACTCTCGCCTTCGTCTTCGAGCTGGTTGCCGTTGGCGCACTGGCCTATTGGGGTGTGCGTACCGGCCGCAGCCGTGTCGCGAAGATCCTCCGGGGCGCCGGCATGGCTGTCGCGGCCATGGTGCTGTGGGGGCTGTTCGCGGCTCCGGAGGCGAGTTTCTCGGTTCCGGTGGCCGCCGTCGCCACCAAGGTTCTGGTCTTCGGTGGTGCGGCTGCCGCGCTCTGGCAGCTGGGGCATCGGAGGCTCGCGGTCGCCTTCCCGCTGTTGGTGGTCGCGAACTTGGCGGCGATCCACTTCGGGCATCTGTCGCTGTGAAAATTCACGCGACACCGCGGGTATCGCCCCGATACGGTCAGACCATGATTTCTTTGCCGGCTCGGTGCCGGCTGCGCGGCCGTACCGAGTAGCCCTGGGAGTGTCTTCTCCGTCAGGGGGAATCGCGCTGTTCTCTTCCGGATCAGCACGAAGGACGGATGACCGTGCGTACCAATGTTTCTCGGCAAGACCTGGCTGTCGTTCGCAATCTGGGGATTCTCGCGCATGTGGATGCGGGGAAGACCACGGTGACCGAGCGGATGCTCTTCCTCACCGGTATCACCCACAAGCGCGGCGAGGTGCACGACGGCACCACCGTGACCGATTTCGATCCGCAGGAACGGGATCGGGGCATCACGATCTTCGCGGCGGCAGTCAGCTGTGAGTGGGCCGGGTACCGGTTCACCGTCATCGATACCCCTGGGCACGTCGACTTCTCCGATGAGGTCGAGCGCTCGTTGCGGGTATTGGACGGCGCCGTAGCGGTTTTCGACGCCGTCGCGGGGGTGGAGCCGCAGAGCGAGTCGGTGTGGCGGCGGGCGGATCGCTACGGGGTGCCGCGGATCGCGTTCGTCAACAAGATGGATCGCGCCGGGGCGGACCTGACGGCCGCGGTGGCCTCGATTCGCGCACGGCTGCACCCGGTTCCGCTGCTCGTTCAGCTGCCGGTGTTCGCCGGTGAGGATTTCGCCGGTGTGGTGGACCTCGTTCGCCTGCGGGAACTCAGGTGGGAGAACGGGTTCGCGGAGGGGCCGATCCCGGCTCATCTGGCGGACTCGGTGGCCCGGGCCCGCCGGGAGCTGGAAGAGGCGGTGGCGGAGCGGAGTTCGGCGGCGCTCGAGGAGTTCGTCGAACACTCCGCGCTGTCCGGCGACACCCTGACCGTCGCGCTGCGGGAGCTCACGCTCTCCGGTGAGGTGGTGCCGGTGCTGTGCGGCGCGGCCTACCGCGATATCGGTATCGAGCCCCTGCTCGACGCCGTGGCCGCGTACCTGCCGTCGCCGCTGGACCGGCCCGCGGTCGGGAGTGGTGACGGCGCCCGCGCGGCGGATCCGGCGGAACCGCTGGCGGCGCTGGCGTTCAAGGTGCATGCCACGTCGACGGGTCGGCTGACGTTCGTCCGCGTGTACTCGGGTGTGCTCCGCAAGGGGGACACGGTGCTGGATGCGGGCGTCGGCCGTCGCGAGCGGGTCGCGCGCATTCTGCGGGTGCAGGCGGACAGGCATGCGGAGGTGGAGTTCGCACAGGCGGGCGACATCGTCGCGCTGGTCGGCCCGAAGTCCGTGCGGGTCGGTGCGACTCTGTGCGCGCCGGACGCCCCGGTGCTGCTGGAACCCCCGGCTCCGACCGAGCCGGTGGTCTCGGTGGCGGTGGAGGTGAAGTCCGGTGCGGATCTCGAGAAGCTGGCGGTGGCGCTGGCCCGGCTCGCCGAGGAGGATCCGTCGCTCACGGTGCGGACCGATCCGGAGACCGGGCAGACGCTGCTGGCCGGACTGGGTGAGCTGCATCTGGAGGTCGTGGTGGAGAAGCTGCGCCAGGACCGCGGGCTGGCGGTGACGGTCGGGCGGCCGCAGGTGGCGTACCGGGAGACCGTGGTGCGCGGCGTGCGGGGCTTCACCTACCGGCACGCCAAGCAGGACGGCGGATCGGGACAGTGGGCGCACATCGTGTTCGACGTGCGGCCGCTCAGCGAATCCGAGCCCGGGGCCACGGGTTTCGAGTTCGAGTCCACGGTGGTGGGCGGCCGGGTGCCGGCGGAGTTCGTGCGCGCGGTCGAGGCCGGGTGCCGGGACGCGCTGGCCGAGGGCCCGCTCGCGGGTCATCCGGTCACCGGTGTCCGGGTCACGCTGACCGACGGCGCGACGCACTCCAAGGATTCGTCGGAGCTGGCGTTCCGGACCGCGGGCCGGCTGGGGCTGCGAGAAGCCTTGCGCGCCAGTGCGATGGCCGTGCTGGAGCCGCTGGCGGAGCTCACCGTCACCGTGCCGGAGGATGGTGTCGGCGCGGTGCTCGGTGACCTCGCGGCCCGGCGTGGCCGGGTCACGGGATCGGTCTCGCGGACCGGCACGGTGGTCGTGACGGCCACGGTCCCGCTGGCCGAGTTGTTCGGCTACGCAACGCGTTTGCGTAGTCGCACGCAGGGCCGGGGCACGTTCACGACGCGCCCGCTGGGCTACGCCCTCGCTCCGTAGCGGCGGGTGACCGGGGCCCGGTGACGGCGGCATTTCGATGCCGTTCGTCACCGGGCCCCGTGTCATGGGCGGCAGTCGTCAACACCCGAGGGGTTGATTGTTGTCGCGACTACAGTTACTGTTGTCGCAACAACAGATTTCCCCGATAGGAGACGACGATGATGTACTCGTTCACCGAAGAGGCCGTGATCACCGGCGATGTCGCCCGCATCTGGGCCGTCGCCACCGACGTCGACCGCTGGTCGGAATGGGACCCGCACGAGGAGAAGTCCCGCATCGACGGCGAGTTCGCCGCCGGAACCAAGGGCTGGGTGAAGCCGAAGGGGGCCCCGGCCGGGCCGTTCACTATCGTGGCCGTGGAGCCGGGACAGTCGTGGACCAGCGAGGCGGGCATCCCCTTCGGGAAGCTGCGCGGGCACCGCACCTACGAGCCGCTCGGCGACGGCACGGTCCGGGTGGCCGAGCACGTCGAGGTGCACGGGCCGATGGGCCCGCTGTTCAAGCTGATCTGGGAGAAGGGCATGCGCGCAGATATGCCGCTGACCTTCGCCGCATTGGAACAGGAGGCACTACGGCGTGGCTGAACCACGGGGACCGTTGATGAGTCCGGGCTTCTGGCTGCACCACGCCGCCCTGGAGTGGCGGGCGACGCTGGAACGCAATCTGCGCGCGCTCGGGCTCACCCCCACCCAGTTCAACCTGCTGGCCTCGGCCGGGTGGTTGAGCCGGGCGGGGGAGCTGCCGACCCAGCAGCAGGTGGCCGACATGTCGGGCGCGGATCGGATGATGGCGTCCAAGGTGATTCGCGGCCTGGAGGAGCGCGGCCTGCTGGCACGGCGCGCCGACCCGGCCGACGCTCGCGTGCTGCGCATCGAACTCACCGCCGAGGGCCGGGAATTGGCGAGCCGGGGCGTGCGGATCGCCGTCGACACCGACGAGCAGCTCTTCGGCGCGGACGCGGACCTGCTGCGCGAGCACCTGAAACCGATTGCCGCGCACCGGCTGCCGAACTGACGTCGCGGCCCTCGGCCGGCGCGCACGGGTGGTCAGCCCTTGACCAGGATGGCCCGGGTGTAGAGCAGCGCGAAGCCTTGACGCTGGACGTTCTGCTGGGATTTCGAGCCGGGCTGGGTGGTGACCACCGCGATGTCGCAGCCCGCCGCGGCCGCCTCGGCCAGGCGGACCGACAGCAGTGACGATTGCACGCCGTGCCGCCGCTGCGCGGGATGGGTTGCCGCGCCGGTGAGTTGGGCGATACCGCCGGACAGGCGCAGGCTCGCGCCGCCCGCCACGTCGCCGGCGCTCCGGGCGAGATACCGCTGGACGCCCGCCGCGCCGGTCAGGTCGCGCATGGCGCGGGCGATGATGTCGGCCGGGAATTCCTCGTGGGCGGCGACACCCTGGGTGTCGGGATGCGCGAAGCCGGTCGCGACCACGTCGAGCCAGGCGTCGAATTCGTCCTCGCCGCTGGATCGGATGTCGACGCCGTCGGCCACCCGCGCGGCGCGTTCGCCGTCGAGCTCCAGGCCGAGCACGTTTTCGAACGACACCAGCCGATACCCGCGTTCGGTGAGTAGTTCCGCGACGCCGGGGTCGCCGAGTTGGGAGACCTCGGCCTGCACCGGCGTCTTGCGGGCCGCGAACAGTCGCTCGATCTCGTCGAGCTCGGCCTCGTCCGGTATCCCCGCGAAGCCGAGCCCGGCCACCTTGTTCAGCGGCGACCCGTCCTCGGCGAAGGACGCCACCCCGCCCGCGATCGGGATCACGAAGCCGGCGTCCGGACCGAGTCGGTCGGCGGCGGCCGCGCTGCCCTTGGCGATCAGCTCGGTTTCGACGCCCTCGATGCGCGCGGCCAGCTCGGTTCCACAGAACAGCGTTCCCTGATCACTCGGCATGCGGTCGAGCCTAAAACGAGGATCAGCGGCTTCGCCCCCGATTTTCGCCCGGCCGGGTTCGCGCGGCGGCGTGCGGTTGCGGGGGTCACAGGGGCGTTGGTCGGGGCGCGGAGCCTGAAACGGCAGGCCGTAGGGTCGGGGCGTGGCTGTTGATGATGCGTGCGGTTCCACCGGTGGTCTCGTGGTCGGGTTCGACCTGGATATGACGCTGATCGACTCGCGGTCCGGAATCGCCGCGGTGTGGGACGCGGTCGCCGCGAAGACCGGGGTGCCGATCGATTCGGAGCTGGCGGTGTCACGGCTGGGCCCGCCGCTGGCCCACGAGGCAGCGCAGTGGTTCCCGGAGCACGAGGTGCCGGGGATCGTGGCCATGTACCGGGAGATGTACCCGGAGCTGGCGGTGCACGCGTCGGACCATCTGCCCGGCGTGGTCGATGCGCTGGCCGCCGTGCACCGGGCGGGCGGCCGGGTGCTGGTGATCACGGCCAAGAACGGCCCGCACGCGCAGCTGCATCTCGACCATCTGGGTCTGGCGGTCGACGAATTGGTCGGCGGCGCTTGGGCGGAGGAGAAGGGCGAGGTGCTGCGTGCGCGCGGCGCCTCGATCTATGTGGGGGACCATCTCGGGGACGTGCGGGCGGCCGCGGTGGCCGACGCGACCTCGGTGGCGGTGACCACCGGGCCCTACTCGGCCGAGGAGTTGTCGGCGGCGGGCGCGGACGTGGTGCTGCGCGACCTGACCGAGTTCCCGGTCTGGCTGGCCGCCCACCTGGCCGCGTAAGCGACTGGCTCGCAACCCATTCCCGGCGACGACGCTGGTCGTTGCCATCAGGGTGATTGCAATGCTGTCCGTTTCCGGTGGCCCTGGCTACTTTTCTGCACATGAGCACGAAGGTGTCCCGGTCGCTTGGCTTCCGGATCGCGGTGGGTATCGGAGCGGTGTCGCTGGTCGCGGGATCGGCGGCGGCCTGCGGTAGCGAATCGTCCGGAAGTGGTTCGGACACGGTCTATTTCGGGGTGTCCGGGCCGAAGACGGGGGGCTCCGCGGAATACGGCCGGCTCTGGCAGCAGGGGTTCGACCTGGCGCTGGACGAGATCAACGCGGCGGGCGGGATCGATGGCAAGAAGGTCGCGCTGAAGTGGGAGGATTCGCAGTCGGATCCGAAGCAGACGGTGCCGATCGCCACCAAGTTCGTGGGGGATCAGTCGATCGTCGCCGAGCTGGGTGACTTCTCCTCGCCCGCCTCGATCGCGGCGTCGCCGGTGTACAACCGCGGCAAGCTGGTGCAGTACGGATTCACCAACTCCTCGGTGGATTTCACCAAGGGCGGCGACTATTCGTGGAGCCCGTCGATCACCTTGGACGTGTTCCAGGAACGCAATGCCGAATGGGTGAAGTCCAAGGCCAAGAAGGTTTCGGTGGTGTACCTCGAAACCGACTGGGGTAAGCAGGCTTTCAAGTTCTTCGAGCAGTTCGCGAAGGAGAAGGGCATCGAGATCGCCTACTCCTCGCCGATTCTTCCGGACTCGCAGGACTTCCGGCCGGTACTGATCAAGGGCCGCGACGCGAACCCGGACGCCTTCGTGCATCTGGGTTACGGGCCGGACGGCGCGCTGGTGGTCAAGCAGCTGCGCGACGTCGGGTTCGCCGGGCAGTTCTTCGGCGGCCAGAACACCCCGCAGTTCATCGATCTGGCGGGCAGCGCGGCCGAGGGCGACATCGTGAACGGCGTGTTCACCCCGTCGGATCCGAGCCCGAAGATCCAGAGCTTCGTCACCAAGTTCAAGGCCAAGTTCAACACCGACCCGGGCGACTTCAATGTCTACGCCTACGACGCCCTCAACGTGCTGGTGAAGGCCGCCAAGACCGGCGGCGCGACCCGTGAGGGCGTGCTGAAGGGCCTGCGCGAGGTCAAGGACTTCGACGGCATCGGGCTGGGCACCTTCGCCTTCGATCAGCAGACCCGCCGCCCGAGCGGGGTGAAGCCGATCGAACTGGTGCTGCAGAACGGCAAATTCGTGCCGGTCGGAAGTAAGAAGTAGATGTTCGACACGCTCATCGCGGGTCTGGTCCACGGCAATGCGTACGCCCTCATCGCCGTGGGCATCACGCTGATCTTCGGGGTCAGCAATGTCATCAACTTCGCGCACGGCGCGATCTTCGCGTTCGGTTCGGTACTGGGCTGGTGGCTGATCGCCCAGCACGGGGTGCCGTGGTGGGCGGCGCTGGCCGTGGTGGTGGCGGTGACGGCACTGGTCGGCGTGGCCATCGATGTGCTGGCGGTGCGGCCGCTGCGCCGCGCCCCGGCCATCGCCGCGCTGCTGGCGACGGTGGCGGTGGGGCTGATCATCGAGAACGTGGTCGCCCTGGTGTTCGGCCCGGACACCCGGCCTTTTCCACAGGTGCTGCCCACCAACAATATTCGAGTCGGCGGTGTGCGCCTGGGCACGTCGGACGTGGTCATGTTCGCCATCACCCTCACGGTGATGGCGGGACTGTGGGCGTTCCTGCGCTACAGCCGCCACGGCCTGGCCATTCGCGCCACCGCGCAGGATCCGGACGCGGCCGCGCAGATGGGTATCGGGGTGGGCCGGGTGCAGTCGCTGGCCTTCGCCATCGCCTCCGGATTGGGTGGCCTGGCAGGTATCTTCGTCGGCCTCTACAACTCGAACATCTCACCGACCAGCGGCGGCATCGTCGGTATGACGGGGTTCGTGGCCGCCACCATCGGCGGGCTGGGCTCGATTCCGGGCGCGGTGGTCGGCGGATTCGTGCTGGGTCTGGTGGAGGCGTTCGGCATCTACTGGTTCGGTGACGGCTATCGGGATCTGATCACCTTCGGCCTGCTGGTGATCTTCCTGGTGCTGCGGCCCGGCGGCCTGCTGGCCCGGCCGCCCGCCATCGAATCCGAGCCCATGACCGGCACCTTCCTGGGCTCCGGCCGGGAACTGCGGGTGCGCTGGTGGCACGCGCTGATCGCGTTCGCCGTTGCGGGCGTGGCGATTCCGCTGGTCGCGGACGACTACGGCATTTCGGTGGGCACCCAGATCCTGGCCTACGCCATCATCGCGGTCTCCATGACGCTGGTGGCCGGGTCGGCGGGACAGTTGGCCATCGGGCAGGCGGGTCCGATCGCCATCGGCGCGTACACCTCCGCGGTGCTGACCGTGTCGCACGGCTGGGCCTTCCTGCCGGCCATCGTGGCCGCGGGCGTGGTCGCGGCGGTGGCGTCCTCGGTGCTGGCCGCGCCGCTGTGGCGGCTGGGCGGCCACTATGTGGCCATCGCGACGCTGGGCATCGGCATCGTGACGGTGGCGATCATCCGCAACTGGGAATCGGTGACCCGCGGCAGCTACGGCATCTTCGGCATCCCCGCGCCCAGCGTGTTCGGCTACGAATTCACCACGCACACCCAGGTTTTCCGTCTGGAGCTGGCGGTGCTGGCCGTCGTGCTGGCGGTCATCGTCGGGGTGCAGCGGTCCCGTCTCGGCACGGCCATCCGGGCCATCGGGGCCGACGAGGTGGCGGCGCGTTCGGCGGGTGTGCCGGTGCGCGACTACAAGGCGCTGGCGTTCGCGGTGGCGGCGTTCTTCTCCGGCATCGGCGGCGCGCTGCTGGCGCACCAGTACTCCTACATCGATCCGACGGTGTTCAACCTGCCGATGTCACTGCTGGTGGTGACCATCCTGGTGCTGGGCGGCACGGCGTCGCCGTACGGCGCGGTGCTGGGCGCGGCGGTGCTGATCGGGGTGCCGGAGGTGCTGCGGCTCGCACCGTCGTGGCGAATCGTGTTGTACGGCTTGGTGTTGCTGCTGGTGGTGCGGTTCCGGCCGCAGGGAATTCTGGTGAGGAGGGATCGTGTCACTCGAAACGAACAGGGCGCTGGAAGCGACCACAGCGCCGCGAACGAGTCCAGCCCGGTCGGCGTCTGATGCCGCCGAGGCGGTGCTGACCGTGACCGGTCTGCGCCGGGCCTTCGGCGGCGTGCGAGCCGTCGATGGAGTCGAATTCTCGATCGCGCCCGGCGAATTCGTCTCGATCATCGGACCGAACGGGTCCGGCAAGTCGACGACGGTCAACCTGATCTCCGGTGTGCTGACACCGGATTCCGGGGAAGTGCTGGTGCGCGGCAAGCGGATTCGACCGGGTCGCCCGGAGGCCGCCGCGGCGGCGGGCATCGCGCGGACCTTCCAGAACGGCCGGGTGTTCGGCAATATGACCGTCCGCGAGAACGTCGATGTCGGTCTCCAGCCCACTTTGCGTGCCACCCGGCCGCTGCGTGCACTGGCCGATATCCCGGTGCTCAAGTGGATTTCGCTGCTGGCCGAGCTGGGGGTGGCCTTGGTGCCGACTCCGGCGGCGCGCGCCGAACGACGCGCGACGGCGGCCCGCATCGACGCTCAACTGGCGCGTTTCGAGGAGCGACTGGTCCCGCGCGCCGACCACCCGACCTACACCCTGTCCTACGCCAACCGCCGCCGCACCGAGATCGCGCGGGCGCTCGCCTCCACGCCGGATCTGCTGTTGCTGGACGAACCGGCCGCGGGCATGAACCAGACCGAGACCGCCGAAATCGGCCGGCAGCTGGCCGAATTGAAGGCGCAGGGGCAGACGGTGCTGCTGGTCGAACACAAGATGGACCTGGTCCACGAGCTGTCCGACCGGGTGCTGGTGCTGGACGAGGGCCGGATCATCGCCGCGGGCACCCCGGACGAGGTGCTCGAGGATCCCCGCGTCATCGAGGCGTATCTGGGCCGCAGCCGGGCCGGGGGAAAGGTGGCCGTTGATGTCTGAGTTCGACGAACACGCCACCCCGATCCTCGAATTCGACCGTGTGGTGGTGTATTACGGCCCGTCGCGGGCGCTCGACGAGGTCTCCCTGACGGTTCGTCCCGGCGAGATCGTTTCCCTGCTCGGCGGCAATGCGTCCGGCAAGTCGACCACCATGAAGACCGCGCTCGGACTGCTGAAGCCGACCTCCGGCACGGTTCGCATCGACGGCGCCGACGTGAGCGGCACCCCGGCGTCCGCGCGGATCCGGGCTGGGCTCGCTTCGGTGCCGGAAGCGCGGCGGGTGTTCCCGGCCATGACCGTCGAGGAGAACCTGTTCGTCGGCGGCTACATCCGCAAGGAGCGGCGCGCCGTGCTGGCCGCCCGCGCCGCCGAGCTGTTCGAGCATTTCCCGCGGCTGGCCGAGCGGCGCGCGCAACGGGCGGGCACCCTGTCCGGTGGTGAGCAGCAGATGCTGGCCTTCGCCCGCGCGTTGATGAGCAAACCTCGCCTCATCTGCATGGATGAGCCGACCATGGGATTGTCGCCGCTGTTCGTGGATCGGGTGCTGGGTGAGATCGCCCGGCTCAATCGGGAGCTGGGCCTGGCCATCCTGATCGTGGAACAGCAGGCGGAACTGGCCCTGAGCATCGCGCACACCGCCAATGTGCTGCGCAGCGGCCGGATCGTGCTGCACGGTCCGGCGGCGGATCTGGTCGGCGATCCGGCCGTACGCGATGCCTACCTAGGAAAGGTGACGACATGACCGCGCGACGCCTGGGCTTCTTCACCCGGCTGGTCCGCACCGATCCGGCCGAGGACGCGGCCACGGTGTACCGGCAGGCCCTGGAACAGATCGACCTGGCCGAACGGCTCGGCTACGACACCGCCTGGGTGGCGCAGCATCACCTGGATCCGGACGAGGGCGGGCTGCCGTCGCCGTTCGTGTTCCTGGCGCACGCGGCCGCCCGCTTCCCCCGGATCGGCTTCGGGACGGCCATCGTGACCCTGGCGCTGGAGGATCCGATCCGGGTCGCCGAGGACGCGGCCGTGCTCGACCGGCTCTCGGACGGCCGCCTCGAACTCGGCTTCGGCGCGGGCGGGTCCCGGCACGCCTTCGAATTGTTCGAGGCGGCGGATGCCGACCGGCAGCGGCTGTACGCGGACAAGCTGGCGAGAGTGGTCGCGGCACTGGACGGTGCGCCGCTGATCGGGGACCGCGCGCTGAACCCGCCCGCGCCGGAGCTGCGGGATCGCCTGTGGCAGGCCACCTTCTCCTCGGGCGGTGCGGAGCGGGCCGGCCGGAGCGGCGACGGACTGCTGCTGTCGAAGGCGCAGCCGCGGGATCCGGCCGCGCCGGACGCCACGCTGTGGGAGATCCAGCAGCCGCTGGTCGACGCCTACCTCGATGCCCTGCCGTCGGGGACGAAGCCGCGAATCGGAGCGTCCCGAGGCGTTTTCGTGGCCGACGACCGCGACGAGGCACGCGCTCTCGCCGAGCGCGGGGCGTCGCGGTTCCTGAACCTGCTGGGCCGCGGCCTCGGCGGACCCGAGGCGGCGAACTCCATCGACGAGGTGCTGCGCGACATCTATATCGGCACTCCCGACGAGGTGGCGGAGCAGTTGTCCGCCGACACCGCCTTGCGGCACGCCACCGATTTCATCGTGCAGGCGCACCCGGTCGACCCGGGCCACGCCGCCACCCTGCGCTCGATCGAACTCATCGCCACCAAGGTTGCGCCGCAACTGGGTTGGCGATCCGACGAAAGGACCACCCCGTGACCGAAGCACCCGCATTCGAGGATGCGCCACCTGGCGGTCGCCACGCCGATGTCATCGATGCCGTGCTCGGCGCGCGGGCGGACGCGGTGCGGGCGCTGCGGGCGACACGCCCGGCGGTCGTGGAGCACACGCAGGGTGTCTACGAGGCCCTGCTGAATGGTCCGGGCGCTGCGGCCGTCGGCCGGGAGCGGCTGATCGCGGCGGCGGTCGCGGTGGCGGAGCTGGCGGGCGCGCCGGAGCTCGCGGCGCATTATTCGGGGCTGGGAACCGTGCCGGCGGAGGGCGATCCGGTGCTGGCCGCGATTCTGCGGCACGCGGCCCGGGTGACCAGCGCGCCCGCGGCCATCACCCGCGCGGATATCGATGCGCTGTCTGCGGTGGGGCTGTCCGAGCGCGACATCGTGACGGTGGCCCAGCTCATCGGGTTCGTGCACTACCAGGTCCGGCTGCTGGCCGGTCTCACACTGATCGGAGCGGAGCATGGGTGAACAGGTCGTGAGCGAGGTGCGCAGCGTCGAAACAGCGCGCCGCCCAAAGGGATTCACGCAGGAGCAGCTGGACTGGGTGCCGTGGGTCGAACCCATCCGATTGGACGATGCCGACGAGTTGCAGAAACCCCTGCTCGAGGGCGATCGGGGGATCGGGCCTTATTTTCGGCTACTTGCTCGCAACCCTGAGGTGCTGGCGCATCGCAGCGCCAACGACAAAGAGATCTTCTACGGTCGAGGGGGATTGACCCGCGCCGAGCGCGAACTCGCGGCGACCGTTACCTCCCGGCACAACGGGTGCGAGTACTGCGCCTCCGTTCATTCGCGTTTCACATCTGCGTTGTCCAAGCGGCCCAACGATGTGCAGCGGTTGCTGGACGAAGGCAACGAGGTGCGGATCGACGAGAGGTGGGACGCTGTCATCGATTTCGTGGACGCGCTCGCCGCGAACCCGCCCCGCGCCACCGATGAACAGCTGAACCGCTTGCGGCAGTTGGGGTTCGGTGCCGATGAGCTGCACGATCTGGTGTTGTCGGCGGCGTCGTTCTCGTGGGCCAACCGCCTGATGCTCACCCTCGGCGAGCCGGAGGTTCCCGCGTAATCTAGCGCTCTATCGACCTGGTTCTAGAAAGTTCGTCCGAAAACTTCCCTCGGTGGGTACCGGCTCGGTATCGTCCGGTTGGCAAACAGTCAGTGATGGCACTGGCAACCGTTCGGATCGGAGCACCACCATGGCGAACTTCCTTTCGGATGTTCTTTCTCAGACCCTCCTCAAGCTGCTGGCTACCGGCTCGGCGAGCCTTTCTGCCAAGTAGCCACGCGAGCGCCATCTTTCGGCAACTGAACGGGTGTCGGAGCGATGCGGAAGGGCTCGGCCTCGTATGTGAGGTTCGGGCCCTTTTTTCGTGTCCGGATTAGCCCGCGGGCCGCGGGGTACTCCGCCCCTGCGTAGGCTCCCGCCCTGGTCCGGCGGCGCGTCGCGAGGGTCGGTCAAATAAAAACTAAAAAGATCCTCCAAAAGTATTCCGTCCAGTTCGCCCGCTCTGTATCGTGATGAACGGCAAACGATCAGTGACTTTCGGGTCAATGCGACATCGGCCCGCGAGTTCCTCCCCCCGGACCCGCGTACCGAACTCGGGACGGTTCCCCTGCCTATACCCACCGTCCCGGGTGCGTCGCACGACCCGAAGTCACTGAGCCAACTTTCGGCTAACGCGCGGTAAGTCGAAGGTTCAAACGAAGGGCCCGATCCATGACGAGGGGATCGGGCCCTTCGGTATTGTCTGGCGCAATGTCACAGGAAACGAACGCGGGAAGAATGTACGCCGGGCAGCCCGTAGAAGACCGGCAGCGGCAGCGTCGTGCGCGTTTTCTGGAGTCCGGGCTCACGGTGTTCGCGCGCGACGGATACGCCAACAGTTCCGTCGGGGCCATCTGTAAGGACGCCGGTCTCTCCTCCAGACAGTTCTACGAGGAGTTCACGGGTCGTGAGTCGCTGCTGCTCGAGCTCTACGAGCACATCGATCGCGAGTCCCGGGAAGCCGTGGCGGCCACCATCGCCGAGCACTCCGACGCCAGCGCCATCGAGATCATCGACGCGGCGGTCCGCGCCTACATCGAGTCCATCGGACGCGACCCGCGCAAGGCCAGAGTCGCGCTCGTCGAAGTCGTCGGGGCGGGACCCAAGGTGGAGAAGTTCCGCCTGGAACTGCGCCGCGCCTGGGGTGCGCTGCTGGCCAGCGCCGCCGAGGACGCCGCCCTGCACGGTGAGATCCCGCCCGGGGACTACGAAATGCGCGTGCTCGCCATCATCGGCGCGGTGAACTACGTGGTCGACGCCTGGAGCGGTTCGGAGCCGCGGCAGCCGCTCGACGACGTCATCCGGGTGCTGCGCCGCATCATCATGGGCGCGGTCAGCGCCTGACCCGAACACCCACCTTCCGACGACCTTTCGCGCCCGTCCGCTGCCTCGCGGACGGGCGCGAACTTTGCGGGTAGCGTGCCGATCATGGAGACGGTGCCGATCCAGCTGCCCGACGGGACCACAGTGCCGGTGCGGCTGATCCCCGCCAAGGGCGCGCACCGGCATCCGATCACCGCCGACACGCCGCGCCCGGTGGTGGTGATCGCGCCCGGCCTGGGCGTGCCGGGGGAGTACTACTCGCTGTTCGGAATGCCGTTGGCGGAACGCGGGTTCGACGTGGCGCTGCTGGAGATCCGCGGCAACGGCGGTCAGCCGACGCCCGGCCCGGCCGGCTACGGCTATCAGGAACTGGTCGCGGTGGACTTCCCCGCCATGTTCGAGGCCGTGCGCCTGCGCTTCCCCGACAGCACCCCGTACCTGCTGGGCCACAGCATGGGTGGCCAGCTCGGCGTCATGTACGCCTCCCGGATCCGGGGCCGGCTGGGCGGGCTCATCCTCATCGCGTCCGGCACACCGCATTTCCGCGGCTACTCGGGGCTGGCCGCGGTCGGCAGCGCGGCGCTGTCGCTGACCGCCAACCTGGCCGGGTTCTGGCCGGGCGACACCATCACCGCGGGCGGCTTCGGGCGGCAGTCCAAGGCGCTCATCGCCGATTGGGCGCGCCTGGCCCGCACCGGCCGATTCCAGCCCGCCGGAGCCGATATCGACTACGAGGAGCGCATCGGGCGGCTGAAACTGCCGGTGCTGTCGATCACCATGACCGGCGATGAGCTGACCCCGCGCGGCTCGGCCCGCCAATTGCTCGCCAAGCTGCCCGAAGCCGACATCACCACCTGGCACAATCCGGCCCCGCTCGGACACAACGGCTGGATCAGCGATCCGGGTTCCACCATCGACTACGTCGAAAAATGGCTCCGGGACCGCTGATCCGACCGCGCGGCGACCGGGACCCCGTCAGGTGGTTCGCGCGCGCGGCGCGGTCATGTTCTCGGGACTGAGCAGATCGTCGAGCTCGGCCTTGGTCATCGCCCCGCGCTCGAGCACCAGGTCGTAGACGCTGCCGCCGGTGTGCAACGCCTCCTGCGCGATGGCCGCCGACTGCTCGTAGCCCAGCTTGGGCACCAGCGCGGTCACCAGGCCGATGCTGTGCGCCACCAGATCCCGGCAGTGCTCCCGGTTGGCGGTGATGCCGGTGATGCAGCGGCTGGTCAGGGTGACCGCGGCATTGCGCAGCATCATGGTGCCCATCATGAGGTCGTAGGCCATGATCGGTTCGGCCATGTTCAGTTCCAGCTGGCTGGCCTCGGCGGCCATGGTGACGGTCATGTCGTAGCCGATGAGCTGGAAGCAGACCTGGTTCACCACCTCCGGGATCACCGGATTGACCTTGCCCGGCATGATCGACGAACCCGGTTGCATGGCGGGCAGATTGATCTCGCCCAGGCCCGCGCGCGGACCGCTGGACAGCAGCCGCAGGTCGTTGCAGATCTTGGACAGCTGCACGGCGGCGCGTTTGAGGGTGGCCGAGACGGCCACGAAATCGCCGGAGTCCTGGGTGGCCTCGACCAGGTTCTCGGCCTGGGTGATGGGCAGCCCGGTGATCTCGGCCAGCTTGACGGTGACCAGCTCCGCGTAGCCGGGCGGGCTGGTGATGCCGGTGCCGATGGCGGTGGCGCCCATGTTCACCGCGAGCAGGTCCCCGCCGATGCGCTGGAGATGATTGATCGCCTCGCCGATCATGACCGCGTACGCGCCGAATTCCTGGCCCAGCGTCATCGGTACCGCGTCCTGTAGCTGGGTGCGGCCCATCTTGATCACGTCGCCGAATTCGACGGCCTTGGCGCGCAGCGCGTTCTGCAGTTCGCCCAGCGCCGCGGCGGCGTCCTGCAGGGACAGGTAGACGCCGAGCTTCACCGCGGTGGGGTAGACGTCATTGGTGGACTGCGAGCGGTTCACGTCGTCGTTGGGGTGCAGGAAACGGTATTCGCCCTTGCGGTGGCCCAGGATCTCGAGGCCCCGATTGGCGATCACCTCGTTGGCGTTCATATTGGTGGAGGTGCCCGCGCCGCCCTGCACCATGTCGACGACGAAATGCTCGCGCAGCCGGCCGACCAGCAGCTCGTCGCAGGCCGCCACGATGGCGTCGGCCTTGGCCTGGGCGAGCGAGCCGAGTTCCGCGTTGGCCAGCGCCGCAGCCTTTTTCACGTGGGCGAGCGCATTGATCAGGTGCCCGAACCTGCGCAGCTTTACGCCGGAGATCTGGAAATTCTCGACCGCGCGCAGGGTCTGCACGCCGTAGTACGCCGAGGCGGGCAGTTCGCGGGTACCGAGCGAATCATGTTCGGTGCGAATGCCGCCCAGCTGCTGCTGTGCCGCGATGGCCGCCGACAGCTGGGTGGAAACCATGCGCATGCGGTGTGCGACGAGCTGGGCGACCCGGGAGACCATGCGGTAGTAGCGATCCGGGTGCACGACCGCGAGTTCCCGCAGCGTTTCCCGGGGCACCGTCAGCACCACCGCGCCGGTGACGCTGCGCCCGGTAGCGGTGTGCGGGGTGTCGTCGACGAGCGCGAGCTCCGAGATCAGGCTGCCGGGGCCGAGCAGGGCCAGCTCGGTGACGTGGCCGGTGAGGCCCGAGGTGATCCGGATCTCGCCCTCGACCACGATGCCCGCCCACTCGCGCGGGGTGGACTCGTGGAACAGCACCGCCCCGGCCGGGTATTCGCGCCGTTCCGCGGTGGCGGTGAAGGCGCGGACGTCCTCGGGGTCGAGCCCGGTGGCCGCGGCGGTGCTGTTGATCAGCTCGTCCAGAGTGTCCACGTCGACTCCTTGCTCGGAAGGCGAAAACCGAACTAAGCAGTCGCAATCCTAGTGGCGGTCACTCGCCGCGGACGGCACCGTCCATCAGCTGCTGGAGGAAGAACTCGTAGATCAGCGCGGCCTGGAACGCCGACTGCTTGTTGTCGGCCGCGCCGCCGTGGCCGCCCTCGATGTTCTCGTAGTACCAGACGTCGTGGCCCTCGGATTCCAGCAGCGCGGCCATCTTTCGCGCGTGACCGGGGTGCACGCGGTCGTCGCGGGTGGAGGTGGCCAGCAGGATCGGCGGATAGGCCCGGTCCGCGCTGGTGTTCTGGTACGGCGAGTACTTCGAGATGTACTCCCACTCCTCCGGCTTGTCCGGGTCGCCGTACTCCGCGATCCAGGAGGCGCCCGCCAGCAGCAGGTGATAGCGCTTCATGTCCAGCAGCGGCACCTGGCACACGATGGCCCCGAACAACTCCGGATACCGGGTCAGCATGACGCCCATCAGCAGGCCGCCATTGCTGCCGCCGACCGCGCCCAGCTGCTCGTGCGTGGTAATGCCGCGCGCTACCAGATCCCGGGCGACGGCCGCGAAATCCTCGTACGCCTTGTGCCGGTTGGCCTTCAGCACCGAGGTGTGCCATTCCGGGCCGTACTCGCCGCCGCCGCGGATATTGGTCATCACGTAGGTGCCGCCGCGTTCCAGCCAGCCCATGCCGGCCGCGCCGCTGTAGGCAGGGCGGCGGGAGACCTCGAAACCGCCGTAGCCGGACATCACGGTCGGTCCCGGGGTGCCCCGGCGATCACGGTGGCGGATCACGAAATACGGGATCTCGGTGCCGTCGTCGGAACGGGCGAAGAACTGCTCGGTCTCCATGCCGTCGGCGTCGAAGAACGCGGGCTCCTGCTTCAGCACCTCCACCGCGCCGCCCACCGAACTCGACATGAGCGTGGCCGGACTGGTGAAACTACTGGTGGACAGCATGAACTCGTCGCCGCCCTCGAGCCGGTCCAGGTTCATGACGGTGGTGGTGGACATGGCCGGGGCGTCGGCCAGCGGGGCGCGGGTCCAGCCGTCCGGGCCGGGGGTGAGCACATGCAGTTCGGTCTGCACGTCGCGCAGGGTGGCCAGCAGCAGATGATGCTCGGTCCAGCTGTAGCCGTGCAGCGCGGTGTGCGGGTCCGGGGTGAACAGCACGTCGAAATCGCGTGCACCGGACAGGAATTCCTCGAAATTGGCGGCCAGCAGCGCGCCGGCCGGGTGGGTGGTTCCGTTCACCTCCCACGCCGTCTTCAGGCGTACCAGCAGCCAGTCCCGGAACCAGGACACGGTGGCGTCGGTGGGCGCCTCGATCAAACGCCGGCTGTCGCCGGACTCGAGCAGGTAGACCTCTTCGTTGAAGAAGTCGGTGGCGCGGCTCAGGTAGTGCCGCTCGTAGCCGGGGGTGCGGTCGTAGCCCGCCGAGACGGCCACGTCACCGGCCAGCCCCTCGTACACGAATTCCGCTTCCGCCAACGGGGTTCCGCGCCGCCAGCGCTTCACCACCCGCGGGTAACCGGAGTCGGTGAGCGAGCCCGGACCGAAATCCGTGCCCACGTACAGGGTGTCGTGATCGATCCACGCGAAATCGGATTTGGCTTCGGGTAGGTGGAAGCCGCCGTCCGCGGGCTCGATGAAAGTCTTTGTCTCGATGTCGAATTCGCGGACCACCTTGGCGTCCGCGCCGCCCCGGGACAGGCTGATCAGGGCGCGCCGCTGCTCCGGCCGCTTCACCGCCGCGCCGCCCCACACCCAGTTCTCGCCCTCGGTCGCCGAGAGCGCGTCCAGGTCGATGAGGATCTCCCAGTCCGGCTCGGCCTTCGCGTACTCGGCGAAGGTGGTGCGCCGCCACAGCCCCTTCGGGTGCTCGCGGTCACGCCAGTAGTTGTAGAGCCACGGGCCGCGCCGGCTCGGATAGGCGATGCGGGTGTCGGTGTCGAGCATGGCGAGCACCCGCGCCTCGAGTTCGCCGAAGCGCTCGGTGGACGCGAAACGCTCCTTCGACACCGCGTTCCGTGCTTGCGCCCAACTCAGCGCGCGTTCGCTCTCGACTTCTTCGAGCCACAGGTAGGGATCCGTCACGCCCGCTTCAACACCGGTCATGCCCTCATTGTTGCCCAGGCCGGTGTTCGCCGGTCGCGAACGTGTTGCCGGTGACAGCCGCGCCTCGTCAGTAGGATTGCGGCGTGTCGCCTGAGCCCCGGTTGTGGGAACAACACTGCTGCCTGCCGCTGCTGCCGATCGCGGACGTGACCGAGCTGACGCGGTATCCGCTGGGCTCGTATCTGTCGGTGAATATCGGGTATTCGCCGCAAACCACTCGTGAGTCGCTGGAACTCGTCACCCAGTTCCGGCGAGATGCGTTGACCGACGGCCGGTTCCGCCTGGTGCACAGCGTCGAGGACGCCTGGCCGGTCACGCCCACCGCCGAGTCCGAGGCCACCATCGCGCTGGCCTTCGACCTCGAGGACGCCGGGCCGCTGGACGGCGACCTCGACAATGTCGAGCTGTTCCACGAACTCGGCCTGCGTTCGCTGCTGCCCACCTACAACCACGCCAATGCCGCCGGCTGCGGCTGCCTCGACACCGAGGACACCGGCCTCACCGGCTACGGGCGCGACCTGATCCGCACCCTCAACGAGGTGGGCGTGTTTGCCGACGGCTCGCACTGCTCGCGCCGCACCGGCCTGGACATCGCCGAGACCACCAGCGTCCCGATGATCTACAGCCACTCGAATTTCGCGGCGCTGTGGGCACATCCGCGCAATATCGGCGACGAGCAGGCCAAGGCGTGCGCGGCCACCGGCGGCGTGATCGGCGTCAACGGCGTCGGCATCTTCCTGGGTCGCAACGAGCCCGACGACCACGCCGGTCGGGTGGAGGCGATGGCGGACCACATCGCCTACGGGGCGGAACTGGTCGGTATCGAGCACATCGGTGTCGGCTCCGACTACTCCTTCGACGCCGACGACTTCAACAACGAGCTGGCCACCAACCCGGAGAGCTACTCCGAGGAGTACACCCGGTACGGCCAATTGCAGTGGACGCCACCGGAAGATCTGCTCGGCACCTCGGGCGTGCGCGGCCTGGACGCGGCGCTCGCCGCCCGCGGGTTCTCCGACGACGACCGCGCGGCCGTCTTCGGCGGCAATTTCGCGCGCGTCGCCCGGCAGGTCTGGCGGGGGTGATTCGCCCAGCATGACGAACTGATCGGTCGCTTCTGGATCCTGGGAGTGACCGCTTTCACGTGGCCCGCGTCTCACCTGGGCGGGGGATGGCTGAGTGAGCACCCGGCAACAGGTCTAGTCTCGAACCCGTGACTTCCCACTACGATGTCGTCGTTCTCGGCGCTGGTCCCGGCGGTTATGTCGCCGCGATTCGCGCCGCTCAACTCGGCCTGCGAACAGCGATCGTCGAGCAGAAATACTGGGGTGGCGTGTGCCTGAACGTGGGCTGCATTCCGTCCAAGGCACTGCTGCGCAATGCGGAGCTGGCTCATATCTTCACCAAGGAAGCGAAGACCTTCGGTATCTCGGGTAACGCGACCTTCGACTTCGGCGCGGCGTTCGACCGCAGCCGCAAGGTCGCGGACGGCCGGGTCAAGGGCGTCCACTTCCTGATGAAGAAGAACAAGATCGACGAGTTCGACGGGACGGGCACGTTCACCGGTCCGAAGTCGCTCTCGGTCGCGCTGACCAAGGGCGGCACCGAGGAGATCACGTACGACAACGTGATCATCGCGACCGGTACCGAGACCAAGCTGCTGCCGGGCACCTCGCTGTCCGCGAACGTGGTTACCTACGAGGAGCAGATTCTCACCCGTGACCTGCCGGGCTCCATCCTCATCGTGGGTGCGGGCGCCATCGGCATGGAGTTCGGCTACGTCCTCAAGAACTACGGCGTGGACGTCCGCATCGTCGAGTTCCTCGACCGCGCACTGCCCAACGAGGACGCCGACGTCTCCAAGGAGATCACCAAGGCGTACAAGAAGCTCGGCATCACCATCACCACCGGTGCCGCCGTGCAGTCCATCGACGACGACGGCTCCAAGGTGACCGTCGCCATCAAGGACAACAAGTCCGGCGCCATCGAGACCGTCACCGTCGACAAGGTGCTGCAGGCCGTCGGCTTCGCGCCGCGCGTGCAGGGCTACGGCCTGGAGAACACCGGTGTCGCGCTCACCGACCGCGGCGCCATCGCGATCGACGACTTCATGCGCACCAACGTCCCCGGCATCTACGCCATCGGCGACGTCACCGCCATGCTGCAACTCGCGCACGTCGCCGAGGCGCAGGGCGTGGTGGCCGCGGAGACCATCGCGGGCGCCGAGACCCAGGCGCTGGGCGACTACCGGATGATGCCGCGCGCCACCTTCTGCCAGCCGCAGGTCGCCTCCTTCGGTCTCACCGAAGAGCAGGCCCGCGCCGAGGGCTACGACGTGAAGGTCGCCACCTTCCCGTTCACCGCCAACGGCAAGGCACACGGCCTCGGCGACGCGCAGGGCTTCGTGAAGCTGATCTCCGACAACAAGTACGGCGAACTCATCGGCGGCCACCTCATCGGCCCCGACGTCTCCGAACTGCTGCCGGAACTGACCCTGGCCCAGAAGTGGGACCTGACGGTCAACGAGCTGGCCCGCAACGTCCACACCCACCCGACCCTGTCGGAAGCCCTCCAGGAAGCGATCCACGGCCTCGCCGGCCACATGATCAACTTCTGACTCCGAAGGGTCTGGGGCCCGGCCCCCCACCGGCAACGGCCCGGTGCCAGCGAAACACGCTGGCACCGGGCCGTTTTCGTGGAGCCGTGAGTCAGTTCGCCAGGTGGAGGCGGCGGTGGAGGGCGTAGACGCGGTCGGTGAGTTCGGGGAAGGGGCCGGAGACCGGGATGCCGGGGGCGACCTCTTGGATGGCGAGGGGGCGGATCGGGCCCGCGGGGACGCCGAACTCGTTGAGCCAGTCGGTGAGCTGGGCGGTGGAGGCGGCGTAGACGATGCGGCCCAGGCCGACCCAGGCGTGGGCGGCCGAGCACATGGCGCAGTGTTCGCCGGAGGTGTAGACGGTGGCGGTCGCGCGCTGTTCGGGGGTGAGGTGGTCGGCGGCCCAGCGGGCCAGCTCGAATTCGGGGTGGCGGGTGGCGTCTCCACCGGAGACCCGGTTGCGGTCCTCGGCCAGGACTTTCCCGTCGGTGTCGACCAGCAGTGACCCGAAGGGCTCGTCGCCCGCGTCGAGGGCCTCCTCGGCCAGTTCCACGCAACGTTCCAGGTACTGCAGATCGGTATCGGCGGACATGCGGCTCCCTACTGGCGGTGGTAAGCGGCCTGGGCCGCTTCGATCTTCGCGATATTGGATTCGAGGATGTCGATCAGGCCGAACAGCTGGTCGGCGACCTGCGCGCCCAGGTCGGTGAGGGTGTACTCGACGACCGGCGGGATGGACTGCTGGACTTCGCGATTGACCATGCCGTCGCGTTCCAGGGTCTGCAGGGTCTGGGAGAGCATGCGCTCGGAGATGCCGTCCACGCGCCGGCGCAGGGCCGAGAACCGGTAGGGGCCCTCGCGCAGGGCGGCCAGGGCGAGCACGCCCCAGCGGCTGGCGACGTCCTGCAGGACCGGGCGGGAGGCGCAGTTGCGAGCGAAGACGTCGGCTTCCAGGGTCGGGTCGTCCGTGAAGGACTGTTCGGGAGGCCGTGCGGTCATGAGATTCAGATTACCTGTCATTCGGGTAGCGGTGCGGGAATGGGATGTGCTTACTATTAGTTAGTACACGTCGAGAGAGCAGTTCATTCCATCCACCTTGGAGGTAGTCATGACCGTCGCAGTCACCGGAGCAAGTGGTCAGCTGGGTCGTCTGGTCGTCGAGGCGCTGTTGAAGGACGGGTCGCAGCCCGTGGTCGCCGTGGTCCGCGATCCCGCCAAGGTGGCCGATCTGGCCGCACGCGGCGTCGGGGTGCGGGTCGCGAGTTTCGATGATCCGGCGGCGCTCGAGCGCGCCTTCGCGGGTGTCGACCGGGTCCTGCTGATCTCGGGCAACGAGTTCGGCAAGCGCGTCGCCCAGCACACCAACGTGCTGCGCGCCGCCGAGGCCGCGGGCGTGCGACTGCTCGCCTACACCAGCATTCCGCAGGCCGACCGCAATCCGCTGATCCTCGCGCAGGAGCACACCGGCACCGAGGCGGTGCTGGCCGGAGCCGCCATCCCGACCACCCTGCTGCGCAACGGCTGGTACTGGGAGAACTACGCCGGCGGCCTGGCCCACGCCGTCGAGAGCGGCGTGCTGCACGGCGCGGCCGGCGCCGGCCAGGTATCGGGCGCGGCCCGCGCCGACTACGCCGAGGCCGCCGCCCGCGTGCTCACCACCGACGGCCACGAGGGCAAGGTCTACGAACTCGGCGGCGACGAGACGCTCTCGTATGCCGAACTGGCGCAGGTGATCTCGGAGGTGTCCGGCAAGCCGGTGCGCTACCAGGACCTGCCGCAGGCCGACTACGCCGCCGCCCTGCAGGGCGCGGGTCTGGACGCCGGGTACGCCGCGGCGCTGGCCGACGCCGACGCCGGGATCGCGAACGGCATCCTGGCCGTCGACTCCGGTGACCTGCAGCGGCTGCTGGGCCGCCCGACCACTCCGGTGGCCGAGGTCTTCCGGGCCGCGTTGAGCTGAATCAGCGGACGGGCAGGCTCATCAGTACCAGTTGTGGGCCTGCCAGAACGCCCACGCGGCGTTCGGGCTGCCGTAGCGATCGACCATGTAGCGATAGGCCCAGCGCAGCTGGGTGAGCGGGTTGAACATCCAGTCCGGGCCCTCGCTGAACATCTTGTGCGCGGGGAGGGCCTGGGGCAGGCCGTAGGCGCCGGAGGACGGGTTGATCGCGAAGACCTGCCAGTCGCTCTCGTGGGTGATGATCTGGTTGAACGAATCCCATTGGTTGAACGGGACCATGAAGCGGGACATGGTCTGCAGGGCCGGCTTGGAGTACCGGGTGGCCGCGCCTACCAGTTGCAGCAGGGAAGCCGGATCCACCGGGAGCGCGGCGGGAATGCCGGTGTCCGAGATGGGGTTGGCGACTTCGGTGCGCGCGTCGGCCTGGCCGACGCCGACGGTGAGCGGCGTGAGGGCCGCCACCAGCAGTCCGAGCGCGGTGACCCGGATGGGATGCTTGCGGCCGCGGGAGTTCTGGAAAGCAGGCAACGCTCGGTCCTTCCGTGTCGTTCACGAAAAAACAGACCAATCCGTCTTCCAAACAGAAATCGACCGTACGCCCTTCGGCATTGTCGGAAGGGTCAGCGACACGCGGTGAAATACCTGATCAGAGGCGATTCGCTGGTCAGGCGGTCGGGCCGCTCCCAGAATCGGCTCGGCGAAGCAGTAATTCGCGCTCGATCTCATTGCCGGTGAGTTCGGCGGCCCGCTCGAAGGCGGCCCGCGCCTCCGCGGCCCGGCCCAGCCGTTCCAGCAGATCCCCGCGGACCGCGTGCAGTAGGTGATAGTCCGCCAGCACAGCCGACCCGGCGATCTTGTCCACCAGATCCAGCCCCGCGCCCGGCCCGTGCACCATGGCCACCGCCACCGCCCGATTCAGCTCCACGATCGGCGACGGAAACCGTTCGGCCAGTAGCGCATACAGTCCGGCGATGCGCCGCCAATCGGTGTCCGCGGCGGTCGGGGCCATCGCGTGGACCGCCGCGATCGCGGCTTGCAACGCATACCTGCCCGGCGCTCGCCCCCGGCCGCGCTCGAGCGTGTGCGCCCGGCCGAGCGCCGCGAATCCGCGCCGGATGTAGAGCCGATTCCACCGCGACCGATCCTGATCCGCCAGCAAGACCAATCCGTTGTCCGCATCGCTGCGGGCCGGGGTTCGCGACGCCTGCAGTTCCAGCAGCGCGGCCAGCCCGTGCGCCTCCGGTTCCTCGGGCAGCAGCCCGGCGAGTATGCGAGCCAATCGCACTGCGTCCTCGCACAATTCGGCCCGCACCCAGCGGTCGCCGGAGGTGGCGGCGTAGCCCTCGTTGAAGATCAGGTAGATCACCTCGAGCACCGAGTCCAGGCGCTGCGTCAGTTCCGGGCCCGCCGGCACCTCGTACGGGATCCGTTTGGTCGCGATGGTGCGTTTGGCGCGCACGATGCGCTGCGCCACAGTCGATTCCGGGACCAGATAGGCGCGCGCGATCTCGGTGGTGGTCAGGCCGCCCACCATGCGCAGGGTGAGCGCCGCCCGGGCCGGGGGCGTCAGGACCGGGTGGCAGGCGGTGAAGATCATGCGCAGCAGGTCGTCGGTGATGGCCGAATCAGGCTCGCCGGGCGGCTGCTCGGCCGTGATCGCCTCCCGGCCGAGCAGTTCCAGCTTGCGCGCGAAGTTCGCGTCCCGCCGGATGCGGTCCACCGCACGGTGTTTGGCGGTCACCATGAGCCAGCCGCCGGGATTCGGCGGGACGCCGTCGCGTGGCCACTGTTCCAGCGCCGCGACCAGCGCGTCCTGGGCGAGTTCCTCGGCGGTGGCGATGTCACCGGCCAGTCGGGTCAGGGCGGCGACCAGGCGCGGCCACTCGATGCGCCAGGCCGCCTCGACGGCCTGACGCGCCGCGTGCCCGGGTGTGCCCGCGCCGGTCATGCCGGCAGTTCGCCGGTCATGGCGGGGTCAGCCCTCGCCGTCGAGCTGCCGGACCTCCACGCCGATCTCCCACTCCGGTCCGTGCACGCGCAGGAATCGGCGCGCCCATTCCACCGCCTCCTCATTGGTGCGGGTCTGCAGCAGACAGTAGCCGCCGACGATCTCTTTGGATTCGGTGAACGGGCCGTCGATGACGGTCTGCGTGCCGCCGGCCTGCCGGATCCGGGTGCCCTCTTCGAGGGGACGCAGTCCGGCGGTGTCGAGCAGCACCCCGGCCTTGGTCATCTCCTCGATGAGCTCGTTCATGTCCTTCATGAGCTGGTCGTCGGGGCCGCCCTCGGGGGCCGCGGCGGGGTCGAGGCGGATCAGGATGAGGCTTCGCATGGTCGAATCTCCTTCTCGGGTAGCGGGCCCTGTTTCGGTCCCTCGACTACTCCTCGATCGGGGTGGGCCGGAATCGACACGGATCAGACCCACTGAACCAGTTGGATGACGATTCCGTTGGGATCCAGCGCCTGGAAGTACCGCTCGCCCCACGGCTCGGTCTCGACGGGCGTCACGATGGGCACGCCCTCGCCCTGGACGCGAGCGTATTCGGCGTCGATGTCGTCGACCACGAAGACCACCAGCAGGCCCTGGCCGGCGCTGCCCGCGATGCGGTCCGGCTTGAAGCTGCCCAGGCCGGTGCGCAGGTAGATGACGTCGAATCCGGCGTCGGGCCGGGTCAGGTTCACGAAGCCGTCGGCCGACATCTTCTCGGTGAACCCGAAGTGGTCGATGAGGAACCGCGCGGAGGTGGTCGGGTCGGGCACGTTCAGGGAGATCGCGGAAGCGGTGATGTTCAAGAGTCCTCCTGGGTGGTGCCGATAATCTCTGTACTAAGTACGCTATACTTTGTACGGAAATTCCGGACGGGTCGCAAAGTGATGACCATCACATCGATACGATCGGCGGCGGAGGTGACGCGAATGGCCGCACGAAGCGGGGAACGCAGCGGTGCGGGAGACCCGGTGCGCACGCTGGAACTACTGTGGCGCGAACCGGGATCCGGCGGTTCCGGGCGCGGGCCCAAACAACGCACCACGATCGAGGCCGTCATCGCGGCCGCCCTCGGGATCGCCGACACCGAGGGCCTGGCCGCCCTCACCATGCGGTCGGTCGCCGCGAAACTCGGCATCACGCCCATGGCCACCTACACCTACGTGCCCGGCAAGGCGGAATTGCTGGACCTCATGCTCGATGTGGTCTACCAGCGCATGAATCGCCACGATCTGACCGGAATGGCTTGGCGGGAAAGGGTTTCCACGATCGCGGCGGAGAACCGCGAAATGCTGAGCGCCCACCCGTGGGTCGCCTATCTGCCCACCACCCGGCCGCCCCTGGGCCCCGGCGTGGCCGCGAAATACGATCACGAACTGCGCGCCTTCGACGGTCTCGGCCTGTCCGACCTCGATATGGACGCGGCCCTCACCTACGTACTGGGCTTCGTCACCTCGACCGCTCAACTGGCCATCGACAGCGCCGCGGCCGCGGCGGAAAGCGGCCGCTCCGACCGTGATTGGTGGGAACGCGCGGCCCCGCTGCTGGCCCGCGTCTTCGACGCCGACCGCTACCCGCTGGCGGCCCGGGTCGGCGAGGCCGCAGGGCAGGCGCACGACAGCGCTTACAGCGCCGACCACGCTTACGAATTCGGCCTCGCCCGGGTCCTCGACGGCTTGGCCGCGTTGATCGAAAACCCCGGGCCCTGAACATTCTTCGGACCCTCTCCGAACGACAACGGGCCGCAACCGATATCGGTTGCGGCCCGCTTCGAGCTCGGTGGGATCAGGAGTGCGTGAGCACCACGTCCGCGAGGACCGGGGCGTCGTCACGCTCGACCACGGTCACCGCGATGACCAGCTCGCCGTCCTGCTGCCAGATGCGCGAGCGCAGCGTCTCACCCGGGTACATGACGCCGGCGAAGCGGGCGCGGAAACCCTTGACGCGCGAGACATCCGAGGCCAGCACGGTGTCGGTGGCGGTCTTGAGGACCAGGCCGTAGGTGCACAGGCCGTGCAGGATCGGGTTCGGGAAGCCGGCGTTGCGGGCGAACTCCGGGTCCGAGTGCAGCGGGTTGCGGTCACCGCACATGCGGTAGAGCAGCGCCTGCTGCGGCAGGGTCGGGGTGAGGACCTCGAAATCCGGGGCCCGGTCCGGCAGTTCGGCCTTGGCGCTCGGGCCGCGCTCGCCGCCGAAGCCGCCCTCGCCCTTGGCGAAGATGGAGGAGCGCGAGGTCCACAGCGGCTCGCCGTCGGAGCCGACCGCGGTGTCCTCACGCCAGATGACGGCGTTGGAGCCCTTGTCCCAGATCTCGGTGATGCGGCCGGAGATGGAGCCCTTGCCCGAGGCCGGGATCGGCCGGTGCACGATGGTCTCCTGGCTGCCGTGCACGACCTTGGCCAGGTCGATGTCGATGCCGTCGAACTTCACCTTCGGCGGCTCGGTCTCGTGGAAGGACGGCGCGACGGTCGCGAAGGACGGCAACACGGCCGGCTCGCGGTCGTCGAGGTAGGCCAGCTCGGCGGCGTCGGTCCAGCGGTTGCCGGCGCCCAGCGCCAGGTTGTAGGTCTGCACGTCACTGGCCGACCAGCTGAATTCGCGCGCCGGGATCTGCGCGCCGAGCGCCACGCTCAAGTCGATGGGCATGAAAAAGTTCTCCTCGTGATCGCGACCCACTCGGGATCCGATGGTTCAACGCGGCCGCCGAGTCCGCAAGCCTGCGCCCGCTGACCGGGTAGCGCGTTCACCGCGCTCGGCTCCACTTCTACGTGTGGTTATACGCCGGACCCGCCACCGGAAAGAGCGTTCGCGGTGGCGGATCCGGGTTCTTCAGTTGTGGTCACACACTCCGCCGGGATAGAGCGGTACGACGGGGTGTGTGGGTGGGTTGGGCGCGGACTCGACGTGACCCGACTCGCGCCCAACCCGATCCTGAACCGGGTTGGGACGGTTCAGGACGCCTTGTCGGCCGTGACCGGCGCGCCGTTCTTCGCCTTGGCGGCGATGTCGAGGGCGGCCAGGTAGCCGAAGGTGATCGCGGGTCCGATGGTCGCGCCGGGACCGGCGTAGGTGTGGCCCATCACGGGGGAGGAGGTGTTGCCGGCGGCGTAGAGGCCGTCGATGACACTGCCGTCCTCGCGCAGCACGCGGGCGTCGTTGTCGGTGACCAGACCGCCCTTGGTGCCGAGGTCGCCGGGGACCATCTTGACCGCGTAGAACGGGCCGACCTCGAGCTTGTTGAGGCACGGGTTCGGCTTGATGGTCTCGTCGCCGTAGTAGCGGTCGTAGGCGCTGTCGCCGCGCTGGTAGTCGAGGTCCTTGCCGGTCTCGGCGAAGCCGTTGAAGCGCTCGATGGTGGCGGCCAGGTTGTCGGCGGGGACGCCGATCTTCTCGGCCAGCTCGGCTGCCGTGGGGGCGACGACGATCAGGTCGTTTTCCATCCAGCGGGACGGAATCCGCTGGCCAGGCTGCAATCCGGCGAAGATGTAGCGAGACCGGTAGCGATTGTCGAACACGAGCCAGCAGGGCACGTTCTCGCCCGGACCCTCACCCTGCCCGTATTCGCCGCCGTACATGGTGTGCACGGCCTCGACGTAAGGAGCGGACTCATTACCGAATCGCTGACCTTGCGTGTTGATCATGATCGATCCGGGCAGGTTGCGCTCCGCGAGGCAGAACCAGGGCTTGCCTTCACCGCGGAAGGTCGTCGGACCCCACCACGAGTCGTCCATGAAGTCGATCGCGCCGCCCGCTTCGATGCCCGCGCGGATGCCGTCGCCGGTGTTGGCCTCGGCGCCGGTGGTCCACTCGGTGGTGATGGGCTCACGCTGGTACTTGTGCCGCATGTCGGCGTTGCGCTCGAAGCCGCCGCTGCCCAGGATCACGCCGTACTTGGCGTTGAACCGCACGGTCTCGCCATTCTCGGTGGCCTCGACGCCGGTGACCACGCCGTTCTCCACGATCAGCCCGGTGAGCGGAGTGTTCAGCAGCACCGGCACATTCGCGTCCAGCAGGCCCTTGCGCAGACCCGCGATGATCGCCTGGCCCATGCCGACCAGCGCCTTGCCGGTGGCCTTGCCCCACGCCCAGCGGGTGCCGACACGCAGCACGCGCAGGATGCCGCTGGGGTGGCGGCGGATCAGGTTGAGCTTCTTGTAGTCGGCCTGCATGACGACCACGTTCAGCGGCGCCTTGCTGTAGGGGGGCTCCAGGTTGAAGCGCTCGGCGCCCAGCACCTTCAGGTTGAACGGCTTGGGCTCGCAGGAGCGGCCGTCCGCCTTGCCGCCCGGGGCCTCCGGGTAGTAGTCGGAGTAGCCCGGCACCCAGGTCATCTTCAGCGCGGAGTGGTCCAGGACGTAGTCGAACGCCTCGGCGCCGCGATCGATGTAGGTATCGATCTTCTCCTTGGGCACCACATCGCCGATGATGCTGTAGAGGTAGGTCCGCGCCTCGTCGAGGTCGTTGCCCTTGCCCGCCGCCTTCAGCACCTTGTTGCCGGGAATCCAGACGCCACCGCCCGAACGCGCGGTAGAACCGCCGTAATGAGCGGCTTTTTCGATGAGCACCGTGCGCAGACCGTGGTGCGCAGCGGTGAGGGCGGCGGACATACCGGCGGCACCGCTGCCGACCACCACCACGTCGTAATCCCGATCAGTCATGTAGAACACGTTATAGAATCAATCCTGGTTTGGTCTATGTTGGTCTGGCAGATGGGACTGCTGAAGCGATGTTCTTCACAAAAACTCGTTTCAATTTCTAGTCTCGTTACCGTAGGGCCACCGGCCGGTACCCCCGATGGAAGGAACACAGCGTGCTGACCGACGCGCTTCGCAAGGAACTGGCTGACGAGCTCGCGGCGGCCGAACGGGATCGGACTCCGATCGACCCGCTGGTCGCGCGCTACCCCGAGATCGACGTGGTCGATGCCTACGAGATCCAGCTCATCAACATGCGGCAGCGGTTCGCCGGCGGCGCGAAGGTGGTGGGCCACAAGGTCGGCCTGTCCTCGCTCGCCATGCAGCAGATGATGGGCGTCGACGAACCCGACTACGGGCACCTGCTCGCGGAAATGGAAGTCTACGAAGACGTTCCGGTCGACACCTCCAAGTACCTGTACCCCCGGGTCGAGGTCGAGGTCGGGTTCATCCTGGGCGCCGACCTGCCCGGCGAGGACTGCACCGAAGAGGACGTCCGCAAGGCCACCGTCGCCTACGCGCCCTCCATCGAGCTGATCGACACCCGCATCAAGGAGTGGAAGATCGGCCTCTGCGACACCATCGCCGACAACGCCTCCTCGGCCGGCTACGTGCTCGGCCAGGCCCGCGTCGCGCCGGAACTGCTGGACATCAAGGCCATCGACGCCGTGCTGACCCGCAACGGCGAGGTCATCGCCGAGGGCCGCTCCGACGCCGTGCTCGGCGACCCCACCATCGCCGTGGCGTGGCTGGCCCGCAAGGTCGCCTCGTTCGGCGTGCGGTTGAAGGCGGGCGACATCGTGCTGCCCGGCTCCTGCACCCGTGCCATCGACGCCCGCCCGGGCGACGAGTTCATCGCCGAGTTCGCCGGACTCGGTTCCGTCCACCTGGGTTTCGCGTAAGCGCCGCCCCGACTGACACAGACCTCACCTGAGTAGGAGAAAGCCGTGACTGCAAGCAAAGTCACCGCCGCGATCGTCGGGTCCGGCAACATCAGCACCGATCTGCTGTACAAGCTGCTGCGTTCGGACAAGATCGAGCCGCGCTGGATGATCGGCATCGACCCGGATTCCGAGGGCCTCAAGCGCGCCCGCGGCCTGGGCCTGGAGACCTCCGCCGAGGGCGCGGACTGGCTGCTGGCGCTGCCGGAGAAGCCGGACCTGCTGTTCGAGGCCACCTCCGCCTACGTGCACCGCGCCTACGCGCCGAAGTACGCCGAGGCCGGCATCCGTGCCATCGACCTCACCCCGGCCGCCGTCGGCCCCGCCGTCATCCCGCCGGTCAACCTCGACACCCTGCGTGACGAGATGAACGTCAACATGATCACCTGCGGTGGCCAGGCCACGATTCCGATGGTGCACGCGGTGTCCCGCGTGGTGCCGGTCGACTACGCCGAGATCGTGGCGTCGGTGTCCTCGGTGTCCGCCGGTCCCGGTACCCGCGCCAACATCGACGAGTTCACCAAGACCACCTCGGCCGGTGTCATGAACATCGGTGGCGCCAAGCGCGGCAAGGCGATCATCATCCTGAACCCGGCCGAGCCGCCGATGATCATGCGCGACACCATCTTCTGCTCCATCCCCGAGGATGCCGACCGCGACGCGATCACCGAGTCGGTGCACCGCATGGAGAAGGCCATCCAGGAGTACGTGCCCGGTTACCGCCTGCTCAACGAGCCGCAGTTCGACGAGCCGTCGCTGGTTTCCGGTGGCATGGCGAAGGTTTCGATCTTCGTCGAGGTCGAGGGCGCGGGCGACTTCCTGCCGCCGTACTCGGGCAACCTCGACATCATGACGGCCGCCGCCACCCAGGTGGGCAATGTGCTGGCCGACCAGATCATCTCGGCTCGGGTGTAAGGAGAACCGACAGTGAGCAATTCGAACATTCTGAAGCCGTTCTCCGCGGATCTGGACGTCCGGGTCACCGACACGTCGCTGCGTGACGGCTCGCACCACAAGCGCCACCAGTTCGTGGTCGAAGAGGTCCGTGACATCGTCGCCGCCCTCGACAACTCCGGTGTGCCGGTCATCGAGGTCACCCACGGTGACGGCCTCGGCGGTTCCTCGTTCAACTACGGTTTCTCGAAGACCCCCGAGCAGGAACTGATCAAGGTCGCGGCCGAGACCGCCAAGCAGGCCAAGATCGCCTTCCTGATGCTGCCGGGCGTCGGCGTCAAGGAAGACATCAAGATCTCGCAGGACAACGGTGCGTCGATCTGCCGCATCGCCACCCACTGCACCGAGGCCGACGTCTCGATCCAGCACTTCAACATGGCGCGCGACCTCGGCCTCGAGACCGTCGGCTTCCTGATGATGGCGCACTCCACCACCCCGGAGAACCTCGCCAAGCAGGCCCGCATCATGGCCGACGCGGGCTGCCAGTGCATCTACGTCGTCGACTCCGCCGGCGCGCTGGTGCTGGAGCAGGTCTCCGACCGCGTCTCCGCCCTGGTCGCCGAGCTCGGCAACGACGCGCAGGTCGGCTTCCACGGCCACGAGAACCTGGGCCTCGCGGTCGCGAACTCGGTGTACGCCGTGCGCGCGGGCGCCACCCAGATCGACGGCAGCGCACGCCGTTTCGGCGCGGGCGCGGGCAACCTGCCGGTCGAGGCGTTCATCGGCGTCTGCGACAAGCTCGGCATCAAGACCGGCGTCGACTTCTTCGCCATCACCGACGCCGCCGAGGATGTCGTCCGCCCGGCCATGCCGAGCGAGTGCCTCCTCGACCGCCAGGCCCTGATGATGGGTTACGCGGGCGTCTACTCCTCCTTCCTCCGCCACGCCGAGCGTCAGGCCGAGCGCTACGGCGTCTCGGCTGCCGAGATGCTCGTCCGCGCCGGCCAGCGCAAGCTCGTCGGCGGCCAGGAAGACCAGCTGATCGACATCGCGCTGGAGCTCCAGCGCGAAAAGGAGAAGTCGGCCGCCAACGCCTGACGATCCAACGCTCGAAACAGGGCCGGGGAGAAATCCCCGGCCCTGTTTTGCGTCCGCGAGGCGATACGCATGGATAAAAAACCGAGATTCCAGGCCATTCAGAGTCTTCGTGATGCTGCCTAACGTTGTCGATGTTCGGTTCGACGGACGAACCGGAGACAGCATCGGAGGAGACGGTCATGCGTGCGGTGATTCAGCAGAGCTTGGGTGGGCCCGAGGTCTTGGAGGTCGTGGAGATCGACAAGCCGGAGCTGTTGTCGGGCGAGGTGCTGGTTCGGGTGCGGGCCAGCGGGGTCAATCCCGTCGACGTCGCGGTGCGGTCGGGAGCCTTCCCGTTGCTGGGACAGCCGCTCTTCGGCGTCGGGTGGGACATCTCGGGGGTGGTCGAGGCGGCGGGGCCCGGCGCGCGGTACGAGGTCGGCGAGGAAGTCTTCGGGATGCCGTTCTTCCCGCGCGCCGCAACGGGATACGCGGAGTATGTGGCCACGCCCTCGCGTCAGGTGGCGCGGAAGCCCGAGTCGCTCGATCACGTCGAAGCGGCCGCGCTGCCGTTGGCCGCGTTGACGGCGTGGCAGGGACTGGTGGACAAGGCGGGGGTGAAGGCCAGGGATCGGGTGCTGATCCATCGGGCCGCGGGCGGGGTCGGGCATCTGGCCGTGCAGATCGCGAAGGCGAAGGGCGCGTACGTGATCGCGCTCGCCAGCGCCGGCAAGCACGAATTCGTGCGCGGACTCGGCGCCGATGAGGTGATCGATTACCAGACAACGGATTTCACCGAGGCGGTGTCCGATGTCGACATCGTCTTCGACTCCGTCGCCGACGGGGAGCGGTCGCTGTCGGTGCTGCGGCCGGGCGGTGTGCTGGTGACCATCCTCGAACATGCGAATCCGGCGTTGGCGGCCACCGTCAAGGCGGCCGGTCGGCGGCTCGCCGGTGTCTCGGTGGAGCCGGATTACGCTGCGCTGGAGCAGATCGCGGAGTTGGCGGACGCGGGTCTGCTGCGCCCGACCATCGCCGAGGCGCTGCCGCTGGAGCAGGCCGGGAAGGCGCATGAGATCGTCGCGTCGGGGCAGACCGTGGGCAAAGTGGTGCTGACCGTCGAGTGAAGGAGAGCGGCGATGGATGTGCTGAGTGAGGCGCTGGCCTCGATGCGGACCGGCGCCCCGCACTCGGTGCGGACCGACGGCCACGCGCCGTGGGCGATGCGGTTGCCGCCCACGGTCGGCGCGGGATTCCACGTGGTGCTGCACGGCACCTGCTGGTTCTACCCGTTCGACAACGGCACGCGGCCGATCGAGCTGGGCTCGGGCGATGTGGTCTTCGTGCGTGACGGGGCCGGTCACGTGCTCGCCGACCATCCCGACACCGATCCCGAGATTCCCCGCCCCGAGCAGTTCATCACCTGCCCGCCGGTCGGCGCGCTCCGGCTCGGCGGCGACGGGCCGGCCGCCAGCCTGCTCTGCGGCAACTATCACCTGGACGGGCAGCGGCCGCATCCGCTGCTGCGGCAGCTGCCCGAGGTGATCCACCTGCCCGCCCGGCCCGACCGTTATCCGGAATTGGCCGCGGCCGTTCAGCTGCTGCGGGCGGAGCTGGACAATCCGCGCATCGGTTCGCACGGCATCGTGCCGGCGCTCATCGATTCGCTGTTGCTGTACATCCTGCGGGCCTGGGTCGAGGACCAGCCGCGGGCCGAAGCCACGGGCTGGGCCGCGGCGCTGCGGGATCCGGCTGTCGCCCCGGCCCTGGACGCCATGCACGGCGACCCGGCCGCACCCTGGACCGTCCAATCCCTCGCCGACCACGCGGGCCTGTCCCGCGCCGCCTTCGCCCGCCGGTTCAACGCCATGGTCGGCGAACCGCCGCTGGCGTATCTGACCCGCTGGCGGCTGACGACCGCGGCCCGCCTGCTCCGCGAGGACGATCTGGCCATCGAAAAGGTCGCGGCCCGAGCGGGTTACAGCTCGGAATTCGCGTTCGGGAAGGCGTTCAAGCGCGAATACGGTCTCGCTCCGGGGCAGTATCGCCGCCAGGCCCGAGCCGCCGCCTGAGAGTTATCCACAACCGTCCTCAACAAGAAAGGCCCCTGTGGATGAAATCCACAGGGGCACTTTTCTATCGCCAGGGTTCTGGAGGAACCCGACTTACAACCACGTATCGAGAGTGGTGGTCGTGAGGAAGTGTTCGAGGTCCGCGCGCCAGGGGGCGGGGGTCGTCTTCTCCGGTTCGATGGCCGTGTACTGGCCGCGGTAGAAGAGCAGCGGCCTGCCGGAGTCGGTGGACTCCGACAGGGCCTGTACCCGGCCGATCACGATGTAGTGATCGCCGCCGTCGAGCACGTTGTCCACAGTGCACTGGATCGTGGCCAACGCGCCGTCCAAAACCGGGAGGTCCAGTTCCGAGGTGTGCCAGTCGATTCCGGCGAACTTGTCGGGTTCGCGGGAACCGAAGCGGGCGCACACCGGCTGTTGCTCCTCGGCCAGCATGTTCACGGCGAAAGAGCCGTTGCGTTCGATCGCCTTCCAGGAGCGGGACTCCTTGGTGGGGCAGAACAGCACCAGCGGCGGATCGAGGGACAGGGCGGCGAAGGACTGGCAGGCGAAGCCGATCGGCGCCTTCTCCTCGCCCTCACCCTCGAAGGTGGTGATGACGGTGATGCCGGTGCAGAACTGCCCCAGCACATTCCGGAACTGACGGCCGTCGATGACGGGCGCGTCGATGGTCGCTTCCTTGGTCAATTCAGCCTCGGTCAATGTTCTGCCGCCCCTAGTCCGTGCTCGCTACTTGAAACCGACGGTGAAGTCGTGGCCCCACAGGCTGACCGCGGTGGATTCGCGGGCGATCCACGAGTGGTCGTCGACTTCGAGTCCCTCACAGCCGAATTCGATGTCGAATCCGCCCGGCGTCTTCATGTAGAAGGAGAGCATCTTGTCGTTGATGTGGCGACCCAGGGTGGCCGACATCTTGACCTTCTTGCGGTTCGCGCGATCCAGGCAGAGGCCGACGTCGTCGGAGTTCTCCACCTCGACCATGAGGTGCACGATCCCGGTCGGGTTGGGCAGCGGCAGGAACGCCAGTGCGTGGTGGCGCGGGTTGCAGCCGTAGAAGCGCAGCCAGGCCGGGTCGCCGTCGGCGGGACGGCCCACCATCTGCGGGGGCAGACGCATGGAGTCACGCAGCCGGAAGCCCAGCACGTCCTGGTAGAACGCCTGTGCCGCAGCGTCGTCGGTGCAGGTGAGGACCACGTGGCCCAGACCCTGCTCGGCGGTCACGAACTTGTGGCCGTACGGGCTGACGAACCGGCGGCCCAGGTACTGGGCACCGTAGAACGCCTCCAGCGTGTTGCCGGACGGATCCAGGAATCGGATCATGCCCTCGACGCGACGCTCACCGAGTTCTTCCTTGGTGCCCTCGGTGTAGGAGACCCCGGCCTTGTCCAGGCTCTCGCGCAGCTCCTGCAGGCCCTTGGCGTCGGTGACCTCCCAGCCGGAGACCAGCAGCCGGTCCTGCTCGCCGGGCACGATGATCAGGCGGGCGGCGAAGTCGTCCATGCGCAGGTAGAGCGCGTCGGGGTTGAGCCCGCTGCCCTCCATCATGCCGAGCACCTTGAGGCCGTACTCGCGCCAGGCCGCCATGTCGGTGGCCTCGATGCGCATGTACCCGAGTGCCTTGATACTCATGGTCACTTCTCCTTGACGCCGAGCAGGAAGTCGGTTGCCAGGCGGTTGAACTCGTCGAACTTCTCCAGCTGCGCCCAGTGGCCGCAGCCGCCGAACACGTGCAGCTGCACGCGCGGCACCATCTTCAGAGCCACGAGCGCGCCGTCGATCGGGTTCACGCGGTCCTCGCGGCCCCAGATCATCAGCACCGGCTGACGCAGCTTGAACGCGTCCCGCCAGATCATGCCCTTGGCGAAGTCGGCGCCGGCGAAGGACTTGCCCATCGCGCGGGTGGCGGCCAGCGATTCCGGCTGCGAGGCCGAGGCGAAACGCTCCTCGACGAGTTCCGGCGTGATCAGCTTCTGGTCGAAGACCATGATCCGCAGGAACGCCTCCAGGTTCTCCTTCGTGGGTTCGAAGTTGAACTTGGACAGCAGCTTGACGCCCTCGGTGGGGTCCGGCGCGAACAGGTTGGTGGACAGGCCACCGGGGCCCATCAGCACCAGCTTGCCGGCGCGGTCCGGGTAGTCCAGCGCGAAGCGGGTGGCCGCGCCGCCGCCGAGCGAATTGCCCAGCAGGTGCACGCGATCGGTGATGCCGAGGGTGTCGAGCAGGTCCTTCAGCGCCGAGGACGAGTGCACGAAGTACTGCGGGTGCTCGGTCGGCTTGTCGGACTGGCCGAAACCGGGCTGGTCGACGGCGAGGACGTGGAAGTCCTTGGCCAGCACCGGAATGTTCTTGGCGAAGTTCGACCAGGAGCTCGCGCCCGGACCGCCGCCGTGCAGCAGCACGATGGTGGGGCCGTTGCCGACGCCCGCCTCGTGGTAGTGCAGCTTCAGATCCGGACGCACCTGCGCGAAGCGCGAGGTGGACTCGTAGGTGATTTCCTCTACGGCGGTCACGGATTACACCATTCCGTCGGTGACCGGCAGGCCGAACGCGTGGGTGCCGTACATGACGTAGGCGCGCTCGGGATCCTGCGAGGCGTGCACGCGGCCGGCGTGGGCGTCACGCCAGAAGCGCTGCAGCGGAGTGCCTTCCACCAGGGCGGTGGCGCCGGCGGCCTCGAAGAGGCGGTCGACGGAGGCGATCACGCGGCCGGTGGCGCGCACCTGGTCGCGGCGGGCGGCGGCACGCATCTCGAACGGGACGTCCTTGCCCGCCACGATGCACGCGTACTCGTCGGCGATGTTGCCCGACAGCTGACGCCAGGCGGCGTCGATGTCACTGGCGGCCTCGGCGATGCGGACCTTGGCGAACGGGTCGTCCTTGGCGTTCTCGCCGGCGAAGGCGGCGCGCACGCGCTTGCCCTGGTGCTCGACGTGAGCCTCGTAGGCGCCGTAGCCCATGCCGATGATCGGCGCGGTGATGGTGGCGGGGTGGATGCTGCCCCACGGCATCTTGTACAGCGGGTCGGTGTTCTGCTCCAGGCCGGGCGACTTCAGTTCGCCCATGGTCCGCATGCTCAGGAAGCGGTGCTTGGGGACGAAGACATCCTTGACCACAACGGTGTTGGAGCCGGTGCCGCGCAGGCCGACGACGTGCCACACGTCGTTGACGACGTACTCGCTGCGGGGGATCAGGAACGAGCCGAAGTCGACCGGCTTGCCGTTCTTGATGACCGGACCACCGACGAAGACCCAGTCGGCGTGATCGGAACCCGAGGACCAGGCCCACGAACCGTTGACGGTGTAGCCCGAGCCGTCCTCGGTCACCACACCCGCGCCCATCGGGGCGTAGGAGGAGGAGATCCGGACCTCGGTGTCGTTGCCCCAGACCTCTTCCTGGGCCTTCTGGTCGAACAGGGCCAGGTGCCAGTTGTGGATGCCGAGGATGCCGGCACACCAGCCGGTGGAACCACACGCGCTCGCGAGCTTGCGGACGGTGTCGTAGAAGATCACCGGATCCGCGGCGTAGCCGCCCCACTGCTTGGGCTGCACGAGCTTGAAGAAGCCGGTCGCCTGCAGATCCTTGACGGTCTGGTCCGGAAGGCGGCGCAGATCCTCGGTCTCCTGGGCGCGTTCACGCAGGGTCGGCAGCAGCGCCTCTACCCGCTCAACTACTTCTTGCGTCATCTCGCCAGTTGCTCCTGCCTGGTGCTGAGACCGGAAGCGGTCTTCGTTTGCCCCTGAGAGTAGAACACGTTCTTATTCCTGTCGAGAACGCGGTTCACGCCCAGCTCAGAGCGCCCCCATCCTGGTAGTTGCTCCTATCGCTGGCAAACGGCCAGCCGATTTTGTAACGTGTTCTAGTACATCCACAGGAGGATCAGGAAATGGCGACAACCCCCCAAGGGCCCCGCGGAAAGGTCCGCGAGATCGATGTGGGCAGCGCGCCCACCCGCTTCGCCCGGGGCTGGCACTGCTTGGGCCTTGCCAAGGACTTCCGCGACGGCAAGCCGCACTCGGTCAATATCTTCGGCACCAAGCTGGTCGTTTTCATGAACAGCAAGGACGAGCTGAAGGTACTGGACTCCTATTGCCGGCACCTCGGCGGCGACCTCTCCATGGGTGAGGTCAAGGGCGACTCCATCGCGTGCCCGTTCCACGACTGGCGCTGGGGCGGCGACGGCAAGTGCACCGGCATCCCGTATGCCCGGCGCGTGCCCCCGCTGGCCCGCACCCGCGCGTGGACCACGCTCGAGCGCAACGGCCAGCTGTACGTGTGGCACGACCACGAGGGCAACCAGCCCACCGACGAGGTGACGATCCCTTACATCGAGGGTCCCTTCACCAACGCCGACGGCACCGGCTCGGACACCCTCAACGAGGGCTGGACCGACTGGACCTGGCACTCGCTGCTGATCGAGGGCTCCAACTGCCGCGAGATCATCGACAACGTCGTGGATATGGCGCACTTCTTCTATATCCACTACGCCTTCCCGACGTACTTCAAGAACGTCCTCGAAGGGCACGTCGCCACGCAGTACCTCGAGACCAAGGCCCGCCCCGACATCGGCAACGCGGCCAAGAATGGCATCGACGTGCTGCTCAAGTCCGAGGCGTCCTACTTCGGCCCGTCGTACATGATCAACCCGCTGCTCAACATCTACAGCGGCTTCGAGGTCAAGACGGTCCTCATCAACTGCCACTACCCGGTCTCGCAGGACTCGTTCATGCTGCAGTGGGGCGTGTCGCTGGAGAAGCCGAAGGGTCTGCCCGAGGCGCAGGCGGAGATGTTCGCCGCCAAGATGACCGAGGGCGTGTCCGAGGGCTTCCTGCAGGACGTCGAGATCTGGAAGCACAAGTCCAAGATCGACAACCCGCTGCTGACCGAGGAAGACGGCCCGGTCTACCAGCTGCGCCGCTGGTACGAGCAGTTCTACGTCGATGTCGCCGACATCGACCCGAAGATGACGCAGCGCTTCGAATTCGAGATCGACACCTCCAAGGCCAATGAGCAGTGGGGTCTCGAGGTCGAGGAGAACCTGCGCAAGAAGGCGGAGGCCGAGGCCGCCGCGCAGGAGGCGAACGCCTGATGACCACCTGGGCGAAGGCACCCGATTTCGCGGACCGGCCGGAACAGCGAGCGCAGGTGCGCGCCCAGACGGTCGTCGACAAAGAGCACTACATGGAGGCCGGACTGACGCCGATCGCGTGCCAGTCCTGCGGTACCGAGGTGCTCGTGCGCAAGCACAGCCACAACCAGAAGACGGTGCAGTGGACGGCCGACCCGGCCACCCACTGCCCGGTCTTCCGCAAGCTGGCCGAGGCCGGTCCCACCACCGGGAAGCCGGACTCCTGCCCGAACCTCGAGAAGACCATCGACCACGCGGTCGCCGAGGGAATTCTCGAGATCGACCGCTGACGTCGATCGACCTACCGGGTCGCTGCTACTCGTGCCCGCCGCGCCACAGCGCGGCGGGCACAGTGCGTCGAGGGGGAAATCCGTTCAGTCGAGCCGGAAGTCGGCGAAGTCGAATCCGGGCGCGACGACACAACTCACCAGCGCGTAGTCGTCTCCCGCCGGACGGGCGGCCTGGCTGACGCCGCCGGGAACCACCGCCTGCGGGCGCTGCCCCCGCTCCGCGTCGGGCCCGAGGACGACCTCCTCGCCGCCGATGTTCAGCAGCAGGGGCCCGCCCCGATGCCAGAACCAGATCTCGTCCGAGGTCACCGTGTGCGGCGCGGACCGCTCACCCGGCAGCAGCAGGAAGTAGATCGCGGTCGCGCTCGCGCGCGGGCCCGGATAGTCCGGCGGGGTGAATTCCACCTCGCTGCGCCAGGTTTCGCGATACCAGCCGCCCTCGGGGTGCGGCTGAAGGTCCAACTCTGCGGCCAGTGCCGGGCGGTCGTCGCTCATCGATTCACTGTAGGGCGATGCTCCAGGTGATGCCGTGCGGCGCGAGCGCGTCCAGGAACTCCGCGGCATCGAAGGCCTCGGCCGGGGCGAGCGCGCCCGCCCGGGTGCCGCCCGCGGCGAGCCGGGTGGCAACCTCGACGGTGAGCAGTGCCGAATCTCGGTAGGAATCACCGCCGCTGGCCACGGCCTGCGCGCGGGCGCCGGCCGGGCCGAAGGCGTCGACGATCACGTCGTAGCGCAGATCCGAGTCGGGGGCGTCCGGAATGAGATCCAGTGCGTCGGAAGTGAATCCGCTCAGGTTCGCGTGATACGCCAGTTCGATCGCGCCCGCCACGTAGGTCACGTCGGTGTGGCGCGGAATGGTGAGCACCGCCGACTGCGGGGACTTGGTCACGGCGGTCGGGGCGGTGTCGCCGGGGAACGTCAGTTCCCGATGCCGCGCGGCCGCGCCGGTGCGCAGCTCGCCGGTCTCGTAGTGCCAGCCGCCGTTCCGGAACCAATCCAGGTTGGCCAGTACGGTTTTCGCGCTGCCCTTGGAGCCATTGCCGCCGCTGCGGCTGCGGTGGGTGACCACCAATTCGACCGGGCCGGCCAGCCGGGGCACGGTCAGATCGGCCAGCAGGTCGGCGGCCAGGTTGTTGTCGGTGACCCCGGAGATCACCGTGACCCCGGCCTTTTCGGCCCGCGGCCCGTACTCGTCCAGCACCCGGCGCAGGAACTGCTGCTCGCCGGAGGTGTCGGTGTAGTGCGCGCCCGCCTCGATGGCCGCGGCCAGCACCGCGCCGCCGAGGTCGACGAAGGCGACCAGGCTGCTGATCACCACGTCCGCGCCGGTGAAGGCGGCGACCAGGGCGGCGTGATCGTCGAGGTCCGCGATCCGGATCTCGGCGTCGGGCAATCCGGCCGCGTCGGCGGCGGCGCGCAGGCGTTCGGCATTGCGGCCCACCAGGATCGGGGTGAGACCGCGGCGGCGCAGCTCGGCGAGGATGTACCCGCCGGTGTGGCCGGTGGCGCCGTAGAGGGCGATGGCGGGGGTGCGGTCCGTGTTCGTCATGAACCAAACAGTATTCGGCACTGGTGAGTGAATTAATGGCTGTAATGCTCATTAGAATGTCTATAACGCTCAGATGGCGAGTGATACGGTCGTAGCGTGGACATCCTCAGCGAGACCATCGCCGCCATTCGCACCGGCAATCCCGGATCGGGATTGTTCGTCCGGCACGCGCCCTGGGGCCGCCGGTATCCGCGCGTGCCGGGCGCGAGTTTCCATGTGGTGCTGCAAGGTTCGTGCTGGGTGCTGGCACCGGGCGGGGAACCCATCGCCCTGGGCGCCGGGGATGTGCTGTTCATGCCGCGCGGCGCCGATCACGACATCGTCGATACGCTCGGCAGTCCGATCACCGAGGTCGCCGCACCCGGGGAGCCGCGCGAGATCCCCGGGCCGGGCGTGCGCACCGCCCTGGTGTGCGGGGCCTACGAGCTGGGCCGCCGCCGCAGCCACCCGCTCCTCGACGAACTACCCGAATTCATCCATCTCCCAGCCCGTCCCGGCCGGCACCCGGCCCTGCGCGCCGCAGTGGATCTGCTCGCGGGGGAGATCGCCGAACCCCGTCCGGGGGCCGATGCCGCCATTCCGGCGCTGCTCGACACGCTGCTGCTGTTCCTGCTGCGCGCCTGGTTCGACGAGCAGGGCGACGACCGGACCGGCTGGGCGGGCGTGTTCGGCGACCCGGCGGTCGCGGCCGCCCTGCACGCCATTCACGACGCGCCGGACCGGGCCTGGACCGTGCCCGAGCTCAGCGCGCTGGCCGGAGTCTCCCGCGCCACCCTGGCCCGCCGCTTCACCGCCACCGTGGGCGAACCGCCGCTGGCCTACCTCACCCGCTGGCGCATGCTCACCGCCGCCCGGCTGCTGCGCGAGAGCGACACCCCGTTGGCGGGTGTCGCCCGCAAGGTCGGCTACCAGTCGGAATTCGCGTTCGCCAAGGCCTTCAAGCGCGAATACGGGCTGGCTCCAGGGCAATACCGGCGTGCCGAGGAGCCGCTGGAAGCCGTCGCGGTCTGAGGCCGCAGGACCGGGCCTGGGGTGGCCGCGCCTCGAACGGCCGGTAAACCGGAAGCGGGGAGGCGGCGGGTCGGCATAGGCTGGCAGCGTGACGGACTGGCGTGCACGCAAGGGGCCGATCGGGGTACTGACTGGCGCGGGCATCTCCACCGAATCCGGGATTCCGGATTTCCGTGGACCGCGCGGAGTCTGGACCGAGGATCCGATCGCGGAACTGCTCTCCACCTACCAGAACTACGTGGCCGATCCGGAGTTGCGGCAGCGGGCCTGGCTGGCGCGGCGCGACAATCCGGCCTGGACGGCGACACCGAACGACGCCCACCTGGCGCTGGCGCGGCTGGCGACGGCCCGGCAGGTCGGGATCATCACGCAGAACATCGATCGGCTGCATCAGCGGGCCGGTTCGGACTCGGTGGTGGAGATCCACGGCAACATGTTCGAAGTCGTCTGCATCGACTGCGAATTCACCGATTCCATGGCCGCCACACTGGAACGGGTCGCGGCCGGGGAACCGGACCCCGCCTGCCCGGAGTGCGGCGGGATTCTCAAGGCCGCCACCATCATGTTCGGGCAGCACCTGGACACCGATGCGATTCGTGCGGCGGTGCAGATCGCGGAGACGGCGGAAATCTTTCTGGCCGTGGGCAGTTCGCTCCAGGTCGAGCCTGCGGCCTCGATGTGCGCGGTGGCGGTGGACGCGGGCGCGGACCTGGTCGTGGTGAACGCCGAACCGACCCCGTACGACGAGTACGCCGCCGAGATCGTGCGCGACCCGATCGGGGTCGCGCTACCGCGGCTGGTGTCGGAGATCCTGGGGGACTGAGGGTTTCAGCTGAACGGGGAGTGCGGGCGGGCCTGGAGTTCGCCGTCGATCCAGATGTCGACCTTCTCGTTGTAGAAGCACGCCATTCCGGCTATCTTCTGGCTTTCCGGGAGCGGGGTGCGGTAGATCCAGACCAGGTCCCGGAATTCCTCCGTACCCAGCAGGACCGACCGGTATTCGGCGGTGCCCTTGTACGGGCAGTGCGTCTCGGTGTCCGACGGCGTCAGCAGGTCCAGGCGGAGATCGGTGAGCGGCAGGTAGTAGCGCGCCGGCAGCCCGGTCTCGAACAGGATGCGCGGGCTGTGCGAGTCGGCCAGCACCACACCGTTCAACTCCACACGGACGTGCCGCGAGCTGCCGAGGATGTCCACCCGGGTGTAGGGGTCGCGCGGGTGCACGTAGATCGGCTCGTCCTCCTCGAACCACTCCGTCATCGCCTGGAAATCGAGTTTCACCAGGTCGCGCAGTTCCGGGATCGGGGAGTCGAGGTGGCGTACGGCCGCGCCCGCCGCGACGACGCCGTCGGCCACCACATCGAACTCGGTGCCCGGCCCGCGGCTGGGGGAGGGGCGGGTATTGCCGTTCGGTTCCAGCTTCGCCCGCAGGTCGGCGACGGGCAGGTAGTAGGTGGGGTAGTGCGGGGATTCCCACACCAGGGTCGGATGGACGGTATCCGCGGCGAGTTGACCGCCGAGGTAGGCGCGTACTCGCTTGGAGCTCGGTTCGACGCGTACTCGGCCGCGCTGAGTCTCGGTCATACCGTCCGACGGTACGCCCGCCATGGAAACGGCTGGCGGCGAAGCGGATTCACCGCCCCGGCCGATTGCCCGAACCGAGGGTCGCGGAGGCGATTTTCCCCGGCTGACCAGGCCCGATAGGGTGGTCTGGCAATTTATGGGCAACACATGAAGGTGGCGGTCAGATGTCGGAACCGGTCGGCGCGAAGGTATCGGAGACCGGCGCAACACCCGAGCCGCCGCAGGGCCTGCGAACCGGGCTCCGACGTCGGCACATGACCATGATCGGCATCGGCGGCGCGATCGGCGCCGGCCTGTTCGTCGGCAGCGGCTCGGTCATCCGGACCGCGGGACCCGCGGCCGTGCTCTCCTACGCCGCCGCCGGGCTGGTGGTGCTGTGCGTGCTGCGGGCACTCGGGGAAATGGTGGTCGCCCGCCCGGTCGCCGGGTCGATGGGCGAGTACGCGCGCCTGGCCATGGGACCGTTCGCCGGGTTCACCGTCGGCTGGCTGTACTGGTACCTCTACGTCATCCTGGTCGGCGCCGAGGCGGTGGCCGGCGCGGCCATCCTGGGCGCCTGGATCGACCTGGACCAGTGGATGCTGTCGGCCGGGCTGCTGGTCATCATGACCGCGGTCAACCTGCTGTCGGTGAAGTCGTTCGGCGAATTCGAATTCTGGTTCGCCTCGATCAAGGTGGTGGCGATCGTCGGCTTCCTGGCCGTCGGCCTGGCCTGGATCTTCGGCCTGTGGCCCGGGTCGGAGGCCGGATTCGCGAACCTCACCGGGCACGGCGGTTTCGCACCCAACGGGGTCACCGGCATCTTCTCGGCGATCGTGGTGGTGATGTTCGCGTTCGGCGGCACCGAGATCGTCACGGTGGCGGCCGCCGAGACCACCGAACCCGCCAAGGCGGTCACCCGCGCCACCAACTCGGTGCTGTGGCGGGTCGGCCTGTTCTACGTGGCCTCGATCTTCCTGGTGGTGACGATCCTGCCGTGGAACGACGCCAAGGTGCTGCAGAGCCCCTTCGTCAGCGCCCTCGACCACATCGGCATCCCCGCCGCGGGCACCATCATGCAGGTCGTCATCCTGACCGCGGTGCTGTCGGTGCTGAACTCGGCCATCTACGTCTCCTCCCGCATGCTCTACGTCCTCACCCGCGACGGCGACGCCCCCGCCGCCCTGGTGAAGCTCAACAAGCGCGGCGTCCCCGCCCGAGCCGTCCTGCTCGGCACGGTCGCCGCCTGGGCCGCGGTCATCGCCTCCTACATCTCCCCAGACAAGGTCTTCACCTTCCTGGTGAACTCCATCGGCGTGGTCCTGGCCTTCGTCTACGTGGCGATCATGTTTTCCCAGCTACGCCTGCGCGCCCGCCTCCGCCGCGAAGACCCCGCCGCCCTCACCTACCGCATGTGGGGCTACCCCTACCTGAGCTGGGCCGTCATCATCGCCCTCTTCGCCGTCTTCGTGGCCATGGCCCGCAACCCCGACCAACGCAACCAGCTGATCGCCTCCACCGTCAGCCTCCTGGTGGTCATGGCCGCCTACCCCTTGCGCGCCAGGTTCGGCCGCAAGCCGCCGGTCCGCGAGGTCGAGGTGCTCCACCACTGACCGGACGAACTACTTCTCGACGGGCTTGACCACGACCGCGGTGCCGTAGGCGGCGACCTCGCTCATGGTGTTGGCGATCTCGTTGCAGTCGAAGCGCATGGCGATGACGGCGTTCGCGCCATAAGCCATGGCGTGTTGACACATTCGCATGATCGCCTCGTGCCGCGACTGGTACAGCAGCTGCGTGTACTCGTGAATCTCGCCGCCGCCCAACGCCCGGAACCCGGCCGCGAAGTTCGCGCCCAGGCCGCGGCTGCGTACGGTCAGGCCCGCGACCTCGCCGATCACCTGGACGATCTCCTGGCCCGGCACATCGTTCATGGTCGAGACCAGGATCGGGAATTGCGGGGCCGGAGGCTGCTGCGGCTGACCCTGCTGCGGGTAGGGCGCTTGGCCCTGCGGCGGGTACGGCTGCTGGCCCTGCTGCGGGTACGCGGGCTGGGACTGACCTTGCTGCGGGTACGGGTACTGCCCCGGCGGCGGCATGGGTTGGTTCATGAGCCGGATGGTACGGGGTGGAATCGAATACGGACCGCACCCTGTGGGTGCGGTCCGCGAACGGTGGGCGATCAGTCGTCGCCGAGGGTGATGGCTTGGTCCTCGGCGGGAGTGTGGGTGGCGGGGGCGTGATCGTCCATGTGGGACAGGAGCTTTCGGCCGGAGTAGAGGACGGCTACGGCGGCGGCGGTGCAGGCGGCGCCTACCCAGAAGGGGAGGGAGGCCTGGTGTTCGCCGAGTTTGCCCGCGAGGTAGGGGGCGGCGGCGCCGCCGGCGAAGCGGACGAAGCTGTAGGCGGCGGAGGCGGTGGAGCGTTCGACGGGGGCGGCCTCCATGACGGCCTCGGTGATCAGGGTGTTGTTGACGCCGAGGAACAGGCCGGAGAGGACCGTGCCGATGACGAGCACCGGCTTGTGGTCGGTGAATACGGCCATGACGGCCAGATCCGCCGCGAAGAGGGACAGCGCGAGGGCCATCATGGGCACGGTTCCGAAGCGGCGCTGCAGTTTCGGGGCGATGACCACCGAGGACAGGGCGAGTAGCAGGCCCCAGCCGAAGAAGATGAAGCCGATCGAATAGGTACCCATGTTCAGCGGGAAGGGGGTGTAGGCGAGGAGCGTGAAGAAGCCGTAGTTGTAGAGCAGGGCGGTCACGCTCACCAGCAGCAGCCCGGGGAAGGTGAGGGCCTTGAACGGGGCGGTGATCGAGGTGGGGTGCGCCGGTTTCGGCGACTCGGGCAGCAGCACGACCAGGGCGATGAAGGCGATGGCCATCAGCGCCGAGACGCCGAAGAACGGTGCGCGCCAGCTGAAGTGGCCGAGGAACCCGCCCACCAGGGGGCCCGCCGCGATACCGATGCCCAGCGCCGCCTCGTAGAGGACGATGGCGCGGGCGACGCCGCCGGAGGCCGCGCCCACGATGGTGGCCAGCGCGGTGGCGATGAACAGCGCGTTGCCCAGACCCCAGCCCGCGCGGAAGCCGACGATCTGCCCGACCGTGCCGGAACTGCCTGCGAGAGCGGCGAAGACGACGATGATGCTCAGGCCCGCCAGCAGTGTCTTCTTGGCGCCGAAGCGGCTGGAGACGACTCCGGTGATCAGCATGGCCACGCCCGTGACCAGCATGTAGCTGGTGAACAGCAGCGTCACCTGGGACGGTGAGGCGTGCAGCTGCTCGCCGATCGGCTTCAGGATCGGATCGACCAGGCCGATGCCCATGAACGCGATGACCGAGGCGAAAGCGACGGCCCATACCGATTTGGGTTGTCCGGGTTTGGATACCGCGGCGTTGTCGGGGCCGAGGGCGGCGGGGAAGGCGGGCCTGGTGATCGGGGCGCTGGTGGTCACGGGAGAGTCCTCATCTACGAATGATGGTGAGTCGCGGCTGCTTTCGTTCGAGTTGCGAGGTGCCGGGTTCAGGCTCCGGCGGCCTTGAAGGCTGCGGCGAGCTCGTCCAGGTCCCGGCTCAGGCGGGTGAGCAGGGCGGGGTCGAGGTCGGGAAGCCGTGCGGCGAGGGAGTTTCCGAGCTGGTCGCGTGCGGCGGCGAGCCGGTCTCGTCCCGCGGAGGTGAGCTCGACGACCACGGCTCTGGAGTCGTCGGGATCCTTGGTCCGCGTGGCGAGACCGGCCTCGGTCAGCCGTCCGATCAGCGCCGTTGCTGATGGTTGCGAGCATCGGTCGATGCGAGCGAACTCGCTGATCCGCAGGGGGCCGTACTCGTCGAGGGTCCCGAGGGCCCGCATGACGGCGTGCGGAACATCGATGCCGCCGAGAACTCCGGCCAGGCGGTTGAGCCGGGTGGTGGCGACGACGATGTCGACCAGCCGGTCCCCGGTGTCGTCCGGGGTGGGCTCGGTTGCCTGTCTCGGCTGCACCCCTAGATTGTTGCATAAGCTAACTATGTATTTACATAGGCTAACGATGTTTGGTCGGGTGAGATGCCGCACAACACGAACGGCCCGTGCGCAGCGAACTGCGCACGGGCCGCTTCCCGGAGAACTTCGCCGCTAGGCCGGGCGGGCCAGCGGACGCGCGGGAGTGCCGAAGAGCTGGGCGTCGGCGTGAGCGCGCTTGAAGAACAGGTGCGCGTCGTGCTCCCAGGTGATGGCGATGCCGCCGTGCATCTGCACGGTCTCGGACACCACCTGGTTGAAGGTGTCGATGGCGTGCAGGCGGGCGGCCTGGATGTCGATCGGGTCGACCGCGCCCTCGGCGAGGCCGGCGATCGCCAGGTAGCCCAGCGAGCGAGCCGATTCCACCAGCACGTACATGTCGGCCATGCGGTGCTTGAGGGCCTGGAAGCTGCCGATCGGGCGACCGAACTGCACCCGCGACTTCGAGTACTCGACGGTCATGTCGAGGCACTGCTCGGCCGCGCCGATCTGCTCGGCGACCATTGCGGCCCAGGAGATCTCGCGCAGGCGGGTGACGTCCAGCTGCCCCAGCGGCGCGGCCGCGACCGCGTCGAAGTCGACGCGGGCCAGCTTGCGGGTCGGGTCCTGGGTGACCACGACGGTGCGGGTGACACCCGCCGCGTCCGCCGCGACCTCGAACAGGCCGTCGGCGGTGAGCACCAGCAGGGTGTCCGCGAACGCGCCGTCGAGCACGTAATGCGCGGAGCCGGACAGGGTTTCACCGGTGGCCTGGACTCCGAAGGAGTCCCAGCCGGACACCCCGGCCCAGCACAGCGCCAGCGTCCGCGCGCCCTCGGCGACCTCGGGCAGCAGCCGCTCGTTGGCCTCGGTGTTCCCGGCCAGCAGCAGCGCCTGCACACCCAGCACGGCCGAGCCGAGCATCGGCGGCGCGGACAGCGTGCGGCCGAGTTCCTCGACCACCAGCAGGGATTCGACCAAGCCGACCCCGATGCCGCCGAATTCCTCCGGAATGGCCAGGGCCGCGACGCCGACCTGTTCGCACAGCAGCTTCCACAGCTGTTCGTCGTAGCCGCGGTCGGACTCCAGCCCGCGCCGCATGGCCGCGCTGTCGCCGTGCTTGGTCAGCACCGCGCGCACGGTGGTGACGAGTTCCTGCTGTTCGGCAGTGAGGCTCATGCGTTCGCTCCCAACGGGTAAAAGGTGCTCATGCCACGTTGCCGGCGCGCAGGGCGGCGGCGATGCGGGCGCGGTGCTCGGCCGGGGTGCCCCAGGCCGAACGCAGGGCGGTGACCTTGGTCAGCCACAGCGACAGATCGCATTCGGCGGTGTAGCCGATCGCGCCGTGCACCTGCAGCGCGATGCGCGCGGTCTGGTACGCCGCCTCGCCGCAGGCCAGCTTGGCCGCGGAGATGTCGCGACCACGGGTCTGCGCGTCCGCGCCCGACTCCAGGGTCAGGGCGGCCCGGTAGAGCAGCGGCAGCGCCATCTCCAGGCCGATGTGGGCATTGGCCAGGTGGTGCTTGATCGCCTGGTTGCGGCCGATCGGGGTACCGAACTGCTGGCGCTGCTTCACGTACTCGACACTGGTGTCCAGCATGGCCCGGCCCGCGCCGAGCAGCTGCGCGGCGGCGGCCAGCGCGGCGGTGTCGAAGGCGAGATCGATTGCCTCGCTGACGCCTTCGCCCTCGGCGAGGGTCTCGCCCGCGGCCACGGTGAACAGGCGGCGCGCGGCGTCCACCGACGTCACCAGGTCACCGGCGGCGCCCACCGCGATGCGGTCGCCCTCGGCGATCAGCACCAGGTCGGCGACATCGGCGTCCAGCGCCAGCGCCGAACCCGCGGAGCGGCCCGCGTTGGCGCCGGCCGACGCGGTCACCGCGAGGGTGCCCAGCTTCGCGCCCTCGGCCAGCTCCGGCAGCTGCTCGGCGGCGAGCGCCGAGTCCGGAAGCGCCTGCAGCAGTGCGGGAATCGCGGCGGCGGTCTCCACCAGCGGACCCGGCACGGCGGCCCGGCCGATCTCGGTGAAGGCCACGATCATCTCGACCGGGCCGGCGCCGAAGCCGCCGTTGTCCTCGGAAATGGTCAGCCCCAGCGCGCCCGCCTCGGCCAGCTGGCCGATCAGCGTGCGCCCGGCGGCGGCCTCGCCCTCACCCCACGCCCGGACCAGGCCGGGAGTCTTGGCGGCCTCGCCCATCTTGCGCAGGCTGGCGGCGAAATCGTTCTGTTCTGCGGTCAATGCGAATCGCATGTCGTCGTCCTCCCTGTGGCTATCGCGGCAGGCCGAGCAGGCGTTCGGCGATGATGTTGCGCTGGATCTCGTTGGTGCCGGCGTAGATCGGGCCCGCCAGCGAGAACAGGTAACCGTCGGTCCAGGCCGACTCCTGCTCCGCGGCCGCGCCGTGCAGGTCGAGCGCGGTCTCGTGCATGGCGATGTCCAGATCCGACCAGAACACCTTGTTCACCGAGGACTCCGCGCCCAGCTGGCCACCGTCGGCCAGGCGGGTCACGGTGGCCCAGGTGTTGAGGCGGTACGCCTCCGCGCCCACCCACGCGTCGACCACGCGGTCGGCGGCGGCGGTGTCGGACTCGGCGGCCGAGTCCTTCCACAGCTCGATCAGCTTGCGGGCGGTGGCGTTGAACCGGCCCGGCGCGCGCAGCGACAGACCGCGCTCGTTGCTGGAGGTCGCCATCGCGACCTTCCAGCCGTTGTTCGCCTCACCGATCACGTCCTGATCGGGCACGAACACGTTGTCCAGGAAGATCTCCGCGAAGCCCGGCTCGCCGTCCAGCTGCGGAATCGGCCGCACCGTGACGCCGTCCGCGGTGAGCGGGAACATCAGGTAGGTGAGGCCCTTGTGGCGCTGCGCCTCCGGGTCACTGCGGAACAGGCCGAAACCCCAGTCCGCGAACGAGGCCCGCGAGCTCCAGGTCTTCTGGCCGTTGAGGATCCAGCCGCCCTCGGTGCGCTTGGCGGTGGAGCGGATACCGGCCAGGTCGGAACCGGCCTCCGGCTCGGACCAGGCCTGCGCCCAGATGTCGTCCGCGCGCGCCATTCTCGGCAGGATGCGGGCCAGCTGCTCGGGGGAGCCGTGCTCGAACAGGGTCGGCGCGAGCAGGAAGATGCCGTTCTGCGAGACGCGACCGGGCGCGCCCGCGGCGTAGTACTCCTCCTCGAAGATGACCCATTCGGTCAGCGAGGCGTCACGGCCGCCGTACTCGGCGGGCCAGGCCACACACGACAGGCGGGCGTCGGCCAGCTTGGCCTCCCACTCGCGGTGCAGCTCGAAACCCGCCTTGGTGTCCATGGACGGCAGGGGAGCGGCGGGCATGTTCGCCGCCAGGAAGTCGCGCACCTCGGCGCGGAATTCCTCGGTCTTGCTGTCGAATTCGAGATCCACTTACTTTGCCCCGTCGTTCGTAGTGTCCGATGCACGGCTCGCCGTGGCCGCGGCCGCTTTCATGGACTTCGCGTCCATACCGCCCAATGAGCCCTGGCCGACCTCGGCATTGTGGGCGTGCGCGAAGTGATGCAGGCCGAACACGGAATCCATGCCGGCGCGCATCCCCATCAGGTCCTCACACTGGTTGACGGCCTTCTTGGTGAGCGCCAGCCCGAACTGCGGCATCTCCGCGATCTTCTCGGCGAGCGCGATGGTCTGCGCCTCCAGCTCCTCGCGCGGGACAACGCGATTCAGCATGCCCCACTCGTAAGCCTGTGCCGCGGTGAAGCGCTCACCGGTGAACAGCACCTCCTTGGCGCGGCGAGGTCCCAGCACCCACGGGTGCGCGAAGTACTCGACGCCCGGAATGCCCATGCGGACCACCGGATCGGAGAAGAACGCGTCCTCGGAGGCCACGATCATGTCGCAGGCCCACGCCAGCATGAGAGCACCGGCGATGCACGCGCCCTGCACCATGGCGATGGTCGGCTTGGGGATCTCCCGCCAACGCCGGCACATGCCCAGGTACACCTCGGACTCGCGCGCGAACCGCTGATCGCCGCCCGGCCGGTCCACGTGGTCCCACCACATGACGGCCTGGTTCTCGTAGGAGATGTGGTGGTCGCGGCCCTGCGTGCCGATATCGTGCCCGGCGCTGAAATGCTTTCCGGCGCCGGCCAAGACGATCACCTTGACCTCGGCGTCCTCGACGGCCTTGGTGAAGGCGGCGTCGAGGGCGTAGGTCATGACCGAGTTCTGCGCATTGCGGAAGTCCGGCCGGTTCAGCGTGACGACCGCGATCGGGCCGCGCTTCTCGTAGAGGACGACTTCGCCCTCATCGGGGATGGGCCCCAATTCCTGGCTCACGCCTTCTCCTCATCACGTAGGTTGCGCTTCAGCACCTTGCCTGCGGCGTTGTAGGGCAGCGCGTCGCGGAATTCCACGAACCGCGGCACCTTGAAGTTGGCCAGCATGGTCTTGGCCTTCGCGATCACGTCCTCGGCGGTCAGCTCCGACCCGGCCCGGCGCACCACGTACACCTTGCCGACCTCGCCCATACGCTCGTCCGGCACGCCGATGACCGCGGTCTCGGCGACACCCTCGATGCGGGCCATGGCCTGTTCCACCTCGGCGGGATACACATTGAAGCCGCCGGAGATGTACATGTCCTTGAGCCGGTCGGTGACCTTCATGTAGCCGCGCTCGTCGATGACGGCGACATCGCCGGTGTGCAGCCAGCCGTCCGGGTCGATGGTGGCGGCGGTGGCCTGCGGGTCGTCGAGGTAGCCGCGCATCACCTGGTCGCTGCGCAGCAGCAGCTCGCCGTTGTCGGCCAGCTTCATCTCGAAGCCGTCGATGGTGCGGCCGCAGGTGTTGGCGATGGTCTCGCTGGAGTCCTCGGGCCGGCACATGGTGCCGAAGCCGCCGGACTCGGTCTGGCCGTAGGCGGTCAGCACCACGTCGAAAGTCAGCTCCGAGCGCAGTCTTTCGATGAGCACGACCGGCACCGTGGCCGCACCGGTGACCGCGACGCGCAGGCTGGACAGATCCGCCCCGTCCCGCTCGGGGTGATCGAGGATGGTCTGGTGAATGGTGGGCGGACCGGTGAGCACGGTGATGCGCTCGGCGCTGATCAACCGCATGGTCTCGGGCACGTCGAAGACGGCCTGCGGCACGATGGTCGCGCCGGTGGCCAGGCAGGTGATGATGCCCGCCTTGTAGCCGAAGCTGTGGAAGAACGGCGGCACCACCAGATAGCGGTCGTCGCTGTTCAGGGTCGCGCAGTCGGCCCACGCGCGGGCACTGGTCAGCAGCTGCCGGTGCGCGATGAGCGCTCCCTTGCTGCGGCCGGTGGTACCGGAGGTGAACAGGATGTCGGACAGGTCGTCCGGCGAGACCGATTCGGCGCGTGCGACGACCTCGTCGAGGCTCACGGTCTCGGCCACCTTGCCCAGGTCGGACCAGGCGATGGCGTTCTCGACGGGCGCTTCGCCCTCGACCGGGATGACGACGACCGTCTCGATGCCCAGTTCCGGTGCGTGCGCGCGCAATTCGGCCAGCCGGTCGCGGCCGAGGAATTCACCCGCGATGAACAGCGCCTTGGCGTGCACCCGCGACAGCGTGTCCGCCGCCTCGTCGGCCACGTACCGGGTGTTCAGCGGCACGATGGTCGCGCCCACGTAGTGGGTGGCCAGCACCGCGCTCACCCAGTGGTGGGTGTTGGGCGCCCAGATGCCGATGCGGTCGCCGCGCTGGATGCCGCGGGCCATGAGCGCGCGGGCGGTCTCACGGACCGAGTCCAGCAGTTGCGACCAGCTCAGGCGCACGGCGCCGTCTGCCACGGCGGGCGCGTCACCGTAGGCGTGCGCGGCCGCGTGCAGAGCAAGTGGCGTGGTCTGCGGAGGAGATGTCACAGGGCTTCCTCGCTGTCCGGGAATGGGTCTAACAAAGCAAGTGCTTGGTAGGTTACTCTACCGACGTGAGCATGATCCAGACCCCCGAACCGGCCAGCGGGATTGAGCCCCCCGAGGACGCCGAATTCCGTGCTGAGGTGCGTGAATGGCTGGCCGAGAACCTGAACGGCCAGTTCCGCGAGCTGCGCGGTCTGGGTGGTCCCGGGCGCGAGCACGAGGCTTTCGAGGAGCGGCTCGAGTGGGACCGCGCCCTCGCCGCCGCCGGCCTCACCTGCCTGGGCTGGCCCAAGGAGTGGGGCGGCCGCGACGCCACCCTGCGCCAGCAGGTCATCTTCCACGAGGAATACGCCAAGGCCGACGCCCCGGCCCGGGTCTCGCACCTGGGTGAGGAACTGCTCGGCCCCACCGTCCTCGCCTTCGGCACCGAAGAGCAGAAGCAGCGCTTCCTGCCGGGCATCCGTAACGTCACCGAACTGTGGTGCCAGGGCTATTCGGAGCCGGGCGCCGGTTCGGACCTGGCCGCCGTCACCACCTCCGCCCAGCTCGAGGGCGACGAGTGGGTCATCAACGGTCAGAAGGTGTGGACCTCGCTCGCGCATCTGTCGGACTGGTGCTTCGTGGTCGCCCGGACCGAGAAGGGCTCGACCCGCCATCACGGCCTGTCCTATCTGCTCGTGCCCATGAAGCAGCCGGGCGTCGAGGTGCGGCCCATCATCCAGCTCACCGGGACCGCGGAATTCAACGAGGTCTTCTTCGAGAACGCCCGCACCGCCGCCGATCTGGTGGTCGGGCAGCCCGGCGACGGCTGGAAGGTCGCGATGGGCACGCTCACCTTCGAGCGCGGCATCTCCACGGTAGGCCAGCAGATCCGCTACGCGCGGGAGCTTGCCGATCTGGAGGCCGTGGCCAAGGAGAACGGCGCCATCGAGAACCCGGTCATCGCCGATCGCCTCGACAAGGCGTGGGTCGGCCTGCGGGTGCTGCGCGCGCACGTGCTGCGCACCCTGGAATCCGGCCACGACGGGGCGTCGGTGGATGCTCGTACCGCCGCCGGTCAGGCGTCGGTCACCAAGCTGCTGTGGGCTAATTGGCACCGCGACCTCGGTGAGCTGGCCATGGACGTGCTCGGCGCGCCCGGCCTGATCGCGGACGGCGAGGGCGATGACCTGAACGCCTGGCAGCGCATGTTCCTCTTCACTCGCGCGGACACCATCTACGGCGGTTCGAACGAAGTGCAGCGCAATATCATCTCCGAGCGCGTGCTCGGACTTCCCCGAGAGGCTCGACCGTGACCGACCTGTCCACCGCCCCCGAAATCACCCCCGGCCACAACCTGCTCGCGGGCAAGATCGCGGTCGTCACCGCCGCCGCGGGCACCGGCATCGGTTCGGCCACCGCGCGCCGCCTGCTCTCCGAGGGCGCGGACGTGGTCGTCTCCGACTGGCACGAGCGTCGCCTGAAGGAGACCGAAGAGGCGCTGCAGGCCGAATTCCCGGACCGCCGGGTCGCTTCGGTGCCCTGCGATGTCAGCTCCACCGAGCAGGTCGACGCCCTGATCGCGGGCGCCGTTGCCGCGTTCGGCCGCATCGACGTGATGGTCAACAACGCCGGTCTCGGCGGCGAGGTCCCGGTCGTCGACATGACCGACGAGCAGTGGGACAAGGTCCTCGACATCACCCTCAACGGCACCTTCCGCGCCACCCGCGCGGTGCTGAAGTACTTCCGCGAGGCCGGCCACGGCGGTGTCGTCGTGAACAACGCCTCGGTGCTCGGCTGGCGTGCCCAGCACGGCCAGGCCCACTACGCCGCCGCCAAGGCCGGCGTGATGGCGCTGACCCGCTGCTCGGCCGTCGAGGCCGCCGAGTACGGCGTGCGGATCAACGCGGTGGCCCCGTCCATCGCCCGCCACGCCTTCCTGGACAAGGTCACCTCGGGCGATCTGCTCGACCGCCTGGCCGCGGGTGAGGCCTTCGGCCGCGCCGCCGAGCCGTGGGAGGTGGCCGCCACCATCGCCATGCTCGCCAGCGACTACACCACCTACCTGACCGGTGAGGTCGTCTCCATTTCGAGCCAGCGGGCGTAATTCGATTCGGTTCGGCCGAATTAGTGCGTTCGGTCGATACGAAATGCTGTGGCGTGCGGTCGCAGCTTTTCTCACTGCCGCGTTCCCTCCGGGGGTGCGGCAGTGTCCGTTTTCGCCCGAGAAATAAATGGCTGGCGCGCCGACCCTGTCGTTGTGCAATCCTGGTTTAGGCCGGTACCGCTAGTCGAAGGGCACGACCCATGGGTCCGGATCGCCGTCAACAAGCAGCTCCTGAAGCCCACGCGGAAATGGAACTCGAGCTGGTGCGCGAGGTCGTCTTGGCGCGCCGCAGGCTCGACAATGTCGTTCTGGCCGCACTGACTTTGGGCGCGGAATTACTCGAGCACGACTCGGAGTGCGCCACCGCCATGCGGGCGGCGCAGATCCTCGAACAACACGCCGTGGACGAATCCGACGTGTCGCGTGATCCGCGCGCCGCGTTGCGGCAGGACATGATTCGCGATCGGGAGCGCGCCCGCCGCCTCGGCTTGTCCCGGGCCGCCGGGCACCTGGACAGCGAGGCCGATCAGCGCCGCCGAAAACGAACGGCCCTGCTGTGCGAGGTGCGGGCCGATCTGCTGGAGGTGGTGCGCACCTGCCGCCGCCTGCGCTACGACCAGGTCGCCTTCGTGGACGGCATCGCCCAGGGATTGTGCGCTGCCACAGACAAATTGGTGCTGGGCGCGGATATGGAGACCTATCGCGCGTGGCAGCGGGGAATGGTCCTGAAGCTCATCGAGGAACCCGCGCGGGGTGGCGCCCCGCCGCGCGTGATGGCCACGGTGGACGCCGGGCCGGGCCGGGATCCGCTCACGGTCGAATGGGACAGTCCGGAGCGCCGATTGGCGCTGGTGGCGCGAATGGCCCGGGCGGGCATCTCGCCGGTCATCATCTGTGACCGGCTGCTGGCCGATCTGTCGGTGTCCTCGCCACTGCGCTTCTCGATGCGCTGATCGCCAACCAACTAGGTGATGCAGCACTCACGGGCTACGGCCCGCCTCGGTCTGGACTGACGGAGCGGGGGAGCGAAGCGGAGGAGCGGAGGAGGGAAGACCGAGGTAACAGGGCCGTGGCCCCGCGACGCCGGAGGCGGCGCAATAGGACACTGCCCTGGACCAAGCAAATGCTTGGTTGTATATTGACGGGGTGACCCAACCTGACCCCTCCAAATCGGCACGTCGCACCGAGCTGCTCGGCCTCGCCGCGAACCTATTCGCGGAGCGCGGCCTGCGCGCGACCACGGTGCGCGATATTGCCGACGCGGCGGGGATTCTATCCGGGAGTCTGTACCACCACTTCGATTCCAAAGAAGCCATGGTGGACGAAATCCTGCGCGGGTTCCTCGACGATCTCTTCGGGCGCTACCGCGAGATCGTGTCCGCCGGCGTGCCCGCGCGCGACACCCTCGAGGCCCTGGTCACCGCGTCCTACGAATCCTTCGACCAGTTCCACGCCGCCGTGGCCATCTACCAGGCCGAGGCCAAACGCCTCAGTGGCACTCCGCGATTCGACTACATCGCCGAATACAACAAGGAGTTCCGCGAGCTCTGGCACCAGGTGCTCGCCAAGGGCGTCGCCGACGGCAGCTTCCGCCCGGAGATGGACATCGAACTGGCCTACCGGTTCCTGCGCGACACCGTGTGGGTGTCGGTGCGCTGGTACCAGCCCGGCGGCCGGATCACCGTGGACAACCTCGCCAAGCAGTACCTGACCATCGTGCTGGACGGGCTCACCAGCCCCGACCAGCGTGCCCAGCAGTAGTAGGAGATTCGGATGTCAGCACCGTCCCGCCGCCAGTATTCGCCGATGCGTGAGGCGTACGTGATCGACGCCGTGCGTACCCCGGTCGGCCGGCGGGGCGGCTCGCTGGCCGCCGTGCACCCGGCCGACCTCGGCGCGGCCGCCATCAAGGGCCTGCTCGAGCGCCACAACCTGGACCCGGCCGCCGTGGACGACGTGGTGTTCGGCTGCTGCGACACCATCGGCCCGCAGGCCGGCAATATCGCGCGCTCCTCGTGGCTGGCCGCCGGTTACCCGGAGTCGGTGCCGGGCGTCACCGTGGACCGTCAGTGCGGTTCCTCGCAGCAGGCCATCACCTTCGGCGCGCAGGCCATCATGTCCGGCACCGCCGAGGTGATCGTGGCCGGCGGCGTGCAGAACATGAGCGCCATCCCGATCTCGGCCGCCATGCTGGCCGGGCAGCAGTACGGCTTCGAGTCGCCGTTCGTCGGCGCCGAGGGCTGGGACCACCGCTACGGCACCGGTGAAGTGTCGCAGTTCAATTCGGCCACCATGATCGCCGAGAAGTGGGACATCTCCCGCAAGGAGATGGAGGAGTGGGCGCTGCGCAGCCACGACCGCGCCCGCAAGGCCATCGTGGACGGCAAGTTCGACCGCGAGATCATCCCGGTCGGCGAGTTCGCGATCGACGAGTGCCCGCGCGAGACCACCATGGAGAAGATGGCCGGTCTGCAGCCGCTCGCCGAGGGCAGCCGCATCACCGCCGCGCTGGCCAGCCAGATCTCCGACGGCTCCAGCGCCACCCTGCTGGCCTCCGAGTGGGCGGTCCAGGAGTACGGCCTCACCCCGCGCGCCCGCATCCACCACGTGAGCGCCCGCGGTGCGGACCCGATCTTCATGCTGACCGCGCCGATCCCGGCCACCCAGTGGGCGCTGGAGAAGACCGGTCTCACCATCCACGACATGGATGTCATCGAGATCAACGAGGCCTTCGCCTCGGTGGTGCTGGCCTGGATCAAGGAGACCGGCGCCGACCCCGACAAGGTGAACGTCAACGGTGGCGCGATCGCGCTGGGCCACCCGCTGGGCGCGACCGGCGCCAAGCTGTTCTCGACCCTGCTCAACGAGCTGGAGCGGGTCAACGGCCGCTACGGTCTGCTCACCATCTGTGAGGGTGGCGGCACCGCCAACGTCACCATCATCGAGCGTCTGGGCTAGTCCGGACCTTTACCGTTTCGAAAGCCGCACACCGGATTACGGTGTGCGGCTTTCGGCGTTCCAGGTCCGAAGTGTCCGCTTCGGGCGGACGATAGACCGGTTGACGGTCGGGCTGGTCCGGGGGTTGAACGCGATGGCGAACGAGAACCTGCCGAGAAGGGGGTTCCTGTTGGGAGCCTTCGGCATCGCGGGCATGGGCTACCTGGCCTCGGCCGCGGCCGAACCGTCGACCCTGCCGCCACCGCCGGTACCGGTTCCCGCGATTCCGGCCCCCTCGCTGACGCCGTTCAACTATCACTCGCCGCCGCTTCAACCCTTCGTCGACGAGCTGCCCATCCCCGAAACCCGCGCGGCGGCAGGAGAATTGGCCGCCACCTCCGGAGTCCATCGCTACCACCGGGACCTGCCGGAAACCCGGAGCTGGGGATTCGAGCGGCCGGTCCTCGGGCCGAACCTCGAAGCCTTCCGGGACCGGGTGGCCCGCATCGGTTTTCGCAACGAGCTGGGTCTCCACGTGCTGGCCCCGCATGTGGACGTCACCATGCACGGCGTCACCGAGGAGGACCGCACCGATCCGCGATTCACCGTGCATCTGCACGGCGGCGCGAATTCTCCCGACGCCGACGGGCATCCGCTGATCGGCTGGCGCAATGGCGGCGGCCCCCGCTTCGCGTACGGGAACCGCCAGGAAGCTGCGACGCTCTGGTATCACGACCACGCCATGGGGATAACCAGACTGAACATCCAGGCCGGACTGGCTGGAATGTATTACCTGCGCGACGAATTCGACACCGGCCGCGCCGACAACCCGCTCGGACTGCCCAGCGGAGAATTCGAGATCCCGCTCATCGTGCAGGACCGCACCTTCGATGCCGACGGCGACGTGCAACCCATGGTCGCCACCTATATTCCGCAGGGCTACAACCAATCCGGGCAGCTCGGCGACGTCTGCTGCGTGAACGGGGTGGTGTGGCCGCGACTCGACGTGCGGCGCACCCTCTACCGGTTCCGGCTGCTCAACGGATCCAACTCGCGCCCCTACATTTTCGAGTTCTCCAATGCCCAGCCGTTCTTCGTCATCGGCGGCGACCTGGGACTGCTCGACGCACCGGCGACCGCGCCGTGGGTACGGGTGAGCCCGGGCGAGCGGGTGGACCTGCTCGTCGACTTCCGCGGGATCCGCGACGGCGAGACGGTCGATCTCATCGATACCGCCCTCAACGATCTCGGCAACACCGTGTTCATGGCCCCCGAACTGCGCTCGGTCATGCGCTTCACCGGCGCGGGTGACGGCCCGGCCGCGGAGCTGCCACCCGTGCTGCGCGGCGGGCCCGGCCGCCCCGACCCGCTGGAACCGCTCCGGCGGCCGGACTCGGTGCGGACCGTGACGCTGATGGGCCTCAGCGATACCTCCCGGCCGGTGTCCTTCTCCACCATGATGTCGCTGAACAACCTGCCCTTCCTGAGCTCGGACATCGACCTGGCCCGGGCCGGGACCGTCGAGCAGTGGGACGTCGTCAACACCACACCGTTCGACCACCCCATCCACTGCATCTGGCCCGGCTGCGGGTGATCGGCCGCCAGCCCATCCTGACCTCGGCCTACTTCGCCGCCAACTATCCGCCGAGGTTCGGCGTTCGCTGGGCGCCCTCGGCCGACGCCTTCGCCCTCGGTCCCGAACAGGGGCCGCCGCAGTGGGAAGCCGGCTGGAAGGACACCGTCGAGTGCCCGACCGACACCATCACCCGGGTCCTGGTGCGGTGGCCCGCGGTGGCGGAGCTCGGATTCGATCCCGACGCGGTGATTCCGGTGCCGCCCGGCGCGGTGGCAGTATCACCGGGCTCGGACGCGGAGATGACGGATGGCATGACCGAACCCGCGGAGATCCGCGGCTATGTCTGGCACTGCCACAATCTCGATCACGCCGATCACGACATGATGCAGCGGATTCGCGTACAGCCCTGACGCCGGTGCGCGAAGTTTCCGATGCCGCACGGCATCTCGGCACATCCTCCTAGGCTTCTCGCATGCCGAATTCGGTGGAGGCCCGGTTCGAGAAGGTGGCACGCGCGGCCCGCCGCGTCCAGGACGCGGTGGAGCGGGTGCGCGCTCGCGCCGTGGTGGACCAGGTGCGGATCGAGGTGGCCGCGGACGGGCGGATCACCGCGCTGGCGCTACCGGATGCCGTTATGGCACAGTCTGTTTCGACCGCGCACGAGCGGGCTCGGATCCGCGCGCTGGACCGGGCCGCCGCGCTGCGCCGGGGGCTGAGCGACGATGCGGCAGTGGCGGACGCAGTGCGCCGACTGCTAGGCGCCGCCTCGGAGGCGTCGAATAGCTGTGTGTCGCAGAATATTTCCGACGCCGGCTGTGCGGATGCCCCGAACCCGTATGCGCTGCCGTGCGCCATCCGGCGGCGCTACGGGATGGATTGACGGCTCGAAGGTTGCCAGGCATTGTCTCCGTGGTGGATACGGCCTCGTCATTCGCCTGGCAATGATCTTGAGGCCCTGACGGCCGGCAATTGTCCGGGTCGCGCAGGGTTATGAGCTGTCAGTTTGCTCGGATTAGGATGGCCGCGGACGCATTTCAGGCCTTCGGGAGAAAGCGGGCAATTCATGGATTTGGGTGTCCGCTGGACGATGCACGGCGACGGGCGCACGCCCGCGCCCGGGGCCGTGGTGCGGCCCGACGAGCGGCTGTCGTGGCCGCGGACCTTCGGCCTGGGCGCCCAGCACGTGGTCGCCATGTTCGGCGCGAGCTTCGTCGCGCCGGTCCTGATGGGTCTCGACCCCAACCTCGCCATCATGATGTCCGGCGTCGCGACCGCCCTGTTCCTGCTGGCCACTCGCGGCCGGGTGCCCAGCTATCTGGGCTGCTCGCTGTCCTTCGTGGGCGTGGCGGCCGTGATCCGGGCGCAGGGCGGCAATAGCGCGACGGTTACCGGAGCCTGCCTGGTGGTGGGCGCGGCGCTGTTCCTGATCGGTCTGGCCGTACAGCGCTTCGGCGCGCGCATCATTCACGCCGCCATGCCGCCCGTGGTGACCGGCGCGGTGGTCATGCTCATCGGCTTCAATCTGGCCCCGGTCACCGCCGCGACCTACTGGCCGCAGGACCAGTGGACCGCGCTGCTGGTCATGCTGTTCACCGGATTAGCGGTGGTGGGCCTGCGCGGATTCTTCTCGCGCATCGCCATTTTCCTGGGCCTGGTGTTCGGCTACGGCCTGTCCTGGGTGCTGGACCGGGTGTTCGGGCGGATCCACTCGGCCGACGGCAGCGGCACGGTCACCGACCATTGGCGGCTCGACCTGTCCCGGGTGGCGCAGGCGGATTGGATCGGCCTGCCCAGCTTCCATGCCCCGGCCTTCCAGTGGTCGGCGGTGCTGGTCGCGCTGCCGGTGGTGATCGCGCTGGTCGCCGAGAACGCCGGGCACGTGAAGGCGGTCGGCGAGATGACCGGCAGCGACCTGGACGACAGGCTGGGCGCCGCCATCGCCGCCGACGGCGCGGCGTCCATGCTGTCCACCGCGGTCGGCGGCCCGCCCAACACCACCTACTCCGAGAACATCGGCGTCATGGCCGCCACCCGCGTGTACTCGACGGCCGCCTACTGGGCCGCCGCGTTCTTCGCGCTGCTGTTCGGCCTGTGCCCCAAGTTCGGCGCGATCGTGGCGGCCATCCCCGGCGGCGTGCTCGGCGGGATCACCGTCATCCTCTACGGCATGATCGGCCTACTGGGCGCGCAGATCTGGACCAATGCCCGGGTCGATCTGCGCAATCCGCTGAACCTGGTGCCGGCCGCGGCGGGCCTGATCATCGGCATCGGCAATGTGAGCATGAAGTTCACCGACACCTTCACCCTGAGCGGCATCGCGCTGGGCACGCTGGTCGTCATCACCGGCTATCACGTGCTGCGGGTGTTCGCCCCCGCGCACTTCAAAGGGGAAGAGCCGCTGCTCGACGAGGGCACTTCCTCATACGACGAATCAGGCGGGTAGGGAACGGGATTCGGACTCGGTCACCGCATCCGCCGCGCAGGGGAGTTGCAGGACGTACCAGGTGTGGTCGGTCGAGTACTCCAGATACTGCGAGGCGTCCGGATCGCAGGCCAGGCCCTCGACCCGGGTCCAGTGCCCGTCACCGGCGGCGATGGTGTCGGTGTAGCGGACGTGCAGGTGGCCGTGGAAGAGCAGGCCCGGCCGCAGCGTCTGCACCACCGTCTGGATGCGGTCCTGGTTGGGATAGCACTCCGGCTTGTCCTTGCGATTCCACTTCGGCTGCGAGGCGCGAGGTTTGTCGTGGGTGAGCAGCACGTCCACCGGCGAGCCGTCGGCCGCGAGCAGCTCCGACAGCTCGTCGTCGGTCATCTCCTCCTCCGGGAACCACAGCGTGCCCGCGGTGTCCGCCGATTTGGAGGAGCCGTAGCGGCGGCGTTTGCGGAGCTGTTCGGCCTTGCGCGCCTCCCAGGCCAGCCGCCGGCCCTTGTCGGTGGAGCGGGCGCCACCGAAGGCGGCGAAGGTGGTGCCGTCCCAGGTCCAGCGGTGTCCGCGGGGCGCGTACCGAAGGTGTTTGCGGCACATCAGGAAGCCCTCGTCGTCGCGCTGCTCGTCGTAGAGCTCGTGCAGCAGCGAGGTCTTGTCGTGATTGCCGTCGAGGAAGTACACGGTCACCCCGGCCCGCTTGGCCGCCTTGTTCACGACGTCGAAGTACCGCCGGCCGGACGCCATGTGCTCCCAGGCCCCGAAGTCGCCGACCGCGAACACCTTGTCGCAGTCGTTGCGTACCGCGACCCGCACCAGGTTCAGCGCGTGCTCGGCGTTTCCGTGCAGGTCACCGACAATCAGGACATTCCCCATCGCCACATGGTGGCATGCTCGAATTAGGCTGACCACATGAATTCTGTGTTGGTCACCGGAGCGGCCCGCGGTATCGGAAAAGCCATCTGCCTGCGGATGGCACAGCAGGGCTGGCACGTTTACGCGGGGGTCCGCAAACTGTCCGACGGCGAGGCGCTGACCGCCCAGAACCCCGCCATCACCCCGATCGTCCTCGACGTCACCAACCCCGACCAGATCGCGGAGCTCGACGCGGTGCTGCCCGCCGACCTGACCGCCGTGGTCAACAACGCGGGCATCGTCGTCGACGGGCCCGTCGAACTCCTCACTCCGGAAGAGCTCCGAAACCAGTTCGAGGTCAACGTCTTCGGCGCGGTCGCCGTCACCCAGGCGGTCCTCCCGCGGCTGCGCGCCACCCGCGGCCGGGTGGTGTTCATCTCGTCGCTGAGCGGCCGCATCTCCACCCCCGGCACCGGCGCCTACAACTCGTCCAAGTTCGCTCTCGAGGGTTTGGTCGACGCCCTGCGAGTGGAACTGCGCCCCTGGGGAATCCACACTTCCCTCATCGAGCCCGGCCCGATCGCCACCGACCTCTGGTTCGGTGCGACGGACATGGTCGACACCACCACCTCGCACCTGACCGACGAGCAGCGCACCCTCTACGCCGCGCACCTCGCGGGTCTGCGCAAGATGTCGCAGCAGGTTCCGAAGATCGCCGCCCCCGTGGGTTCGGTGGTCAAGAAGGTCGAAAAGGCGCTCACCGCAAAGCGTCCCAGCGCCCGCTATGTCCCGGGGATCGCCGGAAAGATCCAGGTCATCGCCACCGGCCTGACGCCGACCCCGGTCCTGGACACCCTCTTCGCCCTGGTGTCTGGTATCCGCAAGAAGTAGCGGCCGGTCTGAAAACAGAACCGCCGGTACCCATCGAGCTGGGTACCGGCGGCGGAAGCGCTTCGGGCGGTGCGTATTACGCGCCGTAGACCGGCTCCGGGGTGATGGCCTTGGCGAGCAGGTCGTTCACGACCGGGCCCAGGTCGGCCGGGTTCCAGCGGGCACCGCGATCGACGGAGACGCCGTGACGGTGGCCGTCCATGACGGTGACCTTGCCGGCCTCTACCTCGAACATACGGCCGGTGACGGCGGCGGACTCGGCGCTACCCAGCCAAACCACCAGGGGGGAGACGTTTTCCGGGGCCATGGCGTCGAAGCCGCCGTCCTCGGGAGCCGCCATGGTCTCGGCGAACACGGTTTCGGTCATGCGGGTGCGCGCGGCCGGGGCGATGGCGTTCACGGTAATGCCGTAGCGACCCATTTCAGCAGCGGCGGTAATGGTCAGGCCTGCGATACCGGCCTTGGCGGCGGAGTAGTTGCCCTGACCGACCGAACCGAGCAGACCCGCGCCCGAGCTGGTGTTGATGACGCGCGCCTGGGGCTGACGGCCCGCCTTGGACTCGTTGCGCCAGTATTCGGCGGCGTGACGCATCGGGGCGAAGTGGCCCTTGAGATGCACCTTGATGACCGCGTCCCACTCGTCTTCGCCGAGGTTGACCAGCATACGGTCGCGGACGATACCGGCATTGTTCACCAGAACGTCCAGACCGCCGAAGGTCTCAATGGCGGTGGCGACCAAACGACGCGCACCCTCCCAATCGGAGACATCGTCACCGTTCACCACGGCTTCGCCACCCGCGGCACGAATCTCCTCGACCACCTTCGCGGCACCGGAGTCCGGCTTGGGCGTGCCGTCGAGCTCGGCACCCAGGTCGTTCACCACGACCTTGGCGCCGGCGGCGGCGAAAGCCAGCGCGTGCGCGCGGCCAATGCCCTGACCCGCACCGGTCACGATGACGACGCGGCCGTCGCAGATCTTCTTGTCCGTCATATCGATTACCTCTTCGTGTGTTCGGTCGGTCTAGTGGCCTGAGACGGCGGGGACGTCCGCGGTGGAGGCTTCCAGGAAGGCGGGCTTCTCGCCGCCGCCGTGCACCAGCAGCGCGCTGCCGGTGACATAGGACGCGAGCGGGGAGGCCAGGAAGGCGGCGGTACGGCCGATGTCCTCGGGGGTCGCCATGCGCCCCATGGGCACTGTGGCGCTGACCGAGGCGATGCCGTCCTCGTCGCCGTAGTGCAGGTGCGAGGACTCGGTGTTGACCAGGCCGCAGATGACGGAGTTCATCCGCACCTTGGGCGCCCATTCCACCGCGAGCGACGAGACCAGGCTGTCCACACCGGCTTTCGCCGCGCCGTAGGCGGCGGTGCCGGGGGAGGGCCGGTGCCCGGAGACGCTGGAGATCATCACGATCGAGCCGCCGGTGTCCTGCTTCTGCATGACCTCGTTGGCGATCTGCGAAACCAGCAGCGGCGCGAGCAGGTTCAGCTGCACGATCTTCGAGTGGAAGTTGGCGCTGGCGTCGGCGGCCAGGGCGAAGGGCGCGCCACCGGCGTTGTTCACCACGGTGTCCAGGCGCCCGTACTTCTCGACGATCGTCTCGATGAGCCCGCGCACCGAATCCGTATCGCGCACGTCGCACGGCAGGAAGTCGATGGTGCGGCCATTGCTCTCGACGGGGGTGTCGCCGGGCCGTCGGGCACAGGCCACCACGGTCGCCCCCGCGTCGAGGAAGACCCGGCTGATGCCGGCGCCGACGCCGCGCACACCGCCGGTGACCAAGACGACCGAGCCGGACAGGTTTACTTCGATTCCCACCGTGCTAACCTACCAAGCACTTGCTTGTTTTGCCAACGATGGGACTCGCGATGGGGATCAACCGTCACACCGAAACCGAGGGCGTCGAAGTCGTCACTGTCGACTACGCCCCGGTCAACGCTCTGCCTTCCGACGGCTGGTTCGCCCTGGCCGACGCCGTCACCCAGGCCGGTAAGAACCCGGAGACCCGGGTCGTGGTGCTGCGCGCCGAGGGCCGCGGCTTCAACGCCGGCGTGGACATCAAGGAGATGAACGCCGACACCGGCCACACCGCCCTGATCCGCGCGAACCACGGCTGCTTCGCCGCCTTCGCCGCGATCTACGACTGTGAGGTCCCGGTCGTCACCGCCGTGAACGGCTTCTGCCTCGGCGGCGGCATCGGCCTGGTCGGCAACTCCGACGTCATCGTCGCCTCCGACGACGCGACCTTCGGCCTCCCCGAGGTCGACCGCGGCGCGCTCGGTGCGGCCACCCACCTGGCGCGACTGGTCCCGCAGCACCTGATGCGGACCATGTTCTACACCGCGGGCACCCTCACCGCGCAGCAGCTGCACCACTACGGCTCGGTCTTCAAGGTGGTGCCGCGCGCCGAACTGGACGCCGCCGCCATGGAGGTCGCCAAGAACATCGCCAACAAGGACGGCCGCGTGATCCGCGCCGCCAAGAAGGCGCTCAACGGCATCGACGTGCAGGACGTGCACCGCTCCTACCGCTTCGAGCAGGGCTTCACCATGGAGCTGAACCTCGCCGGTGTGGCCGACGAGATCCGGGCGCGCTTCGACGACGACCTGGCCGCTCAGAAGAAGGGGAAGTAAAGCCATGCGCGACAAGCGAATGAACCTCGACGAGGTCGTCGGTGAGCTGCGCAGCGGCATGACCATCGGCATCGGCGGCTGGGGTTCCCGGCGCAAGCCGATGGCGTTCGTGCGCGCCCTGCTGCGTTCGGACGTCACCGATCTGACCGTGGTCACCTACGGCGGACCGGACCTGGGCCTGCTGTGCTCGGCCGGCAAGGTCCGCAAGGCGTACTACGGCTTCGTGTCCCTGGACTCCGCGCCGTTCTACGACCCGTGGTTCGCCAAGGCCCGCACCGAGGGTGCGATCACCGTGCGCGAGATGGACGAGGGCATGGTCAAGTGCGGTCTGCAGGCCGCGGCGGCTCGTCTGCCGTTCCTGCCGATCCGTGCCGGATTGGGTTCGGCCGTGGTCGATTTCTGGGAGGGCGAGCTGAAAACTGTTCAGTCGCCTTACGAGACGGACGGCAAGACCGAGACCCTGGTCGCCATGCCCGCGCTGAGCCTGGACGCCGCCTTCGTGCACCTCGACCTGGGCGACAAGCACGGCAACGCCGCCTACACCGGCGTCGACCCGTACATGGACGACCTGTACATGCTCTCGGCCGAGAAGCGCTACCTGTCGGTGGACCGCCTGGTCGAGACCGAGGAACTGGTGAAAGCCGTTCCGACGCAGGCGCTCGTCCTCAACCGCATGATGGTCGACGGTGTGGTCGAGGCCCCCGGCGGCGCGCACTTCACCTTCTCCGGCAGCTACGGCCGCGACGAGAAGTTCCAGCGCCACTACGTCGAGGCCGCCAAGACCCCCGAGTCGTGGGCCGAGTTCAAGGCTCGCTACCTGGACGTGTCCGAGGCCGAATACCAGGCCGCCGTCAAGGCTTTCGCCGAGGAGCAGAAGTAATGACCGACACCACCACCATTACTCGGGCCGAGATCTGCGTCGTCGCCGCCGCCGAGATCTTCCGCGGCGCGGGCGAGATCATGGCCTCCCCGATGTCCACCGTCACCACCATCGGCGCGCGCCTGGCGCGGCTCACCTTCGAGCCCGACCTGCTGCTGTCCGACGGTGAGGCGCTGTTCTTCGCCGAGGTCCCGCCGATCGGCGGCAAGGCCCCGATCGAGGGCTGGATCCCGTTCTCGAAGGTCTTCGACGTCGTGAACTCCGGTCGCCGCCACGTGGTCATGGGCGCCAACCAGCTCGACCGCTTCGGCAACCAGAACCTGTCGGCGTTCGGCCCGCTGCAGCAGCCGACCCGCCAGATGTTCGGTGTGCGCGGCGCGCCGGGCAACACCATCAACCACGCCACCAGCTACTTCGTGCCCAAGCACAACAAGCGGGTGTTCGTGGACCAGGTCGACATCGTCTCCGGCATCGGTTACGACAAGATCGACCCGGAGAACCCGGCCTACCGGTTCCACCACCTGCACCGGGTGGTCTCGAACCTGGGCGTGTTCGACTACAACGGCCCGGACCACACCATGCGCGCGCTGTCGCTGCACCCCGGTGTGACCGCGGACGAGGTCGCGGAGAACACTTCCTTCGAGGTCGCCGGTCTGGCCGAGGCGGGCGAGACTCGGCTGCCGACCGAGGAAGAGCTCACCATCATCCGGACCGTGCTGGACCCGAAGGGTTTCCGCGAGAAGGAAGTGACAGCATGACCGCTCAGCGTTTGAAGACGCCGCTGACCGAACTGGTCGGCATCGAGCACCCGGTCGTCCAGACCGGCATGGGCTGGGTCGCCGGACCCGGCCTGGTCGCGGCCACCGCGAACGCGGGCGGCCTCGGCATCCTGGCCTCGGCCACCATGGACCTCGACGAGCTCGAGGTGGCCATCGCCAAGACGAAGGCCAAGACCGACAAGCCGTTCGGCGTGAACATCCGCGCCGACCTGTCGGACGCCCCGGACCGCATCGACATGATGATCCGCGACGGCGTCAAGGTGGCCTCCTTCGCGCTGGCTCCCAAGAAGGAGCTGATCGCGAAGCTGAAGGACAACGGCGTCGTCGTGATGCCGTCCATCGGTGCGGCCAAGCACGCGGTGAAGGTCGCCTCCTGGGGCGCGGACGCCGTGATCGTGCAGGGCGGTGAGGGCGGTGGCCACACCGGTTCCGTCGCCACCACGCTGCTGCTGCCGTCCGTGCTGGACGCCGTCGACATCCCGGTCGTGGCCGGTGGCGGTTTCTTCGACGGCCGCGGCCTGGCCGCCGCGCTGTCCTACGGCGCGGCCGGTGTCGCGATGGGCACCCGCTTCCTGCTGACCCAGGACTCCAGCGTGCCGGATTCGGTCAAGCAGGAGTACCTCAAGCGCGGACTGCAGGACACCGTGGTCTCGCTCAAGGTCGACGGCATGCCGCACCGGGTGTTGAAGACCGAGCTGGTCGAGAAGCTCGAGCACTCGGGCAATATCCGCGGCCTGTACGCCGCGCTGGTCAATGCCGCCAAGTTCAAGTCGATGACCGGCATGAAATGGACGACCCTGGCCAAGGAAGGCCTCAACACCCGCAAGCACAAGGACCTCACCTGGTCCCAGGTCATCATGGGCGCGAACACCGCCATGTACCTGAAGGCCGGCCTGGTGGAGGGCAACACCGAAGCCGGTGTCCTCGCCTCGGGTCAGGTCGCGGGCATCATCGAGGATCTGCCGACCGTGCAGGACCTGATGGAGCACATCATCACCGAGGCCATCGAGCGCATCGACAGCCTCAACCAGTACCGCGTCACCACTTCGGCCTGACGCCCCCGCACGTGCGCGGCCACCACAGCCCGGCCGCGCACTCCGGATCCGCACACCATCGGATCCACCCGCGCGCCGCATGTCCGGCGCACCGAGCCGCTCCCGGAACCTCTCGCCCGGGGGCGGCTTCGCGCATTCCGGGGACCGGTGATCGGCGTTCCGGCGGTTGCTGCGATATGTCTGAATTGTCGGCTATCTGAACGGCAGTGAAACCTCTCGGTTCGTGGGATCCGGCGGTGAGGTGTGCGGGTGGCGGGCCCGCTCGGGTCAATTGGCCTGGGGCGCTTGGTGATATTGGATACGTGGGGGTAAGCGCAGGCGTACGGTTTGTGAGCACCCCTAATGCGATCGGGACTTGTGCGGAAGGACATGGTGACCGGTACGATGACCGCGTTCCGCAACGGTCCGGCAATCGGGGCGACAGTGTGAGCTCGAAACCTGTCCCGAACCGCCTGCCGAGGAACGGGTTTTCGTACCCCCGGTGCGGAGACAAGCCAAGCGCGCGGTATCGATGAGGGGATGGCTGGCGCATGATCGTCGATCGTGCAATGCGACTGGTGGCAGTGATCGCAGCTGTCGCCGGTTCGGCACTGCTCGGGCCCGCTGCCGCTGACGCGCAGCCGGGCCTCCCACTCGACCCCGCGCCCGCCGGGCAGGATCCGGTGCTGCCCGCCCCGCAGTCTCAGCCCGTCGTCCCGCAATCACTGCCGGGGTCTCCGCAGTCGCAGGCCGTGGCCGTCACCCCGGTGGCCGGGCCTCTGGATCTGCTGTCCATTCTTTTCGGGCTCGGTACCGGTTCGGCAGGAGCGGCTGTCGGTTCGGCCGCCGTCGGTTCCGCCGGTCTGGGCACCGTGCTCGGTGGCACCGGTTCGGCTGCCCTGGGCTCCGGTTCGGCTGTAACCGGTTCCGCCGGTGCGGGATTGGGTTCCGCGGTGGCGGGCACCGGTTCGGCGGGAGCCGCCACCGGGTCGGCCGTGCTGGGCACCGGTTCCGCCGCGGTCGGTTCCGCCGGACTCGGTACCACCGGGGTGCTCGGCCTGGGTTCCGCCGCCGTCGGCTCGGCGGGCCTCGGCACCGGATCCGCGCTGCTCGGGCTGCTGCTCGGCACCGGCTCGGCCGCAACGGGTTCCGCCGCGGTCGGCTCCGCGGCCGTCGGCTCGGCCGGATTGGCCGCCCTGTGCACCGGTTCCGCCGCCGTCGGTTCCGCCGGAATCGGTTCCGCCGGTGTGGGTTCCGCGCTCGCCGGTTCGGCCGGTCTGGGCGCCGGCCTCGGCGCGGGTGCCGGTTCGGCAGGTATGGGCTCCGCGGCCGGTTCGGCCGGCGCGGGTTCGGGGGTGGGTTCGGCGGCCGGCGGTTCGACCGGCGCCGGTTCCGCGGCCCTCGGGTCCGCCAGTGTCGGAGGCCTGGGTTCGGGATCGGCCGAGCTGGGTTCGGCTGCCGTGGGTTCCGCGGCCCTGGGTTCGGCCGGTCTCGGGTCCGCCGCCGTCTGTGCTTCACCGTTGCTGCTGTTGCTGATTCCGCCGCCCGCCGTGCCCGGGCCGCCGCCGGTGCCGCTGGAGATTCCGCAGCCCCCGGCCGTCCCCGCGCTGCCCGCGGTGGTGGCCCCGGTGGCCGCGCTGCCCGAAGCCGAACCGCCCGCGCCGGCGCCGCCCGCGCCGAAGCCCGCTCCCGTTCCGGCCCAACCGGATCCGGACGTGAAGCCGACCTCGCACAACTCCCCGCTGCCGCCATGGAAACCGCTGTCGGTGATCGGCGGGCTGATCGCGATGGCGCTGGCGGGCACCGGCTCGGGTGCGGTGAGCTTCCAGAGCGCGGGCGCGGCGCAGGGCCGGGTCGACGCCGCGCGCGCGGCATTCTTCGGACCGAGGGCATGAGGGGACCGCGATGACCGAGAGCAAGGCTCATAGCATCGGGTCCTACCGCCGGGTGGCCGCCGCGGTGGACGCGGTGTGCGCGGTGGCGGCCGACTTCGACGCCACCGACCTCGAGGAAGTGGTGCTCGCCATCTCGGCGGAGCGCCGCCGTCCCATCGAGATCGCCAGCGCCACACTGGGTCCCGGCGTCTGCGGCCAGCGTCGCAGCTATCCGGACCGGGACGTGATCGTGCTGGCGCAGGCGCTGCCCAGTCGCGAGCACACCCTCGCGCACGAGCTCGGGCACATCGTGTTCGACCATCCGGGCGAGGCCGCGACCGAGGTGGTGCTGGAGGCCAGCGACGATCTGATCGCCTACATGCTGAGCCAGCGCGCGCATCAGAAGACCATCGAGCTGGGCGACGACGAGCAGTGCGAGTGGGAGGCCGAGACTTTCGCGAGCATGCTCATGACACGTCTGCGGGTCTTCAACAGCCGGGGCGCGGGCGTCTCGGTCCTTCGATTCGATGAGGCACTCGGATGACCGAGTCAGGCCCCGGAGGCGGCAGCTTGCGTAACCACGTAGGGGCCCTCGGGCATCCGCAGGAGGGCACAGTATGACCTTTTGGTTGATTGCCATGCTGGTCTGGATGGCCTCGGGGGCGCGCGTCGGGCGCGTGCTGGTGAAACCCGCGACGACGGCGCGGGTCGCGATCGTGATCGCGGTGGCCGCGGTGGCCTTGGCCGCGACGGTCGGGGTGCCGGAAATCGGTCTGGCCGTTGACCATCTGATCCCGGACGGCGTGCACGGCATGTGGCTCGGCGACCGGGTGGTGACGGCGTCCTGGATCATGTTCGCGACCGCCACCTCGGTGGTGGCCTCGGCCGCGTGGCCGGTGGTGTCGCGCCGCAACCTGCGGCAGATCGCCATGATGATCTACTCCGGCGGGGCGATCGCGATGATCCTGACGCTGGCCTGGTCGGTCACCTTCGGCTGGGCGATCGTGCTGCTGGAGTGCGTGTTCATCGTGATCACCGGTGTGCGCAACCTGGATTGGACCACCTTGGGCCGCGGGATCGCGCTCTATACCACCGGTACCGCGGTGGTCGGACTGCTGGCCGCGTTGTCCATCCGGCGTGCGGTGCGCGACGAGCCGATGCCGAAACCGGGTGATGAGGGCTGGTTCTGGCCGGTGTGGCAGATCGCGGCGCTGCTCATCGCGATCGGCGCGGTGTGGATCGTGATCGAGCTGTGGTGGCGGGCAAGGGTGCTGCTCAAGCAGATTCGCACCCTGCATCGGGTGCTGATCGCGCGGTTCCCGGAGGTGGTGGCACACGAACAGACCGGGACCGGCACTCAGCTCAAGGCTTCCGACCAGGTCGCGCAGATCATGGACGCGCTCTACCTGCAGTCCGGTGGCGGAGTGGAGTTGACCGCGGCGGGCTCGCCGCCCGTCTCGGTATCCGAGCGAGCGCGGCGGGTGGCCGAGTGGGCGCGGAATCCGTTCGGCGAGGTGGTGATCGACGGTCGCTGGATCTCGCCGCCGGCCGGTGTCAGTCCGCGCGGCTGGGTCCAGGCGATCGCCCGCGCTTATGACGCGGCGCCCGCGTCGGCCGTGGTCCAGGGCTCGGGGAAGCGGTAATCGGCCGCGCGGACACGTTGAGCGATTTACTCTTTCATTACTATTCGACCCGGTCGGACATTACCGTCCGGAAGGGCTCGAAGTTGATCACGCGGAGATCACCGACGCTTTTGTGATCTTGTCGCAAATGCGCAAGTCCCGTACCTCGCGTGATTGCCATGGGCGCGGCATTCCGGCGGGCCTTCGCGAGGAGACTTCGTATCCGAGGTTTCGTCTCATCGAACCCGCCGTGCGTGGTACGGGACTTTGCTTGTCACTTGTAGTTGTCAGTCGTGCTTGTCGCGGTTGGTGCAATGGGGCGAAACACTCGCAGTGCACAAAACGACATAGTGCACAAAACAACTGATTCGACCGTCCCGGAGTACCGGGACAGTGTTATGCCAGCTTTGTGCATAGTGCACCAGCGCAGAGGTCTACGCCACATGGCCTCAGCGGGCTGAGGCCGGTGCAACATCCTTCACGTGGACCACATGGGTCCGGCAGGACGCCGGTACTGCCCTGCAAGCAGTACCGGCGTCAGCCTTATGTCCGGTCTGGATCAAGCCCTGTAACAAACCAACACAGTGCGGCCTCCGAGCTAGCCGCACTGTGTTGCTCTGTGGCAGTGCTTATTCCGTGCCATCCGGAGGAATTTCGGGCAAACCTTCGCTTGCCCGCAATTTCTCCGCCATAGACGTGAGGAGATTCTGAGATTCTTCGGACAGGTCGAACGCCCTGCTCGACAGACGACGGAGTCCATAGCCCTGCAGCTGGGACAGCAGCTCGAGATCATGATCGATCTTCGCCGCGTAGATGTCGTTGAAGAAGTAGTCCGGTTTGACCTTGAAGAACTTTGCCAGAGCAGCCACCGTCTCATCCGACGGGTTCGTGCGCTGTCCCGACCGCAACTGCGACAGATACGGTTTCGAGATCGGATGGCCGGATGCCGTCAAGGCGGCCGCCACCTCTGCGTTCGTGTGCGGCTTACGCCCCGGGGGATGCACGGTTTCGAACAGCTTGTTCAGCCGCGCCGCGAAATCAGCCATTGTGAGCCGCCCAATTCCCTTCGCTGTACTAACAGTCGTTATCTCGGATACGTATCATTGATATTAGCGGCTCAGTAACTGAAAACCTACGCCTGATTCGCGATTTCCTTGAAGCTTCTAGGCGGTGATCCGGTTCACCCGCTGTGGCTTGGGCGTTTGCGGGGTCACCCCACCGTTCTTGCCAAGGGCTTAAGAGCCCCGGTTCTGGCCCGTCGCGGGGGTCTTCCCGGACGGGCCTCGGGTAGCCATAAGATAGCTGATGGATCATCTTCTTGTCTGTACCGGATTTTGTGTGGCGTACGCCACGTTCAGGGTTCAGACGGATGAACGTTCAACCTGGCCGAAAATCATTGAGAGACTAGATCCGTTCGATGATCGTGCCCGTCGCGAGGGCCCCGCCACAGCACATCAGGATCATGGCGGTGCTCTTGCCGGTGCGCTCCAGCTCGTGCAAAGCCGTTGTGATCAAGCGGGATCCGGTGCTGCCGACCGGGTGGCCCAGCGCGATGGCGCCGCCGTTGACGTTCACGCGATCGAAATCGGGCTTGTGCACCGAGGCCCACGACAGCATCACGGACGCGAAAGCCTCATTGATCTCGAACAAATCGATATCCGAGATGCTCATGCCGGAGCGCTCCAGCAGCCGCTCGCAGGCCTGGACCGGACCGTCGAGGTGGAATTCGGGCTCGCCACCGACCAGGCACTGCGACACGATGCGGGCGCGCGGACGCAATCCCTCACGCTGCGCGGCCTTTTCGTCCATCAGCAGCACTGCGGCGGCACCGTCGGAGATCTGCGAGGAGGTGCCGGCGGTGTGAATTCCGCCCTCCAGCACCGGCTTCAGCTTCGCGAGGCCCTCCCGGGTGGTCTCGCGCAGACCCTGGTCGCGGCTGATGTCGGCGAACTCACCGGTGAGGACGCCCTGTTTGTCGACCTGCGGCGCGTTCTTGATCGTCAGCACCTCGCGGTCGAAGCGACCCTCCGCCCACGCCTGCGCGGCCAGCCGCTGCGAACGCTCGCCGACCGCGTCGACATCGTCGCGAGTGATGCCGCGCCGCTTGGCGATTCGCTCGGCGGCCTCGAACTGATTGGGCATGTCGATGTCCCAGGACGCGGGGCGGCGAGGACCGGCTTCGGTTCCGACGTTGGCGCCCAACGGAACATGGCTCATGGACTCGACGCCACAGGCCAGACCGACCTCGATGGCGCCGGTGGAGATCAGACCGGCCACCAGGCCCGCGGCCTGCTGCGCGGAACCGCACTGATTGTCGATGGTGACGGCACCGGTCTGCCACGGCAGTCCGGCGTGCAGCCACGCGGTGCGGGTGACGTTGTTGCCCTGCTCGCCCACCTGCATGACACAGCCGCCGACAACCTGCTCGACCAGCGCGGGGTTCAGCTGCGCGCGCTCGAGCACGCCTTTCTGTGCCGCACCCAGCACCTCGGCGGCGTGCAGGCCGGCGAGCCAGCCGTTGCGCTTGCCGATGGGGGTGCGAGCGGCCTCGACGATGACGGGGGTACCCATGTGCTTTTCCTTCCGGATCAGAACTGCAACGAGTTCACGACCAGTAACGTAAGTCTGTTCCGGACTATTACCTAGTCCCTTCTCTTGTTCTACCCCCTGTGCTTCAATAGCGGTAGAACGTGTTTCAGTTGGTCAAAGGAGACCCCTGGTGGTTGACACTGCGGCCCGGCCCGGAGTGCCGGATGGATTCGACGTCACCGACCCCGAAATCTGGGCGAAGCGGGTGCCGGCCGAGGAGCTCGCCGAACTACGCAAAACCGCACCTATCTGGTGGAACCCCAAGTCGCCCGAGGTCGGTGGGTTCACCGACGACGGCTTCTGGGTGCTGAGCAAGCATGCCGATGTGAAGACCGTCTCGCGCCGCGACGACGTGTTCTCCACCTACGAGAACACTGCCATCCCGCGGTTCCAGGATGACATCACCCGCGAGCAGATCGACCTGCAGCGGTTCGTCCTCCTGAACAAGGACGCCCCGGAGCACACCAAGCTCCGCAAGATCATCTCCAAGGGCTTCACCCCGCGCGTCATCAACGGCCTGCGCGCCGAGCTGACCGCTCGCGCGGAGTCCATCGTGAAGGCCGCTGTCGAGGGTGGCACCGGCGACTTCGTCGAGCAGGTGGCCGCCGAGCTGCCGCTGCAGGCCATCGCCGAGCTGATCGGCGTGCCGCAGGAAGACCGCATGAAGCTCTTCCAGTGGTCCAACGACATGACCAGCTACGACGATCCGGACTCCGACGCCGACCCGGTCGTGGCCTCCACCGAGATCCTCGGCTACTCGTACCAGATGGCCGAAGCCCGTCGCGCCTGCCCGGCCGACGACATCGTCACCCAGCTGATCGAAGCCGACATGGACGGCGAGGCGCTGCTGCCGGAGGAATTCGGCTTCTTCGTCATGATGCTGGCGGTCGCGGGCAACGAGACCACCCGCAACGCCACCACCCACGGCATGATCGCCTTCATGGAGAACCCCGACCAGTGGGAGCTCTTCAAGAAGGAGCGGCCCAAGACCGCGGCCGACGAGATCATCCGCTGGGCCACCCCGGTCAGCTCCTTCCAGCGCACCGCGCTGGAGGACGTCGAGGTCGGCGGCGTGGAGATCAAGAAGGGCCAGCGGGTCATCCTGTCCTACCGCTCGGCCAACTTCGATGAAGAGGTGTTCGAGGACCCGTACACCTTCAACATCCTGCGTGACCCGAACCCGCACCTGTCCTTCGGCGGCACCGGCGCGCACTTCTGCATCGGCGCGAACCTGGCTCGACTCGAGATCGAGATCATCTTCAACGCCATCGCCGACCACATGCCCGACATCACCAAGCTGGGCGACCCCAAGCGCCTGCGCTCGGGCTGGCTCAACGGCATCAAGGAATTCCAGGTCGACTACAGCGGCGGCGGCTGCCCCGTAAAGCACTGAGCGACCGATGATTTGATCCGCCCTGTACCCCTCTCACTCCTCAGGGCGGAGACAAAACAGAAGCGGGCGACTGGATCTCATCCAGTCGCCCGCTTCGTTTTTCGAGGCGCTAGGCCTTCTTCGTCGTCGCCATGGCGCGGTCGGTTTCCCAGAACGCGCGCAGGGCAAGGATTTTGCCGTCCTCGTCCACCTTGTAGGTGAAGACGCCCTCGGCATCGATGATGTGCCCGCCCATGGTGGTGCGGATGCGGCCGGTATAGGCCACCTCACGCCCGCACGCGAACGAGTCGTCGAAGAGGAACTCGATCGACTCGGTCTGGGCGATCGCCTTGTCCCAGAACGCCGCGATCGCTTCCGCGCCACGGTGTCCCACGCCATCGGGATCGAAGAACGACGGACCGACCGGGTCCTCCACGATCCCGTCGGCGGCGAACAAGGCCACCCAGGCGGCCTTGTCCTTGGCGCGGACCGCGGCCTGCGAGGCCGCGCCCGCCACCCGCGCGGGGTGCTCGGTGGTGGTGGTCATCGCTGTTCGCTTCCCACGACCCACATCGAGAAGTACTGCGAGCCACCGCCGTACGCGTGGCCGAAGGCCTTGCGCGCGTTCTCCACCTGGTAGTCGCCCGCGCGGCCCATGACCTGCTTGGCGGCCTCGGCGAAGCGGATCATGCCGGACGCGCCGATCGGGTTGGAGGACAGCACGCCGCCCGACGGGTTGACCGGCAGCTTTCCGCCGATGGCGGTCTCGCCGGCGTCGGTGAGCTTCCAGCCCTCGCCCTCGGGCATGAAGCCCAGGTTCTCCAGCCACATGGGCTCGAACCACGAGAAGGGGACATAGATTTCGGCGGCGTCGATCTCGTCGAGCGGGTTGGTGATCCCGGCCTGCTGCCACAGCGCCTTCGCCGCGGCCTGGCCGGCCTGCGGGTTCACCTGGTCGCGGCCCGCGTAGGCCAGCGGCTCGGTGCGCATGGCGGTGCCGTGCACCCACGCCACCTTCTTGCCCTGCGCTTCGACGGCCTTGGCGGATTCCTCGTCACCGATCACGATGGCGCAGGCGCCGTCCGAGGACGGGCAGGTCTCGTCGAAACGGATGGGGTCCCACAGCATCTGGGACGCCATCACCGATTCCACGGTGATATCGGGCTGGTGCAGGTGCGCGAACGGGTTGCGCGCGCCGTTGCGACGATCCTTCACCGCGACCATGGCGCCCACGTGCAGCGGCGCGTTGGAGCGGCGGATGTAGGCGCGCACGTGCGGGGCGAAGTAGCCGCCCGCGCCCGCGCCGACCGGCATGGTGAACGGGACCGGGTTCGACAGCGCCCACATGGCGTTCGACTCGGACTGCTTCTCCCACGCGACGGCCAGCACCCGGCGATGCACGCCGGCCTGCACCTGGTTGGCCGCGACGACGGCGGTGGAGCCGCCGACGGAACCGGCGGTGTGCACGCGGAGCAGCGGTTTTCCGGTGGCGCCCAGGGCATCCGAGAGGAACAGCTCCGGCATCATGGAGCCCTCGAAGAAGTCGGGGGCCTTGCCGATGACGACGGCATCGATATCGGCCATGGTCAGGCCGGAGTCCGTGAGCGCCCGGTCGATGGCCTCGCGGATCATGCCCGCCATGGATACATCGGACCGTTTGGTCACGTGATGGGTCTGACCCGTGCCGAGGACGGCAGCTGCGTAGCTCATGAACGTGCCTCCAGGGTGGCCACCAGGTTCTGCTGCAACGCGGGGCCGCTGGCGGCATGCGCCAGTGCACGATTCGCGGTGCCATTGATGATTTCGCGGGCGGCGAAGCCGATGCGCTCCAGGCCGGCCGCGAACATGGGGTTGCCCGACAGCGCACCGCCGGACGGGTTGATCCGGGTGTCTCCGTTCAGGCCGATGGCCTGCTTCAGGATCAGCTCTTCGTGGGTGAACTGCGCGTGCAGCTCGGCGATATCGAAACCGCTTGTGTCGCCGCCGGTTACGGCGTTCGCCGCCTTGGCAGCGGACTCCGAGACGGTGAGGTCGCGGGCGCCCAGCACGGGGGAGTCGATGTAGTGCGCCATGCCGGTCAGCCAGGCCGGACGCTCGCACAGTTCGCGGGCCCGGTCGCCGACGGCCAGCACGATCGCGGCGGCGCCGTCGGTGATGGGCGCGACGTCGTGGGCGCGCAGCGGATCGTTGATCTTCGGTGCGGCCAGCAGCTTGTCGATGTCGCCACCGGTGGTGCGGGCGGCGACGGCGGCCATGTCGGCCTCGGTCCAGCGGCCGGCGTCCAGGCCCGCGCGAGCCTGCAGTCCGGCCATCGACAGCGAGTCGACGCCCAGCGGCGCGACCAGGTACGGGTCGGTCTGCAGACCCAGGATCTGGCGCAGGGTACCGGCCGACGACTTGCCGAAACCGTAGACCAGCGCCGTCTTCGCCTGTCCGGAGCGGAGTTTCACCCACGCCTCGTACAGCGCCCAGGCCGCGTCCATCTCCACGTGCGACTCGTTGATCGGCGGCACCGCGCCGATGGAGTCGATCGCCGAGATGAACGAGAACGCGCGGCCCGCAAGGTAATCCGAGGAGCCGGAGCACCAGAAGTCGATATCGGCGACGCCGACGCCGAGCTTCTGCTCGAGCTCCCGGAAGCACGGCGCGAGCATCTCCACGCCGTTGGTGGTGCCGAAGGTCTCCGGCACGTGCGGTGCGTGGGCGAATCCCACCACCGCGATGTCGGTTGCTGTGTTACTCAAGGTATTCAGCGCCTCTCTACAGGTGGTGCGCGAAGCTGTCGTAGTCGGCGTCGGGCTCGCCGGTCGGCCGGAAGTGGTCGATATTGGCCATGGACAGGCCCCACTCCTCGCGCGGCTTCCACACCGCCTCGATTCGCATGCCCATCCGGACCTCGCTCGCGTCGACGCCGAGCACCAGGTGCAGGAAGGGGATGTCCGCGCCGTCGAGCAGCACGTATGCGGCGACGTACGGGGGCTTGAGGCGCTGGCCCATGAACGGCACGTTCACGATGCAGAAGGTAGTCACGATGCCCTTGTCGGACACCTCGACGAAGTCGTCGGTCGGCGAGCCGTCGCGCGGGTCGGCGCCACGCGGCGGGAAGTACACCTTGCCGTCGAGCTTGGCGCGCGCGCCGAGCAGCTTGCCCTCCATCAGGCCCTTCAGGAAGACGGCTTCCTGCGGTGCGGCGGTGTGCTTGATCGAGAAGTCGACCGGGGTCACGATGCCGGTGACAGGCTCGGCGTCGTCGGCGGCAGCCGCCGGCGCGTTGGAGGTGTCACCCGGTTCGAAGGCCACGATGTCGTGGATGTGCCCGGTGCGCTCGGCGGCCCAGCGGGCGCGTACGCGCATGCCGGTCGAGATGTCGGCGGGGCTCGCCACATCCACCGCGTGCAGGATGGCGGTGTCGGCGCCGTCCAGCTTGATCAGCGCGTAGGCGAACGGCCGGTCGAACGGCTGGCTCGGCAGCGGTTCGGCCACCCAGGACCAGGTCTGCACGGTGCCGACGTCGGAGACGTCGACGAACTCCGCCAGCGGTTCCGCGGTCTTCGGATCGTATTCCGCGGGCGGCACGATGACGCGCCCGTCGGAACCCCGCACCCCGATGACCTTGCCGGCGCGCAGTTCCGTGAGGAAGCGCCCGATGGTCGGACCGGTGGAGCGGGTGTAGTCGAATTGCATCCGCAGCGGTGCGGACAGTACTTCGGTGTTCCCCAGAGTCACGAGATCGAGTAGAACAGGTTCTAGTGACGGTGGCAAGAGTACGGGCTGCGGCCCTGACGACCGGTCCCGAATGTTCTAGGAAGGAACACGGAAATGCGCTTTGGCTTGCAACTGGGATATTGGGGCGCGCAGCCGCCCGCCAATACGCGGGAGCTGATCGCGGCCGCGGAGGAGACCGGCTTCGACGCCGTCTTCACCGCCGAGTCGTGGGGCTCGGACGCCTTCACTCCACTGGCCTGGTACGGCTCCGACACCAGCCGGGTGCGGCTGGGCACCTCGGTCGTGCAGATGTCGGCCCGCACCCCCACCGCGACCGCCATGGCCGCGCTGACCATCGATCACCTCAGCGGCGGCCGGCACATCCTCGGCCTCGGCGTCTCCGGCCCGCAGGTGGTCGAGGGCTGGTACGGCCAGCCCTTCGGCAAGCCGCTCGCCCGCACCCGTGAATACGTCTCGATCGTGCGGCAGGTGCTGGCCCGCGAGGACAAGGTGACCAGCGCGGGCCCGCACTACCCGCTGCCCTACGCCGGTCCCGGCGCCACCGGATTCGGCAAGCCGCTCAAGTCGATCACCCACCCGCTGCGCTCGGACATCCCGATCTGGCTCGGCGCCGAAGGCCCCAAGAACGTCGCGATGACCGCGGAGATCGCGGACGGCTGGCTGGCCATCTACTACACGCCGCGCTTGGCCGACATGTACAACGAATGGCTCGACGAGGGCTTCTCGCGTCCGGGCGCGCGGCGTTCGCGCGAGGACTTCGAGATCGCCGCCACCGCCCAGGTGATCCTCACCGACGATCCCAAGGCCGAACTGGATCGGCTGCGGCCGTTCATGGCGCTCTACATCGGCGGCATGGGCGCGGAGGAACTCAACTTCCACGCCGAGGTGTATCGCCGCATGGGTTACGGCGAGCAGGTCGACGAGATCACCCGCCTGTTCCGCACCGGCCGCAAGGATGAGGCGGCCGCGGTGGTGCCCGACGAGCTGATCCTCGACACCACCATCATCGGCAACGAGGCGCAGGTGCGCGAGCAGTTGAAGGTGTGGGAGCAGGCCGGGGTCACCATGATGCTGGTCGGCGTCCGCGATATGGAGCAGTTCGAGAAGCTGCGTCCGCTCATCGAGTCCTGACGAGGCGTGATCGGGCCGAGTGCGCCCCGCTGAGCGGGGCGCACTCTTCCGGATTGTTCCCTTTCGGCAGTACGTCGCCGTACTCTGTGACCGGGGGCACGCCCGCTCAGTGGGACGGGTGCGAAAACAGTGGCTTGTCACACACAAGAACACGTTCTATTTTGGTCCCTGTGAGCTACAACATTGCGGACCTTGTCGAGCACACCATCGACCTCATGCCCGAACGTGTCGCACTGGTTGACGACACCCGCTCGGTCACCTACGCCGAGCTGGAGGACCGGGCCAACCGTCTGGCGCACTACCTGCAGGAACAGGGCGTGCAGCCGGGTGACAAGGTCGGCGTCTACTCGCGCAACACCATCGAGGCCGTGGAGGCCATGGTGGCGATCTTCAAGGCGCGGGCAGTCATGATCAACGTGAACTACCGCTACGTTGAGAACGAGTTGCAGTACATCTTCGAGAACTCGGACATGGTCGCGCTGCTGCACGAGCGTCGCTACAGCGACAAGGTGGCCAACGTGCTGCCGAACGTGCCCGCGATCAAGACGGTCCTCACCGTCGAGGACGGCACCGACCTGCCGCTGCCCCCGAGCGCCGTCGAATACGAGGCGGCCCTGGCCTCCTCGCACGGCGAACGCGACTTCGAGGACCGCACCTCCGACGACATCATGATGATCTACACCGGTGGCACCACCGGCATGCCCAAGGGCGTCATGTGGCGGCAGGAGGACTGGTGGCGCGTGCTCGGCGGCGGCATCAACTTCTACACCGGTGAATTCGTCGAGGACGAGTGGCAGCAGTCCAAGGGCGGCGCCAGCGGCAACGCGCCCATGGTGCGCTACCCGATCCCGCCGCTGATCCACGGCGGCGCGTTCACCGCGACCCTGCACAGCCTCTTCGACGGCGGCAAGGCCGTCATGCTGCCCGAGTTCAGCGGCCACGGCGTCTGCCGCGCGGTCCAGAACCACGGCGTCAACATGATCTTCATTACCGGCGACGCCATGGCCCGCCCGATCCTGGACGCGCTCGCCGAGGGCAACCCGGAAACCGGTGCGCCCTACGACCATTCGGCGCTGTGGGTGCTGGCCAGCAGCGCGGCGCTGTTCTCGCCGGTGCTCAAGGACGAGTTCATCGAGCGGTTCCCGAACGCGCTGATCACCGACTCCATCGGCGCGTCGGAGACCGGCTTCGGCGGTCTGGCCGTGGCCACCAAGGGCGCCACGCACACCGGCGGCCCGCGCGTGAAGATCGACGGCTCCACCAAGGTCATCGACGAGGAGGGCAACGAGGTCGCGCCCGGCTCCGGTCAGGTCGGCATGATCGCCCGCACCGGCAACATCCCGATCGGCTACTACAACGACCCGGTCAAGACCGCCGAGACGTTCAAGGAGTTCAACGGCAAGCGCTACTCCATCCCCGGCGACTTCGCCCGGGTGGAGGAGGACGGCACCGTCACCATGCTCGGCCGCGGTTCGGTGTCGATCAACTCCGGTGGCGAGAAGATCTTCCCCGAAGAGGTCGAGGGCGCGCTCAAGGCGCACCCGGACGTGTTCGACGCGCTGGTCGTCGGCGTGCCCGACGAGCGCTGGGGCAACCGCGTGGTCGCGGTCGTGGCCTGCCGCGGTGCGGCCCGCCCGACCCTCGAGGAACTGCGCCCGACCCTGGTCAAGGAGATCTCCTCCTACAAGATGCCGCGCAGCCTGTGGTACGTGGACGAGATCAAGCGCTCGCCCGCCGGCAAGCCGGACTACAAGTGGGCCAAGGCCGAGACCGAAGCCCGCGATGCCGACAACCACGCCCAGGCTTCCTCCAAGTAAGTGCTGAAAACCGATGCCCGCCTGCGCACCGCAGGCGGGCATCGGTCGTTCGACGACTGTTTCTTGTCGGTGGGCTGTGCGAGGCTGTCAGGCATGAGCGAGAAGGCGGGCGGCGCCGTATCGGATGATGTACTGCGGTCTTTCGAGTCGCATCGGCGCGAGTTGTGCGCGTACGCGTATCGAATGCTCGGGTCCTCGTTCGAGGCCGAGGACGCCGTGCAGGAGACCTTCACCCGGGCGTGGAAGTCCTATGACTCGTTCGAGGGCCGCGCCAGTGTGCGGTCCTGGCTGTACAAGATCGCCACCAATGTCTGTCTCGACATGCTCGACGGGCCGCAGCGGCGGGCCCGGCCGATGGACCTCAACGGGCCCTCCACGCCCGATTCGCAATTGCCCCCGCCGGAGCCGGATTACGTGTGGGTGGAACCGATTCCGAACGCGCTGGCCTTCGGCGCCGACCCGGCCGAGGCCGCCAGCACCAAGGACACCCTGCGCCTGGCCTTCGTCGCCGCGGTGCAGCATCTGCCCGCCAGCCAGCGCGCCATCCTGATCATGCGCGAGGTGCTGCGCTTCTCCGCCGGTGAGACCGCGGACATGCTGAACGTCTCGCCCGCCTCGGTGAACAGCGCCCTGCAGCGCGCCCGCGCCACCATGTCGAAGGTGCAGGAGACCGCGACGGTCTCCGATCCGTTCGACGAGCGCAACGAGCAGCAGCGCAAACTGGTCGACGATTTCGTGAAGGCCTTCGAGGCCTACGACATGAGCGCGCTCACCGAACTGCTGAAAGCCGATGTGGCGCTGTCCATGCCGCCGTTCTCGCTGTGGGTCTCCGGTCCGGAGAACGTGGCGGCCTTCATGCTGGGCACCGGCCAGGCCTGCCGCGATTCCCGCCTGGTTCCGCTCGGCGGCGCCAACGGCCTGCCCGCCTTCGGCCACTACAAGCCCGGCGACGAGCCCGGTGTCTGGATCCCGTGGTCCATCACGACCTTGGAGCTGGACGGCGACCGCATCTCCGGTCTCACCTTCTTCCTCGACACCGAGAAGCTGTTCCCGCTCTTCGGTCTCCCCCCGGAGCTACGCCCGAACTAGGCTCTCCGGCACGGGAGTTCACGGGCGCCGCAGCCCGGGGGAGGGGCGTCGTGACCGTCGAGCTGAACGCGGACGAGCAATGGGCGGAGAATCTGCGCCGCATGCTCGTGGGAGTGCGCCACGAAGCCGTCATGGCCATCGCCCGGCCGGTGCGGCCGGAGACCGAATACGGCGCGGAGGACACGGTTTTCCGGCAGTTGCACGAGGCCGGGAAGAAGGTGCGGCTGCTGTTGTCGACGGCCTACGTGGGCAGCCGGGGCCGGCAGTCGGTGCTGCGGCAGTTCACGCTGGGCTCGCAGATCCGGGTCACCGATACGGACTTCTGCAATGCGCTGATCGTCGATCGGGAGCGGGCGGCGCTGTGGGCGGCCGCACCGGGGCAGCAGCCGCGGGGGTATCTGGTGGCCGAGCCCGCCCTGCTCGGGGTGGTGCACCAGTTCGCCACCAGCACCTGGCATTCGGCGCGGAGGTTGCGGGACCACCTGGAACTGCGGGACGGCCTGGACTCGGTCGCGCTGGCGGTGGTCGAGCAGCTCCACGCCGGGGCCAAGGACGAGACGGCGGCGCGGGCGCTGGGGGTGTCGCTGCGCACCTATCGCCGCTATGTCGCCCAGCTCATGGCCCGGTTCGAGGTCAGCACCCGATTCCAGCTCGGGGTGCGGGTGCGTGAACTCGGGCTGTTGAGCTGAGCGACACCGGCGGACCGCGTCGGCGCCGCTCGACCGTCAGCGAGGCGAGTGCATCTCGTCCGCGTGCTCGCTCGCGTAGCGCTTGGCAGCGGGATAGTTGGCCTTGCCGCTCGGCTGCCGCATGACCGCGTCCACCAGCCAATATCCGCGCGGCGCTTTGTATCCCGCCACCTTGGCGCGCAGGTGTGCGTCCAGTTCGGCGAGGTCGAGCACGGCACCGGGTCGCGGTTGCGTCACCGCGGCCACGGCCTGCCCGAACCGCTCGTCCGGAATGCCGATGACCAGCGCGTCGAAGACGTCCGGATGGGACTTCAGCGCCGTCTCGACTTCCTCCGGGAAGACCTTCTCACCACCGGTATTGATGCATTCCGAGCCGCGCCCGAGCAGCGTGACGGTGCCGTCGGCCTCATAGCGCGCGTAATCGCCCGGCGCCACATACCGTTTGCCGTCGACCTCGACGAAGATCGTCTTCGTCTTCTCCGGGTCCTTGTAGTAGCCGAGTGGAACGTGCCCGGTCCGCGCCATCCGGCCCACCGCGCCGGGCACGGGCTCGACGAGCCGCCCGTCGTCGTCCAGCAGGGCGGACTGCGCGCCGAACCGCACCCGCGGTCCCCGGGTGTGGTCGGAATCCTTGGTGACCGTGGACAACCCGGTGCTGCCGCTCTCCGAGGACCCGATCACGTCGGTGATGAACAGGTTGGGGAAGGCCTCGAGGTACTGCTGTTTGAGCGAGTGCGAGAACAGTGCGGCGTGGCTGCTGAACGCCCAGAGGGTCGGAACCTTGTACCGACCCGCGTGGTACGCCTCCAGCAGCGGTTTGGCCATGGCGTCCCCGACCACGGTGAGTACGTGGACGCCGTGCCGCCGCACGGTCCGCCAGACCTCGTGCGCATCGAACCGCGGGACGAAAACCACGGTGCCGCCGGCGTTCAGGCCCATGAAGGCCGCCCACTGCGCCGCGCCGTGGATGAGCGGGGAGAGCGGGGCCATCACGATCCCCTCGGGCGCGGCGGCGGCGTTCTTCGCCAATTCCCATTCGTCCGAGACGTATTCGCCGGTCACGTGATTGATGCCGCCGCCGAGCGCCCGCCAGACGTCCTCGTGCCGCCACATGACGCCCTTGGGCATGCCGGTGGTGCCGCCGGTGTAGAGGATGTACGGATCGTCGCCGCTGCGCGGTCCGAAATCGCGTTCCGGGGATTGTGCGGCGAGCGCGTCGTCGTATTCGGTTCCGATGGCGAGTGTTTCGGTCAGGCCCGGAGCCGAGTCGCGTACCTCGGCGACGATTTCAGTAAATTCCGCTTCGTGGATAATTGCTTTCAGATCCGCGTTCTCGACGATATAGCGCACCTCGTCGGCCACATACCGATAATTCACGCTCACCGATACGGCGCGCAGTTTGTAGGTCGCCAGCATCGTTTCCAGCGCTTCGATGGAATTGCGGGAGTAGACGCCGACGTGATCGCCGACGCCGATGCCGCGGGCGGCCAGGTGGTGGGCGAGCCGATTGGCCCGCTCGTCGAGTTCGCGGTAGGTGAGGCGGCGGTCCTCGCAGATGAGGGCGGTCCGCTCCGGGACCGCGTCGACCGCGTGCTCGAACAGGTCTGCAACGTTGAAAGCCATGGATCCACCCTGGTTTTCGCGGGAGTGGAGCGCCGGTTCATCGGTTGGCAGGAAGCTGTCACGGCCGCCCGCGCCGGGGGTGTTCCGCGGGCCGATCCCCTCCTGTCCAGATGTAGACATGAACCCGGCCCGCGGTCCCTCTACCCTCGCCGCCGGGCCGACCACGATCAAGATCGGCAACCCACCCGTATCGGGTGGCAGCCGGATTTGCGGATTACCAGAGGGCGATGTCCGAGGTGTCGGGATCGGCCGTGGCGGGGTCGGGGTGACGGGGCGTGAGGCTGAAGAGCTCAACGTCGCGGTTCGGGAACGCCCAGCGCAGGCAGTCCATTTGGTATTCGGTGACGACTCCGGTGGCGGGGTCGCGGAGCAGGAGGGAATCGTCGTCGAGGATCCGGCGTGGGCACGGGGTGTTCCAGATCCGGTCGAATTCGGGGCTCGACCGGCAGGCTTCGCGGATCTCGCGGACGCGTTCGACCGGGGTGTTCGCCAGGGAGTACTCCGTGAGAGCCCAGACCAGGCGGTGAACGAAATCGGCCCAGTTGACCAGGTATTCGGATGCCCGAGGTTCGTTCATCGTGGCGACGATGACGTTGAGGGGGCGGTCGGGAGCGCCCAGCCGCGGATCCAGCCACGGGAACAGTCGGCAGGCCACCGCATTGGCCGCCAGAATATTGTTCTCGGGAACCTGGTGCAGGGAGGCGGGGCCGCGCAGGTTGCGCATGAAGGCCAGCATGCCGTCGGTCACCGAGCCCCCGGCCGCGGCCGACACCGACAGGTCGTCGCCGGTGGCGATCGACCACAGCACCCGCCGCCGGTTCACCGGTATCTCGAAGAGCACGGCCAGCGCGTTGAGCATGCTGGGATGCGGGAGGCGCTGTCCGTTCTCGATCTTCTCGTAGCCGCTGTGGGACATGTGCAGCGCCTCGGCGACGGCGCGCTGGGTCATGCCGAGGCGGAGTCGTTCCCGTTTGATGTACGCGCCCAGTGATATCCCGTGGGGGCCTTCGGACTCAGGACTATCGGCGCGCATCGATCACACAGGATAAGCCATGTAGAAGGGCTCCCACTGGTGACCGTCGGGGTCGAGGAAGGTGCGACTGTACATGCCGACCTCGGCCTCCTGGGCCTGGCGGTCGGAGTTGACCTCCTCCACGGCGCCCTCGGCGATCGCCGCCTCCAGCAGGGCGTCGACCTCGTGATTGCTGCCCAGCGCGAGCGCGTAGACGCTGCCGATGGTGCCGCGGGTGTCGCCGAGCGGGCGGCGGCCGAAGGTGGCGAAGAACTCGTGCGTCAGCAGCATGACGCAGATGTTGTCGTCGACCACGATGCACGCGGCATTGCCGTCGGTGAAGTCCGGATTCACCTTCCAGCCGATGGACTCGTAGAAGCGCTTGGACCGGTCCAGGTCGGCGACGGGCAGATTGATGAAGATCATCTTGCTCGGCATGGTGGCGCGTCCCCTCTCATTCGATGTACTGATGAGACGAACCGGGTGCGCGAAACTCATCGGTCGTGCGAGAGTGGCCGTTGGAGGTATCCGATGAACTACAGCTACCTGGTCGCCCTCACCGGCAGCGGCGGAACTGTTCCGCCGGAGCTGGGGGTGGTGCGGCGGCTGGTGCGGCGGGGCCATCGGGTGACGGTGCTCGCGGAAGAAAGCCTGGCCGAGGCGGTGGCCGCGACGGGCGCCCGGCTACGCCCGCGGGCCGGGGCCGGATTCGCCCGTGACACCGCCGACGAAATCGATGCCGAACGCCCCGACCTGGTGCTGGCCTCCTTCTTCGCGTTCGGGGCCATGGTCGCGGCGCAGGCCTGCGAGGTGCCGTTCTCGGTGCTGATCCCGGGCGTCTATCCGCTACCCGTGGAGGGCGAACCGCCGCCGGGCACCGGTTTCGGCCGGGCGCACGGGCCGGTGGGGCGGCTGCGCGATCGGCTGGTGGGTTCGCTGGTGCAGCGGCGCTGGGACGAGGAGCTACTACCCGAACTCAATGCCCTGCGCGCGGATTTCGGGCTGGATCGGCTGGCCCACTATCAGGATCAGGCGCGACTGGCCCGCCGGCAGCTGGTGTTGTCCAGTGCCGCTTTCGATTTCCCGGGGCAGGGCCCCGACGGGGTGCGCTGGGTGGGCCCGATCCTGGACGAACCCGACTGGGTCGCGGACACCTCCTGGACCCAGACCGACGGCGGCGATCCGCTCGTCCTGGTCGCGCTGTCGACCACCTTCCAACGGCAAACCGACTGCCTGCAAAGGATTTCCGAGGCCCTGGGCCAGCTTCCGGTGCGCGGCGTCATCACCACCGGCCCCGCCGTCGATCCGGCCGAGATCCACGCGCCCCCGAATGTGACGGTGCTGTGCGCGGCCCCGCACCGCGAGATCATGCGGCACGCCAGTCTGGTGATCACCCACGGCGGCCACGGCACCCTCATGAAGTCCTTCGCCGCCGACCTGCCGGTGGTGGTGCTCCCGCACGGCCGCGACACCGCCGACAACGCCGCCCGGGTCCGCGCGCACCGCGCCGGAATCGTGTTGCCGCGCACCGCGACTCCGCAGCGTATCGCCCGCGCGGTCCGCCACACCCTGCGCACCCCGGCCCACTATCGCGCCGCGGCCGAACTCGGCCGCGCCATCCGCCAGGACGGGCGGGGCCAGGCGCTGCTGCGTGAGCTGGAACCCTCGCCGGAACGTCCGGACCAGGTGGGGGAGCGGATCTACTCGGTGCGCGAACTCGAATCCTGAGGGCTAGCGTGGGCCGCATGGATTTCCTGGCGGTTTTGCGTGAGAAGTTGGACGAGTTCGGGGAGCTGATCACCCCCGGGGTCGATCCGAGCGCACCCGTTCCCAGTTGCGGGGACTGGACCTTCTATGACCTGGTCGACCATGTCGGGCAGGGGAATCTGTGGGTCACTACTGCCGTCCTGGAGCAGCGGGGAGACTTTCAGGGCGAGCCCGCGCCCAAGGACCCGGTGGAGCTGCGGGCCTGGTTCGACGGCACGGTGAAGTCGATCCTCGCGGCCGTGTCGGTCGATCCCGAGACCCCGGCCTGGACCTTCACCTCGCAGATGCCGCGCAAGGTCGGGTTCTGGCAGCGCCGCCGGGCGCAGGAAACCCTCATGCACCTGTGGGACGCGCAGGACGCGCTGGGCGCCGCCGCGCCGTTCGAGCCGGCGCTCGCGGCCGACGGTGTCACCGAGGTGTTCGAACTGTTCGCGCCGCGCATGGTGCTGCGCGGCCTGGCGAGCGAGCCGACCGCGGCGGTCGGCCTGCGCGCCACCGACACCGGCGACAGCTGGACCTACGGTCCGGGGACGCCGGTGGCCGAGATCTCCGGCACCGCATCGGATCTGCTGCTGGCGCTGTGGCAGCGCAAGGAGCTGAAGGACAGCGCGTTCAGCTGGCAGGGCAACTGGGCGGAGGGCGAGCGGGTGCTCGTCGGCCCGCTGGTGCCGTGACCGCGTAAACCGTTCGCGGACAGGCTGTTCGCTGTTCCTCGGACATGAAAAACGGCGAGGCGGTGGCCGGTATGGGAGCCACTACCTCGCCGTCGGCCGCTTTTGCAGGGTCGGCCGCGTCTCACCAGCCCGCAGGGGCGTGGAGTTCTTACCTACTGCGCGTCGGCGAGCATCGCGCCCAGGGCGCGCAGGTGATCGGTCGCGCCGCCGAGCGCGAACTCGTTGTGCTTGGCCGCGGTGAAGTACTGGTTCACGATGTGGTCGCGGTCGATGCCGACGCCGCCGTGCACGTGCACCACGGTGTGGGCGACGCGGTGACCGGCCTCGGCGGCCCAGAACTTGGCGGTGTGCACCTCGGCGGTGGCCGGGCGGCCCTCGGACAGCAGCCAGGCGGCCTGCTGCACGGCCAGGCGCACGCCCTGCACGTCGATGTAGCCGTCGGCGAGGCGCTGGGCCACGGCCTGGAAGCTACCGATCTTGCGGTTGAACTGCTCGCGCTCGCGGGCGTAGTCGGCGACCAGTTCCAGGCCCTTCTCGACCACGCCGAGCTGGGTGGCGGCCAGGCCGAGCCAGGCGCGCTCCAGCAGCCAGGTCAGGATCTCGGCGCCCTGTTCGACGGTGCCCACCAGTTCGGCGGGGGTGCCGGCGAGTTCGACCTCGGCCTCGGGGGAGCGGTCGGTGACGATCTGGTCCTCGACGCGCACCGAGGCGTGCGACGGGTCGACCAGGAAGACGGCGGGGGCGCCGTCGACGCTGGCGGACACCAGGATTCGGGCCGCCTGGCGGGCGAAGGGCACGGTGGTCTTGAGGCCGGTCAGCTGCCAGCCGTCACCCGCGATGGCGGTGGTGACCGGCTTGTCGAGCTCCCAGTTGCGCTCCTCGCTCAGCGCCGCGGTGAGGATGATCTCGCCGGTCGCGGCCTGCGCGGCCAGCTCCCGCTGGGCGGTGGAACCGAACTGGGCCAGCGCGCCGGCGCCGAGCACGATCGACCACAGGTACGGCACGGGGGCGACGGACTTGCCGATCTCGCGCAGGATGGCGGTCTGCTCCAGCACGCCGAAGTCGCTGCCGCCCACCGTCTCCGGCAGGGCCGCGGCCAGCACGCCGGTCTCGGCGAGCGAGCTCCACAGCGAGTCGTCGAAGCGCACGGTGCGGTCGCCCGCCGCGTCGGTGTTCTTGTCGAGTTCACGCAGCCGGTCGGCGGTGACGAGCTTGCCGGTGACCTCGGCGGTGAGGCGGGCCAGATCCTGCTGCGCCTCGGTGAGGGTGAAATCCATGATGGGTACCTTGGTTTCGAGTTAGCGCGCGGCGGCGGGCTGCTTGAGGGCGGTCATGGCGATGATGTCGCGCTGCACCTCGTTGGTGCCGCCGCCGAAGGTGAGGATCAGGCAGGCGCGGTGCATGCGCTCGAGGCGGCCGCGCAGCTGCGAGCCGGCCGAGTCCTGGCGCAGGTAGGCCTGCGGGCCGAGGATCTCCATCAGCGCCCGGTAGGCCTCGGTGGCCAGTTCGGTGCCGTAGACCTTGGTGGCGGAGGCGTCCCACGGGCGCGGGGCGGCGTCGCCGCCCTGGTCGGCGCGCGAGGCGATCTCCCAGTTGGTGAGCTTCAGGTATTCGACCTTCGAGTGGATCCGGGCCAGGCTGACCTGCACCCATTCCTGGTCGATGACGCGGGAGCCGTTGGCGGTCTTGGTGTTGCGCGCCCACTCGGTGACCTGCGCGACGGCCAGCGCCAGCGGCGCGGACGAGGTCAGCGCGACCCGCTCGTGGTTGAGCTGGTTGGTGACCAGCGCCCAGCCGCCGTTCTCCGGGCCCACCATGTCGGAGTGCTTGACCCGCACGTCCTGGTAGTAGGTGGCGCTGGTGTCCGGGCCGGCCATGGTGTGCACGGGCGTCCAGGAGAAGCCCTCGGCGTCGGTCGGCATGATGAACATCGAGATGCCCTTGTGCTTCTTGGCGCTCGGGTCGGTCCGGGCGGCCAGCCACACGTAGTCGGCGTAGGCGATGAGGGAGGTCCACATCTTCTGGCCGTTGATGATCCAGTCGTCGCCGTCGCGGACCGCGGAGGTGCGCAGCGAGGCCAGGTCGGTGCCGGCGCCCGGCTCCGAATAGCCGATGGCGAAGTGCAGCTGACCGGCGGCGATCTTGGGCAGGAAGAACTTCTTCTGCTCTTCGGTGCCGTAGTGCATGATGGTCGGCGCGACCGAGTTGATGGTCAGGAACGGCACCGGGGCGCCGGCGATGGCGGCCTCGTCGGTGAAGATCAGCTGATCCATGGTGGACCGGTCCTGGCCGCCGTACTCCTTGGGCCAGCCCAGGGCGAGCCAGCCGTCGCGGCCCATCTCCTCGACGACCTCGCGGTAGACGTTGCCCTCGCCGTATTCGCCGGTCTGGGCCGAAAGCGCTTGCCGCCGTTCGGGAGTGATGAGCTTGGTGAAATAGTCACGCAGCTCGGCACGCAGCTGTTCCTGTTGCGGCGTGTAGGCGATACGCATAGCAGTACCTCTAGCCTTCGTTTCTCGGTTCAGCCGATCATCGCACGCAAGTGAAACATGTTCCAGTATTGGTTCCGGTTAGGGCTACTTTGCTGTTCCGAGCACGGGTCTGCTTGTTAGGCTCGGGTGGAACCTGTGTTGAAGGAGAGAACTATGAAGGTGATCGTCGATTTCGATCAGTGCGAAGCGAACGGTATCTGCGTCGGAATCGCCCCTGACGTGTTCGATCTCGATGACGACGACAACTTGCACGTCAACGAGGTCGCGGTCACCGAGGACAACCGCAAGGACATCGAGTCGTCGGTGGCGCAGTGCCCCAAGGCGGCGCTGAAGCTGGTCTGAGGCCGGCACCGCCCGCCGGGGCCGGTCCTTGCCCGGCGGGTGGAACACGTTCTAGAGTCGGCCTCGTGAGCGAATCTGATGTGAGTCTTTCCGGCCGGGTTGCCGTGGTCACCGGCGCCGGCGCCGGGCTCGGCCGGGCCGAAGCCCTGGAGCTGGCCCGCGCGGGCGCGTCGGTCATTGTCAACGACCTTGCCGAAAACGACGCGGTCAGCGCAACCCTCGCCGATATCCGGGCGCTGGGCGTGAAGGCGGAGTTCGTCGGCGGCAGTATCGCCGAGCGGTCCACCGCCGACGCCATCATCCGTACCGCCGAGGAGTCCCTCGGTGGCTTGGACATCGTGGTGAACAATGCCGGGATCACCCGGGACAAGATGTTGTTCAACATGTCCGACGAGGACTTCGACGCGGTCGTCGCCGTGCACCTGCGCGGTCACTTCCTGCTGACCCGCAATGCGGCCGCCTACTGGCGCGCGAAGTTCAAGGAGACCGGTGCCCCCGTCTACGGGCGCATCATCAACACCTCCTCCGAGGCCGGTCTGCTCGGTCCCGCCGGCCAGGCGAACTACGGTGCGGCCAAGGCCGGTATCACCGCCCTGACCCTGTCGGCCGCCCGTGCCCTGGAGCAGGTCGGCGTGCGCGCCAACGCGATCGCGCCCCGCGCGCGTACCGCCATGACCGAGAACGTCTTCTCCGCGGCTCCCGACGAGGGCCCGGACCCGCTCTCGCCCGATCACGTCGCCCGCCTGGTGGCCTTCCTGGCCTCTCCGGCGGCCGAGGCCATCACCGGCCAGCTGTTCGTCGTCTACGGCCCGATGGTGGCCCTGATGGCGGCTCCCGTGGTCGAGCAGCGCTTCGACGCGGTGGGTGAGTTCACCCGTGAGGGCCTGGCCGCGAGCCTGGGCGGCTACTTCGCCGAACGTGGTTCGGACGCAACCTTCTCCGCCTCGTCCCTGAAGGACTTGGGCTGAGGTTTTCACCTCGATTTCCCGGTGTGGGGGCCGCGCGTCTGCTTGACAGACCCGGCCCCCGACCCTGCAGTTGATCGCGAGATCGATCATTGGTAGGAATGGGGATCAACTATGTGTGTCGCCTCACAATGCGGCATACCTCTGACGGTTAGGCTCACCTGAACACGTTCTCGAAACTGGACACCGGTTCAGAAAGAGTGCCTGTTCAAACCAGTGGAAACCTTCCCGAACCGTACGAGAACGTGTTCTAATCTTCGGCGGGACCGAGATCACAGTCAGATCTCGGTTGCTATCGCTAGGCAGGGGCAGGAGGAATAGCGGGAATGAATGAAGTCCTTGCCGTACCGCTGCGGGCGGTCGGAGGGTTCTTCGAACTCGCCGGCGCGGTCGCTCGCGCCGTGGTACGGCCCCCGTTCCAGCGACGGGAATTCATCGAACAGTCCTGGTTCATCGCCAGGGTCTCCATGTTTCCCACACTGATGGTGGCGATTCCGTTCACCGTGCTCGTGGTCTTCACCCTCAATATTCTTTTGCGGGAGATCGGCGCGGCCGACCTTTCCGGCGCGGGCGCGGCTTTCGGCGCGATCACCCAGATCGGCCCGATGGTCACGGTGCTCATCGTGGCCGGCGCGGGCGCGACGGCCATCTGCGCCGACCTCGGCGCGCGCACCATCCGCGAAGAGATCGACGCCATGAAGGTGCTCGGCATCGATCCGATTCAGCGCCTGGTGGTTCCGCGCGTGCTGGCCTCGATGTTCGTGGCCTTCTTGCTCAACGGCCTGGTGGCCGCGATCGGCATCCTCGGTGGCTTCGTCTTCTCGGTTTACCTGCAGGGCGTGAACGCGGGCGCCTTCGTCAACGGCATCACCCTGCTGACCCACCTGCCGGAGCTCGTCATCTCCGAGGTGAAGGCCATGCTGTTCGGTCTCGTCGCCGGTCTCGTCGCCTGCTACCTGGGCCTGAACGTCAAGGGCGGTCCCAAGAGTGTCGGCGATGCCGTGAACCAGACCGTCGTCTTCGCCTTCATGGCCTTGTTCGTCATCAACGTCGTCATGACCGCGATCAGCATCAAGTTCGCGGCTCGGTGATCTGATGGCTTTCGTAATCCAGTCTCGTTTTCCCAAGGTGACCAAGCGCTTTCAGCGCTTCACCGACGCGCTCGATTCGGTCGGCAAGCACGCCGTGTTCTACGCGCGCTCGATCGCCTCGGTGCCCAAGGCGCTGGTGCACTACCGCACCGAGACCATCCGGCTGATCGCCGAGATCTCCATGGGCACGGGCGCACTGGCGGTCATCGGCGGCACCGTCGTGATCGTCGGCTTCCTGACCCTCGCCGCCGGTGGCACCATCGCTGTGCAGGGTTACAGTTCGCTCGGCAATATCGGTGTCGAGGCACTGACCGGCTTCTTCGCGGCGTTCATCAACGTTCGCATTGCGGCGCCGGTTATTTCGGGCATCGGCCTGGCGGCGACGCTGGGCGCCGGTACCACGGCACAATTGGGGGCCATGCGCGTCTCCGAAGAGATCGACGCCCTCGAGGTGATGGCCATCCGGCCGATCCCCTTCCTGGTGGGCACCCGCATGCTGGCGGGCATCCTCGCCATCATCCCGTTGTACTCATTGGCGGTCATCGCCTCGTTCATCGCCTCGCGCTTCGCGACGGTGCAGATCTACGGCCAGTCGGCCGGTGTGTACGACCATTACTTCTCGACCTTCCTGATCCCCAGCGACATTCTCTGGTCCTTCGCGCAGGCGATCTTCATGGCCATGGCGGTCATGTTGATCCACACCTACTACGGCTATCACGCCGCGGGCGGACCGGTCGGCGTCGGCGTGGCGGTAGGTAATGCGGTGCGGGCCTCGCTGATCGCAGTCGTCACGGTGACGCTGCTGATGTCGCTGGCCATCTACGGCACCTCCGGCAATTTCCATCTCTCCGGGTAGGGGCGGGACGAACAACATGGTCCAACAACAAGGCGGGATGGCGAGCCCGATCGGCACGCCGTTCGTCCAGAAGCCGGCGCCGAAGCGCTACCTCGACCAGGGGTGGGTGATCCGGCTGGCCGGCGCCGGCCTCGTGCTCGGCCTGGTCGCCGTGGTGGTGTTCTGCCTGGTGAGTTTCTCCGGTGGTTTCACCAATACCGCACTGGTGACGGTCAATTCGCCGCGCGCGGGTCTGGTCATGGATCGCGACGCCAAGGTGAAGATCCGCGGTGTCGAGATCGGCCACGTCAAGTCGATCAACGAGACGCCCCAGGGCGCGCGCATCGAACTCGCCATGGATCCGGACAAGCTGAAGCTGGTGCCGGCCAACGCGACCGTGGACATCAACTCCACCACCGTGTTCGGCGCGAAGTACATCAACTTCGTCGAGCCGCAGAACCCCTCGGGCTCGCTGCACGCGGGATCCGTGGTGCAGGCCGAGGGCGTGACGGTCGAATTCAATACGCTCTTCCAGCATTTGAGCGACGTGCTCAACAAGGTGCAGCCCGAGAAGCTGAACGCCACGCTGACCGCGCTGGGCACCGCCCTGCAAGGTCGCGGCGAGAAGCTGGGCCTGCTGCTCTCGGACAGCGACGAGTTCCTGAAGCAGATCAACCCCTCGCTGCCGACGCTGCAGGACGATCTGCGCAAGACCGCCTCGGTCACCGGCACCTACGCCGACACCGTGCCGGATCTGCTGCGCATCACCGACAACATGCAGGTCACCGGCAAGACCATCACCGATGAGCAGGCTCGCGTGGACGATCTGCTGGCCAACCTCATCGGGCTGGCCGACACCTCGAACTCGGTGCTGAAGCCCAGCGAGGCTGATCTGACCAAGTCGCTGAACCTGTTGCGGCCCACCACGGATCTGCTCTTCGAGTACCGGTCGGCGCTCTACTGCACCATCATGACCTTCGGTGAGAACCTGCCGCTGATGGACGCGCTCATCGGTGGCAAGTATCCGGCCTTCGCCATGAACGCCAGCATCATGCCCAGCGGTACGCCGTACCAGTTCCCCGAGGACCTGCCCAAGGTGAACGCCACCGGTGGCCCGCACTGCGAGAACACCGTCGACCTGACGGGCGGTCAGAAGGCCAACTACCTGATGACCGATACCTCGGAGGGCCACATCTGGGCGCCGCTGACGCAGCCGCGCCCGTCCAAGACCGTCTTCGAGATCCTTTTCGACCAGCTGCCGGGGGTGGGTAAGAAGTGAAATTCAAACCGCACGCCACCACAGTCAAACTCAGTGTCTTCGGCCTCGCCATGCTGCTGATCCTGGCGTTGCTGGTGGTCGTCTTCAGCCAGATGCGGTTCGCCCGCGAGACCGGTTATCACGCGGTGTTCACCTCGTCCTCGGGCATGCTGCCCGGGTCGAAGGTGCGCATCGCGGGCGTGCCGGTCGGCTCGGTGAGCCGGGTCTACGTGGGCAAGGACAACAAGGCGCACGTCGACTTCGACGTGGACCGCAAGTACCGGGTCTACACCAGCACCAATGCGGCCATCCGCTACGAGAACCTGGTCGGCGACCGCTACCTGGAACTGATGGACGGCCCGGGCTCGGCGACCCCGCTGCGCTCCGGCGGCACCATCGATCTCGACCACGCCAAGCCCGCGCTGGATCTGGACATGCTGCTGGGCGGATTCAAACCGCTACTGCGCGGCCTGAATCCGACCCAGGTCAACAGCCTGACCGAGGCGCTGCTGCAGATCTTCCAGGGCCAGGGCGGCACGCTGGTCTCGCTGCTGAACAGCGGCGGTGACTTCGGCAAGACCCTCGCCTCGCGCGATGCCCTGATCGGCAGCGTGATCGAGAATCTGAAGACGGTGCTGGCCACCATCGACGACCGGGACAAGGCGTTCGGCACCACGCTGGACGAATTGCAGCGGCTGGTCAGCGGATTGGCCGCCGACAAGGACCCGATCGGTGCGGCGCTGCCCCGGATCGCCGGTGCCACCGGTGATCTCACCGAGCTGTTGAAGGCCGTCCGACCGGACCTGAAGAACACGGTTGACCAGCTGGGCCGCGCGGCCACAGTGCTCGACAACAGCCGTGGCGAGTTCCAGACGGTGCTCTCGGCGCTGCCGGAAACCTACAAGAAGCTGACTCGCATCGGCTCGTACGGATCGTTCTTGAATATCTATGCCTGCAGCACCGACGTCATGTTCACCGGACCCGACGGCAAGGACGTGCGTCTCGCTCTGCCCGGCAGCCAGTTCGACGGGAGGTGTGGATAAATCATGGGACAACGTGTGATCAACATCGGTGTCATCGGCATCGTGGTCATCATCAGCATCTGCCTCACCGCCCTGCAGTACGACCGGCTGCCGTTCATCCGCTCGGGTGCGCAGTTCACGGCGTACTTCTCGGACGCGGGCGGGCTGCTGCCCGGTGATCAGGTCCAGGTGGCCGGCGTGAAGTCGGGCCGGGTGGACACGGTGGCGCTGGACGGCCCGAAGGTGAAGGTGTCCTTCACCCTCGACGAGTCGATCGTGCTGGGCACCAAGACCTCCGCCGCGATCAAGACGAACACGGTGCTGGGCCGCAAGTCGCTCGAGGTGGCTCCGGCCGGGGACGGCGCGCTGAAGCGCGATCAGCCGATTCCCTTGGAGCGCACCACGTCTCCGTACTCGCTCAACGACGCGCTGCAGGATCTGTCCGGCACCGTGAAGGATCTCGACATGGACCAGGTCAACAAGACCCTGGACGCGCTGTCGACCACCTTCAAGGACACCCCGGCTCCGCTGCGCTCGGCGCTGGACGGCATCACCCAGCTGTCCAAGAGCATCAATACTCGCGACAAGGCACTGACCGATCTGCTGGGCAAGGCCCAGGGCGTCACCAAGGTGCTGTCGGATCGGGCGGCGAAGATCAATTCGCTGCTCGTGGACGGCAACCAACTGCTCGGTGAGCTGGATGCGCGCCGCGGCGCCATCACTCAGCTGATTACCTACATCAACGGCTTGGCCAAGCAGCTCAGCGGTTTCGTCAACGACAACGACGCGGCGCTGAAACCGGCGCTGAACAAGCTGAATTCGGTGCTGGCGCTGCTGCAGAAGAACAAGCAGAACATCTCGGACGCGCTCGACGCGCTCGGCCCCTACGCCGGTGCGCTCGGCGAGCAGGTCGGCAGCGGCCCGTACTTCCAGGCGTACATCGTCAACTGGAACAGTCCCGCGCTGCAGCTGCTCTCCGACGCGCTGGTCTGGCCGCAGAACCTGCCCGAGGCGTTCAAGAACATGCAGAGCGGCGGCATTCAGCAAAAGCCGATTATCACGGAGCTGCCGAAATGACGACATTGCTCGGTAAGGTCCGCGGCCTGCCGCGGTGGACTCGCGTCGTCGCGATCGTGGCGTTGGCCGCGATCGTGGCCGGCGGCGTGTACACCGGGGTCACCCGGATCGGCAAGCCGCAGATCACCGCCTACTTCCCGTCCACCGTCGGCCTGTACAAGGGCGACGAGGTGCGGATCCTCGGTGTCCGCGTGGGCACCATCGACTCCGTGGATCCGGGCAAGGACAAGGCCACGGTCAAGATGACCATCGACCGCGGCATCGACATCCCCGCCGACGCCAAGGCCGTGCTGGTCTCCCCGTCGGTGGTGTCGGCCCGCTTCATCCAGCTGGCTCCCGCCTACACCGGCGGCGCGAAAATGCACGACGGCTCGGTCATTCCGCTCGAGCGCACCGCCGTCCCGGTCGAATGGGACGACATCAAGGCCGAATTGAACAAGCTGGCGACCTCTCTCGGGCCGGTCGGCGAGGACAAGCAGGGCTCGTTCGGGCGCTTGGTCAACACCGCCGCCGACAACCTCGACGGCAACGGCCAGGCCTTCCGCGACACCCTCCGGGAGCTGTCGGCCACGCTGACCACGCTCTCGGACGGCCGCACCGACCTGTTCGGCACCATCAAGAACCTGCAGCAGTTCGTGGACGTGCTCTCCAAGAGCAACGACCAGATCGTGCAGTTCGGCGGCCGGCTCGCGTCGGTGTCGCAGGTGCTGGCGGGCGTATCCGGTGATCTCGGAGCGGGTTTGGACAACCTGGACTCCGCGGTCTCCGACGTGAAGAAGTTCCTCGACTCGCACGGCGGTGCGTTGAGCACCGACCTGGCGCAGCTCGCCGACGTCACCAACACGCTGGTTCAGAGCAGACCGCAGATCGAACAGGTGCTGCACACCGCGCCGACCGCTCTGGTGAACTTCTATCAGCTGTACAACCCCGCGCAGGGCACCGTCGCCGGCTATCCGGTGTTCGCCGGCTTCAACTCACCCTTGAGCTTCATCTGCGGCTCCATCGACACGCTTTCCACCGGTAACGGCCAGGAGAGCGCCAAGATGTGCGCGCAGTATCTGGCCCCGGTGATCCAAAACCTGGCGATGAACTACCCGCCGCTGCTGTTCAACGACGGCTCGAACGCGACGGCGCTGCCGAGCCAGCTGGTGCCCAGTACGCCCGATGTCGCCGCTCGTTATGCCGCGCAAGGGGAACGGGCGCCGGTCGGGATCCCGAACGGGCTGTCGGGTCTCGCCATTCCGGGAGGGAACTGATGAATACTCGTCGCCGCAGGGTGGCGGGCCTGGCGATCGGTGTCGCGGTCGCTCTGAGCGCCACCGGATGTGATTGGGACGGTCTCAACACCGTCTCCATGCCGGGTTCCGCCGGAACAGGTTCCGATGCTTGGCACATCAAGGTGCAGATGCCGAATGTCACGACGCTGACCCGCAATTCGCCGGTGCTGGTGAACGATGTGACCGTCGGCACCGTCACCGGGATCGATGTGGAGAACTGGCACGCGCTGGTCACCATCGGCCTGGACAAGAACGTGAAGCTGCCGGCCAACGCCGTCGCGAAGATCGGGCAGACCTCGCTGCTGGGCTCCAATCACGTCGAATTGGCCTCGCCGACCGACGTTCCGGCCAGCGGTGAACTGCACGACGGTGACCTCATCACGCTGGATCGGGCGGGCGTGTACCCGACCACCGAGCAGACGCTGTCCTCGCTGTCGGTGGTGCTCAACGGCGGCGGTATCAGCCAGCTGGAGAACATCACCCACGAGCTGAACACCGCCTTCACCGGCCGCACCGACGCGATTCGCGACCTGCTGCCGCAGCTGAACCAGATGGTCGGGACCCTCAATGCCCAGACCACCGACATCATCAACGCCATGAGCGGGCTCGACCGGGTGTCGGGAACGCTTGCGCAGGAAAAGGATCGGGTGGCCAGCGCCATCGACAACATCCATCCCGCGCTGACCGTGCTCGCCGACAAGCGGGAGAAGATCACCAACACGCTGACCGCGGTGGGTGACCTCAGCGATGTGGTGAAGCGGATCATCGACAATGCCGGTGACGATCTGAAGGCCGAGATCGCCGCTCTGGGACCGACTCTGGAACAGATCGCCAACACCAGCGACAACTTCGCCAGGTCGCTGAACATGATTCTGACCTTCCCGTTCCCCTTCAAGTACATCGACCGGTACATCCGCGGCGACTACATGAACGTGAAGATCACCTTCGATCTGACCGCGGCTCGCCTGGATTCCAACTTCCTGACCGGAACCCCGCTGGGTGGACGGTTCGGCGGTGTGGAAGGTGCGCTCGGCCAGGGGGCCGGCGTGGCGAGCGATCAGGGCGATCCCGCCAAGACCCCGCTGCAGCAACCGTCCTCGACCCAGCCGTCGCCGACCGTGCCCGGCCTGCCGGGCCTGAACATTCCGGGCCTGCCCTCCATTCCCGGAATCACCGTGCCGCAAGGGGATCCGGGCAAATGAAACTGAGTCGCTTCGTCAAGATTCAGCTCGCCATCTTCACCGTGCTGACCGTCATCGGTATCACGGTGATGGGTGGGGAGTATGTGAAGCTGCCCGCCATGTTCGGCATCGGCCGGTATGACGTGACGGTGCAGCTGGCCGCCACCGGCGGTCTGTACGAGCACGCCAATGTCGCCTACCGCGGAACCAATGTGGGCAAGGTGAATTCGGTGGTGCTGACCCCGCAGGGCGTCGACGCCAAGCTGTCCATCGACTCCGACTTCAAGATCCCGTCCGATGTGGACGCCTGGGTCAAGTCGGTCTCGGCCATCGGTGAGCAGTACGTGGATCTGGTGCCCAAGGACAACCCGCAGGGCGGCAACCTGCGTGACGGTTCGGTCATTCCGGTCGACCGCACCAAGCTGCCGATGGACATCGGCGGCATCCTGGACCGCACCGACCGGCTGCTCTCCAGCGTCGCCGACACCCGCCTGCAGCAGGTGATCGAGGAGGCGTTCGTCGCCTTCAACGGCGCCGGCCCCGATCTGGAACGGCTGATCGACTCCGCGTCGCTGCTGGTCCAGGAGGCCAAGACCAACACCGACGCCACCAAGGATCTGATCGACAAGATCGGCCCGCTGCTCGACACCCAGATCGAGTCCGACTCCGCCATCCGCGGGTGGACCAAGGATCTGGCGACGGTGACCGACCAACTGCGCGAACATGATCCGGCGCTGCGCAACGTGATCGACAATGGCCCGGGCGCCCTCAACAAGGCGACCAAGCTGTTCGATGACCTGAAGCCCACCGTGCCGCTGCTGGCGCAGAACCTGGTCAGCCTCGGCCAGGTCGGCGTCACCTACCACGCCAGCGTGGAGCAGTTGCTGGTGGTTTTCCCGCCGCTGATCGGTGCGCTGATGACGCTCGCCAAGGGCAGCCCGACCGAGTACGGCGGCAAGGTCGACTTCAAGATCGGCCTCAATGATCCGAAGGGCTGCACCACGGGCTTCCTCGCACCGGACGACCGGCGCTCGCCCAACGACTACACGGGTCCGCGGCCGGAGACCCCGAAGGGGCTGTACTGCAAGATTCCGCAGAACTCCCCGGACGTGGTCCGCGGTGTCCGCAACAACCCCTGTATGGACGTGCCGGGCAGGCGTGCGGCCACCGTCGAACAGTGCCACTCGCCCGAGGGTTACCAGCCGCTCGGCGACAACCCGGCCTTCGGTAAGCCGAACCCGGTGGACAACAACGGCAAGCCCACGTTCACTCCGAGTTCGCTGGAGACCGGCGGGCAACCGGGAGCCGCGCCTGCGAGTGTGACGACGAGAACGTACGATCCGAAGAGTGGCACGTATCTCGGACCGGACGGTGTACTCACCCGCCAGGCCGATATCGGGCCCGATGGTTCCGGCATCGTGCCGGCTAACTGGCAAACAATGCTTCAGGAGCAACAACGATGAGTGATCCCACGGTGGTGAACAGCAAGACCCGGCGGAAGGCCGTGCGGTCAGAAGGACCGCCGGTCCACGACGGCGATGCACCCATAGCGGAGGTCACCACCGTGCAGGTCGCGGGTGTCGAGGCTGCTGCCGCGACGCCCGAGGCCGAGACCCCCGAGGTCGCCGAAACCGACGCCACGACCGTGCAGACGGTCGTGACGCCGGAAGCCGGCGACGATGCGGGGGACGCTTCGGACGCGCCGGAATCGGCTGAGCCGGCGGACGAGTCGCTCGAGGTGGTCGAGGGCGCTCCGGCGGTCGCGGCCGACGCCGAGGACTCCGAGGCCGACGCCGACGCCGACGCGTCGAAGGACGGCCGCAAGTGGCCGGTCCTGTTGTTCGGCGCGGCGGCGGTGCTGTGCCTGGTCGCGCTGGCGACCAGCCTGATCTTCTGGATTCCGGCGCACAACACCGCGGACAAGAACGAGCAGCTGCGCGCGGACTACACCCAGACTGCCAAGCAGGCCGTCCTGAACATCACCACCATCAAGGTGGACACCGTCAAGGACGACATCAACCGGGTGCTCGCGGTGGCGTCGGGTCAGCTCAAGGACGAATACTCCTCCCGCAGCGACGCTTACGCCGATGTCATCAAGCAGGCGAACGTGAAGGCCAGCGGCCAGGTCGTGGAGACCGCCGTCGAGTCCTTCGACGACCACTCCGCCCAGATCCTCGTCGCCGCCAAGCAGAACCTCACCAACGCCGGCTCGGATCAGCCGCAGCAGCGGGTCTACCGATTCCGGGTGACGATCACCCACGACGGTGACCATTTCACCGCCTCGAAGCTGGAGTTCGTCTCGTGACCAAGAACCGCATCCGGATCTCGGCCATCGCGGCCGTCATGGTGGCCATGCTGGGGGCAGCCGGCTGGTTCGGCTACGACGCCTGGCATCTGAAGCAGCTCGATCACGCCCGCACCGATTCGGTGGCCGCGGCCCGCAAGACGGTGGAGTCGATGTTCAGCTACGACTTCAACTCCGTCGACAAGGCGCTGCCGAAGGTGGCCGACGATCTCTCCGGTGGCTTCAAGGACGACTACCTCAAGCTCGTCAACGAATCCATCGCCCCCGGCGCCAAAGAGAAGCAGCTCACCGTCATCGCCTCCACGCAGGCCGGCGGCGTCATCGACGTCGACACCAAGCACGCCAAGGTGCTGCTGTTCCTCAACCAGATGACCACCAGCAAGGACCAACCCCAGGCCACCGCCAGCGGCAGCCGAGTCCGGGTGGACCTCGACAAGAGCGGAGACCGCTGGCTCGTCTCCGAGGTCACCCCGATCTGATCGCGGATCACCCAGCACGACACCAAGCGCGCAGCTCCGGATTCGCCGGGGCTGCGCGCTTTTCGGTCGGGCCGGACGTCTCGGTGGGCAAAGTGGAAGCCGACCGTTCAGGATGTAGTGCATGGGAACGAAGAAGACGCCCTGGACTGCCGCCGACATTCCGGATCTGAACGGGCGCACCGCGATTGTCACCGGGGCCAGTGGCGGGCTCGGGCTGGAGACGGCGCTGCGGCTCGCGGAACGCGGTGCGCGGGTGGTCATGGCCTGCCGCAGTGCGGAGAAGGCCGGGGCGGCAGCCGATCTCATCCGTGCCAAGGTGCCGGCGGCCGAATTGTTGTTCGTGGAACTCGATTTGGCGTCGCTGGAGTCGGTCGGCAAGGCCGCGGTGCGGGTGCACGACCAGGTCGAGCAGGTTGATCTGCTGGTCAACAACGCTGGGATGCTGAGCCGGGTCCGGAGTCTCACCGAGGACGGGTTCGAGACGACGTTCGCGACGAATCATCTCGGGTCGTTCGCGTTCACCGGGCAGGTGCTGGATCTGTTGCGGGCCGCGCCGGCCGGGCGGGTGGTGGCCGTGACCACGGGGTTCGCCTCCAAGAAGGAGGCCCCGATCGATCTCGATGACCTGTTCTTCGAACGGCGGACCTACAAGGGATTCCAGGCTTACGCGCAGTCCAAGCTGGCCAATGTGCTGACCGCGTTCGAGTTGCAGCGGCGGCTCAACGGCACCGACGCCGCAGTGATGTCGATCGCCGCGCATCCGGGGGCGGCCGAATCGGATTTCGCCCAGAACCTCGGGCCCGCCGTCACCTTCCTGTCGCGACCGTCGCTGCGCTGGGTGTTCCGGTTCGCCATGCAGACCGTCGAAATGGGTGCGCTCCCAACACTGCGGGCGGCCACCGATCCCGCCGTCCAGCCCGGAGATCTCTTCGGGCCGTCCGGCTTCACCAAGGGCTACCCGATCCTGAACGAACCCAGTGCACAGGCGCTCGATCCGGAACTGGCGGCGCGGGTATGGGAAGCCTCGGAGCGGCTCACCGGAGTCACCTACGCGCTGTAGAACGACGAACGCCCCCTGGAAGATCCAGGGGGCGTTCGGTTTCCGTGGTCAGCGGATCAGGTCCGGATCCACGTCGTCGTCGGTGAGCAGCGCGCTGCCCGCGACCCGATCGGTGGCCAGGGCGTCGAGGAAGGCGCGCGCCCACCGGTCGACGTCATGGGTGAGGACCTGACGGCGCAGCGAGCGCATGCGCCGGCGGCGGGTGTCGCGGTCGTCGTCGATCGCGCCGAGCAGCGCATCCTTGACGCTGTCCAGGTCGTGCGGGTTGCACAGGTAGGCCTGCCGCAATTCCGCTGCCGCACCGGTGAATTCGCTCAGCACCAGGGCGCCGTTGAGGCTGCCCTGGCAGGCCACGTACTCCTTGGCGACCAGGTTCATGCCGTCGCGCAACGGTGTCACCACCATGACGTCGGCGGCCACGAAGAACGCGATCAGCTCCTCGCGCGGGATGGGGCGGTGCAGGTAGTGCACCACCGGGTAACCCACCCGGGCGAACTCGCCGTTGATGCGGCCCACCTGGCGTTCGATATCGCCGCGCATCTGGATGTAGGACTCGACGCGTTCGCGGCTCGGCGTGGCCAGCTGCACCATCACCGTGTCCGCGGGGTCGATGCGCCCGTCGTGCAGCAGCTCCTCGAGCGCGGCCAGCCGGATGTCGATGCCCTTGGTGTAGTCGAGGCGGTCGACGCCCAGCAGGATCGTCTTCGGATTGCCCAGTTCCGCACGGATTTTCGCGGCCCGCTCCCGAACGTCGCGGCGGCGCGAATACTCGTCCAGTTCGGTCGAGGTGATGGAGATGGGGAACGCGCCCACTCGCACGGTGCGGAAACCCACCTGCACCACACCGAGTTTCGAGCGCACACCCACATTGCCGCGCGAAGTCGGTTGTCCGGCCAGCCTTCTGGCCAGATACAGGAAGTTCTGCGCGCCACCGGGCAGATGGAAGCCGATCAGGTCGGCGCCCAGCAGGCCCTCGACGATCTCGGTGCGCCACGGCATCTGCATGAACAGTTCCACCGGCGGGAACGGAATGTGCAGGAAGAAGCCGATGGTCAGGTCGGGGCGGAGCATGCGCAGCATCTTGGGCACCAGCTGCAGCTGGTAGTCCTGCACCCACACGGTCGCGCCCTCGGCGGCCACCTTGGCGGTGTACTCGGCGAAGCGGCGGTTCACCTGCACGTACGCCTGCCACCACTGGCGGTCGTAGACCGGCCGCACGATCACGTCGTGATACAGCGGCCACAGGGTGGCGTTGGAGAAGCCCTCGTAGTAGTCGGCGACCTCGTCGCCGGACAACGGGACGGGATGCAGTTCCAGACCGTCTTCGACGATCGGTTCGAGTTCCACGTCCGGGACGCCGGCCCAGCCGACCCAGGCGCCCTTGTTATTGCGCAGTACCGGTTCCAGTGCGGTGACCAGTCCGCCGGGGCTGCGCTTCCAGCGGGTGGTGCCGTCGGGCAGTCGCTCCAGGTCTACCGGAAGCCGGTTGGCGACGACGACGAAACCGGAGCCGGAGCTATCCGGGTGCACGGGCCTATTCGCCTCGCGTCGGAGCGATGCCCAGCATCGACAGCAGCATGCGGCACTCGTCGGCGTCGGTGGCGTAGGCGGCCACGACACGCTGGGCCTGGCGTGCGGTCTCGTCGGCGAGCGGTTCCAGATCGTCGTCCGCGATGTCGTTTGCGCCGGTCTTCGCGGCCATCTCATGTCCTCTCGGAGAAGTCTGCTCGGTGCGAGGTGTCCATCGTATCTGCCAGGAAAGTCGAGTCCGACCGCTGCGTGCATTGCGAGCCCTAACCGCAATGGTGACCGGCGGGAGCGCCCGAGCGAAACGATCGTGGGCGCGCGACCTATACGGTGGACGGACGAACGCGTGGAACATCTGATGTAAGGGGTCGCAAGCATGCCGTTGGCGACGGTGAACGGAATCTCGCTGAACTACCAGGTCAAGGGAGACCGGTCCAAAGGCACCGACGTCAAGGGATCAGCGCCGCTGGTCGTGATGGTCATGGGCACCGGCAGCGGCGGCCGCGTCTGGGAACTGCACCAGGTGCCCGCCCTCATCGCGGCCGGATACCGGGTCTGCACCTTCGACAACCGCGGCATCGCGCCCTCCTTCGAATCGCCGGCCGGGATCACCATCGAGGACCTGGTCCGCGACACCGTCGCCCTCATCGAATTCCTCGGCGAAGGCCCGGTCCTGCTGGTCGGCCAGTCGATGGGCTCGCGAGTGGCGCAGGAAGTCGCGCTGGCCCGGCCCGACCTGGTGCGCAAGGCCGTCTTCATGGCCGGGCACGCGCGGCTCGACCAGTTCCAGCAGACTCTCGGACTGGGCGAGCAGGAACTCGATGACTCCGGCACCAAGCTGCCCGCCAAATTCGAGGCGGCGATGACCGCCCTGATGAATCTCTCCCCGGCCAGCATGGCCGACCCGCACACCGCCCGGGACTGGCTCGACCTGTTCGAATTCACCGGCGGCCCAGCCACTCCCGGCGTGCGGGCGCAACGCCGCATGGACCACGACTTCGACCGCCGGGTCGCCTACCGGGCGATCCGGGTGCCCTGCCTGGCGCTGGGCTTCGCCGACGATCGGATGATCCCGCCCTACCTTTCGCGTGAGGTCGCCGATATCATTCCGGGTGCGCGCTACCAGGAGGTTCCCGACGCCGGGCACTTCGGTTACCTGGAACAACCGGAGGTCGTCAATAAGATCCTTGTCGAATTCTTCGTGGCCTGAACGAAGTGTAGGTAACCGCCCAGCGGTAACGCCTGCCTTGCTAGGGTCGAATCAACGTCGGGGGCTCGTTCCAACACTGCGGTGGCTGAAACGATCCGCTACGTACCCGTACACAGCGCCAGTATCCAGTGAGGTGAAATGAGCACCAATCCCTTCGATGACGAAGACGGCCGGTTCTTCGTCCTGGTCAACGATGAGGAACAGCACTCTCTGTGGCCGGCTTTCGCCGAGGTCCCGGCGGGTTGGCGAGTCGTGTTCGGCGAGGACTCCCGCGCCGCATGCGTCGAGTACGTAGAGAAGAACTGGACGGACATGCGTCCGAAGAGCCTGCGTGACGCCATGGCGGCGGACGACGCGGCTCGTCAGGCGGCCCAGTCCTGACACTCTGCGGTTAGGCCGATACTGCGCGAACGACTTCCGAACGCGGCCGGCGACGCCACGAGCGTCGCACGGCCGCGTCCCGGTGTTCGCCGCGGCATCGCTCCGACCGGGAAGCCGGCTTTTCCGCGCAGCCGGCCAACCCGGTTATGATGGCACCGCTTTCCGCCTCCTTAGCTCAGTGGTAGAGCACCGCTCTTGTAAAGCGAAGGTCGTCAGTTCAATCCTGACAGGGGGCTCTGTTCCGCCTCCCCGCGACTTCTGCCGGTCGTGGGGAGCGTGGCCGGTTTCGCATCGGGCCGGCGGCCGGTCAGAAAGATCCTTGCCTTCCCAGGAAACTCCCAGGGATTGGCCAGGGTTCTCGCGGGGGCAGCGCAGAATATGAGGTCATGACCGGTGTGCCTGCGCAAGGACGCGAACCCGAGGCCAAAGTGCTCGTCGTCGACGACGAGCCGATGATCGTCGAGTTGCTGTCCGTGAGCCTGCGGTATCAAGGGTTCGAGGTGGCCAGCGCCGCCAGCGGCACCGAAGGACTCGACCGGGCCAAGACCTTCCGGCCCGACGCCATGATCATCGACGTGATGATGCCCGGCATGGACGGCTTCGGGCTGCTGCGGCGGCTGCGGGCCGACGGGATCGACGCGCCCGTGCTGTTCCTGACCGCGCGCGACGACGTCGATGACAAGATCACCGGGCTCACCCTCGGCGCCGACGACTACGTCACCAAGCCGTTCAGCCTCGAAGAAGTCGTGGCTCGGCTGCGGGTGATCCTGCGCCGATCCGGGCGGGCCGCGCCCGAAACCAAGTCCTCGCGGCTGCGGTTCGCCGACATCGAACTCGACGACGACACCCACGAGGTGTGGAAGGCGGGCGAACCGGTCGCCCTGTCACCCACCGAATTCACGCTGCTGCGGTACTTCCTGGTCAACGCCGGCACCGTGCTGAGCAAGCCGCGGATCCTGGACCACGTGTGGCGCTACGACTTCGGCGGCGAGGTCGGCGTGGTCGAAACGTACGTGTCCTACCTGCGCAAGAAGGTCGACACCGGGCCGGATCGGCTGATCCACACGCTGCGCGGGGTCGGCTACGTGATGCGGGAGCCGCGCGGTCGCACGGCGGTGCAGTGAACGCCGCCGAGGCGGCCCGCGGAATCCGCCGCAAGATCGCCGATCGGCTCGCCGCGGTGCCGCTGCGCACCACGCTGGTGCTGGCGCTGGTGTCGCTGGCCGGGCTCGGGCTGCTGGCCTCCGGCATCGCCGTCACCTCCCTGATGCGCAATGTGCTGGTCGAACGGATCGACCGGCAGCTGTCCGACGCCGCCCACAGTTGGGCCGCGCCCGGCGCGCAACGACCCGAACCACTGCCCACCGTGCGCGGGCGGGAACGACCGCCACACCTGTACTGGGTGCAGGTGCGTGACCCGGCCGGGCAGCCCACGCTCATCCTGACCGCCGGGGTGCAGGAACCGGAGGTGCCCGACGACCTGGGCAACCGGCCCGAGACCGTCGGCTCGGTCGGTGCGCCCGGCGAGGAATGGCGAGTCCTCAAGACCGTCAACGACCACGGCACCAGCATCATCGCGCTGCGCATGGACGAGACGAACTCGCTGCTCGACAAGCTGATCGTGCTGCAACTGGTGATCGGCGCGCTGGTGCTGGCGGCGTTGGCCGCGGTGGCGCGCATGGTGATCCGGCGCAGTCTGCGCCCGCTGCGAGAGGTCGAGGGCACCGCGGCCGCCATCGCGGGCGGTGACCTGCATCGGCGAGTTCCGGTGCGCGGCACCGACACCGAGGTCGATCACCTGTCGCAGTCGCTCAACACCATGCTCACCCAGATCCAGCAGGCCTTCGCCGCCACCGAGGCGTCCGAGGAAGGGGCGCTGCGCTCCGAGGCCAAGATGCGGCGCTTCGTCGCCGACGCCAGCCACGAACTGCGCACCCCGCTCACCACCATCAAAGGCTTCTCCGAGCTGTACCGGCAGGGCGCGATCACCGACCCGGACCTGCTGATGGACCGCATCGAACGCGAATCCAAGCGGATGGGGCTGCTCGTCGAGGACCTGCTCATGCTGGCCCGGCTGGACGCGCAACGGCCCGTGGAACGACGGTCGGTGGACCTGCTCATGCTGGCCAGCGATGCCGTGCACAGTGCGCGCGCGCTCGCCGCGGCCCAGCATCAGGACGGGCCCGAACGCAAGATCGACCTCGAAATCCGGCCCGGCCCCGGCACATTGGAGCTGATCGGCGACGAGACGCGGCTGCGGCAGGTGCTGGCCAATCTGATCAACAACGCGCTCGTGCACACGCCGTCCGAGGCGGAGGTGGTGTTGCGGCTGACCCCCGAGGACCGCGACGTGCTGATCGAGGTCTCCGACACCGGGCCCGGGCTCTCCGGCGAACAAGCCGAGCGGGTCTTCGAACGCTTCTATCGCACCGACATGTCCCGCAGCCGGGACAGCGGTGGTACCGGACTGGGACTTTCGATCGTGCAGGCGCTGGTCGACGCCCACGGCGGCACGGTGTCGGTGACCAGCGTGCCGGGGGAGGGCGCCACCTTCACGGTGCGGCTGCCCCGCGAACAGGGGTGAGCCGGATGCGCACCCGGGCGGGTGCGCACGGGACCGCTACTCCGGGACGTTCGCGCCGTGGCCGAGGTCGCGCAGGGCCTGCTTGATCTTGGACTGCGCCTCGTCCAGGGACTCCGGGCTCGGCGAGGTGTCGGCGCCGCTGATGTCGAAGTCACCCATGTGGAACGCCGGGAACACGTGCACGTGCAGATGCGGCACCTCGAGGCCGGCGATCAGCAGGCCCGCACGCGGGGCGTCCCACGCGGCGCGCACCGCCTGGCCGATCACCTGGGCGACACCGGTCAGGCGCGCCATGGTGCCCGGATCGACGTCCTGCCACTGATCGATCTCCTTGCGCGGCACCACCAGCGTGTGCCCCGGCGTCACCGGCGCGATGGTGAGGAAGGCGACGAATTCGTCGTCCTCCCAGACGAACCGCCCCGGCAGCCGACCTTCGATGATTGCGGAGAAAACAGAAGCCATGCTGGATAGTTTGCCCTCCGCTTCGCTGCGGGCGGGTTCGGGGCGCTGGAGGTCTCGTTCTTCCCTCCCTCCGCTCCCCGCTTCGCTCCTCCGCTCCGCTCAGTCCAGAACGAGACGCGCCCCGAACCTCTGGGCACGGGTCTGGACTCGTGACCGCATGCGTTCGCGCACGGCTTGGGCACCCCGCCCGCTGCGCTGCCGGCGGCGCCAGCGCTCGCCGGTGGTGTGTCGCTGGTGCTGCGCCGTCGCGTCGCTGGACCGCTCTTCGGTGGGTGGGCGGAGCCCTCTAAGCTGTTCGCCGTGCGCGTACTCGTCATCGGTTCCGGAGCCCGTGAACATGCCCTCGTCCTGGCACTGCGCAAGGACCCGGCGGTGACCGCGGTCTACGCGGCGCCCGGCAATGCGGGCATCGCCCAGCATGCCGAGGTGCGGGCCGTCGACGCCACCTCCGGGGAGGAAGTGGTGGCGCTGGCGCGGGAGCTGGCCGCCGATCTCGTCGTGGTCGGGCCCGAGGTGCCGCTGGTGCTCGGGGTCGCCGACGCGGTGCGCGCGGCCGGGATCCCGGTGTTCGGCCCGTCGGCCGACGCCGCGCGGATCGAGGGCTCCAAGGCCTTCGCCAAGGACGTCATGAACGCGGCCGGGGTGCGCACCGCGCACAGCGAGATCGTGGATCACCCGGGCGAATTGGATGCGGCGCTGGACCGTTTCGGCCCGACCTGGGTGGTCAAGGACGACGGGCTGGCCGCGGGTAAGGGCGTCGTGGTGACCCCGGACCGGTCGGTCGCGCGGGAGCACGGCGCGGAACTGCTCGAGCTGGGCCATCCGGTGCTGCTGGAATCCTTCCTCGACGGCCCCGAGGTTTCGCTGTTCTGCCTGGTCGACGGCGAGACGGTGGTGCCGTTGCTGCCCGCCCAGGACCACAAGCGGGTCGGTGACGGCGACACCGGACCCAACACCGGCGGCATGGGCGCGTACACGCCGCTGCCGTGGCTGCCCGCGGAAGCCCTGCAGGCCATCGTCGACGACGTGGTGAAGCCCGTCGCCGCCGAGATGGTGAAGCGCGGGGTGCCGTTCAGCGGCCTGCTCTACGCCGGTCTCGCCATGGGCCAGGCAGGTCCCGCCGTCGTCGAATTCAACTGCCGCTTCGGCGATCCCGAGACCCAGGCCGTGCTGGCCATGCTGGACAGCCCGCTCGGCGAACTCCTGCACGCCACCGCCACCGGCACCCTCGACCAGGTCGCCGCGCCGCGCTGGAAGGACGGCGCCGCCGTCACCGTCGTGCTGGCCGCCGAGAACTACCCGGCCCGCCCGCGCAGCGGCGACGTCATCACCGGCGCCGAATCCACCGGCACCGGAATCGAATCCGAGGTCCTGCACGCCGGCACCGCCCAGCGCGAGGACGGCGCCCTGATCTCCGCCGGCGGCCGCGTCCTCGCCATCGTCGGCCAGGGCGCGGACCTCGTCGCCGCCCGCAAGAACGCCTACGACCGCCTCGCCGGAATCAAGCTGCCGGGCGGACACTTCCGCACCGACATCGCCCTGGCCGCCACCGAAGGCCGCATCACCATCCCCACCGCGGACTGAGTCACCGACGAAACAACGCCCGCCCGAATCCGATTCGGGCGGGCGTCGTCGTGTTCCGGTTCGGCACCGCCGGATTCGGGGGGCGGATCAGCCGAGGACGATGCCGCGCTGGGCGAGCCAGGGTTGGGGGTCGACGTGCTGGCCGTTGATGATGATCTCGAAATGCAGGTGGGGGCCGGTGGAGTCGCCGCGGTTGCCGATGCGGGCGATCTGGAGGCCCGCGGGGACGCGTTCGCCGACCGAGACCGAGAAGTCGTACATGTGGCCGTAGACGGAGATGGCGCCGTCGTCGTGGCGGATGCGGACCCACAGGCCGAAGCCCTGGGCCGGGCCCGCGTCGATGACCGTGCCCGCGGCCACCGCGTAGATCGGTGAACCCAGCGGGGCGGCGATGTCGATGCCCGCGTGGAAAGTGCCCCAGCGGGCGCCGAATCCGGAGGTGAACAGGCCCTTCGCCGGCAGCGCGAAACCGCCGACACCCGGGAGGACGAATCCGGGAGGGAGGGTGGCGTCCGGGGACGGGGTGAGCCATGGCTGCGGCTGCCCGGCCACGGCCGCTGCGGCCTCCGCCTTCGCGCGTTCCAGGGTGGCCGCCGCGGCGGCCGAGACCACGGCCTGTTCGCGCAGGTGTTCACCGTTGTTGATGGCGTCCAGGTACCGCTTCGAGGATTCCTGCGTGGCCTGGATCTGCAGCGGATATTGCACCGGAATACGCACTGCCACACGGGGACCCACAGCGGCGTCGGTGGGGATCAGTCCCAGCGCCCCGTCGGCGCTCGCGAACACCAGGACCGCGGTCATCCCGCCGACCAACACGCGATGCTGAATGGTCCACGCCCGCACTACAGGCCACTGCCGACGCGCCTCCGCGCGCCCCCGCTGCGCCAACTCGACGGCTTCGGCCCGGGACCGCGGCCGCCGCGCCCACAGCTCGACGGTCCAGTCTCGCACGATCGGTGCATGAGCCCGCAGCTGGGCGGCCGTCTGCCCGACGAGTCCGGCCACCAACAGCGCGGCCCGTTTCAGCGTCGCTCCGAGCCGTGACGGCTTGTCTTCGACGCCGAGCCGAGATCGGATGCCGGGCGTATAGCTGTCCGCCGCTCCGAAACCGCCGCGCCGCGAAGTGCGGCCGCTGGGTGGGGCGGGGGCTGGAAGGGGTGGGTGTTGGTCGGTGTCCGGAGTGTTCCCGGTGGTTGCTGGTCCCCCCTGCACAGCGGCCTCCTCAGGCATTCGCACGACCGTTCCCGGACAGGCGGGGGAGCGGGTGCTCTACCGTCTGTCGGGTGCGTATCGAATCTCGCCGGTCGACCATTCCACCTTTTTACGTGATGGACGTCTGGAAAGCAGCTGCTGAACGGGCCCGGACCCACGGCGATGTGCTGGTGCTGGCCGCGGGGCAGCCTTCCACGCCCGCTCCGGAGGCGGTTTTGCGGGCCACCAGGGCGGCCATGGATTCCGAATTGCTGGGTTATACCGAGACATTCGGGATTCTGGCGTTGCGGGAGGCCATCGCCGGGCACCATCGTGACACCTACGGGGTGCAGGTGGAGGCCGACGATGTCGTGGTCACCACCGGGTCGTCCGGCGCGTTCACGCTGCTGTTCCTGGCCGCGTTCGATCCCGGCGACACCGTCGTGGTGGCGCGGCCGGGGTATCCGGCCTACCGGAACACGCTGACCGCGCTGGGCTGCGACGTGGTGGAGCTGGACTGCGGGCCCGAGACCCGGTTCCAGCCGACCGTGGCCATGCTGGAGGCGCTGCCGGAGCCGCCCGCGGGCTTGATCGTGGCCAGCCCGGCCAACCCGACCGGGACGATGATCGCGCCGGAGGAGCTGGCGGCGCTGGCCCGCTGGTGCGACGAGCACGGGACGCTGCTGATCTCCGACGAGATCTATCACGGCATCGTCTACGACGACACGGAACCGACCTCGTCCGCGTGGGAGACCTCCCGGAACTCGGTCGTCATCGGCTCGGTGTCGAAGTACTTCTCCATGACCGGCTGGCGGCTGGGCTGGATGCTGGTGCCGGAAGCGCTGCGCCCGGCCTTGCAGCGGCTGGCGTCGAACATGACGGTGTGCCCGCCGGCTATTTCCCAGTTCGCGGCCGTGCACGCGTTCGGTCCGGAAGCCAAAGCCGAACTGGACGGTCATGTGGAACGCTATGCGGCAAACCGCCAGCTGCTGCTGTCCGGCCTGACGAAGCTCGGCATCACCGACCTCGCCCCCGCCGACGGCGCGTTCTACGTCTACGCGGATATCGCTCACCTGACCGATGATTCGATGCGCTGGTGCACCGAGGTGCTCGACGCCACCGGTGTGGCGCTGGCCCCCGGCATCGACTTCGACACCCGGCACGGTCATCACACCGTTCGCTTCTCGTTCGCCGGAGCCGCCGCCGACATCGAAGCGGCACTGGACCGGTTGGAACGGTATTTGGCCTGATCTGCCAAGGAGATTGAGCGCGGTGGGCAAAATGAACACAGCGCCGCTGATGACTGGCACGATTGCATCGTGACCACTGCGACGACTCCGAAAGGCGAACGGCGTCGCCATGCACTGGTTTGTGCCGCCGCCGAGCTACTGCTCGAAGGCGGCTTCGAGGCGGTGCGTCACCGCTCGGTGGCGACCCGGGCGGATCTGCCGCTCGCGTCGACCACCTACTACTTCGAATCGTTGGAGGATCTGATCGCGCGCGCGGTCGAATTCTCCGGCACCGCCGAACTCGAGGCCATGCGCCGCCGCGTCGGCGAGGTGACCCACCGCCGCCGCGCCGCGGAAGCCACCGTCGAACTGGTGCTGGATCTGTTGGTGGGCCCGGAGATTCAGGACGAGGACGCGCGCGGTCAGCTGATCGCCCGCTACGAGCGGACGGTCGCCTCCGCCCGCCACCCGGAACTACGAGAGGTCCAGCTGCGACTACGCGCCCAGCTGGACGAACTGCTCGCCGACGTGCTGCGCCGCTCCGACCGCGTCGTGCGCGCCGAACAGACCCGCCGTCTGGTGGCGGTGGTCGATGGGGCGGTGGTGACCGCGCTCGGTGAATTCGACCCGCAACCCCGCCGCATGGCGCGGGGCGCGCTCCTGGAAATCATCGACATCGTCGCCCCACCGACATAGCCCGCCGAGCCCTGGCACAACCAGCCCCCTGAACCCCCGAACTCCGAGACAGCTCGAAGGTTCGCGGCGCGTCTCGTTCTGGACCGAGTGGAGCGGGGGAGCGTAGCGGAGGAGCGGAGGGAGGGAAGAACGAGACCTCCAGCGCTGCGAACCCCGCCGGAGCGAAGCGCAGGCAAACAAGCACAGTAAACTGCGAAGACGTGAGTCTTGTGCCGAACGTCCTCGCCACCCGTTACGCCAGCCCCGAGCTGGTTCACCTGTGGTCGCCCGAGAACAAAATTGTGCTCGAGCGGCGGCTGTGGCTGGAGGTGCTGCGCGCTCAGGCCGAACTCGGGATCGATGTTCCGGCCGGTGTGGTCGAAGACTACGAGCGGGTCATCGATCAGGTCGATCTGAAGTCCATCGCCGAGCGCGAGCGGGTCACGCGGCACGACGTGAAGGCCCGGATCGAGGAGTTCAACGCGCTCGCCGGACACGAGCACGTGCACAAGGGCATGACCTCCCGGGATCTCACCGAGAACGTGGAGCAGCTGCAGATCCGTCTCTCGCTGCAGCACGTGTACGGCCACGGCGTGGCCATCGCGGCGCGGCTCGCGGAGCGCGCGGCGCAGTATCAGACGCTGGTGATGGCGGGACGCTCGCACAACGTGGCGGCGCAGGCCACCACCCTCGGCAAGCGGTTCGCTTCCGCCGCAGACGAATTGCTCATCGCGCTGACCCGGCTGCGGGAGCTCATCGACCGTTATCCGCTGCGCGGCATCAAGGGCCCGATGGGTACCGCCCAGGACATGCTGGACCTGCTCGGCGGCGACGCGGCCAAGCTGGCGGAGCTGGAGCAGAAGGTGTCCCGGCACCTGGGCTTCGCGAACGTGTTCACCAGCGTCGGCCAGATCTACCCGCGCTCGCTGGACCACGACGTGATCTCGGCGCTGGTGCAGGTCGGTGCGGGCCCGTCCTCGTTCGCGCACACCATTCGCCTGATGGCGGGCCACGAGCTGGTCACCGAGGGCTTCCAGCCCGGCCAGGTGGGCTCCTCGGCGATGCCGCACAAGATGAACACCCGTTCGTGTGAGCGCGTCAACGGCCTGCAGGTGGTGCTGCGCGGCTACGGCTCGATGGCGGCCGAGCTGGCGGGCGCGCAGTGGAACGAGGGCGACGTGTTCTGCTCGGTGGTGCGCCGCGTCGCGCTGCCGGACGCCTTCTTCGCCATCGACGGCATGATGGAGACCTTCCTGACCGTGCTGGCCGAGTTCGGCGCGTACCCGGCCGTGGTCGACCGCGAGCTGAACCGCTACCTGCCGTTCCTGGCCACCACCCGCATCCTGATGGCGGCGGTGCGCGCGGGCGTGGGCCGCGAAACCGCGCACGAGGTCATCAAGGAGCACGCGGTGGCGGTGGCGCTGGCCATGCGGGAGCAGGGCCGCGAGCCCGATCTGCTGGACCGGCTGGCCGGCGACGACCGGATGCCGCTGGACCGGGCCGCCCTGGACGCGGCGCTGGCCGATCGGTCCGCGTTCATCGGCGCGGCCGAGGCGCAGACCGCCGAGGTGATCGCCCAGGTGCAGAAGCTGGTGGATGCCGACCCGGAGGCCGCCCGCTACACCCCGTCCCCGATTCTCTAGGGATACAACGACTCTCGACTCTCGCCCCCGGCTCCTGAACGGAGCCGGGGGCGATTGGGTTTTGGAGTGGGTTGGCAGGGGTGCTCGCCCGCGCGCTGTGGTGATCGGGGGCAGATGGCGGTCCGGGGCGTTCTAGGCTGCGGGCATGAATCCTTACACGATCTTCTCCGACATCGTTGCCGGCCGGGCCCCGTCCTCGAAGGTGTACGAGGACGAGGATGTCTTGGCGTTCATGGATATTCGGCCGGTGACGCCCGGGCATGTGCTGGTGATTCCGAAGGTTCCGGCGCGGAGTCTGGCGGAGCTGGATCCGGCGATGGGCGGCAAGCTCTTTCAGGTGGGGCAGCGGATCGCGGCGGGGCTGCGGGCCTCGGAGGTGGGGTGTGACGGGGTGAATTTCTTCCTGGCCGACGGGGTGACGGCGGGGCAGGAGGTGTTCCATGTGCATTTGCACGTGATCCCGCGCACTCCGGGGGACGGTTTCGGGTTGCGGGCGCGGCCGACCACTCCGGCGCGGGCCGACCTGGATTATCTGGCGGGATCTATCAAGGGTGCGCTAACTCGAATCGGCGCCGTTTCATAGCGGAAGTGCATTAGCATATTTGAACCGTCTGGTTTGCCAAGGACACGCCAAAACTGCGTTCCTCGACATCCTGCGAGTCGCTCGAGTTACGTTGGAACGTGATTGTGGTGGGCTGATGGAGGTCGGGACATGCGCAAGAGAGCTGTTGCCGCTGCTGTTCTGGCGATTGCTGCAGGTTTGCTGTATCCGGTGGCCGCGCCACCTGCGATCGCCGGCGCGGCCCAGGTGGTCCGGGTCGACGAACTGAGCGCCACCCGCTCGGCCCTGTTCATCGACTCCGCCGCCATGGGCCGCACCATCCAGGTGCAGGTGCTGCATCCCGCCGGCGGCGGCGACCGCCCCACCTACTACCTGCTCGACGGCCTCGACCCGGGCGCGGTCCAGAGCACCTGGACCAATGCCACCGACGCGGAACCCTTCTTCCAGGGCAAGAACGTGAACGTGGTGCTGCCCATGGGTGGCCAGGCCAGCTACTACACCGACTGGGTGTCCGACGATCCGCGCTTCGGCCGCTACAAGTGGGAAACCTTTCTGACGCAGGAACTTCCGCCCATCATCGACGACTATTTCTCCGGTAACGGCGTGAATGCCATCGGCGGTCTGTCGATGGGCGGCATCGCGGCGTTCGTGCTGGCGGTGCGGCATCCGGAGATGTACCGGGCGGTGGCGGGTTACAGCGCCTGCCCGGACACCACCATCGCCGAGGGCGCGATGATGTTCTCGGTCGCGAATCGTGGTGGCAATCCGCTGAACATGTGGGGCGCGCCGGGCGGTCCGGCGTGGACGGAACACAATCCGGCGGTACTGACCGAGGCATTGCGCGGCAAGACCCTGTTCCTGTCCACCGGCACCGGCCTGCCCGGTCCGCACGAGCTGGAGATCAAGCCGCAGCTGCCGGAGAACATCTTCTTCGGCGGTCCCATCGAATTCGGGGTGGACGCCTGCGTCACCACGTTCGAGCAGCGGCTGCGGTCGCTCAATATTCCGGCGCGAGTGGAGCATTCGCCGGTGGGCACGCATTCGTGGTCGTACTGGCAGGACACGTTGCATTCGTCCTGGCCCACCATCGGCGGGGCGATAGGGGCCTGAATCAGACTCCGGGACGGTTGAATTCGCCGTCCTTGGCGCCGGCGACGAAGGCCTCCCACTCGCCGGGGGTGAAGATCAGGACCGGGCCGTCCGGAGTGCGGGAATCCCGCAGTGCGATGTTGCCGCTGGCCAGAAAGGCGATTTCGACGCCGTCCTCGCGGTCGTCGCCCCGTCGCCATACCGCGTCGGCTTCGATTACACGGTTCTTCGCTTCCACTGTCGGCCTCCCCTGCGCGCAGACCAGCCGGTACCGGTCGGTGATGTAGATCGCACCCATCATGCCAGTGTTTGTGAGGGCTTCGGATCGGATATTCCATCTTCTGTGAGCGGAAGGAGGTACGTGGTGCGCACGCCATGGTCCCCGCAACGCGCCGCCCCGGTCTCCGACAGCTGCGCGATGGTTCCCGAGCGCTTCACGGCGGATCTGGCCCACAGCATTCTGCTGATCCACCGCAGCTGCCCGACCGATCAGTGCGCGCGCCGGAAGGCCGCCGTCTTCTTCCTCTATGAGCAGCGGATGACCGCCCTGCCGCGGCAGCGCCGCGCCCGTTGACCCCCACGCTCAGGGTGCACCACTAAGTTGGTGCCATGGCTTTGGACAGTGGTAGCACGACGTCAGTCAGCGGCGCGGTGGTGGCGCCGATCGCCAAGCGGGTGCCGACGGAGCGCGTGCACCACGGTGATGTCTTCATCGAAGAGTACGAGTGGCTCCGGGACAAGGAGAATCCCGAGGTCATCGCCTATCTGGAGGCGGAGAACGCCTACACCGAGGCGCAGACCGCGAAGCTGGGCCCGCTCCGGGAGAAGATCTTCGAGGAGATCAAGGGCCGGACCCAGGAGACCGACCTGTCGCTGCCGACCCGGATGGGCGACTACTGGTACTACTCGCGCACCTTCGAGGGCAAGCAGCACGGCGTGCACTGCCGCTGCCCGATCGCCGACCCCGACGACTGGACTCCGCCCAAGCTGGAGGCCGACGTCGAGATCCCGGGGGAGGAGATCGTCCTCGACTCCAACGAGCTGGCCGAGGGCCACGACTTCTTCGCGCTCGGCGCGTACTCGCTGAGCCACGCCGGCGACATGCTCGCCTACTCGGCCGACATCCGGGGCGACGAGCGGTACACACTGCGGATCAAGAATCTGCGCACCGGTGAGCTGCTGTCCGACGAGATCCCGAACATCGCGCCGGGCGCGACCTGGTCGCTGGACGGCACCCACCTCTTCTATCAGACCCTCGACGACTCGTGGCGGCCCGACAGCGTGTGGCGGCACAAGCTGGGTTCGGAGCAAACCGCGGACGTCCGGGTCTTCCACGAGCCGGACGAGAGCTTCTGGGTCAGCATCGGCGCGACCCGTTCGGAGCAGTTCCTGGTCATCATGACCGGCTCCAAGATCACCAGTGAGAACTGGATCCTGGAGGCGAACAACCCCGAGGGCGAGTTCCGGGTGCTCATGCCGCGTCGTGAGGGCGTCGAGTACTCGGCCGAGCATGCCGTCATCGGCGGCGAGGACAAGCTGCTCATCCTGCACAACGACGTGGTGGACGGCGTGAAGGCGGTCAACTTCGTGCTGGCCGAGGCCCCGCTGGCCGATCCGGCCGCGATGAAGATCCTGATCCCGCACCGCGACGACGTGCGGCTCGAGGACATCGACGCGTTCGCCGACAAGCTGGTGCTCAGCTACCGGCGCGAGGCGCTGCCGCGCGTCGCGGTGTGGCCGTTGACCGCCGATGGCTACGGCGAGCTGAAGGACATCGAGTTCGACCTGGCGCTGTTCTCGGCCGGGCTGAGCGCGAACCCGGAGTGGGAGCAGCCCATGCTGCGCATCGGGCTCACCTCCTTCATCACCCCCACCCAGGTCTTCGACTACGTGCCCGAGACCGGTGAACTGCTGCTGCGCAAGGAGCAGGTGGTGCTGGGCGGCTACGACGCCGGCGAGTATGTGCAGCAACGGGACTGGGCGGTGGCCGCGGACGGCACCCGGGTGCCGATCTCGCTGGTGATGCGCCGGGACGCGGTGGCCGAGCCGAAGCCGTTGCTGCTCTACGGTTACGGCTCCTACGAGGCCGCCATCGACCCGTACTTCTCGGTGGCGCGGCTGTCGCTGTTGGATCGCGGCATGGTGTTCGCGGTGGCGCATGTGCGCGGCGGCGGCGAGATGGGCCGGCTCTGGTACGAGCACGGCAAGACGCTCACCAAGAAGAACACTTTCACCGACTTCGTCTCGGTCGCACGGCATCTGGTGGACAGCGGGGTGACCGCGCCGGACCGCATGGTGGCCGACGGCGGCAGCGCGGGCGGCCTGCTCATGGGCGCGGTCGCGAACATGGCGCCGGAGCTGTTCGCGGGCATCCTGTCCAATGTCCCCTTCGTGGACCCGCTGACCTCCATCCTGGACCCGTCCCTGCCGCTCACCGTCACCGAGTGGGACGAGTGGGGAAACCCGTTGGAGGACAAGGAAGTCTACGACTACATGAAGTCCTACTCGCCGTACGAGAACGTCACGGCCCAGGACTATCCGGCGATGCTGGCCATCACCGGCCTCAACGACACCCGCGTGCTCTACGTCGAGCCCGCCAAGTGGGTGGCCAAACTGCGCGCCACCAAGACCGGTGACGCGCAGCTGCTGCTGAAGACCGAGATGAGCGCCGGTCACGGCGGCGTGAGCGGCCGCTACGAGAAGTGGAAGGAAGTCGCCTTCGAATTCGCCTGGGTGCTCGACACCGCGGGCGCGGCGGGCAACTAGACGCAGAAACGAAGCGGCGGCGGGAGATTCCCGCCGCCGCTTCGTCGTCTGTGGCGGTGGAAGTCGTGGTGGCGGCCGAACTCTCGGCTACCGTGCCTTCTTGCCTGCCTTGGACTTGGCGGTTCCGGCCTTCTTGCCCTTGGCCTTCCCGCGCCCGTCGAGCTGGGCTTTCACCTTTGCCTGGAGCTCGGCGGTCGGCACCATCGCACTCGCGTTGTGGGTGAACCCGCCCGCGTCCTCACGGGTCAGCGAGGTCTTCAGCGGGTGCTTGTCGAGCACCTTCATGCTGCGGTTCAGGTCGGCGAGCAGCAGGTCGGCCATGTCGTGGGTGAAGCCGTGCCGCAGCACGGCCCGCATGATGGTCACGTCCTCGCGGTCGGCGGGCAGCGGATAGGCCGCGATCAGCCAGCCCCGGGTGCGCAGCCGGTCGGACAGGTCGTACAGGTTGAGCTTGGACTTGCCGTATACCTTCCAGGAGACGGCGGTGATGCCGTGCTTCGGATCGGAATCGTGGATGAGCTCGAACGGCCCGGACTCGGTGAGCCCCTTGGCCAGATGCTGTCCGGCGGTGTAGATGGCGTTCTGCACATTGCGATACCCGACCCGCCCGAGCCGGATGAAGTCGTAGTACTGGGTGACGGCCTGCCCGCCGGGCCGGGAGAAGTTCAGGTTGAAGGTGGGCATGTTGCCGCCGAGGTAGTCGACGTTGAAGATGAGTTCCTCGGGCAGGTCCTCGGCGGTACGCCAGATGGCCCAGCCCGCGCCCAGCGGGGCGAGCCCGGTCTTGTGGCCGGAGGCGTTGATGGATTTCACCCGGGGCAGCCGGAAGTCCCAGCGGATATCGGGCGCGCAGAAGGGGGCGAGAAAACCACCGCTGGCGGCGTCGACGTGGATGGGAATGTCGAGCCCCGTCTTCTCCTGGAGTTCGTCGAGCGCCTTGCTGATGCCCTCGACGTCCTCGAACAGGCCGGTGAAGGTCTGGCCGAAAGTCGGCACCACCATGATGGTGTTCTCGTCGCAGTGGGCGGCGATGTCGTCGGGGTGCATGGTGTAGCGGTCGCCGCGCAGCGGGATCTGGCGGATCTCCACGTCGAAGTAGCGGGCGAACTTCTCCCAGCAGACCTGCACCGGCCCGCACACGAAATTGGGGATGCCGGTGCCGCCGCGCTTGCGCCAGCGGAACTTCGCGGCCAGCCCGCCCAGCATGGCCGCCTCGCTGGAACCGGTGGTGGAGGTGCCGAGGGTGGTCATCGGATCGGGGGAGTTCCACAGGTCGGCGAGCATGTGCACGCAGCGCTGCTCGAGTTCGGCGGTCTGCGGGTATTCGTCCTTGTCGACGATGTTCTTGTCGAGGCATTCGTTCATCAGCCGCCGGGCCTGGTCGTCGACCCAGGTGGTGCAGAAGGTGGCCAGGTTCATCCGGGAGACGCCGTCGAGCAGCAGTTCGTCGTGCACGATCTGGTAGGCGACCTGCGGGAAGATCTCGTGTTCGGGGAAGCCCCGTTGCGGCGCGGCGCGTTTTATGCCGGGCATCGCGAAGACGTCGTCGGGTTCCAGAATGCCGGTCATGTGGGCTCCGATCTCGGGCACGCCAGGGTTTGCCGCATCGATGGTAGCCAGCTGCACTCATCGAAACTGGTTCTGCAAGCTACCGTTTCGTAATCGAGAGATAGTTGCTGAAAGGTTACTATTCAGCATTGCGGTGGGGTACGGGTTCGGTGGAGTGGCTGGAAAGGACCAGTGATGACCGGCACGGTGACCAAGGGGGCTACGGCTCATCATCACCATCTACTGGGTCGCGGTGTTCGTGTCCTCGCAGGGCACCAAAACCGTTGCGGGACTGTCGAGCATGGGCCTGATCATCGGCACATGATTCCGGGCGCACTGCTGGTGGTGCTCGGGTTCGTGTTCCTCGGGCAAGGTAATGCCTCCGCCGCGCCGATGGACTCCCAGCATCTGCTCCCGGCCTGGACCGGTCTGGCCAGCCTGGTGTTGATCGTCAACAACTTCCTGTCCTACGCGGGCATGGAGATGAACGCCGTGCACGTGTCCTCGCTGCAGGATCCGGGCAAGGAGTATCCGAAGGCGATGGCCATGGCCGTCGGGCTGGTGCTGACCATCTTCATCGTGCCCGCCGTGGTGATCAGCTGGGTGGTGCCGTCGAAGAACTTGAGCCTCACCGCCGGCGTCATGCAGGCCTTCGACGGATTCTTCAACCACTTCGATATCGGCTTCCTGACCCCGATCCTGGGCATCATGCTGGTGGCCGCGGCGTTGGGCGGCATGCTGACCTGGCTGGCCGGGCCGTCCAAGGGCCTGCTGCTGATCGGGCGCAAGGAAGGCTATCTGCCGCCCATCCTGACCCGGGTGAACAAGCATGGCGTGCAACAGAACATGCTGGTCGCCCAGGGCATCGTGACCACCCTGCTGGCACTGCTGTACGCGTTCATCCCCGACGTCTCGAGCGCCTACTGGATCCTGTCGGTGATCACCACCCAGGTGTACCTGATCATGTACGTGCTCATGTTCGTGGCCGCGATTCGCCTGCGCCGCAACCAGCCCGACCATCCGCGCGGCTACCAGGCCCCCGCGCTGACCGCGCTGTGCGGCCTGGGCACCGCGGCCTCCATCGCCGCGTTCCTGATCGGGTTCGTCCCGCCGTCGCAGTACGGCAGCGGCAACGCGCTGAGCTATGTGCTGCTCATCGGCGGTGGAATGGGCGTGGTCGGCCTGCTCGTCCCGTACCTGTTCCTGCGATTCCGCAAGCCCGGCTGGAAGACCGACGTTCCGCAGGAGGCGCTGGCATGACCGAGGAACCGGGCGGCTTCGAAGGCGCTCCCGAGCGGACGCGCTCGCCATCGCCACCTATTGCCCCGATGAGCTCGCTTCCTACCTGAAGAACGTCGGCGACCTGAAGACTGGTGACACGGTCGACCCCGACGACCACAACTGACCCCGGGAGGACGCCCATGACCAGTGCCGTTGAAACCAAGGACGATTCGACCACCGCCGCTTTACGCGCGGCCGTGAAGGAACTGATGCCGCGGGCGAAAAGCGATCTCGCCCAGCTGGTCTCGTTCAAGTCGGTGTACGACGCTCGGCAGTTCCCGATCGAGGAATGCGAGAAGACCGCGCAGTGGGTGGCCGATGCTTTCCGGGCCGAAGGTCTCACCGACGTGGGCCTGCACAAGACCCCGGACGGCAGCAATGCCGTGGTGGCCCGCAGCAAGACCCCCGCCGGCGCGCCCACCATCATGTTGTACTGCCACTACGACGTGCAGCCGCCGCTCGACGACGCAGCCTGGCAGACCCCGGTCTGGCAGCTGAGCGAGAAGAACGGCCGCTGGTACGGCCGCGGCGCGGCCGACTGCAAGGGCAATATCGTCATGCACCTGACCGCGCTGCGGGCGCTGCGCAAGGTGTACGGCGACGACTTCCCGGTCGGGCTCGTGCTGGTCTCGGAGGGCTCCGAGGAGCAGGGCACCGGCGGCCTGGAGGAATTCGTGCCCGGCAATGTCGAGCTGCTGCGCGCCGACACCCTGCTGATCGCCGACTGCGGCAATTTCGCGGTCGGCGTCCCCACCTTCACCCAGACCCTGCGCGGCAACGTGAACGTGCTCGTCACCGTCGAAACCCTGTCCGGCCCCATGCATTCCGGCATGTTCGGCGGCGCGGCCCCCGACGCGCTCGCCGCCATGATCCACCTGCTGGGCACGCTGCGCGACGCGGACGGCAACACCACCGTCGACGGCCTGCGCAACGATCAGGTGTGGGACGGTCACGAGTACCCGGTGGACCAATTCCGCTCAGACGCGGGCGTTCTCGACGGCGTCGACCTGGTGGGCGGTGGCAAGGTGGCCGACATGCTGTGGGCGCGACCGGCTCTGACCGTGCTCGGCATGGACGTGCCGGCCGTGGTCGGTTCCTCGGCGGCCATCCAGCCCAAGACGCGGGCGCGACTGAACCTGCGGATCCCGCCGGGCACCAAGCCGGACGAGGCGCTGAAAGCGCTCACCGCCCACCTGAAGTCGCACGCGCCGTGGCACGCGAAGGTCACCGTGGAGACCGAGGCCACCGGCTCGCCGTTCGTGGGCAGCACCGACGGCCCGGCGCGGCAGGCCATGTCCGCGGCGCTGGAGGCCGCGTACGGGCGGCCCGCGACCACCGAGGGGCAGGGCGGCTCGATTCCGCTGTGCAATGTCTTCGCCGACACCTATCCGGGGGCGGAGATCATGCTCATGGGGGTCGAGGAGCCCAAGTGCCTGATCCACGCGCCCAACGAGAGCGTCGATCCGACGGAGATCGAGAACATGGCTCTGGCCGAGGCGCTGTTCCTGGCGTCTTACCGTTAGGGCAGGTCGGAGGTGTTTTTTTCGCGTTCTGCCGTGCGCGGGCCGGAACCGGTGAAGACTGAACCAGTCATTTCGGTCATGGAAGGGAAGGTTCGTCGACGCGAGGGAGCCAGCATGCAGCACGGCAGCACCGCGGTCATGTTCCTCACCACGAATCAACCTCCGCCACAGTAGTTTCCACAGCTCGCGCCGCCGGGCGGTGGCCGCTCCTGCCCGGCGGCGCGGAATCAGAATTCCGCGTGATCCTCGGGTTCCACGATCCGGAATTCGGTATTGGCCGGACCCATTTCGTTCAGCCGACCGAAATAGATGCCCTGCGCCGCCGGCTCGATGATCCCGAAGTGGATGGGGAAGGCGGTACGGGGATTTACCGCCCGCAGGTAATCGATGGCCTCACTGATGCGCATCCACGGTGCGACCGCGGGAATGGCGAGAACGCCGACCGGTGTCGGCGGAACCCACAGCGAATCACCGGGATGGACGAACTGGGCCGGTTCTTCCGGGCTGCCGAGTTGGAAGACAGTGTTGTCTATTACCGGGATCTCGGGATGGATGACCGCGTGCCGGCCGCCGCCACCGGTTATTTGGACGTCACCGACTTTCAGTACATTTCCGGCGGACACCGCCTCCCAGGGCTCACCCCGCTGCAGCGCGGTCTGCGGGTCCGACAGCAGCCGGGCCTGCGGATTCGCCTCGATCAGCGCCCCGATCCGGTTGGAGTCGATGTGATCGGGGTGCTGATGCGTCACCGCGATCGCGTCCAATCCGGTGATGCCCTCGAATCCGTGCGAGAAATTGCCCGGATCGAATAGGATCTTCGCGCCGTTCAGTTCCACCAGAATGCAGGAATGTCCGAAATGGGCTATGCGCATGGAACAACGGTAGCGCCCGGCCCACGATGGCACGAAGTGTCACAGGCCGGTCCGATCGCTCCGGGCGACTGTGGCGCAGGCCACGACCGGCACGACCCGGCGCGGCCCCCGCCACCCCCGCCAACTACGCTGATCAGCGATACCCCCGCTCGGTCAGCACCGATGTCCGAGCGCCGCCCCACCAGCTGAGGAGCAACGCGTGGCACGTGTCGTGGTCGAGGTGATGCCGAAGGTCGAAATCCTGGATCCGCAGGGACAGGCCATTGTCGGAGCGCTGGGGCGTCTCGGACACCCCGGGATCTCGGATGTGCGGCAGGGCAAGCGATTCGAACTGGACGTCGACGACAATGTCAGCGACGCCGACCTCGAGCAGATCGCCGAATCGCTGCTGGCCAACGTCGTGATCGAGGACTGGAAGGTCGTCCGGCTGTGAGCGCCCGCATCGGTGTCATCACCTTCCCCGGCACGCTCGACGACGTCGACGCCGCCCGGGCGGTGAAACTGGCCGGATCCGAGCCCGTTTCGCTGTGGCACGCCGATGCCGACCTCAAGCAGGTCGACGCGGTCGTCGTCCCCGGCGGCTTCTCCTACGGCGACTACCTGCGCGCCGGCGCCATCGCCTCCATGGCTCCCGTCATGGGTGAGGTCATCAAGTCCGCCGAGCAGGGCATGCCGATCCTGGGCATCTGCAACGGTTTCCAGATCCTGTGCGAGGCGGGCCTGCTGCCGGGCGCGCTGACCCGCAACGAGGGCCTGCACTTCGTCTGCCGCGACCAGTGGCTGACCGTCGAGCAGACCGACACCGCCTGGACCAGCCGTTACGAGACCGGCGCCCAGATCCTCATCCCCGTCAAGAACGCCGAAGGCCGCTTCCAGGCGTCCGCCGAGGTGCTCGACGAGCTCGAGGGCGAGGGCCGCGTGGTCTTCCGCTACGCGGGCGGCAACCCCAACGGGTCGCAGCGCGACATCGCCGGAATCACCTCGGCGAACCGCCGCATCGTCGGCCTGATGCCGCACCCCGAGCACGCCACCGAGCCGCTCACCGGCCCCAGCGACGACGGCCTCGGCCTGTTCCTGTCCGTGCTGGACAGCCTGGTCAGCGCGTAATCAGCCGCACAAACGAATAGATCAGATCCCGTCCAGGATCTCGAAGTCGATGCCGCCCGCCCTGGCCAGCCAGGTCGGGCGGATCGCTTGTCGGCCCTCGAAACCGAGCTCGCCCCATGGGGTTTCGATGACCGGACAGTCCGCGATCGCGGCCTGAATCCGCCCCACCTCCAAGGATCCGGCCAGCTCCGCCATGCCGCGCAAGGTGTGGATGGCCTCGTAACTGGTATTGCTGAAATTCGTGAGTGAGGGCGCGAAGCCCCCGTGTAGTCGGTGATAGCGCTCCAGCCGCTCCCGATCGCGCGGCCCGTTCACGAAGAACCCGGACGGCACGAACAGATTGTGATTCGCGCCCCCGCCCGCCGCCAACAGCACGTTCTCGTCCACCGCCGGGCTCACCCGGACCTGCTGCGCCGAACGCCCGGCACGGGTGAACTGCACATTGAAACGGGCCACGTCCGCGCCGACCAGCAGCACGATCACGCCGTCGGCCAGATCCAGCCGCGGATCGTCGAGGAAACCCCGGAAATCTCGAGTGTCCATGGGCACGAACACCTCCAGCGGAATCAGCGACGGATCCGCCAGTTCGGCCCGCACAGCCTGCGCGGTCCGCCGCGGCCACACGTAGTCGTTGCCGATGATCGCCCAGCGCCGGGCGTCGAAGGAACGCCGCAGCCAGTCCAGGGCGGGCAGGATCTGATGCTTGGGATCCGCGCCGATCATGAACAGCCCGGCCGGGGCCGAACGCGCCGTCAGGCCCTCGTGATCGGTGGCGAACAGATACGGGACCCGACCGGCCGTGACCTGCTCCACCGCGCGCCGCACTGCCGAGGTGTGCCACCCGGTGACCGCGTGCACCATGCCGGTGGCCAGCAGCGCCGCCACCTCCGCCGCGACCACCGCCGGTTCCCGGCCGCCGTCAATGTGGGTGACCCGCAATTCTCTTCCCAGAATTCCGGTACCGGAGTTGATTTCTTCCAACGCCAGTGAAATGGCCGCCTCGCAGGAAGGCCCGAAGATACCGCCGGGACCCTGCTGCGGAACTATGTTGATGATCTCGAAGATGTTCTCGGGATTCCCGTCGAACGGGGACATCGGTTACCCTTCCCCTCGTTCAAGCGGTTTTCTGACGGGCGGGAAATATGGCGACAATTCTAGGTGGATTTTCCACCTTGCATGGAGCCCTCCGAGCTGCCGAGCGGAGTTGGCTTCGTCACCTGGACGCCGCGCTGTGTGCGCGGCGGCTCACCGCCGATCAATGGTGCATGCTCACAAATCTATCCGCCGAGGTCGGCATCACCATGAGTGAGCTGGCCACGCGGGCGCAGCTACCGCCCTCCTCGGCCACCCGGCACGCCGACCACCTCGCCGAGCGCGGACTCATCTTCCGGGTCGCCGCCGCCGACGACCGCCGCCGCATCCTCATCGGATTGAGCCGACGCGGCGAGGAACTCGTCGCCGAGGTCCGCGCCGAGGAAGCCCGGGCCGAAGCCGAGATGCGCCGCAGCCTCGGCAGCGACGACTATCTCGAGCTGGTCCGGCTGCTCGGCCGCGTCGCGGAAGCCCCGCTCCCGGGGTAGGCCGCTGCCGGCATGCCTAGTATCGGGGCATGCCTGTAGCCGAGACCACCGCGACCGCCGCCGGCCTGTGTGAATTCATCGATGCCTCCCCGTCGCCGTTCCACGTCTGCCGCACTGTCGCAGCGGAACTCGACGATCACGGCTTCACCCGGCTCGCCGAATCGGCGCCCTGGCCCGCCGGCAGCGCGGGCCGCTACTACGTGGTGCGCGGCGGCTCGCTGGTCGCCTGGGCCGACAGCGGGACCGGCGCGCCCACCGGCTTCCACGCCGGACAGGCCACACCCTTCCGCGTGATCGGCGCCCACACCGACAGCCCCAACCTGCGCGTCAAACAACACCCCGACAGCGCCGTCGCGGGCTGGCAGATGGTCGGGCTCGAACCCTACGGCGGCGCCTGGCTCAACTCCTGGCTCGACCGCGACCTCGGCATCTCCGGACGACTGTCGATCCGCGACGGAAACACGGTGCGGGAGCAGCTGATTCGCATCGACGAACCGATCCTGCGGGTGCCGCAACTGGCCATCCACCTCTCCGAGGACCGGCGCGGCGTGCAACTCGATCCGCAGCGGCACGTGAACGCGGTGTGGGGGATCGGCGGCGAACCGCGCTCGTTCCTGGCGTTCCTCGCCGAACGCTCCGGCATCGCGGCCGACACCGTGCTCGGCTGGGAACTCATGACCCACGACCTGGTGCCGTCCACCCTGATCGGACGCGACCGGGACCTGGTGAGCGCGCCCCGGCTCGACAACCAGGGCACCTGCTACGCCGGGCTGCGCGCCTTCCTCGCCGCCATCGCCGCACCCGGCGCGGCCGTCCCGGTGCTGGCCATGTTCGACCACGAGGAGGTCGGCAGCCAATCCGACCGCGGCGCCCAATCCGACCTGCTGCCCACCGTGCTGGAACGCATCGTGCTCACCCGCGGCGGCGGGCGCGCCGAATACCTGGCGGCCCTGGCCGGTTCGGTGTGCGCCTCCGGCGACATGGCGCACGCGACCCACCCCAACTACCCGGACCGGCACGAGCCCGCCCATCGCATCGAAGTGAACGGCGGCCCGGTGCTCAAGGTCAACCAGAACCTGCGCTACGCCACCGACGCCACCGGCGCGGGCGCCTTCGCCCTCGCCTGCGCACAGGCCGGCGTGCCGTTGCAGCGCTACGTGCACCGCGCCGACCTGCCGTGCGGCTCCACCATCGGGCCGATGACCGCGGCCCGCACCGGCATGCCCACCGCGGACGTCGGCGCGGCCCAGCTGGCCATGCACTCGGCGCGGGAAATGATGGGCGCGGCCGACGTCGCCGCTTACGCCGCAGCGCTCGCCGCGTTCCTGACGCCGGAACCCGTGCGCTGATCCGACGCCTCGACGACGAAAGGGCCGCCCGCACAAGCTGTGCGGGCGGCCCTTTTCCGTATCGGTGGTTGTGGGTGCGTGACTAAGCCTTGGACAGTTCGGCTTCCGCCGAGGCGGGCTTCGGGTGGTAGGTCAGCGCCGCCACCACGAAGACGGCCAGCGTGAACAGCACGTAGCTGTTGCCGACCAGCTGCTGCCACCAGTTCCAGGTGAGTTCGCGATCATGATCGTGCGGGAGCAGCCACATCGGCCCGATGGCGAACATGACCACGGCCGTGCCCGCCGCGCCCAGGAACCACGGATTGCGGCGGCCGCGGGCGATCGCGTCGGCGGCCACCAGCAGCGCGGGCGCGATCCACACCCAGTGATGCGACCAGGAGACCGGCGAAACCAGCAGCACCGCGGCCGCGTTCACCATCAGCGCGGCCACATTCGCGCCCGAGTCCAGCAGTCGCTTCATCCACAGTGCGGCCAGCGCCACCGCGGCCACCGACAACACCAGCCACAGCAGCGTGGACACCGACGTCGAATAGCCGAGCCGGAACACGAAACCCTTGATCGACTGATTACCCGCGTACCAGGGCGGGCCGATGCGGCCGGTGTCGGCCAGCGTGTGGAACCAGTACTCCGGCGAATCGTGCGGGAACAGGACGAAACCCACCGCGACCGCACCGATGGCGGACACCACCAGGGTGATCGCGCCCTTCCAGTCCTTACGCAGCAGGAAGTAGAGGAGATAGCCGCCCGGCGTCAGCTTCACCGACACCGCGATACCGATCAGCATGCCGCGCGGCCAGAAGGTCTTGCGCGCCAGGCAGTCCAGCGCGACCGCGGCCATCAACACCAGGTTGATCTGCCCGAACCCGTAGGTCTGGCGGATCGGTTCCAGCAGCTGCAGCACGGCGACCGCGCCGATCACGATGGCCAGGCGGGTCTGCCAGGCCAGGGTCGGCCGGATCCGGTCCAGCACCACCCACATCGTCACGCCCAGCGAGGCGATCGACACCGCGAGCACCGCCCACTCCGCGATCGCCAGCGGCATCAGGGCCAGCGGCGCGAAGAACAGCGCGGCCAGCGGGGGATAGGTGAACGGCAGTCCGAGCCCGAAAACCGGCGGCATCGGCCCGTACAGATCCTTGCCGTCCAGCCAGGCCCGCGCACCGTTCCGATACACCTGCAGGTCGATGTAGCCATGCCAGAGCTTGGCCTGATAGCTGATGAGAGCGGACACCGCGAACAGTGCGACCGCGACGAGGAGCAGCTTCCCTTGCCGCCGCGTCAGCCCTGCAGGCGTGGTCACGGGCTGTTCGGTCGGATCCGCGACCCCGGATCGATCGTTCACCGCCACAGAGTAACGGGTCAGCCTTGGCGGCTCGGGCATTGGTCCAAGCCGCACAGTGGCCTCCGACACAGCGATGGGCGGCGTAAAGCACGGAAAACCCAAGCAATAGACTCGGTTCGTATCTCGCCGACATCCAGCAACGCGGGCATTCGCTTCCGACCTGCCCGGCCGAAAGGACTCTGGTATTCCCGTGACCAGCCACGTCGATACCGTCAGCAACGCCGCGGCCACCTCGGACCACCCGCAGCCCTACAAGGAACTCGGCCTCAAGGACGACGAGTACGCCCGGATCAAGGAGATCCTCGGGCGCCGTCCCACCGACGCCGAGCTCGCCATGTACTCGGTGATGTGGTCGGAGCACTGCTCCTACAAGTCCTCCAAGGTGCACCTGCGCTACTTCGGTGAGACCACCACCGACGAGATGAAGAAGTCGATGCTCGCGGGCATCGGCGAGAACGCGGGCGTGGTCGACATCGGCGACGGCTGGGCGGTCACCTTCAAGGTCGAATCGCACAACCACCCCTCCTACGTGGAGCCCTACCAGGGTGCGGCCACCGGCGTCGGCGGCATCGTGCGCGACATCATGGCCATGGGCGCGCGCCCGATCGCGGTGATGGACCAGCTGCGCTTCGGTGCGGCCGACCACCCCGACACTCGTCGCGTCGTCGACGGCGTGGTGCGCGGCGTCGGCGGCTACGGCAACTCGCTGGGCCTGCCGAACGTGGGCGGCGAGACCGTGTTCGACCCGTCCTACCAGGGCAACCCGCTCGTCAACGCGCTGTGCGCGGGCGTCATGCGGGTCGAGGACCTGCACCTGGCCTTCGCCTCCGGCCAGGGCAACAAGATCATTCTGTTCGGCGCGCGCACCGGCCTCGACGGCATCGGCGGCGTGTCCGTGCTCGCCTCGGACAGCTTCTCCGGCGACGAATCCGGTTCCGGCCGTAAGAAGCTCCCGAGCGTCCAGGTCGGCGACCCGTTCGCCGAGAAGGTGCTCATCGAGTGCTGTCTCGAGCTCTACCACGCCGGCCTCGTGGTCGGCATCCAGGACCTTGGCGGCGCCGGACTGTCCTGCGCCACCTCCGAACTGGCCGCGGCCGGCGACGGCGGCATGCTCGTGGACCTGGACCAGGTGCCGCTGCGCGCCGCCGGCATGACCGCCGCCGAGATCCTGTCGAGCGAATCGCAGGAGCGCATGTGCGCGGTCGTCACCCCCGAGAACGTGGACGCCTTCATGGCCGTCTGCAAGAAGTGGGACGTCAACGCCAACGTCATCGGTGAGGTCACCGACGGCGACCGCCTGGTCATCACCTGGCACGGCGAGACCGTCGTCGACGTGCCGCCGCGCACCGTCGCCCACCAGGGCCCCGTCTACGAGCGCCCGGTGCAGCGGCCCGCGGATCAGGATGCGCTGAACGCGGATTCGGCCACCCGCCTGAACCGCCCGCAGACCGGCGACGAACTGCGCGCCACCCTGATGAAGATGCTGGCCAGCCCGCAGCTGTGCTCGCGCAAGTGGATCACCGAGCAGTACGACCGCTACGTGCGCGGCAACACCGTGCTCGCCGAGAACGCCGACGCCGGTGTGATCCGCATCGACGAGGAGTCCGGCCGCGGCATCGCCCTGGCCACCGACGCCTCCGGCCGCTACACCAAGCTGGACCCGTACACCGGCGCGCAGCTGGCGCTGGCCGAGGCCTTCCGCAATGTCGCCGTCACCGGCGCCGTCCCGAAGGCCGTCACCAACTGCCTCAACTTCGGTTCGCCGGAGGACCCGGGCGTCATGTGGCAGTTCCAGCAGGCCGTGCGCGGCCTCGCGGACGGCTGTGCGGCGCTGGGCATTCCGGTCACCGGCGGCAACGTGTCCTTCTACAACCAGACCGGCCAGACCGCCATCCTGCCGACCCCCGTGGTCGGCGTGCTCGGCGTCATCGACGATGTGCACCGCCGCATCCCGACCGGCCTGGGCACCGAGCCGGGCGAAACCCTCATCCTGCTCGGCGAGACCCGCGACGAACTCGACGGCTCCATCTGGGCGCAGGTCGAGCACGACCACCTCGGCGGCCTGCCCCCGAAGGTCGACTTCGCCCGCGAACAGCTGATCTCCGAGATCCTGGTGTCGGGGTCGCGCGACGGCATGGTCTCCGCCGCCCACGACATCTCCGAGGGCGGCCTGATCCAGACCGTCGTGGAGGCCGCGCTGGCCGGCGAAACCGCCTGCCGCATCATCCTTCCCGAGGGCGCCGACCCGTTCGTCACCCTCTTCTCCGAGTCGGCCGGTCGCGTCCTTGTCGCCGTCCCCCGCTCGGAGGAGACCCGCTTCACCAAGATGTGCGACGCCCGCGGCCTGCCGTGGGTCCGCATCGGCGTCGTCGACGACGGCTCCGACTCGGTCGAGGTGCAGGGCCTGTTCAAGGCCACCCTGGACGAGCTGCGCGCCGCCCACGAGGCCACCCTCCCCGCCCTGTTCGGCAACTCCGACCACTGAGCGCTGAACCGAAACGGCCATGAGGCCGTGAACATGAACGAGAGCCCGCCGGTCCGATCCGGCGGGCTCTCGCCATTTCCCGTGCGGGACAGCTCGATCGAGTTGCCGCCGCGCCGCGTGCTTAGTGGAACAGGCTGCTCAGCAGCGGGCCGATCACCGGAATCGAACTCGCGCTACCGGTTCCGCCCGTGGACGGCGGGGTCGCCGGGGTCGGCGTGCAACTGGCTCCGGCGGGAGCGCTGTCGACGACGTCGACCCTGGGATGCATGTCATCGATGATGGCGTTGCCGAGGTGCACCGGGTCCCAGGCGTAGGCCACGAGGGTGGTGGGCCCCGCATAGGTAGGCGTCCACTTCACGGTGATGCCTTGGCCCGCGACGTACGGCACCGTCGCGATCTCGGTGTTGGTTCCCTGCGGATACGGTGCCCACTGGAACGTGATGTCCGGGTAGTCCGTTGCCTTGGCCATCAGGGCCGTGGCATCCGCGGCGGACAGCGTGATCGTGTACGTGGTGCCGACGCAGTAGGCCTGCGAGGCCTGCAGCTGCAAGGTGTTCACGATCTCCGCGGATGCCGGCGTGGCTGTGGCGATCGCGGCCGCCCCCACCGCTGCCATGGCAGCGAATCCGATGCTCGAGCGACCGAGGACCGACTTCTTCATACTGTGTATCTCCCCATACAGAAGCCCCTTGTCCATCAAGAGGGACAGCCGAGCCTACCGCTCAATTGATCTTGAACGGGTCGTGTTCGGCCATCAGTTTTTCCATCCGGGCCTCGTCGATGCGGTGGTGGACCTTCGACGATTCATGCTGGTCGCGAATCACTTTCGCGAGGGTGAAGCTGCTGCTGACCAGGAACAGCATGGCCATCAGGAGGAAGCCGCGCTGCCAGATGTCGAGGGGGAGGTAGGCGATGCCGATGATCAAGGCGCAGAAGCTGATTCCGAAGGCGATCGCGGCCTGCGCCAGAAACGCGGTGGTGCTCTTGGTCTGTGCGCTCGGGTTGCTCATGAATCCGAGTTTGGCCGGCTCGCCGTCGAATCGACCGAGTACATCTACTCGAGTGCACCCCGGTAGAAGTCGTGGTCGACACGCCCGTGTGATGGTGTCTCTCACATACGGGGCTCCCCGGAATCCGGGCGGGTGCGGCCATACTTGACGGGTGTTGGACTCCGCCCACGCTCTCACCCGGCTGCGCACGCGCGCAGTGGTGGTCGCGCGGCGGGTGGAGGACATCATCGATCTCAACCACACGGGGCTGGTGGTCGCGACCATCTTCTTCGCCTGGTCGGTGACACCCTCACTGGTGCCACGCGACTGGCTGTTCCAAGGACTCATCTCCGGGCTCAACGCCGCCATCGGCTACGGCGTCGGCTGCATCCTGCAATGGGCGTTCCGGCGCTGGATCCGGCCGCGCATCCCGCTCGAGACACCGCCCGAATGGGTGCGCTATCTGGTGAAGGTCGGCATCGTCGTGGCGTGTATGGCGGTGGCCGCCTACATGCTGGTGCTGTCGGCCGACTGGCAGCGCGAGATCACCACCCTGATGGGCATGGAAGGCACCACCCGCGCCGCGTATCTGCGAACGGGCGGGCTGAGTTTCGCGGTCGGCGCACTCGTCGTCGCCGGCTACCGCACGCTGCGGGAAGCCGTGCGTTTCCTGGCCCGGTTGCTCAGCCGCTGGGTGAAGGTGCCGCCCGCGTTCGCGCCCGCCCTCGGTGCGCTGCTGCTCACCGTGCTCATCGTGACCCTGTTCAACGGCGTCGCCACCCGCGCCTTCTTCGCGGTCGCCAACTCGGCATTCAGTGTGCGCAACGACAAGATGACCGACTACGCGGTGCAACCGGTGAAGCCTGAACGCTCCGGGAGCCCGGCCTCGCTGGCCAAGTGGGAGACGCTGGGGTCGGAGGGGCGGTGGTTCGTTTCGCACGGACCCGATCCGGTGTTGATCAGTGCCGTCACCGGAAAGCCCGCGCGCGAACCGATTCGGGTGTACGTGGGCCTGAAATCGGCGACCCAGGACATGCGCGAGGAGGACATGGCCGTCGCCGAACTCGAGCGCACGGGGGCCTTCGATCGCAAGGTGCTGGTGCTGGCCACCACCACCGGGACCGGCTGGGTGAACGGGGAGGCGGCCGCCGCACTCGAATACCTGTGGGGCGGCGACACCGCGATCGTGGCCTCCCAGTACTCGTATCTGCCCAGCGTGCTGTCGTTCCTGGCGGACCGCGAGAAGGTCGCGGCCAACGGGCGCACCATGTTCGACGCGGTGTACCGGGCCTGGTCGCAACGCCCGGCCGAGCACCGCCCCAAACTGCTCGTGTACGGCGAGAGCCTCGGTTCGCAGGGCTCCGAATCCGCCTTCGACGGACTGGCCGACCTGCGCTCCAAGGTCGACGGCGCGCTCTGGGTGGGCCCACCCGACTCGAATCACCTGTGGCGCCAGTTCGTACAACGCCGCGACCTCGGCACCCGCGAGGTCGACCCGATCTACGCCGACGGCCTGGTGGTCCGATTCGCCGCCACCGCCGCCGATTTGAACAAACCCTCGCCCGAATGGCGCAAGCCGCGCATCGCCTACCTGCAGCATCCGTCCGACCCCATCGTGTGGTGGTCCTCGGATCTCATCTTCTCCCAACCGGATTGGCTGTCCGAACCCCGCGGCGCCGACGTCTCACCCCAGATGCGCTGGTGGCCCTTCGTCACCTTCTGGCAGGTGGTCGCCGACCTCACCAACGCCCAGGGCGTCAGCGACGGCCACGGCCACCGCTACGGCTCCCTGGTCCTCGACGGCTGGGCCGCTGTCGCCGCCCCACCGGACTGGACCCCCGAACTCGGCGAACGCATCCGCACCCAGATCGAACTCGCGGAGGCGTACGAGCGGGCGGTCAAGTAGCGTGCGCGATCGGCCGCGCACTCGGGTCGGCGCGCTGGCGCACCCGAAAACCCTGGCCGCCCTGGCGATACCGCTGATCTGGAGCAATCATCTGCTCCCGGCCCTGCGTCTGGACGTGCGCGGCCGCACCGCCGCCAACACCGGTTACGCGCTCGCGTACACCGTCGCCTTCGGAGGAGACCCGAACTTCCGGTCCCGCCGCGGACTCCGGGCCGGAGCCGTCGCCGCGGCTACCGTGTTGTCCGGCTACGCTGCGGCCCTTGCCATTCCGGCCACCCGCCGCCACCTGGCCGGACTCGCCGACCGCGGCCCGGGCGTCTCCACCCTGGAATGGACCGCCCTGCACATTCCCGGCGGCACCGTCCTGACCGAGGAACTCGTCTACCGCTCCACCCTGACACCGCTGCTGGAACGCACGGCGGGCGAACTCGGAACCGGTGTGGGCGCACTGGTTTTCGGTCTCTCCCACATCCAGCCCGCCCGCGCCGCAGCCGATCCGATCACCGGCACCGTCGCCCTCACCACCGGGGCGGGCCTGCTGTTCGACCTACTGCGCCGCCACACCGGCAGCGCCTCCGCCCCGGCGCTGCTGCATCTAGCCCTCAACGTGGGCGGAGCGCTCGCCCCGCGCCTCGCGCGTCGCCTGCTGCGCGACGCGCGCTGACAATCGACGACCGGGTGCCGCCCGGGGGTGTCGGCCGGCGGCAGTAGCCTCGCGGCATGGCGCGACGAGGTGCGGTGGATCCGGCGGAGGTGCGGGCGGCGGTGGCCGCGGTGGGGGAGTGGCTGCGCGACGAGTCCGCGCCCGCGCCCGCGCGCACCGAGATCGCGGCGGCGGTCCGGGGGACCGCGCGGGCGATGGCGGCGGACGCGCCCGGGCATTCGGTGGAAGTGCGGGTGCCGCCGTTCGTGGCGGTGCAATGCATCGAGGGGCCGCGGCACACGCGGGGCAATCCGCCGAATGTCGTCGAGACCGATGCTCGGACTTGGCTGTTGCTGGCGACCGGACTGCTGAACTTCGCCGAGGCGGTGGAATCGGCGGCGGTCACCGCCTCCGGCAGCCGCGCGGGCGAGGTGGCGCGCTGGCTGCCGGTCGTGCCGCTCTGACCGCTACGCCGCCGGTTCCGGCGCGGCCGCGGGCTTGCGCTCCAAGCCCTTCCGGTCGTAGAAGCGGGTGATGAACAGGCCGAAGACGACGCCGATCACCAGGCCCAGAACCGCCATCCAAACGCCGCGGGTCAGGCCCGACTGGCCGTCGCCGAAGAAGTAGAGGATCGAGCGGGTGCCCAGGAAGACCTGGTGCATGGGCTCGAACTTGGCCAGCCAGCCGAAATACTTGGGCGTCGCCTCGATCGGGATGGTGCCGCCCGAGGACGGCAGGCCCAGGATGATGAACACGATCAAGTTGATGATCAAGCCCGCGGTGCCGACCGCGGCCAGCGTCGAGGCGCAGGTGAAGCCGACCGCGACGATCACCAGCGCGCCGTAGAGGAACAACAGCAGCGGCCGGTCGATCGGCATGCCGAGCAGGGACGCGATGCCCTCCAGCACCGCCGACACCACCACCGCCATCACCGCGATCGCCGACCATTTGAGCAGCAGCGTGCTCAGCCGGGAAATCGAAGCCCGCGGGAAGTGCACGTACCAGGGACCCCATTCGGTCGGCAGGAAACCGAGGGCCGAGTCGATGAGCTGGTGGATGATCATCGCCCCGACCATGCCGACCAGCAGGAGCAACAGGCTGTAGAAGAACGCGGTCAGGCCTTCACCGGAACCGCCCGGCAACGGCCGGAACTGCTCGGTCACGATGTTCAGCGGCTGCGCCAGCACCAACCGGGTGGCCCCGGACAACTCGGTCGGGGGCGCGCCGGGCGGCGGGGTCAGCTGCTTCGTCACCTGATCGGTCAGCTGCTTGCCGACCTGATCGTTGACCTGCGTGAGCGCCTGCTCGCCGAACTTCTGCACCACCGCCGTGGCGAACGCGCCGGTGCGTGGATTGGTCTGCAAGGTGAGCACCGGCTTGGAGATCTCACCCGGCACCACACTGCCGACCCCGAGAATGCCGAGCCGCTTGGAGAAGTCGCTCGGAATGATGATGGTGCCGTACACCCGCGCCGACTGCATCTGCAGCTGCGCCTCGTTGATGCCGAGCACCCGCAGATCGATCTGATCGGACGGGACCGCCGCACGCAGCCCGTCGGCGACCTGATCACCGAAATTGACGTGCTGAACCCGATCGCCGGTCTTCAGATCGTCGCCGACATCCTGATTCACCAACGCGATCGGGAAGTCGTGCAGATTCTTCTCCGGATCGACCACGTAATCGAGGTACATGACGCCCAGTAGCGAGGCCAGCAGGGTGACCACCACGATCGGGAACGCCCACCGGAAAGGGCTCAGATGCCTGCGTCGCGGACCGGTTTCCGCGCTACCGGTGCTGTCGGTGCTCGCCACCGTCGCACGCTAACAGCAAACGCCCTGCCATCCCGGTTATCCCAACGGCGGGTTGCCTTGCGGTTACCCGTAGAATGGCTCTCGCCCCCAGCCCGCCGAACAGGGAGCAAACGGTGTCTCTCCCCTCCGCAGTCACTACCCCCGACCAGGACGAGAACGAACCGCGCGAAGAGTGCGGTGTGTTCGGTGTCTGGGCCCCGGGCGAAGATGTGGCAAAGCTCACGTATTACGGACTATACGCATTGCAGCATCGCGGTCAGGAGGCGGCGGGCATCGCGGTCGCCGACGGCTCGCAAGTGCTGGTCTTCAAGGATCTCGGCCTGGTGAGTCAGGTCTTCGACGAACAAACTCTGGCAGCCATGCCCGGCCATGTGGCCGTCGGCCACTGCCGCTACTCCACCACCGGGTCCACCACCTGGGAGAACGCGCAGCCGATCTTCCGTACCACCGCGGTGGGCACCGGAATCGCGTTGGGCCACAACGGAAACCTGGTCAATACCGCCGAATTGAGCGCCCGCGCACGGGAACTCGGTCTGGTCACCGGCCGGCTGGCCGGCGGTATGGCCGCCACCTCCGACTCGGACGTGATGACCGCGCTGCTCGCGCACGCCGCCGCCGACAAGAGCATCGAGCAGGCCGCCATGGAGCTGCTGCCGACGCTGCAGGGCGCGTTCTGTCTCACCTTCATGGACGAGCACACCCTCTACGCCGCCCGCGACCCGCACGGAGTGCGGCCGCTGTGCCTGGGCCGCCTGGACCGCGGCTGGGTGGTCGCCAGCGAGACCGCCGCCCTCGACATCGTGGGCGCCTCGTTCGTCCGCGAGATCGAGCCCGGTGAACTGCTCGCCATCGACGCCGACGGCGTGCGCTCGCTGCGCTTCGCCAACCCCACCCCCAAGGGCTGCGTCTTCGAATTCGTGTACCTGGCCCGCCCCGACTCCACCATCTCGGGCCGCTCCGTGCACGCCACTCGCGTCGACATCGGCCGCCGCCTGGCCGCCGAGCATCCGGTGGAAGCCGACCTGGTCATCCCGGTGCCGGAATCCGGCACCCCGGCCGCCGTCGGTTACGCGCAGGGCTCCGGCGTCCCGTACGGCCAGGGCCTGATGAAGAACGCCTATGTGGGCCGCACCTTCATCCAGCCCAGCCAGACCATCCGCCAGCTCGGAATCCGGTTGAAGCTCAACCCGCTTCGCGAGGTGATCCGCGGCAAGCGGCTCATCGTGGTCGACGACTCCATCGTGCGCGGCAACACCCAGCGCGCGTTGATCCGCATGCTGCGCGAGGCGGGCGCCCTGGAGATCCACGTCCGGATCGCCTCCCCGCCGGTCAAGTGGCCCTGCTTCTACGGCATCGACTTCGCCTCCCGCGCGGAGCTGATCGCCAACGGCGCGGGCCCCGAAGGCATCGCCGGCGAGAGCCTCGACGACATGGTGGAGGGCGTGCGCCGCTCCATCGGCGCCGACAGCCTCGGCTACATCTCCCTCGACAGCATGGTCGCCGCCACCGAACAGCCGCGCTCGCGGCTGTGCTGCGCCTGCTTCGACGGCGAGTACCCGATCGCGCTGCCGGCCGAGAACGCCATCGGCAAGAACGTGCTCGAGGGCATCCTGTCCGGGACCACCGAAACCGAACTCCTGGCCGACAACGCCAACGCTTCGGCCCTGAGCCGCCCGTAGCGCAACACGGCCCGGTGCCCGTTCGCGCAATAGCGAACGGGCACCGCCCTTTTCCCGCCCGTACGGGCGTGGAAACCGCCCCGCCCACGCCCGGTTCGCCGCAGGCCCGGCGAGGCGAGCAGCCGCGGTCCTGTACCGTGAGCAGGCATCTATCCGACGAATCGGCTTGGAGCTCTCTCCCACAATGACTGAACAGACCCCCAGTGGTGCCGGTGCCTCGTATGCGGCGGCCGGCGTCGATATCGAAGCCGGTGACCGCGCAGTCGAGCTGTTCGCACCCCTGGCCAAGAAGGCCAGCCGCCCCGAAGTGCAGGGCGGACTCGGCGGCTTCGCAGGACTGTTCGCACTGAAGGGCGGCTACAAGGAGCCCCTGCTCGCCGCCTCCACCGACGGCGTCGGCACCAAGATCGCGGTCGCGCAGGCTCTGGACAAGCACGACACCATCGGCCTCGACCTGGTCGCCATGGTCGTCGACGACCTGGTGGTCTGCGGCGCCGAACCGCTGTTCCTGCAGGACTACATCGCCGTCGGCAAGGTGGTGCCCGAGCGCGTCGCGCAGATCGTCTCCGGCATCGCCGAGGGCTGCGTCATCGCCGGTTGCGCGCTGCTCGGTGGCGAGACCGCCGAGCACCCCGGCCTGATGGGCGCCGACGACTACGACATCTCCGGCACCGGTGTCGGCGTCGTCGAAGCCGACGCCGTGCTCGGCCCCGACCGCGTCCGCCCCGGCGACGTGGTGATCGGCATGGGCGCCTCCGGCCTGCACTCCAACGGCTACTCGCTGGCCCGCAAGGTGCTGCTCGACATCGACCGCATGTCCCTCACCGGGCACGTCGAGGAATTCGGCCGCACCCTCGGCGAGGAACTGCTCGAGCCGACCAAGATCTACGCCAAGGACTGCCTGGCCCTGATCGCCGAGACCGACGTGCGCACCTTCTGCCACGTGACGGGCGGCGGCCTGGCCCAGAACCTGGCCCGCGTGCTCCCCGCCGGACTCGTCGCCGAGCTCGACCGCGGCACCTGGAACCCGGCCCCCGTCTTCAAGATGATCGCCCAGCGCGGCCGCGTCGAGCGCCTGGAGATGGAGAAGACCTTCAACATGGGCGTCGGCATGGTCGCCGTCGTGGCCCCCGAGGACGCCGACCGCGCGCTGGCGGTCCTCACCGCCCGCCACATCGACTGCTGGACCCTCGGCACGGTGAAGAAGGCCAAGGACGCCGACGCCGCCCGCGTCGCGCTGGTGGGAGACCACCCGCGGTTCTGAGTTGGCTTCAGACAAAGAGAACGGCCCCGGCGCTCGTGAGAGTGCCGGGGCCGTTTGTCTATTCGCCGGTAGGAAGGGGAACCGGCAGTAGATATTTCGCCGCGGATACTTCGGCGGATGGCTTCGACCTCGGGGCAAGTCGACGTGCTAAAGGGGAAGGCCCACTAGGCCTTCCCCTTACACGGCGAAAATCCGAGGTCAGCGACGCCAGTCGTCGTAGTTGTCGTCTTCGTCCCAGCCCGCACGCGAGTCCTTCGCGTCGTGCTCGTCGGAAAGCACAGCACCACTCAGCTGCGTGTCGGAGGGACTCCCCGACAGTTCGCGCTGAAGGCTCGTGAAGTCGGTCGACGGTGAGCTGTACTTGAGCTCACGTGCGACCTTGGTCTGCTTTGCCTTAGCCCGGCCACGGCCCATGGCTGACCCCCTCGCGTCACTGCGGGGCGGCCTGGGGTGGGTTTGGCGGCCCCGTTCGAATTAATACTCTTCCTGACGAACACTTTAGCGTGTGTCAGGCGGTCGCGCTTCCAGGAGTGGGGGATAAACGTCCCGGGGCCGGGACCGGCGACGACCGGGCGATCCTGAAAACCGTGCCGACCGGCGACTACAGGACGCCGGGAATCGCTCGAATGATGCCCACGCGAGCTCCGCCGCCCAGCACCGCGGGCGTCGCCAGCTCAGCGTGCGCATCTGTCCACTCGATGCCCATACGCTGGAGAATGGCCAGCGTCAGTGGAAGTCGCGCGCGATCGGCACCGTCGTCGATTTTGTACGCGAACGCCGAACCGTCCGGCAGCGCGCCGGCGTGCACCCCGTCCGCGCCGATCTTGCACACCAGTCCCGGCGTCGCCGTCATCACCCGGAAATCGGGGCCGTCCGTGCCGGAAATCACTCGCGGATGCGCGCGAATCGCGTCCGCGACCCGGCGTTCCGGGGTATCGACAGGCGCGGTCGTGAAGGCCGCGTACGCGCGGGCCAGATTCACCAGCGACACCGGCACGATGGGCAGGCCGCACCCGTCGATACCGAGATCGGTCTCCGGTTCCCCGGTCACCTCGGCCACCGTCTCCAGCACCGCCTGCTGCAGCGGATGCCCGACCTCCAGATAGCCGCGGGTCGGCCAATCGTTGATCACGCAGGTCGCGAGCATGGCGGCATGTTTGCCGGAGCAGTTCATGAAGATCCGGCGGGCCGCCTGCCCGCGGTCACCGCCGGCCAGCGCGTGGGCGCGGGCCTGATCCTCGAACGGCAGATCCGGCGGGCACTCGAGGTCGTCCTCGGTGAAACCGAAGCGGTCCAGCAGCCGGTGCACCAGCTGCACGTGATCCGGCTCGCCGAAATGCGAGGCGGTGGCGATGGCCAGCTCGGCGTCGTCGACCGGTTCGAAACCGTTGCGCAGCAGGGTCAGTGCCTGCAGCGGCTTGTTGGTGGAGCGCGGGAAGATCGGGCCGTGCACCGCGCCCACCTCCACCAGCGGTTCACCGTCCGGGCGCAGCACCACCGCGGAACCGCGGTGCACGCACTCGCGGAAACCGGACCGCACCACCTCGACCAGATCGACGCTCATCGGGTCCCCTTCATCGGCGGGCCGCCGCGGCATGGCGGCGACGGTGACGGTCGATCTGCATGCGGACGTCGTCGGAGATGGTCGGCTCGACCGCGGCCAGCAGATCCAGGCGATCCGGGTCCGCGCCGGTGAACAACTCGCGCACGGTGACCCCGTGCTCGGGGACGTACACCACCCGCACCTCGTCGCCCGCGCCGATCGTGCCCTCGGTCAGCACCCGCAGGTAAGCACCCGTATTCGCCTGTGCCGTGAAGCGTTTCACCCACTGCTGCTCGTTGGCGTGCCACTGGAAGGTGGAGCACGGGACGCGCGGTGCGGACACCTCCAGGAGCGTGTCGCCGATCGTCCAGCGTTCACCGATCACGGCATCGCTGACCGGAAGGCCCACCAGCCGCAGGTTCTCGCCGAACCAGCCCGCCGGGAGGTCGCGGTTCAGTTCGGCGGACCAGCGCCGGGCATCCTCCTCGGCGTAGGCGTAGACGGCCTGATGGGTGCCGCCGTGATGCGCGGTGTCACAGACGTGGTCACCGTCCAGACCCAGCGCCCGCACCGGAACCCGGTGCGGCACCGGACGTTTGTCGATGGCGGTGCGACCCACCTTCGAGGACTTGGCGGGCACCTCGAGCTCGGCGTGCACCACGCAGACGGCCAGCACCCGGCCGACGGCGCCGGTCACCGGCCGCGCAGCTTCTCGACGGCGAGCCGGCCGGCCTGCGGTTCGTCGTGTGACGGAAACGAATCCGCGTCGATGGCCGCCGCGCACGGGCCCACCACCAGCTCGGTGTCGACCGGGATGGTGCGTTTGATCAGGGCCAGCGCGATCGGGCCGAGCTCGTAGTGGTCGACGATGGTGCCCAGGGTGCCGACCGCGCGGCCGCCCGCGGTCACCGGATCACCGGTCACCGGGCGGGAATCCGCGGAACCGTCCAGGTGCAGCAGCACCAGATGCCGGGGCGGCTTGCCGAGATTGTGCACCCGCGCGACCGTCTCCTGACCGCGGTAGCAGCCCTTGTTCAGGTGCACGGCACCGTGTTCGGCGGGGCCGCCGATCCAGTTCACCTCGTGCGGGATGGTGCGGTCGTCGGTGTCGAGGCCCAGGCGCGGGCGCAGCGCGGCCACCCGCAGCGCCTCGAACGTCCACAGGCCCGCGGCCACCGCGCCCGCGTCGCGCAGCTTGGTCCACCAGGCGGCGAGCTGGTCGCGGGGGACCAGCAGGTCGAAGGAGTCGGCGGTCGGCCACGGCATGCGGCGCAGGAAGCCGCCGCCGGGCAACCGCACCGCGCGGTAGGTGTCGGGAAGGGCGGGCACTCCCAGGGTTTCGGTGAGTCCGGCCACGCCGGGGCCCAGCAGGCTCAGCACCGCATGGTCATTGGCGTCGACGGGCTTGGCGTCGGCCCAGAAGACCATCTTCTGCAGGAAGTTCAGCAGGTCGGGTCCGCGCGCGCCCTCGGTGTCGATCCACACCGTGCCGTCCAGGTCGGTGAGGACGAAGTGATTCAGCACCCGGCCGTTCAGATCCAGATCCAGATCCTCCGCGGATTCCCCGTCGCCCAGCTCGGCGACGGCCTGGCTGGAGATGGTGTTGAGCCAGCTCAGCCGTTCCTTGCCGGTGATGGAGAGCACGAACCGGTGGGAGCGATCGACCACCGCGACCCCCTGGATCGCCGCGCGCTGCTCCCCGAAGGGATCGCCGTAATGCCACGCGACCGCGGCATCCGGTGACTCCGGCAGCCCCGCGACAGCCCCTGGAACCTGCAAGATCGGACTGGCAACCGAGGAGGACACACACCCACACTAACCCGCCTCCCCGAGCCTTCAGCGCACGGCTTGGGAGCCGCCGCCGATTTCGCACGCGTGCCGGCGGTTGGGAGCCGAACCGATTTCGGGGGTACCCGGGGAGTTACCCCGGTCGGTACGAGATCAGTGGGCGCGTTTGGGCGACGAAGACTCGAGCGGCGAGGTGGGAGCGCAGGACAGTGGCGCATTCAGGCCGATCCGAGTCTCGAACAGGCGGGTTGACGGATTCAGCGGCGCGGTATGGCAGCCGGGGCTGTGCGAACCCCATAGGCTCTCCACATGGTGGACAGGGTTCTGGTGACACTCGACGGCGCGATCCGGGATCCGGACGCGCCGTTGTTGTATGCGGACGATATCGGGGCGTTGCGGGGCGACGGCATCTTCGAGACGGTGCTGGTGCGCGACGGCGTGCCGTGCGCGCTCGAATTGCATCTGGCGCGACTGCGGCGTTCGGCGGAGGCGCTGGATCTGCCCGCGCCGGAGCTGGAGGCGTGGCGGTTCGCGGTCGAGTTGGCCGCCGAGGAATGGGGCAAGGACCGCGACGGAACGCTGCGGATGGTGCTCACCCGCGGACGTGACAGCCATCACTCCGGGGCTGGCGAACGAGTGGCAACCAAGAGTGGGGCGCTGTCCGGCGGCGAACCCGCCACCACCGGTTACGTTTTCGTGGTCCCGGTGCCCGAGCGTGTGGAAAAGGCTCGCACCGAGGGTGTTTCGGTGATCACACTGTCGCGCGGCATCTCCGTCGATGTGGCGCAGACCGCACCGTGGCTGCTGCTGGGCGCGAAAACCCTGTCGTACGCGACGAATATGTCCGCGCTGCGGTTCGCCCAGCGGATGGGCGCCGACGATGTCATCTTCACCAGTACCGAGCATCGGGTGCTGGAGGGGCCGCGGTCGACGGTCGTTGTGCAGCGCGACAATCAGCTGATCACCCCGCCCGCCCGCAACGGCGTGCTGCCCGGCACCACGCAGCGGGCGCTGTTCGCGCAGGCGGAGAAGGCGGGCTGGGAGTGCCGGTACGAGCCGTTGTTCACGGCCGACCTGATCACCGCCGACGCCGTGTGGATGCTGTCCTCGATCACCCTGGCCGCGCGGGTGAATTCGCTGGACGGCCTCCGCATGTCGGCGCCGGAGAACGCGGGCGAGATCGTGGAGATGGTGAATCGCGGGATCGCGCTGCCGGGGAGTCTCGCCGACTGGTAATCCATCACATTCCAGCAAATATCCGGCACGCTGTGGCGAGGGATACGTTGATCCGCGCCTCCTGACGCGTAGTCTCTATTACTACGTCATGTCGTAGATCGGCAGGGAGGTCGGATGAGCGTCGTAGATCTGGCGCGCTGGCAGTTCGGAATTACCACCGTCTATCACTTCATTCTGGTGCCGCTCACCATCGGCCTCGCCCCGCTCGTCGCGGGTATGCAGACCGCCTGGGTGATCACCGGTAAGGAGCAGTGGCTCAGGCTCACAAAGTTTTTCGGCAAGCTGTTCCTGATCAACTTCGCCCTCGGCGTCGCCACCGGCATCGTGCAGGAATTCCAGTTCGGCATGGGCTGGAGCGAATACTCCCGCTTCGTCGGCGACGTCTTCGGCGCACCCCTGGCCATGGAGGCGCTGGTCGCCTTCTTCATGGAATCGACCTTCCTGGGCCTGTGGATCTTCGGCTGGACCCGGCTGCCGAAAAAGGTGCACCTGGCCTGTATCTGGCTGGTCGCTATCGGCACCAACGCCTCCGCCTACTTCATCATCGCCGCCAACTCGTTCATGCAGCACCCGGTCGGCGCCGAATACAACCCGGAGACCGGTCGCGCCGAACTGCACAGCATCTGGGCGGTCCTCACCAACAACACCACCCTCGCCGCGTTCCCGCACGTGATCGCCGGAGCCTTCCTCACCGCGGGCACCTTCGTGGCCGGCATCGCCGGCTGGTGGATGGTGCGCAACGCCCACAAGGCCAAGGCCGAGGGGAACGACGCCCTGCTCGAGGACGCCCGCACCATGTGGCGGCCGAGCGCGCGCATGGGCCTGTACGTCATCCTCATCGCCGCGGTGGCGCTGATCTTCACCGGTGACATCCAGGGCAAGCTGATGTTCAAGCAGCAGCCCATGAAGATGGCCTCGGCGGAATCGCTGTGCCACACCGAAACCGATCCGGACTTCTCGGTGCTGACCATCGGCACCCACAACAACTGCGACAGCGTCGACCACGTCATCAAGGTGCCGTACGTGCTGCCGTTCCTGGCCGAGGGCAAGTTCAGCGACGTCACCCTGAAGGGCGTCAAGGACCTCCAGGTCGAGTACAACGAGAAGTACGGAGTCGGCGACTACCGGCCCAACCTGTTCGTCACCTACTGGTCCTTCCGCGCCATGATCACCTGGATGGCCGGCTCGATCCTGTTGGCGCTGGCCGGATTCTGGGTCACCCGCGGCGGCCGCATCCCCGATCAGCCCTGGTTCAAATGGCTTTCGCTGCTCGCCATCGCCACCCCGTTCCTGGGCAACATCTCCGGCTGGATCTTCACCGAGATGGGCCGCCAGCCCTGGGTCGTCGCACCCAACCCGACCGGCGACCAGCACATCCGGATGACCGTGCAGCAGGGCGTCTCCGGCGTCTCGCCCGGCACGATCCTCACCTCGCTGATCGTGTTCACGGCGCTGTACGGCCTGCTGGCCATCGGCTGGTTCTACCTGATGCGCCGCTACGTGATCGCCGGACCGGAAAAGCCGTCCACCGACGACGGCACCCCCAAGATGACCGGGGAGCCCGTCGAGAAGCTTTCCTTCGCCTACTAGGAGCCGAGGATGAGTCTCCCTGAATTCTGGTTTCTCCTGATCGCGGTCCTGTTCACCGGCTACTTCGTGCTCGAGGGCTTCGACTTCGGCGTCGGCATGCTGATGCCGATCATCGGACGTGGCGACGAGAAGAAGAAGCGGACCGTGCTCAACACCATCGGACCGGTGTGGGACGGCAACGAGGTGTGGCTGCTCACCGGCGGCGGCGCCATGTTCGCCGCCTTCCCCGAGTGGTACGCCAGCCTGTTCTCCGGGTTCTACCTGGCGCTGCTGCTCATCCTGGTCGGCCTGATCGCGCGGGCCTGCGCCATCGAATGGCGCGGCAAGATCAACGACCCGCGCTGGCGCACCTGGTGCGACATCGGCATCGGTCTCGGCTCCTGGATCCCCGCCCTGGCCTGGGGCCTGGCCTTCGCCAACATCGTGCACGGGGTGAAACTCAACGAGCGCAAGCAGATCGAAGGCAGCTTCCTCGACCTGCTCAACCCGTACGCGCTGCTCGGCGGGCTCACCACGCTGCTGCTGTTCATGCTGCACGGCGCGATGTTCATCGCCCTCAAGACCGGCAACGAGGTCCGCGACGACGCCCAGCGCATCATCCGGGTGCTGTTCGTGCCCACGGCCGTCGTGGTGGCCGCCTTCGGTATCTGGACCCAGCTCGCCCACGGGCACGGCTGGACCTGGATTCCTTTGGCCCTGGCCGTGATCGGGCTGCTGGTGGCGGGCTTCGCCGCGAGCCAGGGCCGCGACGGCTGGGCGTTCACCGGCACCGCGCTCACCATCGCGGCCGCCACCGTGCTGCTGTTCGGGTCACTGTTCCCGAATGTGCTGCCGTCCACCATCAATGACGCCTTCAGCCTCACGGTGGACGGGCGCGACGGCACCAAGTCCGCGTCCTCCACCCACTACACGCTGGTCGTGATGAGCTGGGTCGCGGTCGCACTGGTCCCGGTCGTGCTGGTCTACCAGACCTGGACGTACTGGGTGTTCCGCAAGCGGCTCACCACGGACCACATCCCGGCGCCCATCGGGCTGCCCATGGAATCCGCGAAGAGCTGACCACGGCATCCGCGACCAGCTGAACAACGGGGCACGCCGCCCGGACCGGCCCCGGCCGTCCGGGCGGCGCGTTCGTTTCACAGAGGAGATCGACCATGGCACGACCGGTGGACCCGCGACTGTGGCGGCACGCCCGCTCCGCACGCCGGTATCTCGGCCTGAGCGTGGGACTTTCCCTGCTCACCACCGGTTGCATCGTGGTCGGGGCGCTCGCCCTGGCCCGGGTGCTCGCGGGCGTCACCACCGAACCCGGGCAGCGGACGATCGGGTCGTGGACCGTGGAACTGGTGGTGTTCGCGCTCGCCGTCCTGTGCCGGGTGACCGCCACCTGGTGGCAGTCCCGGCTCGCGCACCGGGCCGGAGCTCAGGTCGTCGCCGAGCTCGAGACCGCCGCGCTGGCCGCCGGAGCCCAGCTTCCGCCCCGCGAATTGGAGAGCCGCCGCACCGAACTCGCGGTCGTCGTCGGCTCCGGACTCAGCGGGCTGCGTGCCTACCTTGCGGGGTATCTGCCCGCCCTGATCCTGGCCTGCCTCGTGCCGCCGGTGGTGCTGGCCGTCATCGCCGTCCACGACTGGGTGTCCGGCGCCATCATCGCCGTCACCCTGCCCCTGATCCCGATCTTCATGATCCTCATCGGCCTGCTCACCCAGGGAAAATCCGCCGACACCCTGACCGCCACCACCCGTCTGTCGGACCAGCTGCTCGACCTCTTCGCGGGCATGCCGACACTGCGCGCGCTGGGCCGCGAGACCGGACGCACGGCCGCGGGCACATCCGAGCGTGCCGTCACCGCCGACGCGGATCATGCTGCCGGACCGGAGATTCCGGCGCGCAGCATGGCGGGCCGGGTCCGCGAGCTCGGCGACACCCTGCACCACCGCACCATGTCGGCGCTGCGCCTGGCATTCCTGTCCTCGATGGTCCTGGAAATGCTGGCCACCCTGTGCGTTGCCCTCGTCGCCGTCTCCATCGGCATGCGGCTGGTCTTCGGCCACATGGGCCTCCACGCCGGGCTGCTGGCCCTGATCCTCGCCCCCGAGGTGTACCTCCCGCTGCGCGCCGTCGGCGAACGCTTCCACGCCGCCCAGGACGGAATGGCCGCGGCGGAACGGGCTTTCGCCGTCCTCGAACCCGACGCCGACGCCACGACCGCGGCCCGCGCCGGAACCACGCATCGAAACCTGCTCGGCCACATCGAGATCCGGGACCTCGGGATAACCGCCCGCGACGGCCACGCACCCGCCGGTCTCACCGCCGCCTTCCGCCCCGGTGAGGTCACCGTCCTCACCGGCCCCAACGGCTGCGGCAAATCCACCGCTCTGCAGGCCGTCCTCGGCCTTCTCACTCCGGACACGGGAGAGGTGACGGTCGACGGCACTCCGGTCCCCGAGCTGGACCCGGCCGAATACTGGTCCTACATCGCCTGGCTCCCGCAGCGTCCGGTGCTGATTCCCGGCACCCTGCGCGCCAACCTGGAACTCCTCGGCCCCCCGTCCGGGGACGACCAGATCGAAGCCGCGTGCGCCGCCACCGGTTTCGACGCCGTCCTCGACACCCTTCCCGACCGCTGGGACACCGTGGTCGGCACGGGCGGCATCGGCCTGTCCCTCGGCCAGCGCCAGCGCCTGGCCCTGACCCGCACCCTCGCGGCCCCACGCTCGATACTCCTACTCGACGAGCCCACCGCGCACCTCGACGACGCTTCCGAGGCGACGGTCCTCGCGGCCCTGGTGGACCGTGCCCGCGCCGGCGCCACCGTCGTCGTGGTCGCCCACCGCCCCTCGGTACTCGCGATCGCCGATCATGTCGTCGAGGTGCACGCGGATTCCGCACCCTCCCAGCCTGGACCCGCCGTCGCCGGTGACTCCGGAGGCGGTAGCGCACGACTCGACAGATCCACCCGCGCCTCAGACCGTTGTTCCGAGCCGGGATCTGCGCCCCAGGATTCGAGCGACCCATCGGAGCCGGGCGGGTGGCCCATTGCGGATGTGGAGGTGTCGGCGGGATGAGGGCGGTACTGGCCGATTTTCGGCGGATTCGGGAACTGCTGGAGTTGTCGCGGGCGCGGATGGCGCTCTCGATCGGGTGGGGGGTGCTGGCGCTCGGGAGCGGGCTCGGGCTGGCGGCGTTGGCGGCGTGGCTGATTGCGCGGGCGTGGCAGATGCCGCCGGTACTGGATTTGAGCCTGGCCGTGGTGACCGTTCGGGCGCTGGGTATTTCGCGTGGGTTGTGCCGGTATCTGGAGCGGTTGGCCACCCACGACGTGGCGTTACGGGCCATGAGCACGGCACGGACGACGACGTATCGGACGTTGGCGGGCGCGGATATCTGGCGGCCGCGGCGCACGGGCGGCGCGTTGGCGGCGGAGTCGAGTGGCCCGTTCATGGCCGCGGGGTCAGAGGACTATGGGCTCACGGCGGCGGACGGCGAAGCACGGCACGGGGATCCGACCGCACTGCGGCGGGGCGAACTGCTCGGGCGGGTGATGAGCGATATCGACGATCTCGGGGCCGTGGTGGTGCGGGCGTTCGTGCCGATCGCGGTGGCGTTGATCCTGTCGCTGCTCGCGGTGGGGTTGTTGGCGAGTATCTCCGTGCTCGCGGCGGTGATTCTGGCGGTGGCGCTGGCGGTTTCGGGGATCCTCGCGCCGTGGCTGTCGGCGCGGGCGGCCCGGGAAGCCGAGCTGGCGGTGCGCGCGGATCGGACCGAGTTCACGGCCGAGGCGCTGACGGTGCTCGATCACGCGCCCGAATTGCGGGTGGCGGGCCGGCTTTCCGAGGCGGTCGGTACCGCGACGGCGGCGGGACAGCGGGCCGTGGCCGCCGAGGACCGGGCGGCGGCGCGCAGTGCGTGGGCCGCGGCGGTGCTGCCGCTGTCGATCGGGGCTAGCGTGCTCGGTGCGCTGCTCATCGGAATCGTGCTCTACGGCAGCGGCTCTCCCATCCCGACCGCGGGCTTCCAGACCGTCGCGCCCGGCGGCATCACGCCGATGGCGTTCGCGGTGCTGGTACTGGTGCCGCTGTCGGCCTTCGAGGCGGTGGCGGTGCTGCCCGCCGCCGCGCAGGCGCTGACCACCGGCCGCGCCGCCCTCCACCGGCTGGACCGGCTCGAAGCCGGCGACCCCGAATCCAGCACCGCCACACCGACCTTCCCCGGGCTGCCCGACGGCCGCCGGATCGCGGTGGTCGGCCCCAGCGGGGCGGGGAAGACCACGCTGCTGATGGCCTGGGCCGGACTGTTCGATACACCCGCGCCCGGAGTCACCTTCTTCGCCGAGGACGCGCACCTGTTCGGCACCACCGTGCTGGAGAACCTGCGGGTGGCGCGTGGCGACATCACCGCGACCGAGGGCGAAAACGCGCTGCGGGCAGTCGGAGCGGGGGAGTGGCTGGACTCGCTCCCCGAGGGTGTCGACACCGATCTCGTGGGTGGCGCGGCCGCCGTGTCGGGTGGGCAGCGGCGCCGGATACTGCTGGCCCGGGCCCTGCTCTCGCCCGCGCGGGTGCTGCTGCTCGACGAGCCCACCGAGCATCTGGAGGCGGCGGCCGGGGCCGAGCTGCTGCGCGGGCTGCTGGACGAGTCGAGCGGCCTGGTCGATCGCGACCGGACCGTGGTGGTGGTCACCCATCAGCTGCCGCCGGACACCAAGGCCGACACCATCGTTCGGGTCGGACCCGGCGGGTCGATCGACATCGCCCGGCATATTCCCGAAGCGACCACCTGACCTGCGTTTTCGCAGTCCGCGAAAATACGTTGCCGCCGGTGCAGGATCCGACTAATTTCGTCGGTACACAGGAAGGAGGTGGTTCGAGAATGATATCTAGGACGCGTGAGGTGGCTGCCAGCTAGGCGCTACCGCTGCAATCGGATTCCGATCGCGCGAGCCCTCGCGAATCCACGGCAGTCACCCGGCCCCCGAGTTACGGTCCGTCCGACCGGATCAGCGTGAAGATGTTGCATCCTTCCGCCGATATAACTCGGGGGCCGTTCTGTACCGCCTCCCCGAGACTTCAGCGGACGACTGAGAGCCGTAGACGTTGGCAATCCGTGCTTGCGTCGGGTGCCGAAACAATTCAGGGGGTACCCCAGGAGGTACCCCCGTCGCAGCGAAATCAGTTGTCGCCTGGCGAAACGGCGAATATCAGCCGATGTAGCGCTTCAACCGCGCCGAGAGCCGCGGCTCCAACGCGCCGTCGGCCGCGATGCGCTCCTCGACGTAACCCAGGTCGCCGCCCTCGACAATGCCGTAGAGCCGCTTCGCGCCGCCCACCACGATGCCGGACTGGCTGCGGATCACCACGTCGGTGGCCAGCTCCCAGGACGACTGGGTCAGCGCCTGGCCGTAGAACAGCTCGACGATGCCGGTGGAATGCGTCAGCAGCAGTTCCAGCACCTCGTCGTCACCGTCGATGCCGACCCGCCAGAAGCCGCTCTCCCGCAGATCCGGGCCGTCGTACTCGCCCTGCGCGTTCAGCTTCCAGGACCGCGACTCCCAGGTCAGATAGTCGCCGCCGTCGTGGGCGACGATGATCTGCTGACCGAAGCGGTAGTCGCCGGTGTCGGGCTCGTTGCCCTCGCCCTCACCGCGCCACACACCGACCAGCGGCAGCAGCGCGAGCATGGACGAACTCAGATCCGGGCCCAGCCGCAGGTTGGCGGTATCCACCGGCAACGGCAGATCGGGGAGCGTCGGAACGTTCATCGCCCCGGTCGACTTGGCCCGCTCGACCGCCTCCGCGACCGCCTGGTCGCCGCTGCGGCGTGCGGCGGCATCGCTGGACGATGCCGTGCCGTTGGCCGTTCCGTTTTCGGTGTTCTCGTGGGCCGGATCTGTCACGACTCGGTGAACAGCCGGTAGAGGACGTACAGACCGAACCACGCGATCAGCACGGACACGAGTACCAGCAGAATCTCGAAGGTAAGCACCACGTCTCGGATTCTAATCCCACCGCCGCGATCAGGTGAAAACGACCCCGGGAAAAGTTCCGCGACACACGAGAACGGCCCCGGGATCATGAATCCCGGGGCCGTTCTTGATGATTCGACTTTACTTGGCGACGGTGACGTCCACGTTGTGGATGCCGTTGCCCTCCGGCGACACCTCGGCGGTGCCGTTGCCGGACGCCGACAGCGCGCGCAGGGTCCACGTGCCCGGCGCGGCGAAGAAGCGGAAGTCGCCGGTGCCCGAGGCCACGACCTCGGCGGTGAAGTCGCCGTTGCCGTCCAGCAGGCGGACGAACGCGCCACCGACGGTCTGGCCGTCAGCGGTCAGGACGCGGCCGGTGATGACCGTCTCCTTCTCCACGTCGACGCCGGCGGGGATGGCCTGTCCCTGGGTAGGTGCTGCACACATATTGATTACGCTCCCAACTCGATCGGTGCACCGACGAGGGAACCGTATTCGGTCCAGGACCCGTCGTAGTTCTTGACGTTCTGGTGGCCCAGCAGCTCCTGCAGCACGAACCAGGTGTGCGAGGAACGCTCACCGATGCGGCAGTAGGCGATGGTCAGCTTGTCGCCGTCCAGCCCGGCCTCCTTGTAGATCTCCGCCAGGTCGGCGTCGCTCTTGAAGGTGCCGTCCTCGTTCGCGGCCTTGGACCACGGGACGTTGATGGCGGTCGGGATGTGGCCCGGACGCTGCGACTGCTCCTGCGGCAGGTGCGCGGGAGCCAGGATCTTGCCCGAGAACTCGTCGGGGGAACGCACGTCGACCAGGTTCTTGGCGCCGATGGCCTCGATGACCTCGTCGCGGAAGGCGCGGATCGACAGGTCCTGCGCGGCGGCCTTGTAGTCGGTGGTCGGGCGGACCCGGACCTCCTTGGTCAGCTCGCGGCCGTCCAGCTCCCACTTCTTGCGGCCGCCGTCGAGCAGCTTCACGTCCTGGTGGCCGTACAGCTTGAAGTACCAGTAGGCGTAGGCCGCGAACCAGTTGTTGTTGCCGCCGTACAGCACCACGGTGTCGTCGTTGGAGATACCGCGCTCGGACAGCAGAGCCGAGAACTGCTCCTGGCTCACGAAGTCGCGGCGGACCTGGTCCTGCAGGTCCTTCTTCCAGTCGAGACGCACGGCGCCCTCGATGTGCCCCAGGTCGTAAGCCGAGGTGTCCTCGTCGACCTCGACCAGGACGACGCCCGGGGTGTTCAGGTTCTCTTCGACCCAGTCTGCGGAGACCAGGACATCGGAGCGAGCCATGTTGTTCCTTTCGGTGCGGTGCCGTGTTCAGGCGTTGCGTTCGTGTGGCTGAGTAATAGGGATGGTTTGAGGGATATCGGGTGGTCAGGGGCGGATTCGGTGCACCAGCGGATAGATCTGGCAACCCAGGCAGATGCCGAACGCCGCGTTCAGGAACGCCGCGAACAGTGCGAAACCGGCGAAGACCGCGCCCACCACGGTGCTGCCGGCCGCGAAGCCGATGACACCGAGCACCGCGAAGACCAGACCCACCAGCTGCGCGAACCGCAGCGGCGCAACGGGTTCCAGCTCGGTCGGCGCGCCGTTGCGCGGCGCGACCAGGGCGGCGTAGACGCGACCGTAGGGGCTGCGCTTCGGACCGTTGGCGGCGCCCAGACCGAAGACCACGGCCTGTGCGGCCAGCAGCACGGCGGCCGCGGGGACCGACACGGAGGCGAGAATCAGAACCAGGGCGAGCACCGCGGTGGTGATCCAGGCGGCGAAGCGGGGGCCTCGGACGTCGACCTGGTCGACGGGCGGTGCGCTCGTAGTGGTGTTCGACATGGAAGAGGTACTCCTGCGCTCGAGGGGTGTATTGGCCGGATCGCCGGAGGATCGACAGGATCTCTCAACAGCGGGGGTATACAAACCGGTCGGCGACAGAGGTATAGAAAGGCCGACCGGCTAGCGGCACAGGCAGCAACAACCACCGAGCCGGCACAGGTCTACCGTGCGGCGTCGGGTGAGCATCAGCTCGCGGTTGGATTGCACGAGAGGGAGTTTACCCAATTTTCGGGGGAAATTGGACCCGGGGTCCGTAATGCTGGTCACTCATCGGCGGCGGCGACCGTCAAAGCGGCCGTTGACGTGCGCAGATCCGCGGCCTTCGGAACGCCGGAGATCCGGAAGCGTTCCAATCCTCGAGAATCCAATCCGAAAGTGGTGGGCAGCGAGAGCACATTCAGCTCGCGGGCGAGCTCCGCGAACTCGTCGATGTCGATCTCCAGATCCAGCGGCGGCAGCTCGGTGTCGGCCAGTTCGGCCACCACACCGGCGACCACGCGCCGCACGGCCGCGCACGGGCCGCACCAGTCGGCGGAGAAATGCAGCACTGTGGGTCGGCCCGGCAGTACCCCGGCCGCGGCCAGCAGCGCCGCGCGAGTGGATTCGGGGGCCGGCGGATGTTCGGCCGCAGTGGCCCGCACCCGGCCCTCGTTGCGGCGCAGCAGGATTCCCACGGCGATCGCCGCGACCAGCATGACGCCCAGAATCGCGAGGGCGATCATCGCTGTAGCCGATCCAGATCGACGGTCACGGCGCGACCGGTGCCCTCCACCACGATCTGCCCGGCGATCGCCTCCACCGAGGTCGGGGCGATACCGAACGGCATGTTCCGGGTGTCGATGGTGTGGGTGAAGCGGGCCAGGATGGCGGGCTTGTCCTGCTCGGAGATGACGGTCCGATCCTGTTCGGGCAGCACCGAGTCGGAGTCGGCCTGCAGATCCCGCCCGGCGATGGACATCGCGGTGATCCGGACCTCGGTGCCTTCCAGTCGCAGCTCGGCGATCACGTGCACCTTCTTCTTGGTGACCTTCTGCGCGGTATCGCTGCGCGGGTCGGTGACCGCGACGGCGTCGGCATTCGGGCCCAGCGGCACGGTGCCCTCGAGGATGATGATGCCGGTGGTCTTCGGGCCGGTGCCGCCGGCGTTGCCGGAGTCGTCGGACTTGTCGGTGGGCGGGCCGAAGACCTGCAGGTCCGGAATCTTGAACAAGCGGCCCAGTTCGTTGGGCTCGATCCGCATGCGCGCCTGCACCTCGTCCACCGGAACCTGGGCCACCTCGCCGTCGATCAGCTGCCGAATGGGCAGCTGGACGCCCTTCAGATTGGCTTCGACGATGATCTTGCCGGGAATGTCCGGGCGCATGGCGCGGGCCCGGATGTCCATGTTGCTGTACTGCCCGTCCAGCGCCTGCGCGACGAACGGATGCCGCAGCGACTCGTGGAAGGTGATCTCCGGATCGGCGCTCAGATCCGAGCCGGTGCGCAGCAACCGCGAGACCCGGTACTCGGAGTAGGCCGCGACCCCGAAATCGAGCAGCACGACCAGCCCTGCCAGGCAGAGCAATCCGATGAGCAGCCTCCGGAAACGCATAGCTGCACCCTAATGGGGGACCGCCGCCGATCCGCTTCGGATCCACTTACCGGGGGTCCGTTCGCGGGCGCGGACGCTGGTCGTTCGCGCCGTCAACCCGCCCGTAGCGACAGCGGGGGGGCGATTACGGCAGTCCACAGGCTAATGTAGGCAGCGATTACCTGTGATGACCTGCATGAGGTAGTGGCCGACAGTGCGGTAGCCACACACATGCCAGATGGGATGGAGGGCCCCGATGGAGCTGCTCCTGCTGACCTCCGACCCCAACCCCGAGGCGGTGCTGCCTTCGCTCGCGTTGCTGCCGCACCACGTGCGACCCGCTCCAACCGAGGTGGCGTCGCTGCTCGAGGCGGGTTCCGCCGACGTGGCGCTGGTCGACGCGCGCACCGATCTGGCCGCCGCGCGCGGCCTGTGTCGATTGCTGGGTTCCACCGGCTCGTCGGTGCCGGTGGTGGCCGTGCTGACCGAGGGCGGCCTGGTCGCGGTGAACGCGGATTGGGGGCTGGACGACATCCTGCTGCCCGGCACCGGACCCGCCGAGCTCGACGCCCGGCTCCGACTACTGGTGGCCCGCAACGGCGGTGTCGCGAGTCCGGAGAACACCGGCAAGATCACTCTCGGTGAGCTGGTGATCGACGAGGGCACCTATACCGCCCGCCTGCGCGGCCGCCCGCTCGACCTGACCTACAAGGAGTTCGAACTCCTCAAGTACCTGGCGCAGCACGCCGGCCGGGTGTTCACCCGCGCCCAGCTGCTCCAGGAGGTCTGGGGCTACGACTTCTTCGGCGGCACCCGCACCGTGGACGTGCACGTGCGACGCCTGCGCGCCAAGCTGGGCAGCGAGTACGAGTCGCTGATCGGCACGGTCCGCAATGTCGGCTACAAGGCGGTGCGCCCGGCGCGCACGGCGGGCAAGGGCGAGGCGGTCACCTTCCCCGACTCCGACGGCACCGACGACTCCGAACTGACCACGGCGAACGGCGCCATCTGATGGCTTCCTGGACCGACCGGCCCGCCACCGAGACCGCCGGGCAGGTGCGGGCGCTGCTGGAGCGGGCGGCCGCCGCCGACGGGGTGGCTCCGGTGTCGGAGCAGGCCGTGCTCTCGCTCGCCGGAAGTGATTCGCCCGCAAGACATCTGGTGGACATCCGGGACGGTGTGGTCGCGGGGTACGCGAATCTGATGCCGGCGCACGGTGAGCACCCGGCCATGGCGGAGGTCGCGGTGGATCCGGCGGCTCGCGGCCGGGGGATCGGCGCAGGTCTGGTGGCCGCGGCGCTGGCGGCCGGGGGTGTGGGCGCGCGGGTCTGGGCGCATGGCGATCTGCCGCCCGCGCGGGCCGTGGCGGCTCGGCTGGGCTTGTCCGTTTCGCGCGAATTGTGGCAAATGCGAAGGGAATTGGCTAATTCGGAGCTACCCGAGCTAGCGGTGCCGCCGGAGATCGAACTCCGCACCTACGCCGGGCCTTCCGACGACGCCGAACTGCTGCGCGTCAACGCCTCGGCCTTCTCCTGGCATCCCGAACAGGGCGGTTGGAACGAGCGCGATATCGAGGCCCGTCGCGACGAATCCTGGTTCGACCCGAAGGGGCTGTTCATCGCCGTGGACCCGGCCCGGCCCGAGCGCATCCTCGGATTCCACTGGACCAAGGTGCATTCCGATGAGACGCCGCCGATCGGTGAGGTCTACGTGGTCGGCATCGACCCCGCGGCGCAGGGGCGCGGCCTCGGCCGGCTGCTGACCCTGGCGGGTCTGCACTACCTGAAGGACCGCGGTCTCGGCGCGGTGCTGCTCTACACCGAGGGTGACAACACCGCGGCCGTGCACACCTACACCCGGCTCGGGTTCACGCGCTTCCACATCGACGTCGCCTACTCCAGCGTGTCCTGAATTACGCTCGGCAACAGTGCGGCTAATGTCACATGCAGTGCGCCGCAATCAGGGTGGGTTGTTCATCTCTCGTTCACCTGCGCTGGTCTAACTGTCAACCACGTGCCCTTACGTTGCAAGTGGGCCGCAGACCGCTGCCCGGTGCGCTAGTTCGCAGCGAACAGCCGCCAATCGCGCCCGTCCGACCGTTGAGGGGTTGGACGTGCAAGTGATTCCCCCGGAGGAATTGGTGAATCTCAAGCGCAGCAGCGCCCTGCTCGGTGTGTTGGCCGCGGCCGGCGCCCTGACCCTGTCGGCTTGTGGCAGTGACAACAATGCCACCGGCGGCGCCGCCAAGATCGATGTCGCCTGTGGCGGCAAGACTTCGCTGAAGGCCAGTGGCTCCAGCGCCCAGAAGAACGCGATGGACCGCTTCGTCGCCGCCTACCAGGCCAACTGCTCGGGCGCCAAGCTCGACTACACCGCCTCGGGCTCGGGCGCCGGCGTCAACGAATTCATCGGCAACCAGACCGATTTCGCGGGCTCGGACTCGCCGCTGAACGCCGAGAAGGGCGAGACCGACAAGGCCGCCGCGCGTTGCGCCAGCCCGGCCTGGAACCTGCCGGCCGTCTTCGGCCCGATCTCGGTCGCCTACAACCTGCCCGGCATCGAGGACCTGGTCCTGGACCCGCCGACCATCGCCAAGATCTTCTCCGGTGACATCACCGCGTGGAACGACCAGGCGATCCGGGCCCTGAACACCAACAAGGCCGACAAGCTGCCCTCGGACAAGATCGGCGTGATCTTCCGCTCCGACGAGTCGGGCACCACGGACAACTTCCAGAAGTACCTGACCGCCGCCGGTGGCTACACCAAGGGCGCCGGCAAGGCGTTCAACGGTGGCGTCGGCGAGGGCGCCAAGGGCTCGGACGGCACCTCGGCCGCGGTGGCGAACACCAAGTTCACCATCACCTACACCGAGTGGTCCTTCGCCAAGGCGCAGAAGCTGTCCTCGGTGCGCGTGCTGACCACCGCCACCTCGAACGACCCGAAGCCGGTCGAGCTGACCGCCGAGTCCGCCGCCAAGGCCGTCGACGCCGCCAAGATCAAGGGCGAGGGCAACGACCTGGTGCTGGACAACAGCTCGATCTACAAGCCCGCCGCCGCGGGTGCGTACCCGATCATGCTGGCCACCTACGAGATCGTCTGCTCGAAGTACAGCGACGCCGACACCGCCAAGGCTGTCAAGGCGTTCCTGACCTCGGCGGTCGGCAACGGCCAGACCGGTCTCGCCGACGCCGGCTACGTGCCGCTGCCGGACGCCTTCAAGACCAAGCTGACGACCGCGATCAACGCCATCTCCTGATCGCCTGATCGAAAAAACGACGATGACCGTGCACGACCACACTGCATCCACGGGTCTGTCCGTTTCGACCGACCCGCGGGAAGACCGTGCCCAACTGCCGGGGGATACTGCGCTCATGCCGACCGAACCCAGCATCCCACCGGCCGCGGGGCGCGGCGCACCCAAGAAGTTCGGCGCGGAGTTCGCTTTCCGCTCGGCGGCCACGGCCGCCGGCGGAATCATCGTCGCCGCCATCGCTCTGATCGCTTTGTTCCTGCTGATCCGGGCCTGGCCCTCGATCATGGCGAACAAGGCGAACTTCTTCACCACCACCGAGTTCAACGTCAAGGACGACCACAACCTGCGCTTCGGCATCAAGGACCTGTTCATGGTCACGGTGCTGAGCTCGTTGTTCGCCCTGGCGATCGCGGTGCCGATCGGTGTGGGTATCGCGCTGTTCCTGACGCAGTATTCGCCGAAGGCGTTGGCGCGGCCGTTCTCGGTCATCGTGGATCTACTGGCGGCCGTGCCGTCGATCGTGTTCGGTCTGTGGGGACTCCTGGTCGTGGCGCCCAAGCTGGGGCCCTTCCAGGACTTCCTGAACCAGCACCTGGGCTGGCTGTTCCTGTTCTCCAACGGCAATGTCAGCATTGCCGGCGGCGGCACCATCTTCACCGCGGGCGTGGTGCTCGCGGTGATGATCCTGCCGATCATCACCTCGGTCAGCCGTGAGGTCTTCGGCCTGACCCCGCGCCCGCACATCGAGGCGGCGCAGGCGCTGGGCGCCACCAAGTGGGAAGTGGTGCGCCTGACCGTGCTGCCGTTCGGCCGCTCGGGTGTCATCGCCGGATCCATGCTGGGCCTGGGCCGCGCGCTCGGTGAGACCATCGCGGTCCTCATCGTGCTGCGCACCTCGACCAAGGCCGGTAGCTGGTCGCTGTTCGACGGCGGCTACACCTTCGCCTCCAAGATCGCTTCCGCGGCTTCCGAATTCAGCTCGAAGTTGCCGACCGGCGCCTACATCGCCGCCGGTTTCGTGTTGTTCGCACTGACGTTCGTCGTCAACGCACTGGCTCGGCTGGCCGCCGGCGGGAAGGTCAACGGATGACCACCACACTGGACAAGCCGATCAAGGCGCCGACCTTCCGGCACGTCAGCCCGGCTCGCCGGCTCAAGAACAACATCGCCACCGGCCTGGTGTGGCTGTGCTTCGGCCTCGCGCTGGTGCCGCTGCTGTGGGTGCTGTTCGTGGTGCTCCAGAAGGGCGGGGCCATCGTCGCCTCGCTGGACTGGTGGACCAAGTCGCAGAACGGCGTGCTGCCCGAACAGCGCACCGGCGGTGTCTATCACGCGATCTACGGCACCATCGTGCAGTCCGGCATGGCCGCGGTGATCGCGGTGCCGCTGGGCATCATGGCCGCGGTGTACCTGGTCGAGTACGGCCGGGGCTGGCTGGCCAAGACCACCACCTTCATGGTCGACATCCTCGCGGGTGTGCCCTCGATCGTGGCGGCGCTGTTCATCTTCGCGCTGTGGATCGCCACTTTCGGCAACCCGCAGAGCGCCTTCGCGGTGTCGCTGGCCCTGGTGCTGCTGATGCTGCCGGTGGTGGTGCGCAGCACCGAGGAGATGCTCAAGCTGGTGCCCGACGAATTGCGGGAAGCCTCTTACGCACTCGGTATCCCGAAGTGGAAAACCATTGTGCGGATCGTGATTCCGACCGCCCTGCCGGGCATGATCTCCGGCATGCTGCTGGCCGTCGCCCGTGTCATGGGTGAGACCGCGCCGGTGCTGGTGCTGGTGGGCTACTCGAAGGCCATCAACATGGATGTCTTCAACGGCAATATGGCCTCGCTTCCGCTGCTGATGTACCAGGAGCTGTCGAACCCCGAGCCCGCCGGCCGCGAGCGTATCTGGGGTGCCGCGCTGACCCTGATCCTGATCATCGCGCTGTTGTACGTCGCCGCCGCGGCGGTCAAGAAGCTGCTGACGCGGAACCGATAGAAGGAAAGACTGATGGCCAAGCGAATTGACGTCAAAGACCTCAATATCTACTACGGCAAGTTCCACGCGGTCGCCAATGTCGGGCTGACGGTGCTGCCGCGCAGCGTGACCGCGTTCATCGGTCCGTCCGGCTGTGGCAAGTCGACCGTGCTGCGCGCCCTGAACCGCATGCACGAGGTGACCCCGGAGGCCCGCGTCGAGGGCGCGGTGCTGCTCGACGGCGAGGACATCTACGGCGCCCAGGTCGATCCGGTCGGCGTGCGCCGCACCATCGGCATGGTGTTCCAGCGGCCGAACCCGTTCCCCACCATGTCGATTCGCGACAATGTGGTGGCCGGGCTGAAGCTGCAGGGGGTGCGCAACAAGGGTCAGCTCGACGAGGTGGCCGAGCAGTCGCTGCGCGGCGCCAACCTCTGGAACGAGGTCAAGGACCGGCTCGACAAGCCGGGCGGCGGCCTCTCCGGCGGTCAGCAGCAGCGTCTGTGCATCGCCCGCGCCATCGCGGTGTCGCCGGACGTGCTGCTCATGGACGAGCCGTGTTCGGCGCTGGACCCCATCTCCACGCTCGCGATCGAGGATCTGATCACCGAGCTGAAAAAGGAGTTCACCATCGTCATCGTCACCCACAACATGCAGCAGGCCGCGCGTGTGAGTGACCAGACCGCCTTCTTCAACCTGGAGGCGCAGGGCAAGCCGGGCAAGCTGATCGAGATCGACGAGACCGAGAAGATCTTCTCGAACCCGTCGCAGAAGCAGACCGAGGACTACATCTCGGGTCGCTTCGGCTAAAAACAGACCTTCCGGCGTCTACGACCCCTGCCATATGGCAGGGGTCGTTTCATTTGTGCAGGTAGCGACCGTGTGAGCGGCTGCTTTGTGGCGTCCGTCATAGGCGGCGCGAAGGATTGTGTGCAACTGTCGGTCACAGTTAGTCTGACTCCGTTGGTAAACCGATCGGTTTAGTTAGGAGATGCGGATGACCGTCTCAACGGCGAGCTTGGAATCCGGACCAGCCGCGGCGGGATTGTCGCAACGAGCCAAATGGGCGGCCCTGATCGCCATCTGCCTCGCGGAACTGCTGGTGGTCCTGGACAACACCCTGGTCAATGTGGCCCTGCCGTCCATGGCCGTACAGCTGCAGGCCGACATGAGCGGCCTGCAATGGATCGTCGACGCGTTCACCCTGGCCTTCTCCGGCCTGCTGCTCGCCATGGGACACCTCGGCGACCGGTACGGGCGACGCCTGTTCATGATCATCGGCCTGAGCGGCGTGGCCGTCATGTCCGCGGCCGGCGCACTGTCCTCCGGACTCGGACAGGTCATCGCCGCCCGCGCGGGCATGGGCGTCTTCGCGGCCGTGGTCTTCCCGGCCACCCTGGCGCTGCTCACCAATATCTTCACCGGAGCCCGCGAGCGCGCGGCCGCCATCGCGCTGTGGACCGCCATGGCCGGAATCGCCATCGCCATCGGACCGACCGTCGGCGGCTGGCTGCTCGAGTACTACTCCTGGCACTCGGTGTTCTGGATCAATGTCCCGGTGGCGCTGGTGGCCATCATCGCGGTCCTGGTCACCGTGCCGGAATCCCGTGCACCGCACGTGGATCGGCTCGACCGGATCGGCATCCTGCTGTCCCTGGCCGGCGTGACCGCGCTGGTGTGGTCCATCATCGAGGCCCCCAAGCACGGCTGGCTCGCCACCGAAAGCCTGGCGGGCTACCTGCTCTCGGCCGCCCTGCTGGCCGCGTTCGTGGCCTGGGAACTGCGGGTGCCCGCGCCGGTGCTGAACATGCGACTGTTCCGCAACCGCCGCTTCGCGCTGCCCTCGCTGGCCATCACGGTGTCCTACTTCGCGGCGTTCGGATTCCTGTTCCTGATCACCCAGTACTTCCAGGGCGTGAAGGAACTGTCGCCACTCGAATTCGGCATCCACTCACTGCCGTTCGCGGTGGCGGTCGGATTCGGCGCGCCCATCGCGACCCTGCTGGCGCAGCGGCTGGGCACCACGGCCATGGTGGTGTCCGGACTGCTGACCCTGGCCGTGGCCATGTACATCGCGGGCCGCACCACGGTCGAAACCCCTTATCTGGGACCGGTTGTGGTGTCCATGATCCTGATGGGCCTGGGATTCGCCATCGTTCAGGGTCCGGCGACCGAATCCATCATGGGCGCGGTGCCTTTGGCGGAAGCGGGCGCGGGCTCGGCGGTCAACGACACCACGCGCGAGGTGGGCGGCGCGCTCGGGGTGGCGGTGCTGGGCTCGGTGATGACATCGGTCTACGCGAACCACATCGGCAACCGGATCGCCGGGATCCCGGGCCAGATCATGAACCCGCAGCAGAAGGAACTGGCGAGCAATACGCCGATCAGCGTGCTCGAGATCGTCAAGGCGCCGGTGAATCCGATGTTCGCGCCGGCGAAGGCGGACCTGATCCACGCCATGAAGGTGGCGGCCATGCAGGGCTCGGAGACGGCCTCCTACATCGCGGTCGGCACGCTGGTGGGGTGCGCGGTCATCGTCGCGCTGGCGCTGCCGTGGCGGCCGGAGCGGGGCCGTTCGGTACTGCTGGGGTGGCGTGAGAGTGATTCCGGGACAGCGGAATCGGACCACTGATACGACTAGGTGCCGGTCCGATGTCGGACCGGCACCTGCGTGTCGTTTCGTGAGTCAGATGCTTTCCTTCTCCGAATCCGGGTCCGGCGGCAGCACGCCGGTGACCAGGAAGACGACGCGGCGGCCGATCTCCACGGCGTGGTCGGCGAAGCGCTCGTAGTAGCGGCCCAGCAGCGCCACGTCCACGGCCGCCGCGACACCGAACTGCCAGTCGCGGTCCATGATCAGCGTGAACAGGTGCTTGCGCAGGTCGTCCATCGCCTCGTCGTCGTCGGTGAGCTTGGCGGCCCGCTCGGGATCACGGGTCTCCAGCACCTCCTTGGCGGTGGCGCCCATCTTGACCGCGACGCGGCCCATCTCGGCGAAGTAGCTGTTGACGGCCTCGGGCACGGCGTGGGCCGGGAAGCGGCGCCGGGTCATCTTGGCCACGTGCAGCGACAGCACGCCCATCCGGTTCACATCGGAGACGATCTGGATGGCGCTGACGACCTGCCGCAAATCTCCGGCGACCGGGGCCTGCAGGGCGAGCAGCGCGAACGCCTTCTCCTCGGCCAGCTGGATCATCTCGGCAATACGGTCGTACTCGCTGATCACCTGCTCCGCGAGCTCGAGATCGGCGGTGAGCAGGGACTGGGTGGCCCGCTCCATCGCCGATCCGGCGAGCCCGGCCATGCCGCCGAGCAGATCGGCGAGCTCGGCCATTTGTTCGTTGTAGATGACACGCATGAGTCAAGACATTAGTGCGCGTCGCTGACCAAGTCACCAACGGTGGGTAAAACCTGGGTGCCGGTCGGTCCCGGCAAAGTCGTCGCAGTTCCCGCAGGTCGGGCCGACGCACTACTTACATAGGTCGTCGGCCGCGTTCACGTGCTCGAGATCGGAGGGAAGTGTGACCGGAGCCGCACTGGGACCGCCGGCATCGCTCGGCGTGTCCGGCAGGGTCTGCCCGAAGCCGGTCGGCGTTTTCACCGCGCCCGCGAAATCGGAACCCACCACGACCTCGACAATGCTGCCCAGCCCGCTCGCCGGTTCCAGGATCGCGCCGGGAATGGCGCTGGCCACCGTCCCGGCGTCGGCCTCGTGGCCGCTGGAGTAGCGGACCATGGTCTTGGCGGAGACGCCGTCGGAGTAATTGCCGGTGCTGTAGATCCGGAAGCCCTGCGCGGCCAGCTTGGTCGCGGTGCTGCCCGCCAGACCGCCCTGACCCGACCCGTTGGACACCTGCACCGAGACGGTGCTCGGCTCGACCGCCGCCGGTTTGGGTTTGGCCGCGGGTGCGCTGGTGGTGGTCGCGGGGGCCTCGGTCTTCTTCTCACCGGGCAGCGGCTGATCGTCGATGACGGCGCGGAAGATGGCCTTGATATCCGACTCCCGCGGAATCTCGTTGCCGTAGGAGGTGGTGCCCGCGGTCGGGACGGTCAGGAAGGTGATGGCACCGGCCTGCATCTTCTGCATCGAACGACCCAGGGTCAGCAGGTCTTTCGTGGTGACGCTGTCCATGAAGGAGTGCTTGGCGAAGGCGTCGATGAACCCGTTGAGCTTGCCCGGGTCGAACAGCACCTTGCTCGACAGCGCGCTGCGCAGCAGCGAGGACAGGAACCGTTGCTGCCGGTTGATGCGGTCGTAGTCGCTGCGCTCCTCGCCGTAGACGTGGCGGGCGCGCACGTAGTCCAGTGCGGTGGAACCGTTCACCGTCTGCTTGCCCGGGGTGGTGAGCACGGTGCCGAGGACCTCGTCGACCAGCGGCTTGGTGGTGCACACCTCGACGCCGCCGACCACGTCGACCATGGACTCGAACCCGGCGAAGTCGATGCCGACGAAGTGGTTGATCTTCAGGCCCGACAGTTTGGTGATCACCTTGGTCAGGCATTTCGGCCCGCCCAGCGCGTAGGTGGCATTGAGCTTGTCGCCGTCCGCGGCCGGGAACTTCTGGCCGGTGTAGGCGGCCTTGTCGTTGTCCCAGCCCTCGCAGATCGGGCGGGACACGTCCAGGTCGCGGGGGAAGGACACGGCGACCACGCGGGACCGGTTGGCCGGGATGTTGACCAGCATGACGGTGTCGGAGCGCGCGCCCTCGGCGTCGTCCACGCTGCCCGCGCCGAGCGTGCTGTTGGTGCCGGCCCGGGTGTCGGTGCCGACGATCAGGAAGTTCTCGTCACCGGTCTGCCCGTCGGCGTCGACGACGTCGGCGCTGTTCGGGTCGAGCGCGACGACCTGCTGGAAGTTGTTGTCCTTGGCGCGCAGATAGCTCCAGCCGCCCGCGGTCACCAGCAGGGCGAGCACCGCGAAGGTGGCCAGGGCGCCGCGCAGGGCCAGGTACAGCCGCCGGTTGCGGTGCCGGCGCGGACTCGAAGCCCAGGCGGCCGCTGCGGATCCCACGGAGGCGGGGAGCGCGGTGGTCGGGTAGTCGGCGGGCGAGGCGACCGGGCGGCTGAACAGGGCGCGGGTGCGGCCGGCGACGGTCGGCGCGGGGATGGCCTCGGTGATCGGGGGGAGTTCGTCGGTGACGAGGTCGGCCGTCGGGTCGGCGCGCCGCACCTTCCGATTGTTGCCGGGCGCGGCCACGCGGCGGAGGTGACTGTCGTCGCGCGGGGGCCGCTGGGAGCCGGCGTTCGATTCCGGCTGGGGCGGCGTGGCCGGGGTCGGCTGGGCGCCGGGGGCCGGCTGGGTTCCGGCGGGCCGGGAGCCGACGGCTGGTGCGGCGTTGGGGGCCGGGGCGGGCGCCTGCGTGACCGGTCCTGCCGTCGAGCGCTCGGCGGTGCCGCCGGTGGCCGGGTCGCCGGATTCGGGGCGGGGCCGGCGGCGGGAGAGCCGCTCGCTGTCCACCCGCTCGACGAGGTCCTGCACGGAGATCGGGGCGGCGGCGGACTCGGCGTCGTCGGTGTGCCGGGAGCGGCGGCCGGCGCGCGCCGGGTCGTCCGCGTCCTCGGAGTAGCGCTCCCAAGGGGCGCGACCTCCGGGCCGTGGCGTACGCCCGTACCGATCGTCACCCACCAACGAACCTCACTTTGCTTTTGATGCCCGGGGGCCATGATAACGATTTCGCCACGGTGAACCACTCGAACATTTGTCCACCGAGGTAGATCCGTTTTTTCCGCTATGTCGGAATGCTTCGCCCGCTCGGATGGGCGCGTTCGCAAAGTGTGCCAGGGCGTCGGTGCAACGCCGGGGAGCTGGGCCGGACATTGACCGGATCGTGCCCGCTGCTCCCATTTCGGCAGCGGGCCGGGTGACGGGTCTCCGCTGAGCTCGGGGCCTACTAGCCGCCGCTGTGCATGACGTCGGCGGCCGTGGGCACGGTGGCGTCCTCGGGATCGTCGAGCCAGCCGTCGGGCAAGGCGACCTTGGTCTGCGGGGAGCCCTGGCGGCCGCGCGGGCCGAGCGCGTCCTCGGGGAACGGCACGTCGGGATCGAGCTGCCCGACCAGGTCGCCGATCTGGGTGAGGCTGGTGACGGTGGCGAACTGCCGGCGCAGCGCGGAGCCGACCGGGAAGCCCATCAGGTACCAGGCCATGTGCTTGCGGATGTCGCGCATGGCCTTGTCCTCGCCGTCGTGTTCGACGAGCAGCGCGGCGTGCCGGTAAAGGATTTCGCCGACCTTGCCGAGGGTGGGTCCCGCCGGGATCGGTTCGCCGCGCAGGGCGGCGCTGAGTTCGCCGAACAGCCACGGGCGGCCGAGGCAGCCGCGGCCCACCACGACACCGTCGCAGCCGGTTTCGGCCATCATGCGCAGGGCGTCGTCGGCGCTGAAGATGTCGCCGTTGCCGAGCACCGGGATGGTGGTGACGGTTTCCTTGAGCCGCGCGATGGCGGTCCAGTCGGCCTGCCCGGAGTAGAGCTGGGCGGCGGTGCGGGCGTGCAGTGAAACCGCTGCCGCGCCTTCCTCTTCGGCGATCCGGCCGGTGTCGAGGTAGGTGAGGTGGTCGTCGTCGATGCCGATCCGGAATTTGAAGGTGACCGGCACATCGCCTGCGGCCGCGACCATTTCGCGCACGATCTCGCGGAACAGCCGCCGCTTGTAGGGGAGGGCGGAGCCCCCGCCGAGGCGGGTGACCTTGCGGACCGGGCAGCCCAGGTTCATGTCGATGTGATCGGCCCAGCCCTCGCCGACGACGATGCGCACGGCTTCGCCGAGGGTCTTGGGGTCGACGCCGTAGAGCTGCATGGACCGCGGGGACTCGTCGGGTCCGAAGGCCATCATATTGAGGGTCTTCTCGTTGCGTTCCACGATGGCCCGCGCGGTGATCATCTCGCACACGTACAGCGATGTGGCGCTGCCGAATTCGCGGCACAGGGTGCGGAAGGCGACATTGGTGATGCCCGCCATCGGGGCCAGCACGACCGGCGGATCGAGCGGGTAGGGCCCGATCCGCAGCTCGGTCTTGGGGGCTTCGAGCGAGGCAGTCACGCCTTCCAGTCTCTCATCCGCGTGACGGTGGCCAGAGCCGCATCCTGCGCGCAGTGCCTCCGATCACACCGTTCACCACATCCGCAGGCCGCGCCGGCGCACCACGGCGACCGCCAGCGCCGTGCCGGCGGCCCACACCGTGACCCCGATCCCGAGGTGGATCGCGCCGCGGGCCGCGCCCGACATCGAGCGGCCCAGGTGATGGCCGAGGATGGCGCGCTGCTCGCCGTCGATCGGCGCGACGAAGTAGTAGAGCCCGTACGGAAGTACCAGGTGGAGCAGCCAGGGCACGGTGCTGGGCAGGTCGCGGCGCGCGGCCCAGCGTTGCCCGAGGGCGCGGGGCGGCACCGCGAGCAGCGCCGACACCAGGTTGCCCACGCCGAGCCAGGCCAGGATCGGCAGCGTGACATCGGTGACCGAGACTCCGGTTCGCTGCATCGGGTGGGCGCTGGTGGTCGCGGTGAGGACGGCGGTGGCCAGCAGCGTCGGCAGTCCCACGATGATCAGCAGGGCCAGGTTCTTGATGATCAGGATGCGCTGCACCGGTACTCCGGTGGCCAGGCTCAGCCGGGTCCGGTCGGCGTCCACACCCAGCACATTGGTGGTGGTGACGTCGGCCAGCACGAAGGTCGCGAAGTAGATGCCGACGAGTACCACCCAGCCGTGTTTGTGCAGGGTGAGTGGCGAGATCAGCACGAACAGTCCCGACAGCAGCACGTTCGCGCCGACGCCCTCCAGCCACAGCGCGGGTGGGGTGAACGACCAGCGCACCTCGCCCGCGACCTGCTGCCACAGCGGTTGTCCGGGTTGGATCGGGTGGGGGGCCGGATGGCGGCGCTCGGTGTGGAATTGGGTGAGTGCGCGGTCGCGTAGGGCGAGCATGGTGCCGCGCATCGGTTCACTCCAACGAGTCGACGAATTCGCCTATCCGGGCGGCCACGGCGCCGGGCAGTCGTCGTGGCAGATGGTGACCACCCCCGTTGACCAGTTCGATTCGGGCGCAGGGCAATTGCTCGCAGAGCGCGTGGGAGGTGGAGATCGGCACGACCTTATCGGCCGGGTCGGCGAGGATCAAGGCCGGGATCGGGATGTCGGAGAGCCGCCCGGTCCACCGGTCGAGCCCGTCGAACAGTTCGCGTTGTTCGGACAGAAAGCTGCGCCACACCGCGCCGTGCCGGTGGTGGACGCCGCCGAGCAGGTGGAGGTGTTCGGCGTGCCGGTGCGGGAGTGGCTGTGGTCGAGGCTCTTTCGCGCCAGCCACGGCAGCACCGACCACGCGGTCACCGCGAGGGCGGTGTCAGCGGGCGGTGGGGCGGGTGCCCGGCTGGAACATGAAGCTGATGGCCTCCATCAGCGGCTTGCGCTGGGTCTTCTGGATGGCGGCGATCCGCCACTCCCCGTCGGTGTCGCGCACGACGGTGTAGGTGGCGAGTTTGCCCAGCTTCGCGGGCTGCTTCTTGCCCACGTCCCCGGCGGACACGACGACGGCGGTGTCGTTGCAGTAGCGGCGGATGTCGAGGGTCTCGCCCCACATCCGGGTGCCCTTCAGGAAGGAGTCGAACAGCGCCTGGTGGGCGCGGCCGATCTCGTCGCCGCCGTGGTAGACGGTGCCGGCGAAGGTCACGTCGGTGGCGTCGGCGGTGAAGCAGGCGCCGTAGGCGGCGCCGTCGCCGTTGTTCCAGGCTTCGGCGCTGCGGTCGAGGAGGGCGTGGATGGCGTCGAGGTCGGTGCTGGTGGTCATGGTTCAATCCCCTTCAGATGTTCGCTGCTCCTGGAAAGTATCTTCTCACAAGAAGTATCTTCCTACAAGAAGAGAATTGAATCGGAGGCGTCCCATGCTGTCGGACCCCGCACGGGCCAGTGCGATCTATCGCCGCTACCTCAGTGCCCTGGTGCTGCACGCCCAGGCCGGGGCGCGGGCCGTCGGACTCGGCGCGACCGATCTGTACGCCCTCAACATCCTCGAGCTGAACGGCGCGATGACCCCCGGCGAGCTGTCCGCTCGCACCGGACTCACCACCGGCCCGACCACCCGCCTCATCGATCGCCTGGAGCAGGCGGGCCATGTGCGCCGCGTCCCCGACGCCGCCGACCGGCGCAAGGTGCTGATCGAACCGATCGCGCAGCCCGGCGAGCTGGAACGGGTGCTCGCCCCCGCGCGCCGCAAGGTGGGTGAGATCCTGCTCGGCTACACCCCCGAACAGCAGGAAGTCCTGTTCGACTACTTCGAGCGCGCGGGCATCGCGTTCCAGGAGGCGGTCGACGAAATCGAGTGAGCCGCAGGGCTACTCGTACGGCAACGGCCCCCCGGGATCGGAATCCCGAGGGGCCGTGTCGAATTCGAGCTCGATCAGGCGTTGGCCGCGGCCAGGTCCTTGTCGCGCTTGGCGGCCTCGCGGGCCAGCATCTTGTCGCGCTGCTCCTCGAACTTGATGACGTCCTTGCCGAGCCGCTCCAGGAAGAGGCCCAGGCGCTCGCGGGTCTCCTCACCGCGCACGGTGAAGTCGTCGCGCTCGAAGATGCGCCACTTCTTGAGCACCGGGTTCACCACCTCTTCGAGGTGCTGACGCAGGTCGTAGATGCCGTGCTTGGCCATCAGCACGCCGTTGCGGCGGAAGTTGGGCATGCCCGCGCCCGGCATCTGGAAGTTCTCCAGGATCATGGTGATCGCGTCGAGGGCCTGGTCCGGGGAGAGGTCCAGGGCCGCGCTGCACAGGTTGCGGTAGAAGATCATGTGCAGGTTCTCGTCGGCGGCGATGCGCTGCAGCATGCGGTCGGCGATCGGGTCATCGCAGACGCGGCCGGTGTTGCGGTGCGAGACGCGGGTGGCCAGTTCCTGGAAGGTCACGTACGCCACGGAGTGCAGGAAGCCGGCGCTGCCGGTCGCTTCCAACTGCTCGGTGGGGGAGGCGAACCCGTTGGTCATGTGGATCATGCGGGCCTGCTCGAGGGCGACCGGGTCGACGCCGCGGGTGACGACCAGGTAGTCGCGCATCGCGATGCCGTGGCGGTTCTCCTCGGCGGTCCAGCGGCCGACCCAGGTGCCCCAGGCGCCGTCCTGGGAGAAGTTCTCCGCGATCTCCCGGTGGTAGGAGGGCAGGTTGTCCTCGGTGAGCAGGTTGGTGATCATGGCCGCCTTGGCCAGTTCACTCAGTCGCGACTGTTCGGGATCCCAGTCGATGCCGCCCATGGCGGCGAAGTTGCGGCCCTCGTCCCACGGCACGTAGTCGTGCGGGTGCCATTCCTTGGCCAGGGAGAGGTGGCGGTTGACGTTCTCTGCGGCAACCGGCTCCAACTCCGTCAGCAGCTCGAGTTGAGTCAGATCCTTTGCCATACATGTGCCCTTCGTGTCGTGCGTCGTGCTGTCATGCCCTCGCCGGCCTGCCGCCGCGCCCATACCTTACGTGACCGTAGGGTGATGTGAAACTCATCTGTGCGCCATTGCGGGGTAGGTGAGAGATGTCATAAGCAACGGCCCACAGCGTGTGGTCTATCGCTGTGGGCCGCGCTTCGTTAGCTCCGCATCGGGATTGGATGCGAGATCACTTCTTTCCCAGTAGACCGCCCAGGACGCTGCCGAGTACGCCACCCGCGTTCTGGCCCATGGCCTTGCCCAGCACGTCGGCCAGACCGCCGCCGCCCTGACCGCCGGTGGCCCCGCCGAGCAGGCTGCCGAGGATGTCGCCGATGCCGCCACCGCCGGCCGCGCTGGGCTGGGCGGCCGCGCCGCCACCGCCGAGCATCTTCTTGCCGAGGTAGGCGAGCACGATCGGCGCGAGCATCGGGAGCAGCTTGCTCATCAGGTCTTGGCTGATGTTGCTGCCGCCGACATTGCCGAGAGCGCTGATCACCGTGTTCTTTTCGGCGCCGAAGGTCTGGTCGACGATCTGGCTGCCGTTGGAGACATCCACCTGGTTGATATCGACGCCGCCGTCGAGCAGACCGAGCGGCTGGTTGGCGACTTCGTTCTCCAGATTCAGACCGACCTCGGGGTTGCCGGCCTGTGCCTGGAAACCGCCGAGTAGTACGGGGACGGCCGCGTCGATCGCCGTCTTCGCGGTCGCCTCGTCGACGCCGAGCTGTTCGGCGATCTGGGCGACTGGAACATTGGAGAGCAGGTCATCGAAGGAAGTCATGAACTCCGCCTGTGGTGATGGATTCCCGGGGAAAAGCCCTACTCGGGTCACGGTAGGTGAAATCCGGACAGATTGCCACAGATTCGCGGATGTGGCGAGGGGTCCGGGACGTGTCCCGGACCCCTCGCAACTGTGCCCCCACCAGGGCTCGAACCTGGGACCTGCGGATTAAAAGTCCGTAGCTCTACCAACTGAGCTATAGGGGCGTGCGGGACGTCAGTTTAATGTGCGGACCCCGCAAGTGTTAAACGAGTATCCGATTGTGGTCTGGCAGACGGTATTTGCGCAGGTCATGGTGCCGGGGAGGAGTGCGCGGCGCGGCGTGTGGCGGCCCGTTGCGCATCGCGGGTCGGCCGGCGAGTAATGACGGGGTGTGCCGATCGGGTGACGGGCCGTGCCGATCGCCGGGGCTCGGTGCGCCGCGGGCGCGTGTTGGGGGGACGATGTGGCGCTGTGAGGGTGCGGACCGGTCGGTGCGTCACCGCGACGGAGCAGAGCCGGGGTGCTGCGGGGGTCGGCGCGGAATTCGGGGGTGGAGTGGCGGCGCGGTCTTGTCGCGCCCGCGTCCGGTCCGGTGAGCGGGCGCTGATCACGGTTGACCACGGGTCCGGTAATCACCTTGCCACTCAGTTTGTTTGGTTCCCCCGGGATGTGAATATCATCCAATGGTGATGCGTGGCAAGCTTTTTGGGGAGGAGGCTCGCTTCCGGCCGGGGCCGGTGCGAGCGCGGGGGTGGTGGCCGCGCGACGGTGCGCGCCGTCGGGAGCCGGTGCGTGCGGCGGTGATCGGCGGTCGAACTTCGGTGAGATATGGGCGAATTCGTCGTTTCGGACCAATCGTCCATACGATTGCTGCGGAATTGCGGTTTCGGAAAGGAGATGTGCTGGCTAACTGACTTTCCGGTACACGTCACGCTGGGTGAACTTTCCGGGTACGGTGACCGACTGGTGAATTCCGGAGGGGCTGGGATTGCCCCGGCGGCACGGGATTCGGCTTATCGTTGATGTGCCCGAACGTGTCGCGACCGGCTCATCCGATCGCGGCTCCAACAGATGAAGCTGCGGGGAGGCGGACCAGGACGACGTGAAACACCCGGGTGCGCACCCCCTGCGGTGCACCCGGGCGGGAAAAACTATACCAGTTGGTGTGTTTCAAGTTTCTCGCGCTTTTTCGTACCAAAAGTTTGGTAATTCCGGGCGTAGCCCGATTTGAAGTATTTGAAAGACACGTAACTTCGCGTCGAGGCCGTACCGCGGTCTGCGACGGTTAGCTAGCTTCGGAGGCGTTTCGAGCATGGCACGGCAACAAGAGCGGGCCCGCCGGACACGCGCGGCGATCATCAGGTCCGCCGCCGTTGAGTTCGGGAAGAGCGGCTATGCCGCTGCATCGCTCAACCGCATATTGGAAGGCTCCCGGGCGACCAAGGGGGCCATGTACTTTCACTTCGACTCCAAGGAGGATCTGGCCCGCGCGGTGCTGGAAGCGGCGGTCGACCGCTACCGGACATCGACCGAAAGGTGGCTCACCAGAACCGATCTCGGTCCCCTCGACGTGCTGCACGGCATGATCGACGAGATCGCGCTGCGGCTGGAGAACGACATCATCATCCAGGCCGAGTTCCGGCTCATCATCGAGCCGGAGTTCTACCGCGACATCCAGGCCGGCGGCGGCCGCATCCTCGGGCGCGCCATCCGGCAGCTCGCGGTGAAGGCGGCCGAGCACAAACAGCTGCGCCCGGACGCGGATCCGGACCGGTTCACCCGCACGCTGGCGGCGGCCCTCGCGGGCCAGCGCTACATCGCCGATGTGCTCACCGGTCCGGCGGATCTGCGGGCCCGGTTCGCCGAGGCGCTCGAGGTGATCGTGGACGCCACCGCGACACCGGAGTGGACCGAGGAGTTCCGCCGCATCGGCTGGCGGGTGTCCGCCCGGCTCGAAGATCTCAACTTGGGACTCTGACCAGCTGATTTGGGAATCACGCGGAGCCTGTCATAAGCTATCTCCGCTCCCAACGGAAGCCGTTGAGCAAACGGTCCGGAGAAATCCGGCGGGCCCCCTTCGTCTAGCGGCCTAGGACGCCGCCCTTTCAAGGCGGTAGCGCGGGTTCGAATCCCGTAGGGGGTACAACGATGGCAACATCGTTGTCGGAGCACAAGCAAGGCCCTGTGGCGCAGTTGGTTAGCGCGCCGCCCTGTCACGGCGGAGGTCGCGGGTTCGAGTCCCGTCAGGGTCGCAAGAAGTTTTTGCGACCAGCAAGAAACGCACGAAGCTTGGCATTCGAATCGGGTGCCTTTCGGCCAGGTAGCTCAGTTGGTACGAGCGTCCGCCTGAAAAGCGGAAGGTCGCCGGTTCAATCCCGGCTCTGGCCACTTCATCGCAGGGAGCCCCTGCTCGCGGAGAACGCGAGCAGGGGCTCTCTTCGTTTCTGCGTGTTTTTTCGTCCCCGGGTCCGATCTTGGTGGAATGCTGGGATGTATGGCCGAGGACAACCAGTGGTATTACTGCATCTCCCACCACAAGGCGGAGCAGGGGAAGTCCTGCTGGGTCGGGGATCGGATGGGACCGTACCCGGATCAGGCGACAGCCGAGCGGGCGTTGGATATTGTGCGAGAACGAAACCGGCGTGCCGACCAAGAGGACGACTGACGCTCGAGTGACGGGGGTGAGCGCGCCTACACGGTGCGCTCACGAGGCACTCAGGCGGACCAGGTACGGTTTCTGAGCCAGAAGACGACCGATCGGGAGGGCGTACCTTGAAGGTCACCGTGGTGGTGCCGACCTACAACGAGCGGGAGAACCTGCCCGTTGCGGTGGAGCGGCTGACCGCACTGCCGGTGGACGACCTGCATGTGCTGGTGGTCGACGACAATTCGCCCGACGGCACCGGCGAGGTCGCGGACAAGCTGGCCGCCGATCTGCCGAACGTGGTGAGCGTGCTGCACCGGACGGAGAAGGACGGCCTGGGCCGCGCCTACATCGCCGGCATCACCCAGGCGCTCGCCGACGGCGCGGACGTGGTGATCCAGATGGACGCCGACCTGTCGCACCCGGCCGAGGTCATTCCGGCCATGCTCGACAAGCTGCAGACCACCGACGCCGGCGTGGTGCTCGGATCTCGTTACGTCCCCGGTGGTTCCACCGCCGCGGAGTGGAAGTGGTACCGCAAGGCGCTCTCGGCCTGGGCCAACTTCTACGTGAACATGATCCTGCGCCTGGGCGTCAAGGACGCCACGGCCGGTTTCAAGGCGTGGAAGGCGGACACGCTGCGCGCCATCGACGTGGCCTCGATCAAGTCGAACGGTTACTCGTTCCAGGTCGAGATGAACTACCGGACCGTGAAGAAGGGCATCTCGATCGCCGAGGTCCCGATCCGGTTCGAGGAGCGCACCCTCGGCGCGTCGAAGATGAGCCTCAAGGTGCAGCTGGAGTCCGCGGCGATGCCGTGGAAGCTGCTCTTCGGGCGCTCCGTCTAGAACTCTGTGATCCCGGGTTCGCGACCCTTCGGGTCGCGAACCCGGCGCTAGGGGTTGTCAGTATTGCCAGGCCAGTGGAGCAGGGTTTCGACGAACAGTTGTCGGACCTGCTCCACTTCGCTGTCCATCCGGGCCGGGTCCCAGCCGCCGACGTCGATCGGCGGTAGCACGGCCACGTCGACCACGCCCTTGCGCACGACGGCGGAGTTTCGCCAGGCGATCTCGCCGGCATTGCGGATCACCACCGGGATGATCGGGACGCCCGCCTGCCGGGCGATGTGGAACGCGCCCTTCTTGAACGCGCCGACGCGCGGTGTCAGCGAGCGGGTGCCTTCCGGGGCGATCACCACCGACAGTCCGCCGCGCAAGGTTTCGACGACCGGTTCCAGCGCGGCCTTGGCGGCGACGGTGTCCCCGCGGTCGATGAAGGTCACTTCCACGAAGCGCATGAGGGGGCCGAAGACCGGGTTCTTGGTGATCTCCCGTTTGGCGACGCCGGTGAATCCGGTGCCCAGGACCTCCGCGAGCACCACGATGTCGAACTGGCTCTGGTGGTTGAAGATGAACACGGCCGGGCGCGGGGAATGCGCGTATTCGGCGCCGGTGACCCGGACCTTCACGCCGGTGCCGCGCAGGGTCGAGTCCGCGGCGTAGGTCATCATCGAATCCGCCATCTGGCGGCGCTGTTTGGTGTGTGCCTTGGCTGCCACGCCGAACAGCGCCCCGCCCAGCAAACCGGTGAAGCCGGCCAGGGTGCGGGCGTAGTCGGTGGCCTTGGGTGCTTGCCGGGGCCGGAAATGCAGGACCGGCCAATCCTTTTCGGCCGCCTCCAGCACCACGCGCGGGTCCGGGTTGACCGCCACCGGGTGTCCCGCGGTCTGCAGTAGTGGCAGGTCGGCGGCGCTGTCGGCGTAGGCCCAGCTCTGCGTGAGGTCGATATCGTGGGCGATGGCGAAGCGGCGGACGGCGTCGGCCTTGCCGTTGCGCCACAGCGGTTTTCCCTCGACGTGCCCGGTGAGCACGCCGTCCTGGACGGCCATGCCGGTGCACAGCACGTGCGGGATGCCGAGTTCCTCGGCGACCGGTTCCACCTGGTAGCGGCTGATCGAGCTGATCAGGACCAGGGTGTGCCCGGCGGCTTCGTGTTCGCGGACCAGCCGCCACGATTCGGGGTAGATGTGCCCGTACACGTTGCGCGCGAAGGTCTGCCGCCCGAGTTCGGCGAGTTCGGCTTCGGGGACTCCGGCCCAGTCGTACATGGCGGCTTGCAGGAAGCGTTCGTATTCGCCTTCGCTGCGGGCGCCGCGGATGCTGCCGAGCAGGCTGGCGGTGAGCGCGCCGCGAGCGCTGCCGCGCCGCAGCATCCGGCGGGCGAGCGGGGGCGGGTTGAAGCCGTGCACGACGGTGCCGCCGAAGTCGAAGATGGCGGCGACGCGGGGTCCCTGCGGGCCGGTGCGGACGGCGGCGAGGGCGGCGCCGAGATCTTGTGCGCCGACGGGTCGCTGGGTGACGCCGACGCCGGGGCGCAGCGGCAGGGTGGGGCGGCCCGCCGCGCGGCCCCGGACCCGGTGCGTCATAGTGCTTCCCGGCGGTTGGAGGGGTCGAGGGTGGCGGCGCGGGAGATGCGTTGTCCGATGGCGCGCAGTTCGGCGGCGAAGGCGCTGCGGCGGGCGGCCAGGTCGGCGGGATCGCCGGCGGGGGTGAGCAGGCCGTGGTTGTCGGCGAGTTTGACGGCGCTGCCGAACAATTCGGAGGACACCGATTCGGGGCTGTGCAGGCGTTGTTGCAGCAGCATCTGTTTGCCCACCTGCAGGCATTCGTCGATGAGGGCTTTGCGGTCGACGTCGATGACGGGGTCGCGGGCGGCGAGTCGTTCGGCGACCACCAGTTGCGCGTCGAAGAAGGAGCGCAGCACGCGGTGCGCCATCATGAAGCCGGAGTCGGCGAGCCGGGCCAGGATTTCGGAGCCGAGGGTGCCGGCGGCGGTGCGGCTGTGCCATTCGGGGTCGACGCGCAGCATCTCGGCGTCGAGCTGGCTGGTGAATTCGGCTCGTTCGGGGAAGAAGAATTCGAATTTGAGCAGGTCGCGCAGCCGGTAGGCGGCGTCCCAGCCGGCCCGCAGTTGATCGCCTTCGGGGGCTTCGACACCGGTGAGCACGGCCAGTTCGAGGATGGCCCGGTTGACGAACCAGTGCACGGCGCTGTTGCGGTAGAAGGCGGCCTCGAGGTGGGCGCCGGCGTTGATGGCGTACACCGGTTCCAGTCCGGCGCGGTACACGGTGACGACGGTGGCGACGGCAAGTTGTTCGAGCACCACGGCGAGTCCGTGGTCGTCGCGCAGGGTGCCGAGTTCGCCGCCGGGCAGGCCGCGGCTCTCGATGTAGCCGAGTACGGGGGCGATGGCGGTGCGCAGTTCGGCGCGGGTGAGGGCGCGTTCGTGGACGCCGAGCAGTACCAGGGTGGTGAGGGCGTTGACGGTGATGGGGGTGACCTCGTTGATGCCGACGGCCACTTCGAAGGCGAGCCGTTGCACCGCCAGGTGTTCGGCTTCGACGGTCAGTTCGTCGGTCGAATTCGGGTGTGCCGTCAGCGGATCCCCGTGGACGGCGAGCCGTTCGCGGGCCGAGAGCGGGGTACCGAAGCGCACGTACACGTGCCCGGCGGAGTGCTGCTGGTTGCGGACGTAGCGGGCCAGCCAGGTGAGGCCTTCGGCCTGTTTCCCGCCGCCGGTCTGTTCGACGGCGATGGCCCCGATCTCGTTGAGCCGTTCGTAGGTGATGGAGACCGGCACCAGCATGACGTCGTCGATGCGTTTCGAACGCAGCGCCGCCGCAAGGTAGTTCAGCAGTCCGTAGCGGGGCGGGCGGAGTTTGCCGGTGCGGGTGCGGCCGCCTTCGAAGTACCACTCCAGGTTGAAGCGCTTGGAGAGCAGGTAGGCGAAGTATTCCTCGACGACGGCCTTGTAGACCTCGTCGTCGCCGAAACTGCGGCGGATGAACACGGTTCCGGTGCGCCGGGCGATGGGCCCGATCGGCCAGAACTTGAGGTTGGCGCCGCCGACCACGTGGTTGGGCGGGAAGTCGTTGCGCGCCAGGATGTCCCCGAGTACGAAGGCGTCCACGTAGGAGCGGTGTGAGGGCAGGAAGACCAGCGGGTAGCGCCGGTTGAGCGAGCGCAGCCGGTCCAGCCCGGTTTCGTCGGCGTCGACGTTCCAGGTGGAGGCGTGCACGGGTCGCATGGCCTGGGTGAAAAGGTCCGAGACCAGGCGGCTCTGCGCGGCGACGAGTTCGCGCAGGCCCTTCTCGGCGCGCCGGTACACCTCGCGCGGCGGGAGCCCGGCCTCCACGGCGATGGTATCGAGCCGCCGCAGGAATTCGGGGGAGTCGAGGATCTCCTCGACCACCAGGCGCGGCACCTTGTACCGGTCGCCGATGACGGCGCGTTCGGCGCGTTCGAGGGCGACGATGCCGGCGCGCACGATGGCCCGCCCGAAGGCGTCGGGCACGATGGCGGATGCGGGGTTGTTGGCGCGCAGTTCACTGAGCCGGGCGGGTTGCCCGGTGAGGACCAGGTGCCGGTCGGGGGCCTTGCCGAGGAGTCGCCGCTGCATGAACCGGTGCGGTTTGCGCGGGTTGGACATGGTGAGCAGATCGCTGAAGGTGGTGCGGCGCACGCCGTCTCGTTCGGGCGGCAGCCACAGCACGCGGACCGGGACCACCAGCGGGTCGTCGCCGCGCCGGACCAGCCGGTCGGTGACGGCGGCCGGGTCGAGGTCGATCTGGGTGACGGGGGCGGAGGTGCCGAACTCCTGGGTGATGCCGCCTTCGGCGAGCCAGTGCCCGATGAGTTCGCGCTCCACCCGGGAGGTGGCGTCGACCAGGGCGACCACGGATTGCGGGGAGCTGAGCGCGGCTTCGGGGAGCCGGCTGTCGTGATCGAGCATCTTCGTTCCCTCCGCATGGGCCGCTGCGATCCATTGAAGCCCAATCCGGGGCGCAGGGTCGGGAGGTCGGGCAATTAGCCGGTCGGACCCGGGGTTTCGGGGGCGTCGTGATCGTTCTCGCTCGGCAGCCCTCCCCATCCACGGGAAGGTAATGCTAACCTCACCTTCGAGTTAGGTAAGCATAACCTTGGAGGTCTGGTGTCGGTCGCTGACGAACGGGTACGGCTCGAGGGGGAGCAGCGGTGGGGAGAGCACGTCACCGATCCGGTCGCGGCGGTCTCCGCCCTGGCGGCGGCGGATCGTTTCGGTGAGTACGTGGTGTACGAACGACCCGGCGAATGGGTCTTCGCGGCCGACCCGCTGGGCGGCGTCGAACTGGACGCGGGCGAACTGCGGGTCAGCTGGGACGGCCGCACCACGGCCGGACCGTGGACCGGCAACCCCGCGCAGGCGATCGATCGCGCGCTGGCCGGACTGCCCCTCGACGGCCGGAACGCGTTCGGCTGGATCGGATTCGAGTTCTGCGCCTGGTCGCTGGGCGCGACCGAGCACGTGCACCCGCGGGCGACGCTGGCGCACTTGATGATTCCGCGCATCGAGGTGCGCATCGACGCCACCGGCGTGCGGGTGTCGGGCGCGACCCCCGGTGAGACCGGCGACATCCACGAGCTGATCGCCGCCGCCCAGGGCGCCGCGCTGCCCGTCTCGCACCCCGTCGACGTCACCCCGGACCCCACCGGCTATGAGGACCGCGTCGCCGCCGGCGTCGCCGAGATCCGGGACGGCAAGTACCAGAAGGTGATCCTGTCGCGGAAGGTCGACCTGCCCTTCGCGGTCAACGTGCCCGCCACCTACCGCCTCGGCCGCGCGCACAACACCCCGGCCCGCTCGTTTCTGCTGCGCCTGGGCGGCCTCGAAGCCGCGGGCTTCAGCCCGGAACTGGTGGCGGCCGTGGACCACGACCGGGTGGTCACCACCGAGCCGCTGGCCGGCACCCGGGCCTTCGGCCGCGGCGACGACATCGACCTGGCCGCCCGCGCCGACCTGGTGCGCGACCCGAAGGAGATTGTCGAGCACGCCATTTCGGTGCAGACCTCCTTCGCCGAGATCGCGGCCGTGGCCGAGCCGGACACCACCGCGGTCTCCGACTTCATGGCGGTCCGTGAGCGCGGCAGCGTGCAGCACCTGGCCTCCACGGTGCGCGGCCGGCTGGCCGCCGACCGCAGCCCGTGGGACGCGCTGGAGATGCTGTTCCCGTCCGTCACCGCCTCCGGCATCCCCAAGGCCGAGGGCGTGGACGCGGTGTTCCGCCTGGACCACGACCCGCGCGGACTGTATTCCGGTGCGGTGGTGACGGTCTCGCCGGACGGCGCGCTGGAGGCGACGCTGGTGCTGCGCGCGGTCTACCAGACCGGTGCGGGCGCGTGGCTGCGCGCGGGCGCGGGTGTGGTCGGGCAGTCGCGGCCGGAACGGGAATTCGAGGAGACCTGCGAGAAGCTCGGCAGCGTCGCACCGTACGTGGTGCGCGCCTGACCCTCAGATCGGGAAGTCGACGCCCGTCAGCCGCTCGGACAGCTCCCAGAGCTGCCGGGCGGTCTTCTCGTCGTGGGAGGCGGCGTTGGAACCGACCCGGGTGGGGTGGCCGCGCCAGTTGAACCGGTTCGGCCCATAGTAGGCGCCCGGCTCGATGTCGGCGGTCGCCGCGTACAGCGTTGGCAGCGCGCCCATCTCGGCGCTCTGCGCTACCAGCCGGTTGCCGAGCCCGACCAGCTGCTCGAGCACGTTCTGGGTCTCGCCGCTGATCTCGGTGGCGGCGTAGCCGGGGTGCGCGGCCACCGACAGTTTCGGTGCGCCGGTGACCGCCAGCCGCCGCTGCAGTTCGTAGGTGAACAGCAGCATCGCCAGTTTGGATTGCGCGTACGCGCCGAAGCGGGAGTAGGCGCGCCGCTCCCAGTTCAGGTCCTCCAGATCGATGCGGCCGATCAGGTGGGTGAGGCTGGAGGTGTTGACCACCCGCTCCGAAATCCGGTCCAGCAGTAGGCCGGTCAGCGCGAAGTGGCCGAGATAGTTGGTGCCGATCTGCAATTCGAAGCCGTCGGCGGTGGCGCGTTTCGGCACCGCCATCACGCCCGCGTTGTTCACCAGCACATCGGCGCGCTCGACGGTGCCGGCGAAGGCGCGCACCGAGGCCAGGTCGGCCAGATCCAGGGCGCGGATCTGGACGTTCCCGGGCATGGTCGCGGCCACCGCCCGCGCCTTGATCTCATTGCGGCAGGCCATGATCACCTGTGCCCCGGCGGCGGCCAGGGCCCGGGCGGTGGCCTCGCCCAGTCCGCTGGTCGCGCCGGTCACGATGACGATCCGGCCGCTCTGGTCAGGAATATCCGATGCGCTCCACCCGCCCATAGATGAACTCTATGACGGAACGGTCAGTGGCGCGCGGCAAGGGCCTTCTTGTCGATTTTGCCGACGGCGGTGACGGGCAGGGAAGCGGCCTGCCGCAACACATCCGGGAGTTTGTAGGTGGCCAGGCCGCGGTCGGTCAGGAAGGCCTTGATGTCGGGCAGCGACGGCAGTTCGCCCTCGGTCACCAGGACCACGCCCACCTTTTCGCCCAGGCCCGGGTCGGGCAGGCCGACGGCGGCCGCGTGCCGGACGCCCGGATAGGCGAGCAGGTGCTCCTCGAGCTCGTCGCAGGAGATGTTCTCGCCGCCCCGGTTGATCACGTCCTTGATGCGGCCCGACACGATCAGGTGGCCGCTGGGCAGCCGGCGCACCAGGTCGCCGCTGCGGTAGAAGCCGTCGGGGGTGAAGGCGCGCGCGTTGTGTTCGGGGGCACGGTAGTAGCCGCGCAGCGTGTAGGGGCCGCGGGTCAGCAGTTCGCCCTCCTCGCCGTCGGCGACGTCGCGGCCCTGCTCGTCCACCACCCGCACCTCGTCGGCGGGGGCGAGGGGGCGGCCCTGGGTGGTGCACACCAGATCGTCGGAGTCCGCGGCGCGGGTGTAGTTGAGCAGGCCCTCCGCCATGCCGAACACCTGCTGCAGCCGGACGCCCAGCGCGGGCGCCACCTCGCGGGCATTGACCTCGGCCAGTTTCGCGCCGCCGACCTGGAGCAGGCGCAGCGACGACAGGTCGGCGTCCTCCCATTCCACTGCCGCGCACCACAATTGGGCCAGCGGCGGCACCACGGCGGTGACCGTCACCCGGTGGCGTTCGATGGCGGCGAAGGCGCTCTCCGGGCTGGGGTCGGTGACGAAGGCCATGGACCCGCCGGTGGCCACGGTGCCCAGCACGCCGGGGCAGGCCAGCGGGAAGTTGTGGGCGACAGGCAGGGTCGCGAGATACACGTCCTCGGGACCGAGCTCGCAGACCTCGGCGCTGGCGGTGGCGTTGTAGACGTAGTCGTCGTGGGTGCGGGCGATCAGCTTGGGCAGGCCCGTGGTGCCGCCGGACACCAGCATGAGCGCGATGTCGGAGGCGTCGACCTCGGGGAGTGAATCACCGTCGGCGGGAATCGAATTCAGGTCGGTGAAGGGGCCGGGGTCGCCGAGCACCAGGACGTGGCGCAGGTCCGGGACGTGCGCGCGGACCTCGGCGGCCAGGGTGCGGTAGTCGAAGTCGCCGAGCCGGTCGGCGATGACGTACGCGACCGCGCCGGACAGCCGGGTCAGGTGTTCGATCTCGGCGCGGCGGTGCGCGGGCAGGGTGAGCACCGGGATGATCCCGGCGCGCAGCAGTCCGAACAGCAGCGGCAGGAATTCGGGGGTGTTGGGCAGCTGGAGTACGACGCGGTCACCCGGACGCAGGCCGAGGCGCAGGAATCCGTGTGCCATCTGGTCGGCGGCGTCATCGAGTTCGGCGTAGCTGGTCGCGGCGCGGCCGGGCTGGTCGCTCAGCAGGGCGGGCCGGGCGGGCCACTGCCGGGCGGTGTCGCGCAGGAGTTCTCCCAGCGGCCTGCCCGCCCAGTAGCCGTCTCGCCGGTACCGCTCGGCGAGGTCGGCGGGGAAGGGGACGAATCCGTCGCGATGGTCCGCGGGTGCGGTGCTTGTCACTGCTCTGACCTCTTGCTGGTAAGGGTGTCCTTGCATAGGTTAGGCAACCCTATCTCAATGGGTTACGCTTCTGCCGAACGACATCCGAATCCCCGGATCGGCCGTGCCCACCCAACCCCTCGAACAAGGAGTACCAGCGGAAATGGAGTCACCTCAGGGGCCGTCGGCGAGCATCGCCCGGGACGAGATCCGCACCGCCATCGCCGGTCACCTCGACCTCGACCCCGCCGCCATCGCCGACCACGACGACCTCATCCAGCTCGGCCTGGACTCCATCCGCACCATGAAACTCGCGGGCTCCTGGCGCAAACGCGGCCTGGCCGTCAACTTCGCCCAACTCGCCGCCGAACCCACGGTCGCGGCCTGGCACCTGCTGCTCGGCGGCACGGAACACGACGGCGCGGAGAACGGAAGCCCGGCGGAGGGCGGGGCGGACGTGCCCCTGGCGCACGACGAAGCGTCGGCCGCCGTGAACGCGGTTGCCGAACAGGGTGATTCGGGCGCGTCGAGCCCGACCGCCGAGTGGGTCGATGTCCGCGGCGCGGCGACTTCCGCGGACGCCGTGGCGCCCCTGGCGGACGACGGGACCCCCTTCGCGCTCGCTCCGATGCAGCACGCGTACTGGGTGGGGCGGTCGGACGGGCAGGAGCTCGGGGCCGTCGCGGCGCACCTCTACGTCGAATTCGACGGGGCCGGAGTCGATCCGGAACGGTTGGGGACGGCGGTCGCGGCGCTGGTGCGGCGGCATCCCATGCTGCGGACCCGGTTCCTGCCGGACGGCACGCAGCAGACGCTGGAGCGACCGGGCCGGGAGGTGTGGAGTGTCACCGATCTACGGGACGCCGATGCCGAGGCGGCGGAGGGGGCGCTGGAAGAACTGCGAGACAAGCGGACTCACCAGCTGATGGCGGTGCAGGACGGCCAGGTCGTCGACATCGCACTGACCCTGCTGCCGGCGGGCCGCACGCGCCTGCACCTGGACGTGGACATGCTCGCGGCCGACGCCATGAGCTACCGCATCCTGGTCGCGGACCTGGCCCGGCTCTACCACGGTGAGCAACTACCGCCGCAGGACTACACGTTCCGGCGGTACCTGGCCGAACACGCTGCTCCCGCACCGGAACACGCCGCCGACCGTGACTGGTGGCAGCAGCGGCTTCCGGAACTGCCCGGTGCACCGGAGCTGCCGCGCGCCACCGACGTCGTCACCCGCCCGAGTGCTGTCGTGGCCGCGGGTACCGCGTCGGGTCGTGGAACGACCGGCGAGCCGGGCCACGCCGCGCGCCCGAATCCCACGGAACGCGATGGTGCGCTCGGCGGCATGGAGAACCCGGACCGGAGCGTCGCGGGGGAGCGGGCGGCGCGAACCGTGCGGTTGCATCGGTGGTTGTCGCCGGAGGCCAAGGGGCGCATGTTCGCCGCGGCGCACGCCCGCGGGATCACCCCGGCGATGGCGTTGGCGTCGGTGTTCGCCGAGACCATCGGCGGCTGGTCGGCGCAGCGCCGGTTCCTGCTGAATCTGCCGCTGTTCCACCGGGAGCCGGTGCATCCGCAGGTCGACGGGGTGGTCGGCGACTTCACCTCCTCGGTGCTGCTCGAGGTCGATGTCACCGAGCCCGCCACGGTCACCGACCGCGCCCGCGCGCTGCAGCGTGAATTGCATGCCGCCGGAGCCCATTCCAGCTACACCGGCCTGGAGGTGCTGCGCGACCTGGGTCGCCTGCGCGCCGAACCGGTGCTGGCCCCGATCGTCTACACCAGCGCCATCAACCTGGGCGAACTGTTCGCCGACCGGGTCACCGAGACCTTCGGCGACCCGGTGTGGATCATCTCCCAGGGCCCGCAGGTGCTGCTCGACGCGCAGGTCACCGAGGTTCGCGGCGGCCTGCTGCTGAACTGGGACGTCCGCGCCGACGCCTTCCCTCCGGCCATGGTCGAGACCATGTTCACCCGCTACATCGACGCCGTCCTGCGGCTCGCGGGCGGCGATGAGTCCGTGGACGGCTCAGCGGAACCCGGCCACGCCACGGCGGATTCGGCGGGTGCTGTTGCGGCGGAGGACCGCACCGGCGAAGCGCCCGCTGCGGCCGGGGCTCCCGGTGGTGCGGGCTGGGAGGCCGAGGCGGCGGTGCGGATTCCCGTGGAGCAGGCGGTGGTTCGCACTCGCGTGAACGCAACGGATGGTCCGGTGACCGGTCGTGCGCTGCACACCGGCCTGTTCGAGTTCGCCGTCACTACTCCGGACGCGCCCGCGGTGCTCTGGGAGCCGGAATTCGGTTCGGCGGCAAGTGTTCTCACCTACGGCGAGCTGGCCGCGCAGGCGCTGGCGGTGGCGGGCGCGTTGCGGGCGGCGGGCGTCCGGCCGGGCGATGCGGTCGCTGTGCAGTTGCCGAAGGGGCCGGATCAGATCCTGGCTACCGTGGGCGTGCTGGCCGCGGGAGCGGTGTACGTGCCGATCGGTTTCGATCAGCCCGAGGGGCGGCGGGCCGAGATCCTGCGCACCGGCGAGGTGGTGGCCGCGGTGACGGCCGGCGGCGATGTGCCCGGGTTGCCGACGCTCGCGCTGAGCGCCGCGCGGCTGTATCCGGAGCCGCTGTCGCAACCCGTGCTCCCGGATCCGGAGGCCATCGCCTACGTGCTGTTCACGTCGGGCTCGACGGGCCGGCCCAAGGGTGTGGAGGTGCCGCACCGGGCGGCCATGAACACCATCGACGATCTGAACGAGCGCTTCGGGATCGGTGTGGATGACCGGGCCCTGGCCCTGTCGGCGCTCGAGTTCGACCTGTCCGTCTACGACATCTTCGGCCTGCTGAGCGCCGGAGGTGCGGTGATCGCGCTGGATGAGGGACAGCGCGGGGAGCCGGGACGCTGGGCGGAACTGATTCGGCGGCACCGGGTGTCGGTGGTCAATTGCGTGCCCAGCCTGCTGGACATGCTGCTGGAAGCCGCGGCCGGGAAACCTGTGGATAGTTTGCGCATGGTGATTCTCGGCGGCGACTGGGTGGATGTGGCGCTGCCGGGCCGCCTCGCCGCGGTCGCCCCGGACTGCCGGTTCGCGGGCCTGGGCGGCGCCACCGAGACGGCCATCCACTCCACCATCCGCGAGGTGGTGAATGCCGAAGTGCCGCAGGAGTGGTCGGCGGTCCCGTACGGCACGCCGCTGCGCAATGTGCGCTGCCGGGTGGTGGGCCCGTCGGGTCAGGACTGCCCGGACTGGGTCACCGGCGAGCTGTGGATCGGCGGCGAGGGGGTGGCCGCCGGGTATCGCGGCGATCCGGAGCGCACCGCCGACCGGTTCGTCACCCACGAGGGCGTGCGGTGGTATCGCACCGGCGATCTGGCGCGGTACCTGCCGGACGGCTGCCTGGAATTCCTGGGCCGCGCCGATCATCAGGTCAAGATCCGCGGCTACCGGGTGGAACTCGGCGAGGTCGAGAGTGTGCTGCGCGGCCTGCCGGGCGTGCGGCACGCGATCGCCGCGGTGGTCGGCGCGGCCGCGCCGAAACTCGCGGTGGTGCTGGTGGCCGAGGGCGGCGTCGCCCTGGACGTGCCGGTGCTGTTGGAGGCCGCCGCGAACCTGTTGCCCGCGTACATGATTCCGGATCGGGTCGAGTCGCTGGCCGAGCTGCCGTTCACCTCGAACGGCAAACCCGATCGCAAGGCCATCGGTGCGCTGCTCGCGGCGGGGGAGCGGTCCGGTGAATTCGTCGCTCCCCGAGGCGATGTCGAGCGCGCCGTGGCCGATATCGTCGCGACGGTGCTGGGCCGCGAGGGCGTCGGCGTGACCGACGACTTCTTCGCGCTGGGCGGCGATTCGGTGCTGGCCACCGCGGTCATCGCCCGTGTGCGGGACTGGCTGGACTCGCCGGACACGGTGGTCGCCGACTTCTTCGCGGCCCGGACCGTGGCGGGCCTGAGCGCCCGATTGCTGGACCGGGAGCAGCGGGCCGGCGCGGCCGGCCGGCTCGAGGAGGTGGCCCGCCTGTACCTGGAGGTCGCCGCCATGTCCGACGACGAGGTGCTCGCCCTGTCCTGAATAAGGGTGAGAGCTCTGTTTCCAGATCAGGGCCAGAATGCCCAGCAAACCCGCGAGTATCAGCGTGTCCATGGCGCTGACGCTACAGTTTGCGCAGGTCAAAAGGGTTTTAAGTGGGTTGGACAAGCCGCGCACGGTTGCTTGCTTGGTAGGGGGCAAATAGGAAGCGCCGGAACGGTTCGCGCCGACATCAGACGGGCGCGGCTCCGCGCCCCTAGACTCGACCCCGTGAGCGGCTGGGACATCTCCGACATCCCCGATCAAGCGGGCCGGACCGTCATCGTGACCGGCGCCAACAGCGGGCTGGGCGCGGTCACCGCGCGGGCGCTCGCGGGCGCCGGCGCGAAGGTGATCATGGCGTGCCGCAATGAGGTGAAGGCGCGGGCGGTGGCCGATCGGATCGGCCCGAACGCCCAGGTGCGCCGGCTCGATCTGGCCGATCTGGCCTCGGTCCACGAATTCGCGGATTCGATCGAGGGCGCCGACGTGCTGATCAACAACGCGGGCGTGATGGCGGTGCCGCTCAAGCGCACCGCCGAGGGCTTCGAAATGCAGATCGGCACAAACCATCTCGGACATTTCGCGCTGACCGGGCTGCTGCTGGACAAGATTCGGGACCGGGTGGTCACGCTGTCGAGCGGCATGCACGCCATCGGCCGCATCGATCTCGAGGACCTGGACTGGGAGCGCCGCTCCTATCAGCGCTGGGCCGCCTACGGGCAGTCCAAGCTGGCCAACCTGATGTTCGCGCGGGAACTGCAGCGCCGCTTGACCGCCGCGGGGTCGAGCAAGATCTCGGTCGCCGCGCACCCCGGCTATGCCGCCACCGATCTGCAGGGGCACACCGAGTCGCTGTACGACACCCTGATGTCGATCGGCAACCGGCTGTTCGCGCAGAGCGCCGAAATGGGCGCGCTGCCATCGTTGTTCGCCGCCACCGCCGAGGTCGAGCCGGGCGGTTTCTACGGCCCGACCGGGTTGCGCGGCATGCGCGGCTATCCCGGGCCGAGTCCGTCCAGCGCCGCCTCCAAGGACGAGGTGACCGCGCGGCGGCTGTGGGAGCTGTCCGAGCAGCTGACCAAGGTCAGTTACCCGTTCACGCGTCGCTGAACTGAAGTCCGGGAGCATCGCTGAGTCGAAAGGCGCGGGTTGGTGAGCATTCCAATCGATCGACGGGATCAGTTCGAGAAGATCCAGCAGGGTCTGCTGCAGGGTGAGCAGATCCTGGCCGTGTACGACGCCATCGGGGTGGGCACCGGATTCCTGGGGCTCACCGACCGGCGGGTCGTCATCCAGGACAACTCGTTCGTCGGGAAGAAGATCGCGATCACGAGCATCCCCTACGGGCGGATCTCGAGCGTCAGCATCCTGACCAACAAGTCGTTCGCGGGCCAGTTCTTCTCCTCCGGCCACATCGCGATCAGCACCGGGCACCACACCTACGAGGTGGAGTTCCGCGGCGACGACAAGACGCGGCACGTGCACGACGTGATCCTGCATTACATCCTGCGCTGACCGGGGCGGCATCCGGTGTGATCCGGGGCTTTCCCAACTGGTGGGAAGCCCATCCCAGCAACCGTGTCCTACGCCACACGCACGAAATCGGATCTCTGGTACAGTCCCAGGCATGCAGCGTCAGTATTTCTGGTTTAGCCAGCCGGCCCCGGGTGGGTCGTGCGGCGTGACCTCGCGCTGACATCCTCCACCCCGAGCCGGACGAAATCAGACCGGCTCCAAGGGGTTTCGCAGTTTCTCCGTGGGTCGGCCTGGGACAAGGAAACCACCCATGACCACCACCGCCGATCTCGAACGGCACGCCGATCTCGATGACCAGCGCACGCTCAGTGTCAGCCCGCTGAGCTCGCCGCGCGAGGTCCGTGCCGCCCACCCGATCGACGACACCCTCGCCGACACCGTCCGCGCCGGCCGCAAGGCCACCGTCGACGTGCTCAACGGCAGCGACGACCGCCTCATGGTGATCGTCGGCCCGTGTTCGGTCCACGATCCCGAAGCCGCCATGGACTACGCCCGCCGGCTGGCCGCCAAGGCCGCCGAGCTGGACGACCGCCTGCACGTGGTGATGCGCGTCTACTTCGAGAAGCCGCGCACCACGCTGGGCTGGAAGGGTCTGATCAACGACCCGCACCTGGACGGCAGCTTCGACATCAACACCGGCCTGGACCTGGGCCGCCGCCTGCTGGTCGACATCACCGCGCTCGGACTGCCGGTGGCGTGCGAGTTCCTGGACCCGATCACCCCGCAGTACATCGCCGACCTGGTCGCCTACGGCGCGATCGGCGCCCGTACCGCGGCCAGCCAGGTGCACCGGCAGCTGTCCTCGGCGCTGTCCATGCCGGTCGGCATCAAGAACGGCACCGACGGCGACGTGCAGGTCGCGGTGGACGGCGTGCGCGCCGCGGCCGCCTCGCACGTGTTCCCCGGCACCGACCTGGACGGGCGTTCCGCGCTGATCCGCACCGCGGGCAACCCGGACTGCCACGTCATCCTGCGCGGCGGCAGCAACGGCCCCAACTTCGACGCCGCCTCCTGCTCGGAAGCCCTGCTGCGGCTGGAGAAGTCGGCGCTGCCGCAGCGCCTGGTGGTGGACGCCTCGCACGGCAACTCCAACAAGGACCACAACAAGCAGGTCGACGTCGTCACCGATCTGGCCGAGCGCATCGCCGGCGGCGAGGACACCGTGGTCGGCCTGATGATGGAGTCCTTCATCGTCGCGGGCCGCCAGGACCTGACCCTGGGCAAGCCGGAGGAGCTCACCTACGGCCAGTCCATCACCGACGCCTGCATCGACTGGGACACCACCGTCGCCCAGCTCGAGCGCCTCGCCGACGCGGTCGCCCAGCGCCGCGTGGGTCGCGCGTAGTCCGGCGGCGAGCAGACCCGCACCCGGCCCGTAGCGATTTCGCCTCGCGCTGAACGAGTCCGGCGTGCACACTGAGTTCGGCCCACACCCAGTCCGGCGGGTGTGGGCCGAACGCTTTTCCGGGTCAGACGTCCGCGGGCCAGTCGGGGCTCGGGGTGCGCGGATCCGATCGCAGCCGGCCCGCGACCCAGATGTCGCGGCGGACGCCACGCTGCACACCGCCGCCGCGGATCAGGCCTTCGTATCGGAAGCCCGCGCGGCGCGCCACGGCGGCGGACGGATGGTTGCCGGTGAAGGCCCGCCACTCCAGGCGCTCGAAGCCGAGCCCGGCCGGATCCAGACCGGCCGTCGAGACCAGCCGGGCCGCCCGCGTCATCAGGCCCGCGCCGCGCGCGGTGCGGGACAGCCAGAAACCGATCTCCGCGGTCTCGTCGTCGCGACGCGGATAGAGCGGGCTCAGGCCGATCATGCCGACCACCGGGCCATCCGCCGCCCCGCGCAACGCCCAGGTGGGGCTGCGGGCGGCCCAGCCCGGGCCGACGATGTCGTAGACGAATTTCTCGGCGTCGGCCCGGTGATACGGGACCGGCATGGTGGTCCAGGCGCCGATCGAGGGTTCCTGGCAGAGGGCGGTGATGGCGTCGATGTCGGAGACGGCGGGCGGCGACAACCAGACCGTGCCGTCCGAGAGGAATTCCGCGTCCATCCGGCCATGCTGTCACGGAATCGGGCACGGGCGTTCGGTAATTTGCCGGTACAGACAGGTCGGTGACGGGGCTGTCGGTGCCCGGCCGTAGCATCGAAGAGATGGTTGCCGCTCTCCTCGCCGACTTGTTCGAAACGCATCGGCCGCATCTGGTCTCGGTGGCCTACCGGCTCACCGGCAGTGTCAGCGATGCCGAGGACGCGGTGCAGGAGAGCTGGTTACGGCTCGCGGTGGCCCGGCAATCCGAGATCCACGACCTGCGCGCCTGGCTCACCACCGTGGTCAGCCGGCTGTGCCTGGACCGGCTGCGCAGCGCGGCCGTGCGGCGTGAAACCTATCCGGGGCAATGGCTCCCGGAGCCGGTCGTCTCCGCCGTGACACCCTCCAGCACCCCCGATCCGCTGGCCGTCGTGGTGCGCAAACAGGAGTTCCGCTTCGCCGCCCTGGTGGTGCTGGACACGCTGACGCCGCCGCAGCGCGTGGCCTTCGTACTGCACGACGGCTTCTCGGTGCCGTTCACCGAAATCGCCGACATCCTGGACGTTTCCGTGGACGCCGCGCGCCAGCTGGCCACCCGCGCCCGCAAGGCGGTGACGGCCGCGCCGGAACCGGTCGCCGACGCCGAGCACGAAGCCGCTGTGCGGCAACTGCTGTCGGCGCTGGCCGCCGGGGACATCGAGGCCGTGGTGGCCGCGCTGCACCCGGACGTGCGCACCGTCGGCGACGGCGGCGGCAAGGTATCCACGGCCGTCAATGTGGTTGCGGGCGTGGACAAGAACGTGCGCCTGTGGCTCGGACTGTGGCGCCGCTTCCAGCTCACCGGCGACGTAACCCCGGGCCGCGAGCTGGAGCCGGTTCTGGTCAACGGACAGTTCGGCATCCTCGCCCGGGCCGTCCCGGCGCGCGACGGCGACGCCGGCAGCCCGCAGCGGGTGTACGCCTTCACCGTGCGCGACGGCCGGGTGTGGGGCGTCTACGACGTGGTCAACCCGGACAAGATGGCCGGACTGCGGCTGTCGCCTGTGGGCTGAATCACCGCCGTCGGCCGTTCCCGGCCATGGATTAGGCTCCGGACATGCCGCGCATTCCGACCGTCGCCCGTCTGCAGCCGTTCGCTTCGACGATCTTCGCCGAGATGACCGAGCTGGCCGTCCGCCACGGCGCGGTCAACCTGGGCCAGGGCTTTCCGGACAGCGACGGCCCCGCCGGCATGCTCGAGGTGGCCCGGCAGGCCATCGCCGACGGCTTCAACCAGTACCCGCCCGGGCGCGGCGTACCCGCCCTGCGGCAGGCCATCGCCGCCGACCGGGCCCGCCGCTACGGCACCCACTACGACCCCGACACCCAGGTGCTGGTCACCGTGGGCGCCACCGAGGCCATCGCGGCGACCGTGCTCGGCCTGGTCGAGCCCGGCGACGACGTGGTGCTCATCGAGCCCTACTACGACTCCTACGCGGCCGCCATCGCGCTGGCGGGCGCGCGCCGCCGCACCGCCCGGCTGGTGCCCGACGGCGACGGCTTCGCCCTCGACCTGGACAGCCTGCGCACCGCCATCACCCCGAAAACCCGGCTGCTGCTGGTGAATTCACCGCACAACCCGACCGGCACCGTGCTCTCCCGCGCGGATCTCACCGCCATCGCCGAACTCGCCATCGAACACGACCTGTACGTCATGTCCGACGAGGCGTACGAGCACCTGTACTTCGACGGGCACGAGCACATCAGCCTGTCCACGCTGCCCGGCATGTTCGAGCGCACCATCGTGATCTCCAGCGCCGCCAAGACTTTCAGCGTCACCGGCTGGAAGATCGGCTGGGCCTGCGCGCCCGCCCCGCTGCTGGACGCGGTGCTGGCCGCCAAACAGTTCCTCACCTTCGTCGGCGGCGGACCCTTCCAGCCCGCCGTCGCCCACGCCCTGAACAACGAGCAGCCCTGGGTGGCCGCGCTGCGGGACACCCTCTCCGAGAAGCGACTCCGCCTCTCCGCCGCGCTCGCCGAGGCCGGTTTCGGCGTGAAACGCAGTGACGGAACCTATTTCGTCTGCGCCGACATCACCCCGCTCGGCGCGTCCGACGCCTACGACTTCTGCCGCGAGCTCCCCGAACGCCTGGGCGTGGCCGCCGTCCCGGTCAGTGTGTTCGCCGATGACAAGCCTGCCTGGAACCACTTGGTCCGCTTCACCTTCTGCAAGAAGGAAGAAACGATCGCCGAGGGTGTCCGCCGCCTGCGCGCCGGACACCACGCGGACGCGGTCCGATAACCCGCGGTCCGCGCCCGGGCTGAGGGTTCGTGGCCTGCTGTTCGCGGTCCAGTCGGTGACGAGTGGCCCGCGACAGCGGTGCGGCTGGGCCGGAGAATCGGTCACGTGATCGAGACGAGTGCGGTGCTGGGAGTGGCGGCCGCGGCGCTGGGGCTGGTGCTCACGCCGGGGCCGAACATGATGTATCTGGTGTCGCGGACCGTGTCGCAGGGACGGCGGGCCGGGCTGGTGTCGCTGGGCGGCGTGGCGGTCGGATTCGGGGTGTATCTGGCGGCCGCGACGGCCGGGATCACCGCGGTCTTCGCCATGGTGCCCGCGCTGTATCTGGCGTTGAAGGTGGCGGGCGCGCTGTACCTGGTCTATCTGGCCTGGAAGACGCTGCGGCCGGGCGGGGTCGCATCGTTCGCGCCGACCGAGCTCCCCGCGGATCCGGCCCGCCGGCTGTTCGCCATGGGGCTGGTCACCAATCTGCTCAACCCCAAGATCGCCATCCTGTACATGGCGCTGATCCCGCAGTTCGTGGTGCCCGCGCACGGGCGGGTGTGGTTGCAGAGCCTGTCGCTGGGCGCGGTGCAGATCGTCATCGCGGTCACCGTGAACGGGCTGATCGTGCTGAGCGCGGGCGCGGTCTCGACCTTCCTGGCGCGACGGCCGCTGTGGCTGCGTGCGCAGCGGTACGTCACCGGCACCGTGCTGGGCGCCATGGCCGCGCTGGTGCTGTCCGACCGCACCCGGCCGCTGCCCGCCTGAACCGATCGCCCGCCGGCGAATTGCGGCGGGCCCTCCGTCCGCGCCGGGTCAGGCGCGCAGCGGGCCGGGATAGAGGAACTCGTCGGCCGGACGGTCGGTGCGGTCCAGCCAGGCGGCCAGGAACCCGGTCAGATCGACCGGCGAGCGCGATTGCAGGAAGGTCCGGAACTCCGGCATCGACGCGTTGCCGTACCGGTGCGCCATGACGAAATCACGGACCGCGGGGAAGAAGGCGGCGTCGCCCATGGTCCGGCGCAGCGCGTGCAGGAACAGCGGCCCCCGGTAGTAGACCGCGGTGAATTCGCTGCCCTCGCCGGGGTTCTGGAGCGCGATCTCCCAGAACTTCGGGTCGTCACGGTATTTCGCGACCGTGTCGCGGTAGTCGGCATCGACGTCCTTGCCGTCCTTGCGTTCCGGCCACAGGTAGTCGGCGGTGTAGCTGGCGAAGCACTCGTTCAGGCAGATGTCGGACCACTGCTTCACCGACATGGAATCGCCCCACCACTGGTGGGTGATCTCGTGCACCACGGTGCCCAGGTCGGTCCAGGGCGCGTAGATCGGGCGGGACTGGGTCTCCAGCGAGAACTGCAGTCCGGTGTCGACGTAGAGGCCGCCCGCGGTGTCGAACGGGTACGGGCCGTACAGCTGCTCCTGGAAGTCCAGGATCTCGGGCAGCCGGGCCTCCAGGTCGCGCCCCTTGGTCGCGTTCGGCGCGAAGGCGCTCAGCAGCGGAGTTCCATTGGCGCGCCGCTGTTCCAGGAACTCGAACCGGTCGACGGCGATGGTGGTCAGATAGCCGACCACCGGCTGGCGCATCTCCCAGGACACGGTCCGGTTCGCGCCCTGCACGGTGTCGGACACCTTGTCGCCGATCGACATCACCTCCCACTCCTGCGGCACCGTGGCGTGCAGCGTGAAAGTCGCCTTGTCCAGCGGCGTGTCGTTGAGCGGGTACCAGCTGCTCGCCGAATGCGGTTCGCCCGCAACGAAAGCGCCGCCGCTGGGCGAGAACACCCAGCCCTCGCCCTCGGTGCCGGTCACCTCACCGGCGTACTCCACCTGCACGGTGAACGGCAGGCCCGGGAGCAGCGGAATCAGGGGGGTGACGACCAGTTCGTGCTCACCGCTGCGGTCGAACCAGGCGGGCAGGTTGTTGACCGTCACCTTGGAGACGGCCGGCCCGCTGTAATCGAGGTCGAACACCCGCAGCGCCTGGGTCGCGACGGCGTCGACGCGGGTGGACCCGGTCAGCTGATGGGACGGGGGATCGTAGGAGAGGGTGACGTCGTAGTGGCCGACGTCGTAGCCGCCGTTGCCGTCCATCGGGTAGTAGGGGTCGCCCGCCCCCGGCGCACCGGCCAGTGGATCGCTCGAATCCGCGTGCGCGGGAATCGCATTCGCGCCCGCGAGCAGTACCGCCCCCGCTACCGCGTACCGCCAGTTCCAAGCCATGCGCTCCAGCCGCCCCTTGCTCCGCAGGAAAACCCGACCCGTCGATGGTAATCGGCTCGTCCGGCGCGGATCGTTCAGCCGCGCAACTCCTCCGGCAGTTGCCGGGGGTCCAGCAGCAGGCGCTTGGCGTCGGCCCCGCGCACCTTGGTGGCCAGGTCCAGGTTGTCGGTGAGCAGTTTCCACTCGACCTCGTGGATGGCCTCGCGGGCGCGTTCGATGATGTTCAGGTCCCGGGTGCCCCACGCGATCGGCATGGCGCTCACCGTCTGCCACAGGTCGCCGACCGGGCCGGGCGCGCGATCCACGCGCACGGTGACGGCGGGCACCCGCTCCCCGGTGCGGGCCCGGTGCCCGGGCAGGGACCGGACCGTGCGGGTCACCAGCGCGTACCGGGGGCCGGGGGTGTTGGGCTTGGCCAGATCGACCAGCGCCAGCAGGGTGGCCCCGTTCCCGTTGGTCTCCGACACCACCGCGGGCACCAGGGCGCCGGCCGCGTACAGCTTGTCGACCCGGCCGCGATGCGGCATCCAGTACCCGATGAACGCCGCGGTCACCGCGGCGGCCAGGAACGCCACCGCCAGCAGCCAGGACCACGGGTGGTTCACCCAGATCAGGAACGCGGTGCCCAGTCCCAGCCCGGCCGCGGCCGTGAACGCCCAGATCCGTAGTCGTCGCAGGTACGCGACGACCTCGTTGACCGCCCGGGCATGGTCGCGGTCCACCGCGAATTCGAAGCGCCGCACGTACGTCCCTCCCGCCTTATGGAGGCTCTTCCTCCACTTATCCTATCGTTGGCCCCAGCAGGTCGTCCGCATCGGTGATGCGATAGGCATACCCCTGCTCGGCCAGGAAACGCTGTCGGTGCGCGGCGTACTCGGCGTCCAGCGTGTCACGCGCGACCACCGAATAGAAGTGAGCCTGGCCGCCGTCGTGTTTCGGTCGCAGCAGCCGCCCCAGCCGCTGCGCCTCCTCCTGCCGGGACCCGAAGGTGCCCGAAACCTGCACGGCCACCGACGCTTCGGGCAGGTCGATGGAGAAGTTGGCCACCTTCGACACCACCAGCACCGGAATCTCCCCGCGGCGGAAGGCGTCGAACAGCTCCTCGCGCTCCTTGGTGCGGGTGGAACCCTGGATGACCGGCGCGTTCAAATGCTCGCCCAGCTCGTCCAATTGATCCAGGTACGCCCCGATCACCAGGCTCGGCGCATCCTTGTGCCGGGCCAGAATCGACTCCACCACCGGCAGTTTGGTGCGCGCGGTGGAGCACAGCTTGTAGCGCTCCTCCGGCTCGGCGGTGGCGTAGGCCATGCGCTCGGCATCGGTCAGGGTGACCCGCACCTCGACGCAGTCCGCGGGCGCGATCCAGCCCTGCGACTCGATGTCCTTCCACGGCGCGTCATAACGCTTCGGGCCGATCAGCGAGAACACGTCGCCCTCGCGGCCGTCCTCGCGCACCAGGGTGGCGGTCAGTCCGAGCCGGCGGCGCGACTGCAGGTCCGCGGTCATCCGGAAGACCGGCGCGGGCAGCAGGTGCACCTCGTCGTAGATGACCAGGCCCCAGTCGCGGCTGTCGAACAGCTCCAGATGCCGGTACTCGCCCTTGGTCTTGCGCGTGATCACCTGATAGGTGGCGATGGTGACCGGGCGGATCTCCTTGCGCTCACCGGAGTATTCGCCGATCTCGTCCTCGGTCAGCGAGGTGCGGGCGAGCAGTTCGCGCCGCCACTGCCGACCGGCCACGGTGTTGGTGACCAGGATCAGCGTGGTCGCCTTGGCCTTCGCCATGGCCGCCGCGCCCACCATGGTCTTGCCCGCGCCGCAGGGCAGCACCACCACGCCGGAGCCGCCCGCCCAGAACGAGTCCGCGGCCAGTTCCTGATAGTCGCGCAGATGCCAGTTGCCGGTCTCGAAGTCCAGGTCGATCTGGTGCGCCTCGCCGTCCACGTACCCGGCGAGATCTTCCGCGGGCCAGCCGACCTTGAGCAGCATCTGCTTGATGCGGCCGCGCTCGGACGGGTGCACGATCACCGTGTCGTCGTCGATGCGCGCGCCCAGCATCGGCTGAATCTTCTTGTGCCGCAGGATTTCCTCCAGCACCGCGCGATCCAGGCTGACCAGTACCAGCCCGTGCGCCGGATGCTTCATCAACTGCAGCCGCCCGTAGCGGGCCATGGTGTCGACGATGTCGACCAGCAGCGGCTGCGGCACCGCGTACCGGCTGAAGCTGACGAGAGCGTCCACCACCTGCTCGGCGTCGTGGCCCGCGGCCCGCGCGTTCCACAGGGCGAGCGGCGTCACCCGATAGGTGTGCACGTGCTCGGGCGCGCGTTCCAGTTCCGCGAACGGCGCGATGGCCTGCCGTGCTGCTCCGGCCGACTCATGATCGACCTCCAACAGCAGCGTCTTGTCACTCTGCACGATGAGTGGACCGTCGGTCACGACACCTCCTGGGTGAGTCCGGGCCCGAAACGGGCCTCAACCATTCTCCAGGAACCCACCGACAATGCCACGTGACCTGCGTCCTGTGCCCTGGCAAGGCGCCGGGAAACCGGGGTGATTCCGTCAAAACGGTCAAGACCAAAGTTTTGGTGGCTACGATCACTCGAAACTTGGACGCTTGTCCATATGGCTTATTGACCTGAGAGAACTGAAAAAGATGCAGAGACGCTGGATGCGCGGGCTGCTCGCCGCAGCCCTCGCGGGCGGGGTGATGGCGCCCGCCGCCGTCGCCGACGCCGCGCCCACCGCCGCGACCGTCACGCGGATTCACGCCGACGGCGCACGCTTCGTGGACGACAGTGGCCGGGTCGTGCTGCTGCACGGGGTCAACAATGTCGACAAGGAGCCGCCGTACCTCAACGCGGGGGACGGGCTCACCGTCACCGCCGACGATGCCGCGCTGCTGGCCGGACACGGCTTCAACACCGTCCGGCTGGGCGTGTCCTTCGACGCGCTGATGCCCACCAAGGGCGTGGTCGACACCGCGTATCTCGATCGGGTCGCCGGTGTCGTGGACACCTTGGCCGAATACGGGATCCACACCGTGCTCGACAACCACCAGGACGGGCTGTCGAAGGTGTGGGGCGGCAACGGTTTTCCGGAATGGGCCATCCACGCCCGGCCCGGCGCCGGCGAACCGAATGTCGGCTTCCCGCTGTACTACCTGATGCCCAGCATGAACGCGGGCTGGGACGAGGTGTGGAACAACTCCTACGGCGCCCTCGACTACCTCGGTGACGCGCTCGGGGCGCTCGCCGCGAAGATGAGCGGCCACCCCGGGGCGATGGGCATCGAACTGCTCAACGAACCCTGGCCGGGCACGGCGTTCCTGTCCTGCTTCCCCAACGGCTGCCCGGGCTTCGACGTCAAATATCAAGCGGCCATGCAGAAGCTGACCGACGCGGTGCGCGGCCGCAACGGCGACCTCATGGTGCTGTGGGAACCCAACGTCACCTGGAACGAGACCATGCCCAGCAACCTGGGCAAGAACCCGCCGATCAGCGCGCCCGACATCGCGTTCGCGCCGCACGACTACTGCGTGCCCAGCCAGCTGGCCATCTACATGAACCTGCCGACCTTCCTGCGCGGGCTGTGCCCGATGCAACAGGACAAGACCTGGGGCAATATCGACGCCCTCACCGCGCGCACCCAGCTGCCGACCCTGGTCACCGAATTCGGCGACGGCGACGCGACCGTGCTGCGCAATACCCTGATCCGCGCCGACGACCGCTTCGTGAGCTGGCAGTACTGGACCTACACCTCGCGGTTCGGGGCCGGCGGGCCCAAGCCCGACCCGTTCCTCGGGGATATCGGCAAGCAGCTGGTACGCACCTATCCGCGCGCGACCGCGGGCACGCCGGGCCGGATGATCTTCGACCCCGACACCGGCGACTTCGCCTACCGCTACACCCCGCGCGCGGGGTCCGGGCCGACCGAGATCTACACCTCGGATGTGCACTACCCGGACGGGTACGCGGTGCGGGTGGACGGCGGCCACGTGACCTCCGCGGCGGGTGCGCGGGTGGTGACGGTGGAAGCGGACGCCTCGACGCCGGTCACGGTCTACGTCAACCGGCCGGGCTCGAAGGGTGCGACCGTGCCCAGTGGTCCGATCGGGACGGGCTCGGCCAGTGGTTCGGCGAGCGGGTCGGCGGGCAGCGGCTCGGCGAGCGGGTCGGCGGATTCGGGTTCCGGGAGTGGTTCGGGGACCGGTTCGGCCCGGTAATGCGTGAAAGCTATTGCCGCGCTTGTGTAACGAGCGGGGCGCGGGAACCGACACCCCGGCAAAGGGGCGCTATTGGTCACGCGCCCAGTTTGTTCTCTCGAGAGGTAACCAATCGTGTTGTACTTCGGCCTGCCGATGCTCAGTACCCTCCCCACCCTGCTCATCAACCTCTCGTGGCTGGGCATGCACGGCCTGTCGATGCTCCCGCACCACTGAATCGGTGATGTCGTCCGGACATAACCCGCTGTCTGATGCGGGTCCGGGCGGCACACGGGTATTCTCACCGCGTTCACAGCCGTGAACGGTTCGGTGAGAAAGGTTTTCGCTAGTGAAGTTCGCAGGAACGAGGACGCTGGTGCGCCTCGTGCTCGCCCTCGTGGCGGTGGCCGTAGCCGTACTGGCCGTCTCCGGCTGTTCGATGCTCCAGAACGCCAGCAAGTCCGACACCGCCAAATCCAAGGTGGGCGACTGCATCAACGTGATCGAGGGCTCGGCGACCGACTCCAAGACCGCGCCCGTCGACTGCTCCGACCAGAAGGCCGTCTACAAGGTCGCCGCGGTCTCGGACAAGAAGGCCGACTGCAAGGAAGAGCAGACCTCCTACGAGGAGACCCTCAACGGCGGCACCACCGCCTTCCTATGCCTGAGCCCCAACTTCAAGAAGGGCGCCTGCTACAACGAGAGCCAGACCACCGGCTACAAGTTCGTGGCTTGCACCGCCCCCGAAGCGTCGTTCAAGGTGATCGACCGGATCGACGGACAGGCCGACGAATTCGCCTGTGATGCGAGCACCGCCATCGGCTTCCGCATCATCCCCGACCCCAAGACCACGTTCTGCCTGGGCAACCCCAAGGGGTAAGTAGCCCAACTCTCGGAGCCCGGTGCGCGGGCGGCATGACGAATGCCGTTCGGGTGCCGGGCTTTTCCTATTCGACCAGGGCGACCGAGGCGATGCGGTGCAGAGTGAAGTGGCGGACCGCGCCGGTCACCGGGTCCAGGGCGTCCAGTTGGCCGCCGCCGACCTTGAGGGGTTCGACCACGCGCTGGGAGGCGACGCCCTGGGCGTCCACATAGCCGATGTGGACGCGGCGGCGGGTGCGGGCGGCCAGTTGCAGCAGGTTGAGCGTGGCCTGGGTGCTGGTGCGGGAGCCGTCGGAGCGGACCGCCTGCCCGGCCCGGGCGTGCGCGGCGCGTTCCCCGGCACGGAGTTCGGCCACCAGCGACTGCAGTTGCTCGGTGCTGGGCGGGTTGGGCCGCCAGTTCGGATGCGGGCGCTGCCGGGCGGGCAGCCGGGCGCCGCGCGGCCGCAGGTCGACGATGGTGCCCGCGGAATCCTCGCCCGCCGGGCTGAAACCGGCCGCGCGCAGCCGCTCCAGCACCTCGCCCAGCGGGGCCTGGGAGATGGCGACCGTCGGAGCCACCGCGCGCAGGGCCAGTTCACCCGCGACCGGGGCGGCCAGCACCTCGGCCAGCAGCGCCGGATCCTCGCTGCGCACGAAACTCTGGGCCATGCCCGCGCGCAGCCGGCCGTGCCGGCGGGCCACGTCGTCGATCAGGTAGGTCAGCGACTGGGGGACCGGGGTGCGGGAGTGCGTGGTGAACAGGTGATGCAGTTCGGCGGCGGTCGCCCCGGCGTCCAGGGCGCGGCGCACCGAGGTCTCGCCGATGCGGTAAACCGTTGCCGCGCCCGCGGATTCGACGTCGGCGACCATGGCGATCCGGTCCTGGAGTTCCGGCACCAGCGGGCCCGGCGCGATCACCGTCAGATCCGCCTGCACCAGTACGTGATCCACCGGCGCGGGCAGCGCGTTCGCCATCTCGGATTCGGCGTCCTCGGGGCTGCCGTGCAGCAGCGCGCGGCCCGCGGAGGTGACCGCTCCGCGCGCCATCAGCCCGAGCGCCTCGGCCTCGGCGAGGGTGCTGCGCACCGCCTCCAGCCGGTAGTGCCGGCGGCGGCGGGGCTCCCGCCAGGCCAGGATGCGGCCCAGGTCGGCGGCGGAAACCTCGGTGCCGGGCGGGAATTCGGCCAGCAGGCTCAGTACGGCGTGCCGGTCGCGGACGGCGTAGACGGTGCGCAGTTCCGCCGACAGCGCCGCCAGGGGTTTGTCATTGGCGTCGCGCAGCCCGATCATCCACGGCAGCCGGTCCAGCTCCAGCCAGGCCTGCGCCAGCACCGTCCAGCGGCGCGGCGGCACCACGGCGAGCCACGCGTCGGAGGTGGTGGTGGGGGTCCAGAAGTCGTCGGTGCCGTCGCCCTCGGGGGCGGGTTCGGGTGTGCCCTTGTCGATCAGCCGGGCCGCGGCCAGCAGCTCGGCCAGCAGGCCGAGGCGGTCCTCGTCGATGCCGGTCTGCTTGGCGACACGGCGCAGTTCGCGCACCCCGAGGCCGCCGGAACGCAGCACGGGCGCGGGCGCGCGACCCAGCACCTCCAGCACGGAGGCGCTGTGCCGCAACAGTTCTCCCACCTCACCCGCGGCCACCGCGTTGATGTCGGCGGGGGCGTGCTTGATGGTGTCGGGGTGCGGGGCGGCCAGCGCGTGCGGATCGGTGACCGGCTCGTTGCGCAGCACCTGGCCCACCGAGACCGGCAGCTCCACGGTCTCGTCGTCGATCCAGTTCAGCAGTCGCTGCGCCAGCAGCCGCTGCACCGGCCGCTCGGCCGGGGTGCCGGGCGCGGCGTCGCGGGTGCGCCCGCGCGGGCCGGTGCTCGCCAGCTTGTCCAGCAGGGCGCGTTCCTGCGGCGTGGCCGCGGCCAGGGCCGCGGTGATCTCGGGTTCGGTGAGCGCGTCCGGGAGTTCGGTGGTGCTGCCCAGCGGCCACGGCAGCGCCTCCTGCGCGGCGGGCGTCACGCGCAGGCCGGTGTCGGGGCCCCACACCAGGGCCCGGGCGCGCAGCTTGGCCAGCGCCGCGTTCACGGGCGTGGCGGGCACTCGGTCCGAGAGCAGCTTGCGCAGGGTCTTGGCGGGCAGTGGCGCGCCGTGGCGGCCGTCTCCGGCGCCCTGCACGATCAGGGTTTCGATGACGGCGAAGTCGAGGGTGTTCAGCTCGTCGCCCGCCCGCAGCACGGAGGCGCGCTGCTCGGTCCGGGCGGCCAGCACGGCCATCGAGGCGGGCAGCGGCACGGCCAGATCGGGGCGCAGCTCCAGCAGGGTCACGAGTTCGTCGTCGGCGCGCTTGGCGAGCCACTCGGCCAGAGTCAGATCCGCGCGGGCGGCGGCCGCCTTCTTGGCGGGGCGAGCGGCCGGATTCGACGTGGCATCGGCGGCCTCGGCCGACGTGGCATCCGCGGAATCGGCGGGCGTGGCCTCGGAATCGGCGGGCGCGTCGGTGGCGCCCGTCGGGGTGGGGGTTTCGGTCACTTCACCCGATCCGTCGGGGAGTGCGGGCGCGGTTCAGCGACCGCCGCGGCGACCAGGCGGTAGGCAGGGCCTGGAATCGTAGGCGCGGCGGCCGCCCGGGAACGAGCGCCGTTAACCGCATGGTTGTCGGTCGAACCTCGGATCAGCGGTTGACGATGGTGTGCGGGTGCACGTAGGGCAGCTGCTCGACCGGGAGCGGGAACTCCATGTCCTCGCCGTAGGGCGAGAGTCCACCGGAGCGCGTCGAGGAGAGCTCGGTGACCGCGTGATCGCCGTTGGTCTCCGGCCAGCCATTGTCCACATAGGGCTTGTTCGATTTGTTCACCACGAGCTCATTCTGGCATGCGCCCCCATCGGCCGCCCGCCCCGGCACCCGGAAGTTCGCGCCCATCATGGCGTTCCGTCAGCAACCTGCGGTCAATCCTCGCGAACACCCCGGAAATGACGAATGCCCCGCATCGTCGATGCGGGGCATTCGGGGAAGCACTGGGCTGTTACTGGGGCAGCAGGCCCTTGTTCGCCTGGAAGAAGTTCACGACCGTCGGGTCGAGCTGGGTGCCGTTGGCCTTGGTGGCGTTGAGGAAATCCAGTGCGGGCTGCGGGATCTGGATGCCCTGCTGCTGGGCGACCGCGATGGCGCGGTCCACGGCCTGGAAGACTTCCTGCGTGCCGTTGGTTCCGGCGCCGGGACCCGCCTGCTGCGGAGCCCACTGCGGGACATCGGACGCGGCGGGCGCGGGAGCCTGGCGGGGGGTGGCGGAGCTGGAGAGGCCGAGGCTCGAGGAGCAGGCGGGCCAGGCGCCCCAGCCCTGCGTGGCGAGCACCTTCTCGGCGACCGCGATCTGCTGGTCGCGGGTGGCCTGGTTGGCGGTCGGGGCGTATTCGCCGCCGCCGTGGGCGGTCCAGGTGCCGGGGGAGAACTGCAGTCCGCCCTGGAAACCGTTGCCGGTGTTGATGCCCCAGTTGCCGCCGGCTTCGCACTGTGCGAGGCGATCCCAGTCGGAGTCGGGTGCCGCGCTGGCGTTCCCTGCCATGGCCACTCCTGCGCCACCCAGGGCGATGCCGGTCAGGGCAACCTTGGCGACGGTGCGGCCGGTGTTGGTCGGCTTGCGATGGCGTCCACTCATTTTCGGGTCTTTCCTCTCGTACGCGCTTGCGAGGCCGACTACCGGGGTCGGACTGAGAGGTCGTCCGGCCCGGCGCACATAGCGTGCGCTATGCCTCGTCTTCGCCCCTTGTTCCAGTTGGGGGTCCGTACCCGCGGGGCGAAGTTCGGTGCGGCGGGCCGGTGGCGCCGGGCTGACCCGGCTGGTGGAGAACATTACGACGCCCGCCGGGAAAAATCACCATTTGGTAACCGTCGTGTCCGTCCGGGTCACTTACCGGCACAACGGGTTCCGTGGGGCGTCTGTGCAGGTGGTCGCGGCGAGTCTCGACCGATAGGCGTCCGTCACCAGTCCGTGACCCTTCTGTTATGTGACGAAGATCACATGTGTGGCCGGGTAACGAACTGGGCAATCTCAGCGCGCCCGGCGTCCCGACCACAGCGCGTAGACGATCGACAGCAGGAAGCCCAGCGGCGCGCACATCGCCAGCAGGTACAGCCACACCCCCGGCTTCGAATCGGTCAGCAGTCCGACGCCGAAGATCGCGAAAACCGCCAGCAATCCGATCGCGAACAACCCCATGGCGACATAGAGCAGCCAGCTCGCCGAACGGCGAGGGGTCTGCTCGGAAGAAGTATTGGACACCTCGAGACCGTAAAACTGATGTGCTCGGGCTATTCGCACCGGGGTAGACTCGAAGCTCAGTCGCGTCCTGCATAGCTGTGTGGGGCGCGTTCTTTTGCCCGGTCACGCCGGGCTGGAATGACGAACGGGTGAGCGCAGTGCCGACCGGCAAGGTGAAGTGGTACGACGTCGAAAAGGGCTTCGGCTTCCTGTCCCAGGATGAGGGAGAAGACGTCTATGTTCGATCGTCGGCGCTGCCCGACGGTGTCGAGGTGCTCAAGCCCGGACAGCGTGTCGAGTTCGGTATGGCCGCGGGTCGCCGTGGCCCGCAGGCGCTTTCGCTGAAGCTGCTGGAGACCCCCACCCTGCGCGAGGAGCGCGGCGGCCGGGGTGAGCGCGGTGGCCGCGGCGGCCGCACCGACGGCGCCCCCATCGACCGCAAGTCCCCGGACGAGCTGCACGGCCTCATCGAGGACATGATCACGCTGCTGGAGACCAAGGTGCAGCCGGATCTGCGGCGCGGCAAGTACTCCGACCGCAAGACCGCCCAGCGCATCGCCGAAGTGGTGCGCGGCGTCGCGCGGGAGCTCGACCACTAGGTCGACCGCACAGCTCGAAACAGCGAGCGGGCCCCGGTGATTCGATCACCGGGGCCCGTTTCGTGTTGGGCCGGACCCTGTCTCGGCAGGGTCCGGGTCTCAGCTGAACAGCGCGGGGTCGAACGCGGGCGTGTGCACCGCCCAGATGCCGCGGGAGATGATGCCTTCGTTGCCGGCTTCGTCACGCGCGGGGACGGGCAGGTGCATCTCCATGATGGCCAGCTGCACATGCTCGTTGGCGGGGGTCTTGATGGTCAGCGTGCGCGGGTGGTCCCACTTGGCGTCCTTGTCGCGTTCCGGCTTGCCGGACAGCTTCCAGGGCTCCTTGTAGGTGAGGATCTCCGCGTCGGCCTTGTTGTTGGCCAGGCGGTACCCGATCAGCAGTTCCCAGGGCGCGTCGGCGATCTCCTTGGGCAGCGACAGCTGGATCGTGGAACCGGGCGGCACGTCGAGGTTGGAGACGGCTTCGGTGGTGTTGCACTTGCCCATCGAGAGGTGTTCCTTGGAGATCTCGAGGTCGCAGTACAGGAAGGGATTCACCGTCACGGACTTCCCGTGCGCGTACGCCGTGATCTCCGGATCGGACTTGTCGGTATGGCGGGCGATGACCACGATCGCGGCGAAATAGGCCACGGCCACCACGACTAGAACCGCCAGCAGCGCGATGATCGTGCGGGCTTTGGGTTGGCTCACCGGGTTTCCTGTCCGTTTACGGGTTGGGTTCCTCCCGCGCCGTGCGCGGCGGGGATCTCCTGCTTGGCGTGCTGAGGTCGGTTACCGCCCAAACCGGGCAGCAGCGAATGACCACGGTAGCTGACCACCGTCTGGATCAAGCCCAGCGCCATGATGACGCAGACCACGGCGAAGCCCTTCCACCACATGGTCGGCATCCACAGCGTGGGCAGCAGCACGCCCAGCGCGCCGCCCAGCACCCACGCCAGCTGCAGCACGGTCTCGGAGCGGCCGAAGCCGGAGGCGACGGATTCGGGCGGCAGGTCGTCCTGGATGGAGGCGTCCAGCGACACCTTGGCCAGGGCGCTCGCCCCCGCCGCGATCAGGGTGGCGATGGCCGCGCCCATCAGACTGTTCAGGATCGCCGCGGCGATCGCGGCGGCGACACAGGCGAGGGTGCAGAGCAGCACGATCAGTTGCGGGCGGCCGAGTTTCATGCGCGCGCCGGTGGCGTTGCCGGCAAAGTTGCCGATCGCGGCGGCCGCGCCCACGATGCCCAGCATGGCGATCTGCTGCACGCCGTGATGGCCGGTGGTCTTCACCACGAACGCGACGTAGAAGGTGAGGAAGCCGGTCAGCACGCGCACCGTGCTGTTGCCCCACAGGCCCGTCACCACCGAACGGCCCAGCGGCTGACGGCGTTTGGTGGGCGGCACGTCGCCGGCCCGGCTCGGGTCCAGCACCTCGGTGCGGGAATCGCCGCCGTGGTAGCCGAGGGTGGCGGGCACCTCGCCCTCGGTGTTCTCCACCCAGGCCGGGATGCGCAGGCTCAGGAACGCGCCCGCGGCGGCGAGCGCGGCGGCGAAGAGCAGCGCGCCGGTCGAGCCGGTCACCTTGGCGATCAGCGCGGCCACGCCGCCCGCGCACAGGGTGCCGCCGACCAGCCCGAAGACGGTGAGTCGAGAGTTGGTGCGCACCAGGTCGATTCCCGGTGGCAGCACACGCGGGGTGACCGCGGACTTCAGCACCGAGAACGATTTGCTGAGCACCATCATGCACAGCGCCAGCGGGTACAGCGCCCAGTTGTCGATGTTGAAGATCAGCAGTCCGGCCACCAGCACGCGGATCGCGAACGATCCGGCCAGCGCGACCCGGCGGCCGTGTTGCAGCCGGTCCAGCATGGGCCCGATGACCGGTGCGATCACCGCGAACGGCGCGATGGTGATCACCAGGTACAGCGCCACCTTGGTGACCGATTCCGCGGTCGCGCTGGCGAAGAACAACGTATTGGCCAGGGCCACCGCGATCGCCGCGTCGGTCGCGAAGTTCGCCATGGTGGCGTAGACGAGCGCGGTCAGCCCCGATTCCTCGGCGCCGTCGGCCTTGGCCGCCCGCTGGAAGGTGGCGAAACCGCTCTGCGTCAGTTCGATGCTGCGGCGCGCCGCGACCCGGGTGACGGTCAGTTTCCGGGGCGGCTTGTGCAGCCCGCCGCTGTCCTGGTCGCCGGCTTCGGACGAAAATGCCTGGGTGTGAGCCGTTTCCGGGGGTTCGGTGTCCGCCGGCCGGGTGTGCTCGGGGCGTGTCGAATGTCCCCGATCAGCGGGCGACGACTCCGCGTCGTACCGCTCGGGGCCGGACGGATGCGGAGGCTTCGAGGGATGGCGCTGTGGCGCCTGCCCGCGCCGGGACGCGTCCTCGGGCTCGTGGGGGTGCCCGGACGCCGAGTCGTAGCGCACTTTCCGGGTCGTGTTGAAGTCGTGCGGCTGCTGCCAGGCTTCCGGCTCGCTCGCGGTTCCGTTGGCCGGCCGTGTCTCGTACGGCCGGGTCGGCGGGTTGTCCCCGGGCGTGTCCCGGGTGTCCGCTTTGCCGTGGCGGCGGCGGGCCCAGCGGGACGTGTGCTCCTCCGGTGCGCGCGGTGCGTCGCCAGGGGGTTTGCCACCCGATCCGGCGGGCGGGTCGGCGGGACGCGTGGGTGCGCGCCGGGCGAGGAATTCCGGCATGTCGTCGTCGCCGCGCGGCGGCAGGGGGCGACGGCCCGCGGTGTTCGCGGGCGGATAGCGGTCGTACCCCGGATGCCGTTCGATCAAGGGGGAGTCCTCGTCGCCCCAGCGACCGGGATCGGTACCGGGGTCACGGGGAGCAGTCACGCCCCCAATTCTTGCAGTGCCGCGGTCCGGCGGCTGCACTACCGCCGGTGTGGGCCGCCACAAGTTCGGAGAGACCGGTCGTTTCGGGACGGATCAGGCAGGGACGAAGCGCACTTCGTAGGACGTCGGCCACTTTTTGCCGGTGAGCAGGAAATGATCGGTGCCGGGCAGATGGGCGATGCCGTTGAGGACATCGGTGTCCGGGGTGCGAGCGCTGCTGGGGAGCAGGCCGGAGGCGTCGATGGCGGCCAGTACCTCACCGGTGTCCGGGTCGATGCGCAGGATGGTGTCGGTGGCCCAGGTGTTGGCGTAGACGGAACCGTCCGGCGCGCAGTCCAGTTCGTTGAGTTCGACGTTCTTGTGGCTGGTCAGCGTCACCGTGCCGGTGACCGCGAAGGTCTGCGGGTCGCGGAAGGTCAGCGTCGCGCCGCCGTTGCTCATGATCACGCGGTCGCCCCGGGTGCACAGCCCCCAGCCCTCGCCGTCGATGTGGGCCGTGCGAATCTCGGCCAGGGTGGCCGGGTTTCGGGCGATGGCGATGCCGTCCTTCCAGGTGAGCTGCCAGAGCAGGTCCCCGGCCCGGGTGATGCCCTCGCCGAACAGGGTGGCGGGCAGGTCGGCGCGCGCGATCTCGGCGCCGGTGTTCAGGTCGGTGGACCGGACGGACGAACGACCGTTGAGTCCGGTGCTCTCGTAGAGGACCGACCCGTCGGCTTCCAGTCCCTCGGTGAACGCGCCCGGGTCGTGCGGCCGAGTCGCGACCACTTCGGCACGCCACTTCGGCGTGTTGTCGGCGCTGGTGCAGCCGCTGATGGTCCCGGCCAGGGCCAGGGCCGTGGACAGCGTGATCGTGACGGCCGCTACCGGTGCACGGTGTTTGCGCTCCATACGGCAAAATGTAGGGCGTGAGCGCGGTAGGAGTATCCGAGTCCGGTGTGCGGCCGATCCTGGCGGAGGCGGTCCAGCTGGCCCGCCGTGCGCTCCTGGATCTGGAACCGATCGGCGTGGGCGCGCATCTGGGCGTGACCGGCGAGGACGAATCCTCGGCCACCCACCACTTCGAGGCCACCCTGCCCGGCTATCACGGCTGGCAGTGGGCGGTCGTGGTGGCGGCCCCGCCGGAGGCGACCGTCGCCACCGTCAGCGAGTCGGCGCTGCTGCCCGGCCCCGACGCCCTGGTGGCCCCCGACTTCATTCCGTGGGACCAGCGCATCCGCCCCGGCGATCTGGCGCCCGGCGACCTGCTGGCCCCGCCGCTCGGCGACCCGCGCCTGGTGCCCGGCTACGTCGCCAGCGGTGACCCGGCCGTCGACGAGGTCGCGCTGGAGATCGGCCTCGGCCGCACCCAGGTGCTGTCCCGCGAGGGTCGCGAGGAGGCCGCCGAGCGCTGGTTCTCCGAGTTCGGTCCCGACACCGACATGGCTCGCGCCGCACCGTCCACCTGTGGCCGCTGCGGCTTCTACCTTCCGCTCGCGGGCGCGCTGCGGGCCGCGTTCGGCGTGTGCGGCAATGCCATGGGCGCGGACGGGCGGGTCGTGCACATGGCCTACGGCTGCGGCGCGCACTCGGACGTGGAACTCCCCACCGGCAACGGCTCCCCGCTGTACGAGGCGTACGACGATGCGGCCGTGGAACTGATCCCGATCGCCGAACTCCGCCCGGAAACTGCTGCTACCGAGAGCGAATCCGCCGAAGCGGACGAACCGGGCGCCGAAAAGGCTGCGGCCGACACTGATTCGACGTCCGACGCCGACCCCGCGGTCGCGCCGTCGGGAACCGAGGCCGCCGACGTGCAGGCCGGAGTCGTCGACGCCGATGTCGAGGTGACCGAGGTCGCGGTCGTGACCGAGGGCGGCGACGCCGTCGCGATCGGGGAGACCGAGGCCGAGCAGGCCGACCCCGGAGTGTTCGAGACGGCCGACCCGGACGCGGTCTACGACGACGCCTGGGCGGTGAACGCGGTGACGGTGGAACCCGAGGCCGGATCCCCCGAGTTGAACTGAGCCGTTCGCCGAACCGCCGGTAGCGCCGCCGGATTCACCCCGGCGGTGCCGCCGGCTGCACCGTGGCGAGCGCGGAATTCGGTGGATCGCGCCGGATCCTGTGTAATACCCCGGATGCTTGGCCTTGTCGTGCCAACAACCGTTTTTCGGGAAAGGGCGTAAGCCGTGGTCGCGACCGAAATCACCGATCCGTTCGGAACGGCGGAACTGCGGGCCGGGGTGGTGGCCGCCTGGCGCGGCTCGCCCACCCGGTTGCGGGAGGACGCCGCCACCGAGGCGGACCTGGTGCGCGCCGGATACCGGGACCGGCTGCTGACCGAGCTGGCGCAGAACGCCGCCGACGCCGCGGCGAAGGCCGGCGTCGCCGGACGGATCGCCGTGTGGCTGGACGGCCGCACCCTGCATATCGCCAATAGTGGTGCCCCGCTGGATGTTTCGGGTGTCCACGCGCTGACCGCGCTGCGCGCCTCGGGCAAGACCGAGGGTGCGACCGTCGGCCGGTTCGGGGTGGGTTTCACCGCGGTGCTGACGGTGTCGGACGAGGTGGATTTCCGGTCCACCAGTGGCTCGGTGCGCTTCTCGCGGGCCGAGACCTGGGCGCTGCTCGGCGTGCAGGGCATCGAGATCCCGGGCGCGCCCGGCGATTTCGAGCCGCCCGCGTTGCGGCTGGCGTGGGCGATCGAGGAGCGGCCCGCGAACGGGTTCGACAGCGAGATCGTGCTGCGCCTGCGCGAATCGGTGGACACGGTCGAACTGCTCACCGAGATGCGCGCCGAAGCCGCCGACCTGCTGTTGGAACTGCCCGCCCTGAGCAACATTCGCATCGGCGACGACGAGATCAGGAGCACCCGGCGTGATCTCGGCGACGGAATCTCCGAACTCGTTGTCACCGGCCCGAATTCGGATGAGACTCGGTGGTGGCAGTACCGCACCGACCGCGCCCGCTGGCTGCTGCCGGTGCGCGACGGCCGCCCGGTCGCCGCCCGCCCCGACGTGCTGCGCGCCCCCACCCGCTCCGACGAGGAACTGTCCATCCCGGCCGTCCTCATCGCCGACATCCCCATGCAGCCCGACCGTCGCCGCCTGCTCCCCGGCGCGCCCCTGGCCGCCCTGGCCGCCGGCTACGCCGATTTCGCCCGCGCCCTCCCGCCCCGCGACCGCCTGGTCCTGGTCCCGACCCCCGGCTTCGCCCGCAGCGAGGCCGACACCCTGCTCCGCGAAGCCCTGATCACCGAACTCCGCGACAACGAGTGGCTCCCGGTCCTCACCGTCCGCCAGGACCTCGAACCCGCGCTCGCCCCGGCGGATTTCGACGCCGCCCTCGCCGAACCCACCCCCGGCCCGCGAGCCACCGGTGACCTGGAGCCGGGTGCGATCTCCGCCGCCGGCAGGTCTTCGGATGCGGCTGCCGCCGGCCGGGAGGCCGCGGCGCCGATCGCCAAGGCGCGCGCCACCCGCGCGGCCGAGCCGGAGACGCTGCCCCTGTGGGAACTGCCCGAGGACGAATCGCCTTCCGACGCTGTCGAACCCCATGACGCCATCGGGCCGCACGATGTGGTCGCGGCCGAGTCGGGCGATCTGGCCGCTGCCGCTGATCTGGCGCGGGCCGCCGACTTGGACCGTGCCGCGGACCTGGCCGATGACGACCTGGCACCCGCCGTGGAGCCGGGCTCGTTCGGGCTGGGGACGGTTGTGGATGAATCGCGCACCGCCGGAAATTCGGCGGCGGCGGATTCGAGGGTCGGGGTGGCCTCGCCGCGCCGAGCGACCGTTTTCACCGGTGCGACCACGGAGTTGGCGGATCTGCTGGCGGAGATGGTGGGGCCGCTGGTGATTCCGGAGTTGTCGGGCCGGATGTATACCGAGGCGCTCGCCGTGCTGGATGTGCACAGGGTCGGGCTGGCCCGGATCGCGGAGTTGTCGGGGAGTCTGGAGCGGGAACCGCAGTGGTGGTATTCGTTGTACGACGCGCTGGAGTCGTTCGCGGTGGATCCGCTGTCGGTGGAGGAGCTGGGGGCGCTGGCGGTGCCGCTGGTGGACGGTCGGCTGGTGACCGGGCCGCGCACGGTGGTGCTGGATGATCAGCTGGAGCAGGCGATTCCGGTGCATTGGGCCCGGCTGGCGCATCCGGAGGCGGCGCACGAGCTGCTGGGCCGGTTGGGTGCGCGCCCGGCCACGCCGGAGGATCTGCTGAACGATCCGGGCTTGCAGGCGGCACTGGAGGACGACCCGAGCGATCCGGACACCGTGGACGCGGTGCTGTCTCTGGCGGCCCACTCCCCGGCCGCGCCGGGCGTGCTGCCGTCCTGGTTGGGTCTGGTCGAATTGCCCGATGTCGAAGGCGAATCGACGCCCGCCGACGAATTGCTGCTGCCGGGTGCGCCGCTGGGCCGGGTCCTGGTCGAGGATTCGCCGTTCACCACCGTGGACGCCGCCGTGCTGGAGCGGTACGGCCCGGAGGCGTTGCGCGCCATCGGTGTCGGCTGGGGTTTCACCCTGGTGGCGGAGTCGGATCCGACCGGCCCCGACCATCACCTCGACGACGAGGAGTCCTGGTGGGAGAGCCTGGTCGAGGATCCGGCGGAGCTGGTGGCCGTCCGCGATCTGGACCTGGTCGACGACGCCGAGTGGCCGGAAGCCCTGCGGCTGTTGCTGTCCGAGGAGTCCACCCGCCGCCTGGTCGCCGACCGCGACGGCTACACCGCGTGGTGGCTGCGGCAGCACGCGCACATCGACGGCATCCCGCTGGGCCTGCTGCGCCACCCGGACGACACCTTGTTCGCGGGCCTGCTGCCGCAACTGCCGGGTTTCGACGCGAATGATCTGCGGGTGCTGCGCAGTGTGCTCGCCGACCCGGAGGTGCTGACGCCCGCGCTCGCCGAGGAACTCCTCGACGCGCTCGCCGATCCGGCGAGAATGCCCACCCCCGAATCGATTTCGCAGACCTACCGCCGCCTGGCGGAGGCGCTCGACGCGGGCCGCCTGGACACCGCGGACCTGGTGCTGCCGGGTCAGGTGCGGGCGCTGACCGGCGAGGTGATCCCGGCCGCCGACGCGTTGGTGCTGGACCGCCCGTGGTTCGGCCCGGCGCTGCCCCCCGATCGCCTGGTGGTCGGTGACCTGGCGTGCGCGCGTCCGCTGGCCACGCTGCTGGATCTGCCGCTGGCCTCGGAGGCGGTGACGGCGGAGGTGGTGAGCAAGGGCCGGGAGACCAGCTGGACCGCCGATCCGCTGGGTGTCCTGCTGCGTTTGCAGTTCGATTTGCCGCTGCTCGCAGGCGATCTCGTGGTGCACGACGAATTGCGGGTCCGCTTGTCGGGCGCGTTCGAGGCCACGGTGGTGGTGGCGTGGTGGCGCGAGGGCGATGTCACCCACGTGCAGGGGCAGCCCCAGAACTTCGCGCGGCGTTGAGAATTCGCCCACCGCGTGACGGGTGGGCGCGAGATCGCCTGCGGCGGACCGGAATCAGGTCCGGCGCGGGCGTTTCCGCTGCCCGCGCCGGAGGGATGGGAGCCGGGTCAGGCCGCGTGGGCTGCCACGGTGGTGGCGAGGACGTCCAGTTGGTCACGGACGGCGGCGCTGTCGTTGTCGACCAGCCAGCGCAGCACGATGCCGTCGATGGTGGCGAGGATGAAGCGGCTCAGGGTGCCGACCGGAACGGTCCACTGGCAGTCGGTGGCTTCGCGCGCGTGCTCGAAGATGTCGGCGACCGTGGAGTCGTTGAAGGTGTACTGCTCGCGCGCGATCGCGAGTTTCGCGGGGGTCTGCTCGCCTTCGCGTAGCGCGTAGGTGGTGGTTTCGTAGGTGAGTAGTTGGCGTTCGGGTGTGGCTTCGATGTTGAGCCACATGAGTTCCAGGCCCGCGCGCACCAATTGTTGCAGTGCGGCTTTTCCGGTGCCGACGTCCTGCCATACGGTTTCGTTGGCGTCGACGGAATCACGCAATTCCATCGAAAGCGCCTTGACCAGCTCGGTCATCAGCTGATCTTTGTTTTCGAAACAGTAATGCACCACACCGAGGGAAACACCGGCTGCCTGCGCGACATCGCGGGTGGTAACCCCGGCCACGCCCTTTTTTTCGGCAAGGCCGATGGCTGCCTCGATAAGGTGGGCCCGTCGTTCTTCGACGCTCAATCGGGAGGACACTCCAGGGAGTTAAGCGCCCGGGACGCGTGCAGTCAATTCGCACGCTCCACCAGGTTGCTCGGTACCCCTGTTGGTCAGATGACCAGTCGCTTCCCCGGGCTAATCCAGACCGCGTTGTGCGCCTTTATCACCGCGACGTGCACTTCGGCGCTGAATCGCGAAGATGGTGTAGGCCAGTAGTCCTACGCCCAGACCCATCAGGCACACCGGCCGCGCGGTGGCCCACGCGTCGTTCAGCCACACCGCCACGGTCGCGATCAGGAAGACGAAGGCGCCCACCGCCAGCACGGGACGCGGATCGGTGAAGCGCGGCGGAATCTCCGGAACGGTCGGCGGGGTCACCACACCAGACTAGAGGGCGAGCGCGGTTCGGGTGGCGCGCCGGTGCGGCAGGTCACGGAGCAGGCGAACAGCCGACCCCCGCGCGGGCGTTCCCGTATCGTTTGCCTCTGTGACAACGCCTTCCGACATTCGAGCGCTCGCCGGTGAACTCTCGCTGGCGGTGGTGCGCTTGACTCGGCATCTGCGCGGCCGGCGGGCCGATGCCCAGATTTCGCTGACGCAGCTGTCCGCGCTCGCCACACTGAATCGGGAAGGCGCCATGACGCCGGGCGCGCTGGCCGCCAAGGAGCGGGTGCAGCCGCCGTCGATGACCAGGGTCATCGCGTCGCTGTCGGAAATGGATCTGGTGGAACGCAATCCGCACCCCACCGACGGCCGCCAGATCATCGTGTCGTTGTCCGACGCGGGCCGCGCGCTGATCGCCGACGAGAACCAGGCGCGCGAGGCGTGGATGACCGATCAGTTGTCGCAGCTGTCGCCCGGCCAGGTCGGGGTGCTGGTGGAAGCGGTCGGCATCATGAAGCAGATCGTGGACGAGTCGGAGTAGCCGGCGTTCGGTAACCGCTGTATCCGATCAACTGAAAGGTCGGTCGCTGTCGACGATTTCGCGCCCCAGCGGGAACAGTGACACCGGGATCAGCTTGAGATTCGCCCAGGCGAACGGGATTCCGATGATGGTGACGGCCAGCGCGATGCTGGTCATCAGGTGACCCAGGGCCAGCCACCAGCCGGCCGCGATGATCCAGATGATATTGCCGAGCATCGAGCCCACGCCCGCGCCGGGCTTCTCCACGGCTTCCCGGCCGAAGGGCCAGAGCACGAAATAGGCGATGCGGAACGACGCGATCCCCCAGGGGATCGTGATGATCAGGATGCAGCAGATGAGTCCGGCGACCACATAGCCGAGGGCCATCCAGAATCCGACCAGTACTAGCCACAGGATGTTCAGAATCAGCTGGATCGGTTTCACGATTCCAGCATGCCAGCGCGCACCGGCCCCGCACCACCGGGAAAACCCCGATTCCGAGTGGGGGCACTCGTCAGTGGTAGATGAAAAGGCGTGCACATTCCGCTGCCGGAAACTCCCCACTGCTAATCTCGCGCTATCTAGGCTCTGGCCAGCTCCATAGCCGTTTGATGGCATCGGGAGAAAGTATGGGCACACTTTGAGCAAAGTAAAGCGATTATCGATCGGCCTCACGGCCCTGACGCTCGCCGCCACCGGCACCCTGGTGGCATGCAGTAACGCTGATTCCTCGAGTTCGGGCTCGGCGTCCAGCACGAAAGCCGAGGGCGGCGGCTCGTCCTCCGGGTCCGGCCCGGCGCGCAACCCCTATCTCGCCGCCGACCATTACGCCATCACCCACCTGGATTCCGCGCAGTCCGACAGCTTCCCGGACCCGATCCCGCGCGGCACGTTCCACATCGACCCCAAGGCCATGCCGCGGGTGCCGGTCGGACCGGTCAGCATCATGACTCTGGCCTCGACCTCCGACAAATACCGCTGGATCTCCTCCAGCGCCGGCGTCCGCTACGTCGACGTCTCCGACGGCGGGTTCAAAGAGGTCGCGGCCCTGGACACGCCGGGCGTCGCGCCCATCTCCCCGCAGGCCCTGGACCAGGTGCTGGACCAGAACTTCACCGACGCCGGGCAGATCCAGAACGCCATCGCCCAGGACTGGGGCGGCGCGAACTGGACGCGCATCGCAAACGGCGTCTACGGCCTGGTCGACAAGGACAACCGGGTCTACTTCAACACCTTCGACTCGCAGCTGTTCATCTTCGCGCTGAAGAACAAGGACAAGCCGGAGGACGGCATCGAGGTCGTCAAGCACGTCGACCTGAAGCAGTACCTGGGCACCAAGACCACCTCGCTGGGCATGCCCGAGAACATCGTCGGCGTCAGCATGACCTACGACGGTCACGTCGTGGTGGCCTCGTCGCGCGGTCTGATGGTCTTCGATCGCGACCTCGACGGCACGCCCCAGCAGGTGCGCTTCGGCGGCGACGAGACCGTCTCGAACTCCATGGCCAACGACGAGCACGGCGGCATCTACATCGCCAGCGACAAGGTCATGCGCAAGGTGGTGTGGACCGGCAGCAAGCTCTCGACCGAGGAGAGCGACGGTGCTTGGTCCTCGCCCTACGACTTCGGCCGCCAGCCCCCGGCGGTCAAGTTCGGCATCGGCACCGGGTCCACGCCGACCCTGATGGGCTACGGCAAGGACGACGACGAGCTGGTCGTGATCACCGACGGCGCCGACCACATGAAGCTGGTCGCGTTCTGGCGCAACAAGATTCCGGAGGGCTTCGCCCAGAAACCGGGCGCCAAGTCGAATCGCATCGCCGACCAGATCGAGGTGACCGCCGGTCAGACCGATCCGAAGCCGGAGTTCATCCAGTCCGAGCAGTCGGTGGTGGTCAACGGCTACGGCGCGTTCGTGGTGCAGAACATCGGCGCGGGCGGCGAACCCGACCGCCTGGTGGACGTGCTGGCCAACGGCCCCGTCGACGCCCCGCCGCACGGCATGCAGCGCTTCGAATGGGATCCGAAGGCGCACCAGTGGAATTCGGTGTGGGAGCGCGGTGACGTGGTCTCCACCTCCATGGTCCCGGCCACCTCCACCGACACCGGGATCGTCTTCGTCAACGGCTACAGCAAGGCCGACGGCTGGGAGGTCACCGGCCTGGACTGGAAGACCGGAGAAACCGTGCACCGCACCATCTTCGGGCAATCCAACCTCGGCAACGGCGCGTACGCCATCGTGGAGGGCCTGCCCAACGGCGACCTCCTGTTCAACAGCGTCGGCGGACCGTTCCGGGCGAAGATCGCCGGGAAGTAAGGACCTCCGGCTCCGTCCCAGGGCCGGGTGGGGTCAGTGGCCGGACGGCACCCTCGGGTGCTGCCCGGCCACTTCCTGTAGAAGAACCAGCCTGTAGAAGAACCAGCCTGTAGGAGAACCAGCCTGTTTCAGAAGAACCAGCCCAGTTCGGCGTCGCGATCGCCGGTGAAGGCCTCGTCGAACGCCCGCAGCACCGCCGGGTCCTTGGCCTGAATCCGGTTGGCGGCGGCGTAGACCCGGGCCCGGTAGACGCCGAAGTAGAGGCTGCCCAGCACATCGATGCCGAGTTCCAGGTCCGGGGTCCGGTCGGTGCGCTCGCATTCGGCGACGCCGTCCCGCACCCGCAGCGCGAAGACGCCGCCCGCGTTCCGGAACGGATCGTCCACGGACAGCACCACATCCAGGTCCCGCTGGTAGGAGCGGGCGGTGAGGGCGGCGGGGACGTCCATGACGCGGGCCCACAGGGTGTCGTGGCGGCCGACGACCTCCACCAGCCGGGGATCGGTCAGCAGGTAGGGGAGTGGATCGCTGTCGGTCGTGCTCGCCTTGACGGTGTGCACCAGATCCATGCTCAACAGCACCCGCCACAGCGCGACATGGGCTTCCGGTGTGACCGCGCGCAATTCACGGACGGTGACGGTGTTCTTGTAGTCCTGCCAGCGGCGCCGCAGGATGGCGTATCCGTCCGGGTGGATCAGGAAGAACTGCGCGGCGCCGTCCTCGTCCTGCACCGCTTCCGCGAAGATCCGATGCCGCCAGCGCGCTTCGGGTCGCACCTGGGCGCCGGGGGTGAGCCGCCGCCAGCGGTCGTAGATCCCGGGCAGCGCGAGTTCCGCCTCTTGCAGCGACGCCATCTGAACGCCGCCGGGATCCGCTGTGCTGGACCGGAATTCGGCGATCCGACCGCGCACCGAGATATCCACCTCCGCGATGGACGGGCCGTACCCGAAGCGGCCGTAGATGCCGCCTTCGCTGACCGAGAAAATAGTGAGCGGCAGCCCCTCGGCTTCGGTGCGCCGATGCAGCTCGGTGTAGACCGCCCGAAGGATGCCGCGCCGCCGGTGCGTGGGCGCGACCACGACGCCGGTGACGCCGCAGGCCTGCACGGTGCGCCCACCGGGCACCGTGACGGTCATGGTGAGGTCGTTGGCGTGCCCGACGATCCGATCGCCGTCGACCGCCACCAGGGCCCGCTCGGTCGGGAAGACCTGCGGCCAGTACTCGAGGTCGGTCGCGGTGCCGCGCATGCCGAAAGCCATGTCCGACAGCCGGGTGATCTCCGCGGCTTCCTGAGCTCGTGCCGAACGCACGGTAATGCCATTCGTCGATGCCATGACTCGAACATCCCAGGATTTCTCGTCCGGCGCATCCGAATTCTCAGGGGTGAGCTGCGGCCCCCGCCGCGGCAGCTCACCCCTGAGAACGGACCCCCCGATCGGCCCCCGGCCGACATTCCCCCAGATGCAGCCCCCCTGACTGCGATCCCCCCGGAGCGCAGCCCCCGACTGCGATTCC
>NZ_BAAGUM010000010.1:0-102625 GCF_054781395.1 Nocardia tengchongensis
CGTTCCTCGAGGTGAACACCCGCCTGCAGGTCGAGCACCCGGTCACCGAGGAGACCGCCGGAATCGACCTGGTGCGCCAGCAGTTCCGCATCGCCGAGGGCCACGAGCTGTCGATCAAGGAAGACCCGGCGCCGCGCGGCCACTCCTTCGAGTTCCGCATCAACGGTGAGGACGCCGGTCGCGGCTTCCTGCCGGCTCCCGGTCCGGTCGTCGTGTACCGCGAGCCCGCGGGCCCCGGCGTGCGCGTCGATTCCGGTGTGGTCGAGGGCTCGGTCATCGGTGGCCAGTTCGACTCCATGCTCGCCAAGCTGATCGTCACCGGTGAGAACCGTGAGCAGGCGCTGCAGCGCGCCGCCCGCGCGCTCGCCGAGTTCGAGATCGAGGGCCTGGCCACGGTCATCCCGTTCCACCGCCACATCGTCGAGAACCCGGCGTTCATGGGTGACGGCACCAAGTTCGACGTCTACACCAAGTGGATCGAGAACGAGTGGGACAACACCATCGAGCCGTACGCCGGCGCTGTCGCCATCGAGGATGACGAAGAGGCGCCGCGCCAGAAGGTGGTCGTCGAGGTCGGCGGCCGTCGCCTCGAGGTGTCGCTGCCCGGTCAGTTCTCCGTTGGCGCCGCTGCCGGTTCCAACGGCGCGGGTGTCGTCCGCAAGAAGCCCAAGGCGCGCAAGCGCGGTGGCGCGGGCGCGGGCGCTGCCTCCGGTGACGCCGTGACCGCCCCGATGCAGGGCACCGTGGTCAAGGTGGCCGTCGAAGAGGGTCAGTCCGTCGAGGCGGGCGACCTGGTCGTGGTGCTCGAGGCCATGAAGATGGAGAACCCGGTCACCGCTCACAAGGCCGGCGTCATCACCGGTCTCGCGGTGGAGGCCGGTGCGGCCATCACCCAGGGCACCGTGCTCGCCGAGATCAAGTAACACAAGACAATTCGCCAGTGGCCGCCCACCTGCAGGTGGGCGGCCACTCGCGCTAATGTCATGGCATGGCTGAACCACCGGAGATCCGTATCGGCACCGTCGAGCGCGAGGACGCGATGAAGCGGCTGTCGGACCATTTCGCGGCGGGGCGGCTCAGCGTGGCGGAGTTCGACGAGCGCAGCGGGATCGTGGCCGCGGCCCTGACCCGCGGCGACCTGGAGCAGGTGTTCACCGATCTGCCGGAACCGGTGTCGGAGAAGCCCGTTCCGGCGGAGCGGCGGTCGTTGCTCGGCTCGATCCCGCCCGAACGGATCATGCCGGTGGTTCCGATCATCGCGCTGATCCTGTTCCTCGTCACCCATCAGTGGCTGTTCTTCCTGCTGATCCCGCTGGCGGGCGCGGTGCTGTTCGGCGGCCAGGGACGGGAACGCCGCAGGCGGGCCGAGCGCCGGGATCGCCGGCGGCGACCGGCCCGCGGACAGGAGGACTGATGGAACCCATCGAGATCAACGCGGGCAACTGGTACCTGCGTGCCCTGCGCGCCGACGAGCGCATCGACGACCGGCCCGCCCTGGCCGACGGCGGCATCACCGAACCCGATTACGTGGACCGCCGCACCGCGCAGTGGGCCGACGAAACCCATTTCTCCTGGGCGGTCTGCGTCCCCACCACCGCGGAACTGGTCGCCGAGATCGGCGTGCGCCCCAACACCGACGGCACCGCGACCGTGACCGGCTGGGCCCGAACGGGATACGACTCCGCCCTCGAGGACGGCCTGGTGTCGGTCCGCCGGTTCACCGCCGGGGCCCTGGGTCTGGAACCCGTCGACGCCTGATTCCCGGCTCCGCGCGCCGCACCGCTTTCCGGTCCGGACAACGGATCAGTTCCCCAAAAGGCTTATCCACCTGGGCTTATGCCGTTCATCAGCGGAAAATCGGTCGTGCCGAACCCCTGTCGTGCGTCACTCTGGAATCGCATCCGGAACCGACGACCAGGGGAGGCGTTATGTGGAACTGGAGCAGACACCAGGCCGATCGGGCCGTGGCGGCCTCGTTCACCGCGTGGCGGCACCGCGACCCGGAGCCGACCGTGACCGATCCCGAATTCGACGAGGAGGGCGGTGACCAGGCGGGGAACACCGCCGTCGCCGGGTATGCGGATACGCCGGACGGCGCGTGCACGGACATCTCCGAGGACACGCTGGCCGGCTTGTTCGATGCGCTCTCGGCGATGCTGCAAGCCGGATTCGTCCAGGATGGGGTTTCTCGAATGCCACGGTGATTACTGATTTCGTGCCGGTCCGGGTAACTCGCCGGGTACGGCCGAAATCGGTTCGGCTCCTGACCTCCGGCACGGATGTGTAACTGTCGACGGCGCTCGGTCTGCCGCTGAAGCCCCGGAGAGGCGGGACAGGTAGCGTTCCGAGGCATGGAGAGGTTGCCGCTGGACGCCGCCGTGCTGGGCCGCAGTGTTGCCGAGTCGCCGGAGCTGAGATTCTTCTCGGCCATCGAGGTGGTCGAGTCGACCGGCTCGACCAACGCGGATCTGGTTGCGCGGGCCGCTGATTCGAGTGCCGATCGGCTGGTGCTGATCGCGGAGACGCAGGAGCGCGGGCGCGGCCGGCACGACCGGCAGTGGGTGAGCCCGGCGCGGGCGCAGCTCGCGATGTCGGTGCTGGTGCGGGTGCGCGGCATCGACCCGGCGGTGCTGGGCTGGCTGCCGCTGCTCACCGGGGTGGCGGTGGTGGACGCGGTGCGCGCCGAGACCGGTCTGAAGGCGGTCCTCAAGTGGCCCAATGACGTGCTGGTGGACGGTCGCAAGCTGGCCGGGATCCTGGCCGAGATCGCGGCCGTGGGCGCCGATCCCGCGGTGGTGGTCGGCGTCGGCCTGAACGTCTCGCTCACCGAGGCCGAACTGCCGGTCCCGCATGCCACCTCGCTGCTGCTGGCGGGCGCGCCCGGCACCGATCGCACCGCGCTGGTGCAGTCCGTGCTGCGGGAGTTCGCGCGCCGCTTCATCGCCTGGGAAGCCGCGGGCTGGGATATCACCGACCTGTCCGCCGCCTACCGGGAACGGTGCGCCACCCTCGGCGCGCAGGTCCGCGCGGAACTGCCGGGCGGTGAGGTGCTCACCGGAATCGCCACGGGTATCGACGAGAACGGCCGCCTGCTGATCGGCGACCGCGCCGTCTCGGCCGGTGACGTCACCCACCTGCGCGCAGAGTACTGACCGTAAAGCTATCCGCCGCAACCGGATTCGTCAGGGCCCGTGCTGACCGCGCGGCCCGCGGCTGTCGTTGTGGCCGCCGCTCGGCTTCTTGGGGTCGGGATTCAGCGGCCCCAGGTCGAGTTTCGGGATCTTGGACAGGTCGGGGAGGTTGGGGAGCGTCCAGGACGGGAGGGGCGGCGGGATCACCGGTGCGACCACGTTCGTCGGGTCGGGTTCCGGGGCGACCGGTGCGCTCGGCTCGGTCGGGGGCAGCGTCTCCGGAAGTTGCACCGGTTGTTCGGCCGTCGGCGGGATCGTCGTCGGCACAGGCGTTTTCGCGACATTCTCGGCGGGGACGCGGGTTCGGGCGGGGCCGGGTTCGGCGGCGTTACCGGTGATCCAGGCCGCACCCAGCGCGACCGTGATCGCGGCGGCCGCGAAACCGGCCGCCGTGATCCGGCGCCGCCGCGTCCACCGGGCCGGCGGGGGCGTCGTGTCCGGGACCGAATTCATCGGCAGCACAACGGTTCGCGTCTCGACCCCGGACGCGGATGCACCGCGCCGGGCGGCCGCGCGATCGGCGGCTCCCGCTGCGCTGGGGGCTGAGATGACCACTGTCACTTGGTCATCGGGTTGTGCGGTGGTGGACTTCGCGAGGGCGGCTACCGGTTCGGCAGCGGCCGCGACGGATTCGGCCAGGGCGGCGCGGGCGGCGGCGGCGAATTCACCCGCGGTGGCGTAGCGTTCGGCCGGCTGTTTGGCCAGGCCGCGGGCGATGACCCGGTCGAGGGCGGCGGGGACGGCCGGGGCCAGGCTGGACGGGGGTTCCGGCATGCGTTCCAGGTGCGCGCGCATCAGCTGCGCGGGATTGCGGACGCGGAAGGCGCGCTGGCCGGTGAGGCATTCGTAGAGCACGCAGGCCAGCGAGTAGACGTCGGAGCGGACGGAGATGGTGCCGTCGAACCGTTCGGGGGCCATGTAGGCGGGGGTGCCGACCAGCATGCCGGTCTGGGTGATGGCGGTCTGGCCGTCCTGGAACGCGGTGCCGAAGTCGATCAGGTACGCGATGTCGTCGGGGGCGACGATGATGTTCTGCGGTTTCACGTCCCGGTGCACCAGTCCGGCGGCGTGCGCCTCGTCGAGCGCGGAGGCGACCTGGGCGATGAGTTCGACGGCCGTGTCCGGCGTCATCGGCCCTTCCCATTCGAGCACGGCTTCGATATCGAGGCCGTCGACGAATTCGGACTCGATGAAGAGCCGGCCCTCCAGCTCGCCGTAAGTGTGCACGGCGACCACGTGCGGTCCGTGCAGCAGTGATGCGGCCCGCGCCTCGCGCTCGAATCGTTCCCGGTATTCGGGATCGGCGGTCAGCACGGGCGCCAGCACCTTGAGCGCGACGGTTCGGTCCGTCACGGTGTCATGGGCACGCCACACTTCCGCCGACCCGCCGCTGCCGAGCAGTTCGTCGAGGCGGTATCGGCCCAGATAGCCATCCCCCAACGGAGTTCCTCTCGTCACACTGGGGGATTACCATAGCGAACCGAATTTATTTCACCCGCGCACCACGCACTTTTGGGTCAGACCGATTGCAGTTCGCCGCGGGCGGCCTGGCGCGCGAGCAGGCGGTCGCGCTGCTCTTCGAACTTGGTGGCGTCGCGGCCCAGCTTCTCCAGGTGGGCGGCCAGCTCTTCGCGGGCCTGTTCGCCGCGCGGACCGAAGTCGTTGCGTTCGAAGATGTTCCAGTTCTTGATCACCGGCGCGACCACTTCTTCCAGGTGCTGGCGCGGGTCGTAGATGCCGTGCTTGGCCATCATGACGCCGTTGCGCCGGAAGTTGGGCATGCCGGAGCCGGGCATGACGAAGTTGACGAGCACCTTGGTGATGGCGTCCACGGCCTGGTCGGGCACCAGGTCCAGGGCCGAGCCGCACAGGGTGCGGTAGAAGATCATGTGCAGGTTCTCGTCGGCGGCGATGCGTTGCAGCATGCGGTCGGCGATCGGGTCGTCGCAGACGCGGCCGGTGTTCCGGTGCGACACGCGGGTGGCCAGTTCCTGGAAGGTCACGTAGGCGACGTTCTCCAGGAATCCGCCCCACTCGTCGGGGGACTGCGCGCCGTTGGTCATGTGGATCATGCGGGCCTGTTCGAGAGCGACCGGATCCACGCCGCGGGTGACGACGAGGTAGTCGCGCATGACGATGCCGTGGCGGTTCTCCTCGGCGGTCCAGCGGCCGACCCAGGTGCCCCAGGCGCCGTCCTGGGAGAAGTTCTCCGCGATCTCCCGGTGGTAGGAGGGCAGGTTGTCCTCGGTGAGCAGGTTGGTGATCATCGCGACCTTGGCGACCTCGGACAGCTTCGACTGCGATGGATCCCAGTCCTCGCCGCCCATGGCGGCGAAGTTGCGGCCCTGGTCCCACGGCACGTAGTCGTGCGGGTGCCATTCCTTGGCCATTGAAAGATGCCGGTTCAGATTCGCCTCGGCAACGGGTTCGAGCTCGCGAAGTATCTGGTGTTGGGTCAGCTCTCGGGTCACGCACGCCTCCTGTGTCTTACATACCGGGTAAAGCCTGAAAGGTCCTGCTTTGAGGACTACCTCGTAGGTCTTGCGCGGTACAGCTCGGAAGTACGGCAAACACGTGCCGCCGATCCTACCGGCAACCGCACGATTGTGCCCCGGTCCGCAGACGCGCGTGAGGCATTCCGGCATCTGCACGCGATAGGGTTCGGGCATGGGTTATCCGGAGGAGGCATTGGCGCCCGAAGAGGTGCTGCTGCTACACCGCCATCCGCATTGGAAGATGTTGTTCTGGCCCGCTGTGACTTTCATCCTGATCACCGCATTTGCCGGATTCGGCGCGGGGGTCGCGGCGCGCAATACCGACGACGGTCTCCAGACCGGTTTGCTGCTCGGCATTCTGGCCTTGTGGCTGGGGATCGTGCTGTGGCGCAGCGTCGCTCCGCTGATTCGATGGAAGGCGACGCATTTCATCGTGACCGATCGGCGGGTGCTGATCCGGCAGGGCGTGCTCACCCACAGCGGTATCGACATTCCGATGAATCGGATCTCGAATGTGCAGTTCCGCCATGGCCTGTTCGATCGGATGCTGGGCACCGGCACGCTGATCATCGGGTCGGCGTCGGAGGATCCGCTGGAATACGACGACATTCCGCACGTGCAGCGGGTGCACACCTTGCTCTATCACCAGGTCTTCGATGTGGTGCAGAAGAATCCGAATGGCGGCGGCTTCTAGGGTTCCGCCGGTGCGTACCCGTAGTCTGATGCCGTGACCGCAGTACTGCTGGCCGAAGACGACGAGGCCATCGCCGCGCCGCTGTCGCGTGCGCTGGGCCGCGAGGGCTATTCGGTGACCGTGGAGAGCTATGGTCCCGCCGTGCTCGAGCGAGCTCTCGAGGGCGGTCACGACCTGCTCATCCTGGATCTCGGCCTACCCGGCATGGACGGTCTGGAGGTGTGCCGTCAGGTGCGGGCGCGCGGCGCCGAACTGGCGGTGCTGATGCTGACCGCGCGCACCGACGAGGTGGACTTCGTGGTCGGCCTGGACGCCGGCGCGGACGACTATGTGGGCAAGCCGTTCCGGCTGGCCGAACTGCTGGCCCGGGTGCGGGCGCTGTTGCGCCGCAGCGGAATCGGGGACGAGGCGGTGGAGGTCGGCGGTATCCGGCTGGAGCCGGCCGCGCGCCGGGTGCTGGTGAACGGCGTCGAGGTGAACCTGGCCAACAAGGAGTACGAGCTGCTGAAGGTGCTCATCGACCGCGCCGGGCAGGTGGTCTCGCGCGAGACCATCCTGCGTGAGGTGTGGGGTGACGCCGATCTGCGCGGCTCCAAGACCTTGGACATGCACATGTCGTGGTTGCGTCGCAAGATCGGGGACGAGGGCGCGGTGGCGGAGCGGCGTATCGTGACCGTCCGCGGCGTAGGCTTCCGGTTCAATACCGACTAGCCGCTCGATCGTTCCTGGTTGTTGTGCTGTTCCGCGCGCGTGCTCTATTGCATCTTCGCTCACGCACTCTATTGCATCTTCGCTCACGCGAAACCCCCGAAGCCCCGGCGAAGCGAGGCATCTCGACGATGAGACGCAGGATCCTGCTGTCCATGGTGGCCGCGCTGACTCTCACCACCCTGGTTCTCGGTGTGCCGCTGGCGTTCACGGCCTGGAAGTGGGTCGAGGACATCAGCCGCAACGAGCTGCGCAACCGGCTCAACGGCATCTCCGAAGAGGTGATGCGCCAGGAGCGCGACGGCATGATCTACGGCGAGCTCGACACCAAGGCCGTGCGGCTGCTGATTCCGGCCAACGGGAAGCTGACCATCATCTATCCGACGCCGTCGGACAAGAACGCGCAGATCGACATCGGCGCGAACACCGTCGAGGATCCGCTGGCCGAGTCCTGGTCGATGGGCACCAACGGCTCCTTGCGCCTCGAAATCCCCTCGGCCCCCATGCATTCCATGCAGCGGCAGGCGTTGGGAGCGGTGCTGGGCCTGGTGTTGATCTCGCTGGGCGCGGGGATCGCGGTGGCGGTGGTGACCGCGCGGCGGGTGGCCGATCCGCTGCGCGACGTGGCGGCCCGCGCGGCCCGGCTGGCCATGGGTGATTTCCGCGCCGATCCGCGCCGCCACGGCATCACCGAACTGGATCGCGTCTCCGACGTGCTGGATTCGGCCACAGTGGAAATCGCGGGCCGCCTGCAGCGCGAGCACGCGCTGGTCGCCGATGTCTCGCATCAGCTGCGCAGTCGCCTCACCGCGGTGCGGCTGCGCCTCGACGAGCTGTCCGCGCACGCCGATCCGGCCGTGGTGCACGAGGCGGAAGAGGCCATGGCGCAGGTCGATCGGCTCACCGACGCCATCGACGAACTGGTCCGCGCCTCCCGCGACGAGGGCGCGGCCGAACGCGATCCGCTGCCCGTGGTGGCCGAATTGCGCAGTGTCGTAGCGGAATGGCGGCATCCCTTCGCCGAGGCCGGGCGCAAACTGGTGCTGCTCGGTGACCCGACGCTGAAGGCCCCGGTGACCGGTTCGCGGCTGCGGGAGGCGCTGGCCGTACTGGTCGACAATGCCCTCATGCACGGCGGCGGCACCTGCACGGTGTCGGTCCGCACGGTGGCCGGGCGGATGGACGACAGTGAGCCGCTGGTGGTGGTGGAGGTCGCCGACGAGGGCGACGGTGTGCGAGATGAGCTGGCGCCGCACATCTTCGATCGCGGCTTCTCGGCGGCGGGCTCGACCGGGGTGGGCTTGGCCCTGGCCCGCGCGCTGATCGAGGCCGACGGCGGCCGCCTGGAATTGCAGCGTCGCCGGCCTGCCCTGTTCGCGGTGTTCCTCGGCTCGTCGGGGGTGGCGTCGCGGCCGATCGCGGTGGGCACCGAGCCGCGCTGATCTTCTATCGGTTCTCTAACTCTTCGTTAGCGGCCGCTGAGAATTCGGTTCCTACGTTGGGTGCTGCCAACCGGAACCGACGAGCGATCGTCGACGAAGAAGCAGGAGACACCATGCCCACGTTCACCGTTCGCCGCACCGTGACCGCCGGAGTCGTCGGGGCCGCCGCCCTCACGGTGCTGGCGCTGCCCGCGACCGCGCATGCGGACACCCCGGATTCGATTGCCGGACCGGCGGATACGGGCAGCTCGGGACCGGCCCTGGCCACCCAGCCGGCGCTGCCCCTGGAGCCGGCGCTGCCCGCCCTGCCGGGCACCCCGGCCGAGCCGGGCATGGTGGTCATCAAGGACCGCGACGGCAATGTCATCGTGCGCCGGCTCGAGCCCGGTGAGCCGGTCGGCCCGGCGTGCAGCTGCCGGGTGGTCCGGTGGTGACGGTGCCGGGTGGTCACTCGCCCGCCGACACCATCGTGATCGATCCGATTCGCTGACGGGGTTCTCTCAGTTCGCGCCCGTATCGTCTGATCCCGTGACGGGTCCCCGGATTCTGATTGTCGACGACGACGCCAGGGTGCTGGCCTCCGTGGCGCGGGGGCTCCGGATGTCCGGTTTCGAGGTCGAGACCGCGGCGGACGGGGCCACCGCGCTGCGCCACATCACCACCGACGCCCCGCAGGCCGTGCTGCTGGACCTGAACATGCCGAATCTGGACGGGGTGGGCGTGGTGACGGCGTTGCGGGCGCTCGGCAACGACATCCCGATCTGCGTGCTGAGCGCCCGCGCCGAGGTCACCGACCGGATCGACGCGCTCGAGGCGGGCGCCGACGACTACCTGACCAAACCGTTCGATCTCGGTGAGCTGGTGGCCCGGCTGCGCGCCATGCTGCGCCGGGCCCCCGCCCCCGCGCATGTCGCCGACGATCGCATCGTGGTGGGCCCGCTGACCGTGCGGCCCGGCGCCCGCCGCGCGTCGATCGACGGCCGCCCGCTCGAACTGACCAAACGCGAATTCGACCTGCTCGCCGCGCTGGCCTCGGCTCCCGGGCAGGTCTTCACCCGCGCGCAACTGCTGGATCGCGTGTGGGGCTACGACTTCGAGACCCAGACCAAGGTGGTCGATGTGTTCGTTTCCTACCTGCGCCGCAAGATCGAGGACACCGGGTGCCCGCGCCTGATCCACACCGTTCGCGGTGTCGGATTCGTGCTGCGGATCGAGCCGTGATCCGGTTGCTTCCGCGGGGCCGGATCGCCCTGTCCCTGCGCGCCCGGGTCGCGCTGGCCAGTGCGGCGACGGCCGCGGTGGTGGTCGCCGCGATGTCGGTGCTGCTGTTCGTGTTCGCCCCGGCGGAGGCGTCCAACCAGGTGGGCCGGGTCGTGAGCGCGATCGCGCTGGCCCCGGCCGAGGTGGCGCACCCGGAACCCGGGGCTCCGGCGCAGCCGGTTCCCGGCACTCCGGTGCAGCCGCCGTCGGGGTTGCCCGCACTGCCCACGGGGCCGGGCGTGCTCATCACCAGGGTCGATCCGAATGTGGAGTACTCGCGCACGGTGGCCTTCAAAGGCGAGCCGGTGGCGTTGACCGTGCCGACCGAGGTCGCGTCGGATTCGGCCACCCGGCAACGCATCCGGATCGTGCTGATCGGTCTGGCCGGGGTGGCGCTGGCCGCCGTGCTGGGCTGGCTGGCCGCGCATCGCGCCGTGGTGCCGCTGCGGCGGCTGACCGCGGCGACGGCCGGGCTGGGTGAGGGTCTTTCGGTGCAGACGCCGCGTCATCCGGTGGCCAGTGAGACAACGGAATTGGCGCAGGCCATGAACACCATGCTGGGGCGGATCGCCACCGAGCGCCGCCACACCGACGAGGCGTTGGTCACGGCCCGGGATTTCGCCGCCACCGCCGCGCACGAGCTGCGCACCCCGCTGACCGCCATGCGCACCGATCTGCAGGTGCTGCGGTCGATGCCGCTGTCGGAGGCCGAGCGTGCCGAGATCCTGGACGACGTGCTCAGTGCGCAGAGTTCGGTCGAGGACACCCTGCACGCGCTGGAACGGCTGGCGGTGGGCGATTTGACCACCGAATCCGATTGGGCGGATCTGGATCTGGGGGAGGTGGTCGACCAGGTGGTGGATGATGCCCGGCGGCAGTATCCCGGGGTGACCATCGATGCGGACGGGGTCGAGCCGATTCGCCTGCGTGGCTTGGCCGCGGGCCTGCGTTCGGTGGTCGACAACGCCGTCACCAATGCGGTGCGGCACGGGGGAGCGGATCGCATCGAGATCGCGGCGCACCCGGCGGACGGTCACGCGGTGCTGACCATCGACGACAACGGGTGTGGCATCCCGGCCGCGGATCGCGAGCGGGTCTTCGAGCGTTTCTATCGGGCGAGCCCCACCGACGGCAGTGGTCTGGGTCTCGCGCTGGTTGTTCAGCAGGCCCGCTTACACGGCGGAACCGCGACAATTGGGGAAAGTCCGGCAGGTGGTGTCCGCCTGACCGTCACCCTCAGCTGTGGCCCAGCTGCTCCTCGTTCTCGTTGACGAGGTCTTCGAATTCGTCCTGGAGTTCCTTCATTTCGTCGGGGAACACCCACTTCTTCATGGCGTAGAAACGGAACGCCATTTGCAGCAGGTTGCCGATGATGAAGGCGCTGAAGAAGTCCGCGATGTTCTCGACGGTGAAACTCACATTGGGCTGGCGCAGGTCGAACACGTAGCTCGACACCCACAGCGGGAGCGCGGCCAGGCCGACACCGATACCGCTGACCAGGAAGAACAGCAGCGCTTCGTGGTGCTTCTCGCGGCCACCGCGCTTGTCGAAGGTCCATTCCCGGTTGAGGATGTAGGACACGATGACCGCGATGGTGCCCGACATGATGCGGGCCACCGTCGGCTTGGTGTCCATGATCGTCCATTTCAGGACGTAGAAGATTCCTAGATCGATGACGAACGTGGTCGCACCGACAATCGCGAACTTGAGGAGTTCGTAATGGCGGTCCGCGAGGGCCCGCAGGGGTGCGGGCAGGCGATTGACCACTTCATCGACAAATGACACGGTGCGAGTCTACGTCTCTCGCCTGGGCTGTGTCGGGCCGGTACAAATTGGGGCAACGGCCGCTCACACGACTCGCCGATGCCTGTCACGCGACCCACGGGTCAGCCGCCGGTGGGTGTCATGACAACATAGTGCAGCGTGAGCGCCCGTTCCTTCGATTCCTCCGCGATGCCCACCGTCACCATGATCGGCGGCGGCCAGCTCGCGCGCATGACCCACCAGGCGGCCATCGCGCTGGGCCAGCGGCTGCGCGTGCTCGCCGAACGCCCGGACGACCCGGCCGCGCAGGTGACACCGGACGTGGTGCTCGGCAGCCACGGCGATCTGTCCGCGCTGCGCAAGGCCGCGGTCGGCTCGCACGCGCTGACCTTCGACCACGAGCACGTGCCCACCGAGCACCTCGAGGCGCTGATCGCCGAGGGCGTGAACGTGCAGCCGCGCCCGCAGGCGCTGATCTTCGCCCAGGACAAGCTGCGGATGCGCCGCAAGCTGGCGGAGCTGGACGTGCCGATCCCGGCCTACGCCGAGGTGACCTCGGTCGCCGACGCGGTCGCCTTCGCCGATGAGCACGGCTGGCCGTTCGTGCTGAAGGCGGTGCGCGGCGGGTACGACGGCCGCGGCGTCTGGATGCCGGCCGATGCGGCCGAGGCCGCCCCGATCATCGAAGACCAGCTGGCGCACGGCGTCTCGCTGATGGCCGAGGCCAAGGTGGACCTGAAGCGGGAGCTGTCGGCCATGGTGGCCCGCTCCCCGTTCGGTCAGGCCGCCGCCTGGCCCGTGGTCGAGACCGTGCAGCGCAACGGCCAGTGCGCGGTCGTCATCGCGCCCGCCCAGGACCTGCCCGCCGCCAAGGCCACCGAGGCCGAGGCCCTGGCCCTGCGCCTGGCCGCCGAACTCGGCGTCACCGGCGCGATGGCCGTGGAACTGTTCGAGACCCATTCCGGCGACCTGCTGGTCAACGAATTGGCCATGCGCCCGCACAACTCCGGCCACTGGGGCATGGACGGCGCCTGCACCGGTCAGTTCGAGCAGCACCTGCGCGCGGTCCTGGACTACCCGCTGGGCAGCACCAAGCCGCTGGCCCCGGTCACCGTCATGGCCAATATCCTGGGCGCCCCCGAGGCCCCGGCGATGTCCATGGACGAACGCCTGCACCACCTCGCGGCCCGGATCCCCGAGGCCAAGGTGCATCTCTACGGCAAGGGCGAACGCGCCGACCGCAAGATCGGCCACATCAACATCCTCGGTGACGACGTCGCCGGGACCCGGGAGAAAGCCGAGCGCGCGGCGCACTGGATGTCGCACGCGATCTGGACCGACGGATGGGACCACCACCATGACTGACACCGCCCAGGTTGGCCTCATCATGGGGTCGGACTCCGACTGGCCGACCATGGAAGCCGCCGCGGAAGCCTTGGCCGAGTTCGGCATCCGCTTCGAGGTGGGCGTGGTGTCCGCGCACCGCACCCCGCAGCGCATGCTCGACTACGCCAAGACTGCCGCGGATCGCGGCATCAAGGTGATCATCGCGGGTGCCGGCGGCGCGGCCCACCTGCCCGGCATGGTCGCCTCGGCCACCCCGCTGCCGGTGATCGGCGTGCCGGTGCCGCTGAAGTATCTCGACGGCATGGACTCGCTGCTGTCGATCGTGCAGATGCCGGCCGGCGTCCCGGTCGCGACGGTCTCCATCGGCGGCGCCCGCAACGCGGGCCTGCTGGCGGCGCGCATTCTGGCCACCGCCGACCCCGAATTGCGTTCGCGCATGGAGCGTTTCCAGGCGAACCTGGAGACCCTGGTCCTGGAGAAGGACGAAGCGCTGCGCACCAAACTCCTGGGCTGAGACTCTTCGGTCCGCGGTTCCGAGCGACCTCCGCGGCGCGCCCTGATCGATGCGGTCACGGGCTCGCCTCGGAGGTCGCTACCGTTGGCGGATGCCAACTGACCAGCCCGCGCGGTCGCGCGCCGACGCGGATTCGACCGAACGCCGATTGACCGTGGTGGATCAGGCGTTGCGGTTGTTCGCCGAAAAGGGTTACGAGGCAACGACGGTCGACGAGATCGCGGAGGCGGCGGGGATTTCGCGGCGCACCTTCTTCCGGCAGTTCCGGTCGAAGGAGGATGTGGTCTTCGCCGATCACGAGTCGCAGTTGGCGCAGGCGCGGGCGTTCCTGGAGGCGGCGCAGGGCGATCCGTGGGATGCCGTGTGCGAGGCCGTGGCCGAGGTGTTCGAGCGGTTCACGCAGTGGCGGGAGATCGCGGCGCGGCGCTACGGGGTGGTGCGGCAGGTGCCGACCTTGCGGGAGCGCGAGATCGTGACCGTGTTCCGCTACGAGCGGCTGTTCACCGACTATCTGCGCCGAACCGTGCCCGGGACTTCGGATTTGGCGCTGGTGCAGTTCACGGCCGCGGTGACGGCGACCCACAACTATCTGCTGCGCCGCATGGTGCGCGGCGAGTCGGCGGCGAGTGCGGCGGATCTGCGCGCGGCGCTGGCCGCGATTCCGCGTGCGGGCGCCGGGCGGGCGGATGCGGCGGGGTCGGATCAGATGGTGGTTGCGGTGTTCCCGCGTGATCTTCCGGCCCGGCAGGTCGCGGACCTGCTGGCGCGTCGCCTCGCCGGTCCTGATAGAGATAAGCTATGAGTTGGCCACAGTGGCCTAAATGACACTGCGTGCCACAGATTTGTGAGGAAATACCCGCACGTGGTCGCGATATCGCGACGTATACTCGGATTCAACTGGCACTGAGTGCCGCACAAGTTGGCGATGCTGGGCAACCAGCGGCGATCCCCCGATGACCAGGAGACAACCCCATGGCGGGCAACCCCGATTTCAACCTGTTCCAGCTCGAGGACTTCCACAACGAGCTGCGCGAGGCCATCCGCGGCCTGTGTGAGAAGGAGATCGCCCCTTACGCGAAGGACGTGGACGGCAACGCCCGCTTCCCCGAGGAGGCGCTGACCGCGCTCAACGCGGCCGGCTTCAACGCCGTGCACGTGCCGGAGGCCTACGGCGGCCAGGGCGCCGACTCGGTCGCCACCTGCATCGTGATCGAGGAAGTGGCCCGCGTCTGCGGTTCCTCCTCGCTGATCCCGGCCGTGAACAAGCTGGGCACCATGGGCCTGATCCTGAACGGTTCCGAGGAGCTCAAGACCAAGGTGCTCGCCGACATCGTCGCGGGCAAGATGGCCTCCTACGCGCTGTCCGAGCGTGAGGCCGGCTCCGATGCCGCCTCCATGCGCACCCGCGCCAAGGCCGACGGCGACGACTGGATCATCAACGGCTCCAAGTGCTGGATCACCAACGGCGGCAAGTCCGACTGGTACACCGTCATGGCCGTCACCGACGCCGAGAAGGGCGCCAACGGCATCTCCTCGTTCATGGTCCACAAGGACGACGAGGGCTTCGTGGTCGGCCCGCTCGAGCACAAGCTGGGCATCAAGGGTTCCCCGACCGCCGAGCTGTACTTCGAGAACTGCAAGGTTCCCGGCGACCGCATGGTCGGCGAGCCGGGCACCGGTTTCAAGACCGCCCTGCAGACCCTGGACCACACCCGCCCGACCATCGGCGCGCAGGCCGTCGGCCTGGCGCAGGGCGCGCTGGACGCCGCGATCGCCTACACCAAGGACCGCAAGCAGTTCGGCAAGGCCATCGCCGATTTCCAGAACACCCAGTTCATGCTCGCCGACATGGCGATGAAGGTCGAGGCCGCCCGCCTCATGGTCTACACCTCGGCCGCCCGCGCCGAGCGCGGTGAGAAGAACCTCGGTTTCATCTCCGCGGCCGCCAAGTGCTTCGCCTCCGATGTGGCCATGGAGGTCACCACCAACGCCGTGCAGCTGTTCGGTGGCGCCGGCTACACCACCGACTTCCCGGTGGAGCGGATGATGCGCGACGCCAAGATCACCCAGATCTACGAGGGCACCAACCAGATCCAGCGTCTGGTCATGTCCCGCCAGATCCTGCGCTGATCCCCTTCCCGGCAGCGCGATAGACCCCGGAGGCGGTCCCGAGTTTCGTCTCGAGGCCGCCTCCGGCCGCTTCGGTCCAGGGTTGGGCTGGACCGAAGCCTCTCGCCTACTGGCCCGAGGACAGGGTGGGGAGCAGGGCGTTGAGCAGGGTGCTGAGCAGGCTGCCGGAGGGCGACAGGGTGGAGCTGCCGGTGCCGGTGGTGGGCATGCAGGTGGTGCCGCTGGGGGCGGTCTGGACCACGGTGACCGAGATCGGGCCCATGGCGGTCGCGGCGACGTGGGCCTCGGTGACGAAGAGGTTCCAGGTGCCGGTGGCGGTGCCCGAAGCGGGGATGGACTGCGACGGGGTCCACTGGAAGGTGACGTCCTGGCCGGAGACCGAGGCCACCGAGGCGGACCACCAGGTGACATTGGTGCTGGTGTTGGTGGCCTGCAGGACGAAGTTGTTGTCGCCGTACTGGGTCGCCATGGCCGCGGCGTCGGCGGCGGGCAGGGTGACCGTGTAGGTGGTGTCGGCGCAGTACGCCGTCGAGGTGGTGATGGCCGGCTGGGCGGAGGCGGCGGGCGCCAGCGCGAGGGTCATGGCGGCGAGGCCCGCGGCGCCGGCGATTCCGGCGGTCGAGCGAGCGAGGACCGACTTCTTCATAAGGATTGTGTCTCCCGAGTTGTCGAAAACCCCTGTGTCGAGGGGGCTCCGGGACACTAACCCGCTTCCTGAAACGTAAATGCTTCACAGAGCATGGAATGTGCTGTGAATCGGTGTGGACGAACCCACCGGTTGCCCGGGGGACGCGCGGGTGGGCGGCGCGGCGAAAAGTGTTGGATTGCCGGATGATTGCTCTTGGTATGGGTTCGGCGTCGATGTGCGGCGGGACGGTTCGCCGGGGGTTCTCCTGCCGGCTCCCTCAGGTAAAGCACGGGTTCGAGGGCTGTTCGGGCGGGGGTGCTGGGGGCACTATGGAGCCATGTCCGGAGTCGAAATCAACGACACCTTCGTGCGGCGGACCCTCGCCGACGGGCGGGTGGAAGAGGTCGCGTGGACGGAACTGGCCGAGGTGCGGATCATTACGGCAGCGGACGGGCCGTTCGCCGGGGATGTGTTCTTCGTATTGATCGGGGCGACCGGCAAGGGCTGTGTGGTGCCGTACTCGGCCGCCGACACCGCGTTCCTGGCCAAGCTGCAGTCACTGCCGGGATTCGACGAGGCCAAGGTGGGGGAGGCGATGGTGGGCAGCGCCGACCGGCATTTCCGGGTCTGGCAGCGCCCGCACCATCGCGCGAACTAGCGAATCAGGCCACCAGATCGGCGTATTCGGGGTGCTCGCCGATGTACTTCTCCACATACCAGCAGGTGGGGATGATCGAGAAGCCTTCGGCGCGGGCGTCGTTCAACGCGTACTGCACCACCTGCGCGGCCACGCCGCGGCCCCGGAACTCGGGAAAGGTCATGGTGTGCTGGATGTCGCGGACCTTGGCGTCGCCGTCGACGCGCTCCGCGTAGTCGGCGTAGCCCGCGAGAGTGCCGTCCAGGTAGATCTCGTAGCGGGTCGCGTCGGCATTGTGTTCCAGCTTGGTGCTCATGACCTGTGTGAACTCCCTTGTGATGCGGATTGTTCCGGCGGCGCGGTCAGAGGACGGCGCCGGGATTCAGTATTCCGTCCGGATCCAGCGCGTCCTTGATCCGGCGAGTGAGCGCCATCACATCGGGTCCGAGCTGGCCGGGTAGCCACGCCTTCTTCAGGCGGCCGACACCGTGTTCGCCGGTGATTGTCCCGCCGAGGCTGATGGCCAGTTCCATGATCTCGCCGAACGCGAGGTGGGCGCGCTCGGACTCCTCGGGGTCGGCCGGGTCGTGCACGATCAGCGGGTGGGTGTTGCCGTCGCCCGCGTGCGCGATGACGGAGATCAATACCTTCCGGTTCTCGGCGATCTCGGCGATCCCGGTGACCAGATCCCCGAGCCGGGGCAGCGGCACCCCGACGTCCTCGAGCAGCAGCGGCCCCTTGCGTTCCACGGCCGGGATGGCGAATCGCCGTGCCGCGCAGAAGGCTTCCCCCTCCTCCTGATCGTCGGTCCGGAAAGCCTCTGTCGCCCCGGCCTTCTCGCAGGCCGCCAGCATGATGTCGGCTTCGTGCCCGGCATGCTCGCCGGGGGCGTCGGAGCGCGCCACCAGCAGGCCGGCCGCCTGCCGATCCAGACCCATGCGCAGTTCGTCCTCGACGGCGTTGATCGCCACCGAGTCCATGAATTCCAGCATGGAGGGTCGCAGGCGGCCGGTGATGGCGAGGATCGCGTCGGTGGTCGCGGTCAGCGTCGGGAAGCTCGCCACCACGGTGGACTGCGGCGGCTGCGCGGGCAGCAGTCGCAGCGTCAGTTCGGTGATGATCCCCAGCGTGCCCTCGCTGCCGACGAACAGTTTGGTCAGTGACAGTCCCGCCGAATCCTTGAGCCGCGGCCCGCCCAGTCGCACCGTGCTCCCGTCGGCCAGCACCACTTCCATGCCGAGCACGTAGTCGGTGGTGACCCCGTACTTCACGCAGCACAGCCCGCCGGCGTTGGTGGCCGCGTTGCCGCCGATGGTGCAGATCTCGAAGGAGGAGGGATCGGGTGGATACCACAGCCCGTGTGCGGCGACGGCCCGTTTCACCTCCGCGTTCAACAGTCCGGGTTGCACCACGGCGGTCCGGGTCACGGTGTCGACGCTGATCTCGCGCATCTTCTCGGTGCTGAGCAGCAGCGCCCCGTCCTGCGCGGTGGCCCCGCCGGAGAGTCCGGTTCCGGCGCCGCGCGGCACGATCGGCACCCGATGCGCGGCCGCCCAGCGCACGGTCGCCGCGACCTGGTCGGTGGTCAGCGGCCGCACCAGCGCGAGCGCGGTCCCGGCGTCCGGATCGAGGGCCCGATCCTGCCGATATCCGCCCAGCACATCCGGATCGGTCACCACCATGCCCGCGGGCAGCAGTCCGCGCAGCGCATCGAGATCGATGTTCACAGTCCGAAACCTACGCGGTCGTGCGGACGCCGGGGCGGAACCGGACATACCCGGGCAGTACACTGCCGCCGTGTCCGATGCCAAGCTCGAAATCCAAATGCTGCACGACCGCGTGATGGTCAAACTCAGCCCCGAGGCGGGCGAGCGGCGCAGCAGTGGCGGCATCCTGATTCCCGCCACCGCCCAGGTCGCCAAGCGCCTGTCGTGGGGTGAGGTGTGCGGCGTCGGGTCCCACGTCCGCGCGGTGAGCGTCGGCGATCAGGTGTTGTTCAGCGCCGATGACCAGTTCGAGGTGGAGATTCAGGCGCAGGCGTATTACGTACTGCGCGAACGTGATCTGCACGCCGTCGCCAACACCCACCCCGAACACGGCACCGGCCTTTATCTCTGATCAGACGGTCTTGATGATGCCGCCGTCGATGACGTAGTCGGCGCCGTTGATGATGGCGGCCCGCTCGGAGGCCAGGAAGGTGATCAGCGCGGCCACCTCCGTCGCTTCGGCGATGCGGCCGGCGGCGATGTCGAATTGTCCTGGTAGGGCCGCGAGGAACTGTTCCTGCGGAATTCCGTTGGCCGCTGCGAGCTTCGCGCCGATGTGATCGGGACCCCGCCAGATGTCGGTGCCGACCGGTCCCGGGGACACGGTGTTCACCCGCACGCCCTGGGGGCCGTATTGCTCGCTGAGCCGCTTGCCGAACGCGGAGAGCGCGGCCTTGGCCTCGCTGTAGCCCGACGGCCCGGCCGCGGGCAGCCGGGAGTTGATCGAGGAGACCGTGATGATCGCGCCGCGTCGCTCGATGAGGCTGGGCAGGGCCGCGCGGGTCGTGGTGACGACGCCGAACAGGTTGAGGTCGAACAGCTTCCGCCACTGGTCGTCGGAGATGTCGAGGAAGTTGCCCAGATTGAATTTGTCCGCGTCGCCGCCACCCACATTGTTGACGAGGATGTCGATCCCGCCGAGCTCGGCCAGGGCGGCCTCGACCGCGGCCAGCGCGCCCGCGCTGGTGCTGAGGTCCGCTGAAACCGTCTTCGCCGCAACCTTTTCGAGCTCCGGGGTGATGGTCCGGGCGACGCCGACGACCCGCACGCCCTCGTCGGCGAGGGCTTCGGTGACGGCGAGCCCGATGCCACGGCTCGCGCCGGTGACGAGTGCGGTCTTGCCGTTCAGTCCGAGATCCATGATCCGTACCTTTCTTGAACTGTGGGTCAAAAACTAGGGTAAAAGAATGGGCCGCAGGTCGCGGCCCGTGGAACTAGAGGGTGGACAGGGCGGTGTCGATGATCCGGTACAGCGTCTCCGCGTCCGAGACCTTCGTGGTGATGCGCAGTCCGCCAACGGTATTCATCAGGAACTCGCCGCAGGCCCGGGCGTCGACGTCGGCGCGGACATCGCCGTCGCGTTGCCCTTGCTGGATGCGTGCCGTGAAGGCCTCGATCATGTGCTCGACCGCCACGGTCACGGCGGTGGTCGCCGCCGGATCGTGCCCGCCGAGTTCCATGGCGGTATTGGCCACCAGGCATCCGCGCCGCACCGGCCGCTCCAGATCGCTGTCCACGACGTGTCGCATCCAGGCCCTCAGTCGTTCCTTGGTGGTGCCGGGCTGGGACAGGACCTCGTTGGCCAGGTCCGTTCCCATCCGGTCGTAGCGGGTCATGCACAGATCGAACAGTTCCCGCTTGCTCCCGAAGGCGTTGTAGAGACTGCCTTTCGCGACCCCGGTCGCCTCGGCGAGGTGCGAGGGTGAGGTATTGGCGTACCCATGGGTCCAGAACGCGTCCATGGCGCGGTCCACCACGGTGTCCGCGTCGAAGTTGCGTGGCCTGCCCATGGGATCGACCCTAAGCGTTTTGAACCTCTGGGTCAATAACTGTTTCGGGGTAGCCTCGCGCGATGAAACGGAGGCTGTACATCACCGGAGCGCTCACGCTGGTGGTGCTGGTCCTGACCTCGGTCGGGCTGTACGCGCTGATGAATTCGCGCACCTACCAGGTGGCGGGCCGCCTGGTGTCCCGCGTCGACACCACCGACAAGCTCGTCGCCCTCACCCTCGATGACGGCCCCACCGACCGCACCCCGGCGATCCTGAAAGCCCTTGCCGACGCGGCCGTCCCGGCCACCTTCTATCTCATCGGCAGCGAACTGGCCGCCCACCCCGACCAGGGCCGCGCCATCGCCGAGTCCGGCAACGAGATCGGCAACCACACCTACCACCATCAACGCATGGTCTTCGTGACCCCGGGCTTCGTCCGCGACGAGGTCGAGCGCACCGACGCCGAGATCGCGAAAACCGGCTACCGCGGCCCGATCACCTTCCGCCCGCCCAACGGCAAGAAGCTCTTCGCCCTCCCGTGGTACCTCTCCCGCCACGACCGCACCACCGTCACCTGGGACGTGGAGCCGGACTCCGGAAAGACCCCCACCACCGACCGGATCGTCACCGAGACCCTCGCGAAGGTCCATCCGGGCTCGATCATCCTGCTGCATACCATGTATCCGACCGGCGACCCGTCCCTCGCCGCGATCCTCCTGATCGCGAAGGCCCTCCAGGCCCAGGGCTACCGCTTCGTCACCGTCTCCCAGCTGCTCTCTCGCTGACGCGTCAATCCCCCAGAATTAGTGAAATTTATTCGTTTCACAACATCGGTCCGGTGTCTAGCGTTGCGGGGATGAGTTCGAAACGATTGGCCCGCACGGGGCTCGGTGTCCTGACCGCTGTCGCGGCCCTCGCTCTCACCCAGGGGGCGGGCCCCGCTGTCGCCGATATCACCGCGACCACTGTGACGCAGCCGCACGGTGAGGAGGTCCCGGTCCCCATCTCGGAAATCAATATCGCTACCACGGATGCGAATCCGGTGTGGGTCACGCTCAACGGCACTGTGCTGACCGGCGGGCCCATCACGCCGAAGGGACCTTACGTGACCGCGGCGGGAGTCACCTTCTACAGCGTCGTTATCGCGCTCGACTGCGTCAACACGCCGCTCCATGTCGTCGCCGCGCAGAAGAACGCGGCCGGGGCGATCACCAGCCAGATGTCGGCCGATTACACCCCCGCTCCCGCGTCGGGGAGCGCGGCGCTGAACAACTTGACGACCGGCAGCGGAAACGGCGCTGCCCAGGCCGACCAGGGCTGTCACATCCGGTACGTGCTCTGAAAATCTTGTGAATTGCTGAAGGAGCTTGAATGAGTCCGAAATCATTGGTGTGCAAGGGTATCGGCGTTGTGGCCGCTGCGGCGGCGATCGTGTCCGCGGTGGGGGCCGGGCCCGCTACTGCCGATATCATCTCGACCGCCGTGACGTGCCCGAGCGGTGAAATGATCGGCCCGTGCAATGAGACGCAGATTGTAGTCGACACCACGGATGCGAATCCGGTATGGATCACGCTCAACGGCACCGAACTCCCGGGGAGTCCGTTCACTCCGGTGGCTTTCACGCAGACTTCGGGTGCCATTATTCATACCACCCAGGTGCTGCTGGATTGCATCCGCACGCCACTCCATGTCGTTGCCGTGCAAAAGAACTCGGCTGGCGTGATCACCAGCCAGATGTCGGCCGATTACACCCCCGCGCCCACCTCGACAGGGAGCGCGCTGAATAACCTGCTGACCGGCAGTGGAAACCAAACCACCACATCCCCCGATGCGGCCTGCAACATCATACGGCATACATAATCCGCTGAAACATGAATGGCCCGTGTCCCTTTCGGGGCACGGGCCATTCATTCGGCAGCTGGTTACAGCGCCTTCAGTTCCTCGGTGACCGCACCGACGGACTTCTTGGCGTCGCCGAACAGCATGGAGGTGTGGTCGGCGTAGAACAGCGGGTTGTCGATGCCGGCGAAGCCGGAGTTCATCGAGCGCTTGAGCACGATGACCGACTTGGCCTGGTCGACGTTGAGCACCGGCATGCCGTAGATCGGGGACGTGGAGTCCTCGCGGGCGGCCGGGTTGGTGACGTCGTTGGCGCCGATGACCAGGGCGACATCGGTGCGGCTGAATTCGCCGTTGATGTCGTCCATTTCCTTCATGGCGTCGTAGGACACCTCGGCCTCGGCCAGCAGCACGTTCATGTGGCCGGGCATACGACCGGCGACCGGGTGGATGGCGTACTTGACCTCGACGCCCTTGGCCTCGAGCAGGGCCGCCATCTCCTTGACCGCGTGCTGGGCCTGGGCCACGGCCATGCCGTAACCCGGGACCACGATGACCTGGTTGGCGTAGGCCATCTGGATCGCGGCATCGGCCGCGGAGGTGGCCTTGGCCTGCTTCTGCTCGCCGCTGCCGGACGCGCCGGGAGCGGTGCCGCCGCCACCGAATCCACCCGCGACGATGGCGGGGATGGACCGGTTCATGGCCTTGGCCATCAGGTTGGTCAGGATGGTGCCGGACGCGCCGACGATCATGCCCGCCACGATCATGGCGGTGTTGTTCAGCGCCAGACCCGCGGCCGCGGCCGACAGACCGGTGAGGGCGTTGAGCAGCGAGATGACGACCGGCATGTCCGCGCCACCGATGGGCAGTACGACCATCAGGCCGAGGATGCCGGCCAGCACCAGCAGAGCGATCATCCAGTACTGCGGCACACCGTCATTGGTGGCGCCGATGCCGATGACCACGGCCGCGGCGATGGCGCCCGCGAGCAGCAGCAGGTTCAGCGGCTGCTGCAGGCGGCCGACGGTGATCGGGCGGCCGGACAGCAGTTCCTGCAGCTTCGCGAAGGCGATGCAGGAGCCCCAGAACGAGACCGAGCCGATGATGGCCGCGAACAGCGAGGCGATCACGATGTGCACCGACGGCTGCTCGTGCACCTGGGAGAAGCCCTTGGTGTCGAGGAACTCGGCCCACGCGATGAGCGCGACGGTGCCACCGCCGACGCCGTTGAACGCGGCCACCAGCTGCGGCATCGCGGTCATCTTGGTGAACTTGGCGGGCGGCACGCCCAGGCCGATACCGACGACCAGACCGGCGACGATCAGGATCCAGTTGTTGGTGTGGCGGATGGCGATGAGGGTCGCGATGACCGCGATGCCCATGCCGACCGCGGCGATCCAGTTGCCGCGCACCGCGGTCTTGGGGCCGGTGAGGCCCATCAGACCGTAGATGAACAGCGCGAACGCGGCGATGTAGAGAACGTTGACCAGATTGTCCATGGGGTTACTCGCCCGCCTTCTCTTGCGCAGCAGGCTTCTTCGCCTTGAACATGCCCAGCATGCGGTCGGTCACGACGAAACCGCCGATGACGTTCAGGGTTCCGAACACGACGGCCACGAACAGGATGATCTGCATCAGGACCGAGGGGTGCTCGATCTTGCCGAAGACCACCAGCGCGCCGAGCACCACGATGCCGTGAATGGCGTTGGTGCCCGACATCAGTGGCGTGTGCAGGGTGTTGGGCACCTTGGAGATCACGGCGAAGCCGACGAACCCGGACAGCACCAGGATCGCGATGTTCGCCAACAATTCGGTGTACATCAGGCTTCCACCTTCTGAGTGCTCTGCTCGCTTCGCTCGCGCGTGACGCAGGAGTCCGCCAGCACCTGATCCTCGAAGTCGGGTGCCAGGGCACCGTCTTTCAGCATGAGTTCGAGCAAGGCGGAAATGTTCTTGGAGTACAGCTCGCTGGCGTGCTCCGGCATGGTGGCCGGCAGGTTCAGCGGCGAGGCGATGGTGACGCCGTGGCGCACAACGGTTTTGCCGGGTTCGGTCAGCTCGCAGTTGCCGCCGGTCTCGCCGGCCAGGTCCACGATCACGCTGCCGGGCTTCATGCCCTCGACGGCGGCGGCGGTGACCAGGCGCGGGGCTGGGCGGCCGGGCACCAGCGCGGTGGTGATGACCACGTCGAAGCCCTTGATGGCGTTCTCCAGGGCCTGCTGCTGCTGGGCCTTCTCGTCCTCGGTGAGCTCGCGGGCGTACCCGCCCTCACCGGCGGCGTCGATGCCGAGGTCGAGCCACTGCGCGCCGACGGAGCGCACCTGGTCGGCGACCTCGGGGCGGACGTCGTAACCGGTGGTGCGGCCGCCGAGGCGCTTGGCGGTGGCCAGGGCCTGCAGACCGGCGACACCCACACCGAGGACCAGCACGGTGGCCGGCTTCACGGTGCCGGCGGCGGTGGTCAGCATGGGGAAGAATCGGGTGGATTCCGATGCGGCGAGCAGCACGGCCTTGTAGCCGGCGACGTTCGCCTGCGACGACAGCGCGTCCATGACCTGGGCGCGGGAGATACGCGGAATCGCTTCCACGGCAAAGGCCTGCACTCCCGCGGCCTTGAGGGCGCCGATCTTGGTGTCGGCGTTGCGCGGCGCGAGGAACCCGATGAGGGTCTGGCCCGGCGCGAGCTTGGCGATCTCGCCGTCATTGGGCGGCGCGACCTTCACGACGACGTCGGCGCTGTACGGATCGCCCAGCGTCGCACCGGCTTCGGTGTACGCCTCGTCCGGGATCAACGCGCCCAGACCGGCACCGGCCTCGACGATCACCTCGACACCCTGCTTCAGCAGGGCCGGAATGATCTTCGGCACCAATGCGACGCGTCGTTCGTCCGGGTTCGTCTCGCGAACCACTCCGACGCGCGCACCGCGGGGCGCAGCGGTCTGTGCGCTCTGCGTTGTGTCCACTTGTCAAACTTCCTTCTCGTGGTGAGTCCAGGCCACCCTGTCGGTTTCGGCCGTTTCACCGTCCAACGGTGGTCCGAACTTACTGTGCAGTAAGTTCGTGAGAATTCTCGCAACTGTACCTGGTCCGCGGTGAGCGTAGCGGAGATGCCCATCACATGGTGTGGCGAGAAAACCGGACAACTCCGTGCTCGGCCGGGGTTCTGGTGACCTCGAGCACGAGCGAATTTCGGGAGCTACTGGTCAGTAGTTTTGGGTTCGGTTGTGCCCCTTCCGGGGTCGTGTAGGGGGTGTCGCACATCACCTGTACGCCGTAATGTCTGCGGTGTGAGTGGCTGCACTTTCTGCCGGATCGTCGCGGGCGACGCACCGGCGACCAAGATCTTCGAGGACGACCACCTGGTGGCCTTCCTCGACATCCGGCCCATCACCCGGGGGCATACCCTGGTGATCCCCAAGCGGCACGCGACCGATCTCGACGAACTCGACCCGGAGACGGGTGCTCGCCTGTTCGGCTTCGGTCACCGCCTGGCCAAATCCATGCGCCGCGCGGGCCTCACGGCCGACGGCGCGAACCTGCTGATCAACGACGGCAAGGCCGCCTTCCAGACCGTTCATCACGTGCACCTGCACGTGATTCCCCGCCATCACGGCGACACCCTGCGTTTCGCGAAGGGGTTCGTGCTGCGCCGTCCGCACGACACCGAGCGCACCGCCGCGGCACTGCGAGCCGGGCTGGACCGGCTCGCCGACGAGGAGAGGGAGACCACCGCATGACCGACACGGTGCCGGACCGCGCCGAGATCACGGCCCTTTTATCCGACCAGTGGGACGCTCTCACCCGGCTGGTGGACGGGCTGGACGAAAACCGGTGGCGCGCGCCTTCGCCGCTGCCCGGCTGGACGGTCTTCGACGTCATGGCCCACATGATCGGCACCGAATCGATGCTGCTGGGCGAGCCGACCCCGGACGCCGAGGTGTCCGGGGCGCACATCCGCAACGAGATCGGCACGCTGAACGAGAAGTGGATCGAGTCCCTGCGCCCGCTGGCCGGCGCGCAACTCCTGGACCGCTTCCTCGACGTCACCGGCCGCCGGGTGAAGGCGCTCGAGCAGACCACCGACGAGACGTGGGGCGGATTCGTCCCGACGCCGGTGGGCATGGCGCCCTACGGCCGGTTCATGCGCATCCGCCTGTTCGACTGCTGGATGCACGAGCACGACATCGCCGACGCCCTGGGCGTGGCGGTCGAGGAGGGCGGCAGCCGCGGCGCGGTCGCCTACACCGAACTGCTGACCGCACTCGGCCGGGCCGCGGTGAAAGGCGCGGGCGCGCCGGACGGTTCGCGCATCACCTTCGAGCTGACCGGCCCGGTGCCGCAGACCCTGCATGTGGCGGTCGTAGTCGGGCGGGCGAGCCTGGTCGGGACCCTGGACGGGCCGGCCACGACCGTGGTGACCATGGACTCCGGCCTGTTCGCCCGCTTGCGCGGAGGCCGCACCACCGCGGACGCGCACGCGGGGGAGATCTCCCTCGCCGGTGACACCGACCTCGGCAACCGCCTGGTCCGCACCCTCGCCTTCACCATCTGACGTGCGACTGTTCCTGTCCAGCTACCGTTTCGGCGCACACCAGCAGCGGTTGCTCGAACTGACCGGTGCGCCCGGCCCGGTGGCCGTCATCGCCAATGCCTGCGATGCCTGGCCCTCGGCCTGGCAGAGCGCCGTCACCAGTGATCTGGTTCCGCTGCGCCGCTTGGGTTTCCAGCCGGAAGTCCTCGACCTGCGCGAGTACGTCGGTCGCCCGGCCGAGGTGGAGCAGCGGCTGCGCGACTATCCGATGGTGTGGGTGCGCGGCGGCAACACCTTCGTGCTGCGCGCCCAATTCGCCCGCAGCGGAGCCGATCTCGCCCTGATGAAACTGCTCGCGGAGGATGCCCTGGTCTACGCGGGCTACAGCGCGGGGGCCTGCGTCATGACCCCCGACCTGCACGGCATCGAAGCCATGGACGACCCGGAGGAGGTGCGCACCGCCTGCGGTATCGCACCTCGCTGGGACGGGCTCGGTCTGGTCGATCACCGCATCGTCCCGCACCTGGACTCACCGACCGACCCGCAGGGGTTGTCCCGGAAACTGGTGCGCGACTACGTCTCCGACGGCGTCCCGCACTGGGCGCTCACCGACGATCACGTGGTGGTCGTCGACGGCGACCGCACCACCATCCTGACCTAGACCCGAAAAAGCCTGCGCACAACGAGGAATGCGCAGGCTTTCTCGGGTTTTCAGAGGTCGAGCTCTGAGAGCTACGCGAGTTGTCAGTTCCCCTTGTGGCGGATGCCGTGTCCCAGAGCCACGGCCGCCGCGCCGAACGCGCCGATGGCCAGGGTCGCGAAGCTGGCGACGTACGCGCCCTCGGTCGGGACCACGGCGTGCGGTCCGAGGTGCAGGACGTGCGCGGTCAGGATCGAGCCGGTGATCGCACCGGCGATGGAGCCGCCCGCGGTGCGCACCAGGGAGTTGATGCCCGACGCGATGCCGCTCTCACTCATCGGCACGTGCTGCACGGCGAGGGTGCCCAGCGCCGCGTAGCCGATGCCGAAACCGATGCCCTGCAGCGCGTTCGCGATGACCATGTCGTAGCCGTGCCCGTGTGAGAAGGCCAGCCAGCCCATCGACAGTCCGGCGAAGGTCGCGCCGATGGCGAGGGTGTAGGCGGGTCCGATCTTGGCGGAGATGCGGCCGGTGTTGAAGGAGAAGAAGGTCATCAACGCCGCGCTCGGGATGCCGTAGAGGCCGACCGACAGCACGGTCCCGGACAGGCCGTAGCCGACCTTGTCCGCGGGCGTCTGAATGAAGTTGGAGACCAGCGAGAAGGCGCCGAACATGGAGAAGCCGAGCAGTGCGGAGGCCACGTTCGCCGACAGCGACTGCGGGCCGACGAGCAGCTGCAGGCGCACCAGCGGCTGCTCGACCCTGAGCTCCACGAACACCCAGACGGCGGTGAGCACCGCGGCGGCCGCGAACATGCCGATGACCGAGGCGGAGCCCCAGCCCCAGCGCGGGCCCTCGCTGATGCCGAGCAGCAGGCAGATCAGCAGCGCGGCCAGCAGGGCCGCGCCGATGAAGTCGGGCTTGCCGCCGTGGCGCACGCCATTGTTCTGGGCGCTCACCTGGATCAGTACGGTGGCGACCACGCCGAGACCCGCGGTCAGCCAGAAGACCGGGTGCGGGTTGGTGGTGTGGTCGGCGATGACGCCGGTGGCCAGCAGTCCGATGGTGCCGCCGACGCCCATGGTGCCGGACACGACTCCGATTGCGCGGACCAATCGTTCGCGCGGGAAGGTGTCGCGGATGATGCCGATGGCGAGCGGGATCATGGCCGACGAGATGCCTTGCAGCGCACGGCCGATGATGTAGACGGGCAGCGTGGTGGCGAAGGCGCAGACCACCGAGCCGACGACGAGCACGCCCATGGTGACCATGACCATCGGCTTCTTGCCGTACATGTCGCCGAAGCGGGACAGCAGCGGGGTGGCGACCGCGCCGGAGAGCAGGGCGGCGGTGAACAGCCAGGTGACGCCGGCGACGTCGGTGTGCAGCTGGGTGATGAAGCGCGGCAGCAGCGGGATCACGACGGTCTGCTGCAGGGACACGACCAGTCCGGCCGCACACAGCGCGAGCAGGGTGAGGCCGAGGTGGGCCTTCGAAGGTTCGACGGGTTTCGTCACGTCGACCTGACCGACTGCGGTCGTAGTCATGCGGTGGTCCTTTGGGTTACTTACCAAAATTAAGTAAATGGGTTTCGTAAGATAATCACATGCCGCGATCGGAAGCCACAAACGCCAGCCAAGTTGACGCAGGTCACATCGTGGAACTGGAACGCGCGCTGGCCCGTGTCGCCTACCTGCTGACCCGCGTCCGCCGCCACGACAAAGCCATGGTGCAGTGCGGCCTGACCATGGACCGGGCCAGCGTCCCGCTGCTGCGCCTGCTCGCCGACGCCGAGGAACCCATGCGCCTGGGCGAGCTCGCCACCCGGCTCGATGTGGAGGCCCCGCACGTGAGCCGCCAGATCCAGCGCCTGGAGAAGGCAGGCTATGTGGAACGCGTCGCCGACCCCGACGACCGCCGCGCCCAGCGGGTCGGCCCCACCGAGTCGGGCCGCCGCGCCGTCGAAGCCGTGCGCGAGGTGATGCGCGGCTGGATGGCCGAGGCCCTCGCCGATTGGAGCCCCGAGGACCTGAAGGCCGTCGCCGTCCTCAACCACCGCATGGTCGACGCCTTCCTCGACCACGCCGAAGTCATCGGCGACCTCGGCGCGACCGCCCGCGACCGTCCGTCGGCCTGACCCGTCAGTCGCGGACCGATTCCGGAGCCGGCGCCGCCACGGCCCGAGCGCCGCACGCGCACAACACCATCGCGACCAGCGGCACCACCATCGCCGCGGTCAGCGGCACCAGCTTGTCCAGCCAGCCGATGATCGCCGGACCCGCCAGCAGCCCGACGTAGCCGAGCCCGAAGACCCGAGACATATCGGTCGCGGCCGTCGCCGAGCCCAGATTGCCCGCGGCCGTGAACACCTGCGGGACGCCCCCGGCCAGCCCGATCCCGCACAACGCCCAGCCCAGCACGGTCAACGGCAGCCATCCGGACACCACCACCGCCCCGAAACCGATGGCCGCCAGCGCCGTTCCCCAGCGCAGCAGGGCCACCCGGCCGATCCGCCCGGCCACCCGATCCGCGCCGAACCGGCCGACGGTCATGGTCAGCGAGAACCCCGTGAAGGCCAGCGCGGCGGTGCCCGCGTCGACGCCGAGCCGGTCCTTCACCTGTAGTGCACTCCAGTCCGCCGCCACTCCCTCGGCCATCAGCACAGCGAAGGCGATCAGCCCGAGCGCCAGCACCTTCCGCCGGATCCCGGACTGCGGCACGGCCTCCGCGGCGGCGGGTGGTGTGGCCGCGGCGTCGACGTGGGGGAGCAGGTTCGGTATCGCGAGCGCGATCACGACCAGTCCGAAGCCGGTGGCCAGCAGGAAGGTCGCGGTCGGCGACCAGTGCGCGTGCTGGGTGGCCGCGCCGTAGCCGGACCCGAGAAAGCCGCCGCAGGAGAAGAAGGCATGGAACGCCGACATGATCGGGCGGCCGTAGGCGCGTTCGATGTGCACGGCCTGCGCGTTCATGGAGACGTCCAGGGCGCCGTTGGCGAAACCGAAGGCGCCCAGGGCCAGTCCGAGCGTGGCGGGCGAGGTGGCGTGGGCCGGGCCGAGCAGGGTGAGGGCCAGCAGGGTGACAGCCGCGGCGGTGAGGGTGCGGCTGCCGAGGCGGTCGGCGAGCGGGCCCGCGGTCTGCATGCCCGCGATCGCGCAGACCGTCATCAGCAGGATCAGCATGCCGAACGTGGTGGGCCCGACACCGGTGCGCGCGGTGATGGCCGGGATGTGCACGATCCAGACCGCCGAGAGCATCCCGTTGAGGCCGAACACCGCGAACAGCGCCGGGCGGGCCTTCCGGATGCGGGGAACGGGCGTCGCAGCGGCCATCGGTACGACGCTACCGGGTGCACCCGGTCTCTCCCCGGTTTTCGTGGCCCGTCGCGGCAGCGCCGGCGGTCCGGAGCGCGATCCGAATTGTTTGCGGTACAACCTGTTCGATGGTGAGTGTAAGCCGGGCCACCGACACGTTTCGGGGCCCGGCGCACACCGTGCAAACGCCCCGGGGGGCGATTCACACGTCCGCCGTGACCGACCAGACTCCGCTCGCGGCCGCCTCGCGGACGTAGTCGGCGAAGTCGCGGGGCTCCCGCCCGAGCGCGCGCTGCACCCCGTCTGTGACGTGCGAGTTGCGGCCGTCGAGCACCGTGCCGAACAGGTAGTCGAGCAGGCTGACCTCGTCGGCGGGGACCCCGTAGGAGGTCAGCGCGGCCACGAATTCGGTTCGGGTGAGCGGAATGTAGGCGATGTCCCGTCCGGTGGCCGCGCCGATCTCGGCCACGGCTTCGGCGAAGCTGAGTGCGCGCGGGCCGGTCAGTTCGTACACCTGCCCGGCGTGCCGGTCGTCGAGCAGCGCCGCCACCGCCACCTCGGCGATGTCGTCGGTGTGCACGAACGGTTCCGGCACGTCCCCGGCGGGCAGTGCCACCTCTCCGGCGAGGATGAAATCGGTGAACGAGCCTTCGTCGAAGTTCTGCGCGAACCAGGCGCACCGCACCACGGTCCACGTCAGGCCCGAATCCTGCACGATGCCTTCGCATTCCAGGGCTTCGGGTTCGCCGCGGCCGGACAGCAGCACCACCTTGCGCACGCCGGCGGCCGCGGCCCGGTCGCAGAGGGCCTTGATGTCGGCCGGTGCGCCGGGGACCGCCAGATCCGGCTGATAGGAGAGGTAGACGGCGTCGACGCCGTCCAGGGCGGCCGTCCAGGTGTTGCGGTCGGTCCAGTCGAACGGGATTGCGGCCGTGCGCGAACCGGCCCGCACGGGCACGCCGTGCTCGGTCAGCAGGCCGGCCACCCGGCGTCCGGTCTTGCCGGTCGCGCCGAGGACGAGGACGGTGTTTGCGCTGCTGGAGCTGTTTTCGTTGATCATGTATTCAGTACATCGGGAATCGGCGGGCGCGAACATGGTTGAGAAGCGCCCGGGCATTTGCCATCGTCTTTGTCATGGATGCGTTGGCCAGTCTGCTCGAAGGACCACGGGCGCGAGCGGCATTCGTGATGCGCTCGTCGTTCGACCCACCGTGGTCCCTGCGAATCCGGGACGAGGCCCCGCTGACCGTGGTGGCGGTGGTGCGGGGCGGCGGCTGGGTGCTGCCGGAACCCAAGGGCGGCAAGCCGGGTCCGCCCCGGCAGCTGCGTACCGGCGATATCGCCATCTTCCGCGGCCCCGACCACTACACCGTCGCCGACGATCCGGGGACCGCTCCGCAGGTGCTCATCGAGCCCGGCAATATCACCACCACGATGGACGGTGAAGTGCTGTGCGAGGCACTGAGTCTGGGCGTGCGCAGCTGGGGCACCAGCGCCGACGCCGAGACGGTGCTGGTCACCGGCACCTACGAGCACGAGTCGGCGGCCAGTCGCCGGCTGTTGCGCGCGCTGCCGCCGATCGCGGTGCTGGGCCGCGGCGAGATCGACTCCCGGGTGCTGGATCTGCTGGTCGACGAGTCCGCCAAGGACCTGCCCGCCCAGGGCGCCATGCTGGACCGACTATTGGACCTCTTGTTGATCGCCGCGCTACGCGCCTGGTTCTCCCGCGCCGACGCCCCCGCCTGGTATCACGCCTACGGTGATCCGCTGGTCGGCAAGGCTCTGCGCCTCATGCAGCACAATCCCGCCCACCCGTGGACGGTCGCCTCGCTGGCCGCCGAGGTCGGCGTCTCCCGGGCCGCCCTGGCCCGCCGCTTCACCGAACTGGTCGGCGAGCCGCCCATGGCCTTCCTCACCGATTGGCGGCTGGCCCTGGCCGCGGATCTGCTGCACGAATCCGACGCCACCCTGGAGTCGATCGCCCGCCGCGTCGGCTACGGCAGCGCCTTCGCCCTGTCCACCGCCTTCAAACGGCACTACGGCATCAGCCCCCGCGACCACCGCGCCACTCCGGACGAACGCTCCGCGTGATCGCCGGGCCGCGGCGGCGGGTTAGGGTCGCGGAGTGACGCAGGATCCTGGATACCCCGTGCTCTGGCCGGTGCCGACGCGCTGGGCCGACAACGACCACTACGGGCACGTGAACAACGTGACGTACTACTCGTACTTCGACACGGCCGTGAACGCCTGGCTGATCAGCGCGACCGGGACCGATATCCGGGACCTGCACGCCATCGGCGTGGTCGCCCAGACCTCGTGCAAGTTCCTGGGTTCGATCAGCTTCCCGGACATGCTGCGGGTGGGGATCCGGGTGTCGCGGCTGGGCAATTCCAGCATCAACTACGAGCTGGCCATCTTCCGCGACGGCGGCGACCACCTGGACCTGGCCGCCACCGGCACCTTCACGCACGTGTACGTGGACGAGCAGACCCGCAAGCCGGTGCCGATCCCGGCGGTCATCCGCGCGGCCGCCGAGCCGCTGGTGGTGGCCGGGCCCGCCGAGTCCTAGACCCGGCCCAGCAGGGTCAGCGGATCCTCCAGCAGGGCGGCCACGCTCGCCAGGAACCGCGATCCCTGTTCGCCGTCGATCATCCGGTGGTCGAAGCTCATGCCCAGGGTGGTCACCCAGCGCACCGCCAGTTCGTCGCGATGCACCCACGGCCGCTTGCGGATGGAGCCCAGGCACAGGATCGCCCCCTCGCCCGGATTCACCAGCGGCACACCGGCATCCACACCGAACACGCCCACATTGGTGATGGTGAAGGTGCCGCCGGTCAGGTCGGCGGGGGTGGCGGTGCCGGCGCGCGCCTTGGCGGCCGCCCCGGCGATCTCCAGGCACAGGTCGCGCAGCGTGAACCCTTGCGCCTCCTTGAGATTGGGCACCAGCAGCCCGCGCTCGGTGGCGACCGCGAAGCCCAGGTTCACGTAGTGCTTGGTGACGATCTCCTGATTCGCCTCGTCCCAGCGCGCGTTGATCTCCGGGAACTCGGTGAGCGCCGCCAGCGCGGCGCGGGCCACCAGCGCCAGCGGGGTGAGGGTGAGCCCGGTGAAGCTCGGAGTGGTGCGCAGATGCTCGAGCAGTTCGATAGACGCGGTGAAGTCCGTGGTCACGAAGGTGCTGGCCTGCGGAATGTGCTGGGCGCTGGACACCATGGCGGCGGCGGTGCGTTTGCGGATCCCGCTGATCGGGGTGCGGGTCTCGCGCTCGGCGGGGACGGCGCGGCCGCCCGGCGCCGGATGCATCGGTGTCACCTCGGGCGCGACCGGGGTCACCGGCAGCGCGGCGAGGGTGGCGGGCGGCGGGGTGTGGATCGGGATGTGACCGGTGCCCAGCGCTTCGGGCCGCATACCGTGCAGGTCCTCGACGGTGACCGCGCCCTGCGGGCCGGTGCCGATCACCGCACTCAGGTCGATCCCGATCTCGCGGGCCAGTTTCCGGGCGGCGGGCGTGGCGGCGGGCCGTCCGGCCGGGGCCGAGCTGCCGAGCCCTTCCGGACCGTCCGAGCCCATGCCGCGCCGGCTCGAAACACCGGGTGCGTCACCGTTTTTCCCGCGGGCGGCCCGGCGGGACACCGGTTCGGTGTCGGGTCCGTAACCGACCAGCACGGCCTGCCGTTCGGCCGGTGTCTCCGTGGTCGTGCCGCTCGGCTGCGCGGTGCCGTTCGCGGTGGCGGCCGGGGCCTGCGCGGTCACCGCGATGCGGATCAGCGGTGCGCCGACCGGCACGGTGTCGCCGGGCTGGGCCAGCAGTTCCACGACCGTGCCCGCGTAGGGGCTGGGCAGCGCCACCTGGGCCTTGGCCGTCTCGACCTCGGCGATCACCTGATTCAGCGTGACGGTGTCGCCCATCGCGACCGCCCACGACACCAATTCCGCGTCGGCGAGGCCCTCCCCGAGATCGGGCAAACGGAATTCCATGACCTGCTGCTGACTATCCACCGGGCATCCTCCGTGCGGTAACCATTCATGCGGCGAGCGTGCGATCGACCGCGGCGAGAATGCGATCGGGGTCGGGCAGGTGGTGCCGCTCGAGTTTAGCCGGGGGGTAGGGGATGTCGAAGCCACCGACGCGCAATACCGGTGATTCCAGATGGTAGAAGCAGCGTTCCGTGACGCGCGCCGCGATTTCGGCTCCCAGCCCGGCGAATACGGGGGCCTCGTGCACCACGATCAACCGCCCGGTTTTCCGCACCGAGGTCTCGATGGTGTCGAAATCGATGGGGGAGAGGCTGCGCAGATCGATCACCTCGATCGAATGTCCTTCCGATGCCGCGATATCGGCGGCGGTGAGCGCGGTGGCCACGGTGCCGCCGTAGGCGACAATGGTGGCGTCCTCCCCGGAGGCGCAGACGCGGGCCTGGTCGAGCGCTATTCCGTCATCGCGGTCCAGCCGGTCGAAATCCACGTCGGCTTTGTCCCAATACCGGCGTTTCGGTTCGAAGAAGACGACCGGATCGTCGAGTGCGATGGCCTGCCGGATCATCAGATAGGCGTCGGCCGGATTACTGGGCGACACCACCCGCAGTCCCGCGGTGTGCGCGAAATACGCCTCGGGTGATTCCGAGTGGTGTTCGACCGAGCCGATGCCGCCGCCGAACGGAATGCGAATGGTGATGGGCGCGGTCACTTTTCCACGGGTGCGGGCGTGGATTTTCGCGACCTGCGAGACGATCTGGTCGAACGCCGGATACACGAATCCGTCGAACTGGATTTCACAGACCGGACGCAGGCCCCGCAATGCCATTCCGAAAGCCGTTCCCACGATTCCGGATTCGGCCAGCGGCGTGTCGATGACGCGGTTGTTGCCGAAATCCTTCTGCAGCGTGTCGGTGACCCGGAAGACACCGCCCAGCCGGCCGATGTCCTCGCCCATCAGCACGACCTTCGAATCGTCCTCCAGGGCGCGGCGCAGGCCCTGATTGATCGCGCCCGCGAAGGTGGTCTTCATCGTCCGACTCCCTCCAGGTAGGCCGCGTACTCGCGGCGTTCTTCCTCGATCACCCGGTGCGGGGTGGCGTACACGTGGTCGAAGAGCTGGTCGGGTTCCGGGTCGGGCATGGTGAGGGTGGCGGTGCGCAGGCGGGCCGCGACGTCGTCGGCGCGGGCGGTCACCGAGCGCTCGAAGTCGCCGTCCCACAGGTCTTCTCGTTCGAGCAGCCGCCGCATCCGGTCGATGGGGTCGCGGCGCTGCCAGAGTTCGAGTTCGGCCGCGTCGCGGTAGCGGGTGGGGTCGTCGGCGGTGGTGTGCGGGCCCATCCGGTAGGTGATGGCCTCGATGAAACTGGGTCCGCCGCCCGCCCGGGCGCGCCGCAGTGCCTCGCGGGTCACGGCCAGCACGGCGAGCGCGTCGTTGCCGTCGACCTGGACGCCGGGCAGGCCGTAACCGAGGGCGCGGCGCGCGATCGGGGTGGCGCTCTGCACCCGCACCGGCGCGCTGATCGCCCAGTGGTTGTTCTGGCAGAAGAACACCACCGGCGCCGACCAGGTCGCCGCGAAGCCCAGCGCCTCGGCGATATCGCCCTGACTGGTCGCGCCGTCGCCGAAGTAGGCGATGGTGGCGATCTCGGCGCCCTCCAGGTGCGCGGCGTAGGCGTAGCCGGTGGCGTGCAGGCCCTGCGAGCCGACCACGATCGCGGGATTGGTCATCCGCACGGCGTCTGCGTCCCAGCAGGAGTGCGCGACCCCGCGCCAGAGCCGGGTGAGGTCCTCGGGGGCGACGCCGCGGCAGTAGGCGACGCCGGCCTCGCGGTAGCTGCAGAACACGTAGTCGTCGGGTGCGAGGGCGTGGGCGGAGCCGATCTGCGCGGCCTCCTGGCCGAGCAGCGGCGGCCACAGTCCGAGCTGGCCCTGTCGTTGCAGGGCGGTGGCCTCGGTGTCGATGCGCCGGGCCACGACCATGTCGGTGTACATGGCCCGCAGGCGGGTGCCGTCGATGTCGGCGACCAGCGGGGCGTGCACGCGATCGTGGACGCGGTGGCCGTCGGGCTGAACGAGCTGCACCGGATAGGTGTTCTTCTCGGGCATGGGTTTCGCCTCCTGACACCGGGTTGCATCGTTGTCGCCGCGGGATTGTGTCCGTGCGGTCCAGCGATGTGTGTCCTGTATCACAAGCATCCTCTGCTTGGCGATATGTGCAAGTCTGGCGCGCCGGACTGAGCAGAATGCACGGTCAACGCCCGGTCATGGGTGTCATACTGACACCCATGAGCAGCAGGGAGCCCAATGCCGTCCCGCTCGACGCGACCGATGCCCGGCTGTTGCTGGAACTGGTCGCCAACCCGCGCGCGACCGGTGTCGAACTGGCCGCCCGGCTGGGGCTGTCCCGCAATACCGTGCAGGCCCGGCTGGCCCGCTGGGAGTCGAGCGGGGTGCTGGCCAGTTTCGAGCGCCGGGTCGATCCGCGGGCGCTGGGGTACTCGCTGGCGGCCTTCGTCGCGGTCGTGGTGGATCAGCATCGGCTCGACTCGGTGGCGGCCGAGCTCGCCGAGATCCCGGAGGTCACCGAGGTCTGCGGCATGACCGGGCCGACCGATCTGACGGTCCGGGTGGTGGCCGCGGACGCGGAGGATCTGTACCGCGTGGCCGGCAGCATCCTGAAGATCCCCGGGGTGGAGCGCACCAATATGGCGCTGGTCATGCAATCTCTGGTCGGGCCGCGCATCACGCCGCTGCTGGATCGCCTGGCTGCCGGCGGCGGGGCGTAATTCAGGCCAGTTTCGGCGGATTGGCTGGTGACCGTGGGGTGACTGGACCGCGACGATGACTCCATGAGCACCAGCGTCACCGGCACCGCGCAGGTCGAGAGCCCACCGGCGGCGGGCCTCGGCCAGCCCATCGGGGCCGGAATCGTCACCGCGCTGGTCGGATTCACCAGTTCGTTCGCCGTGGTGCTGGCCGGACTGACCGCCATGGGCGCCACCTCGGCGCAGGCCGCGTCCGGACTGCTGGCGGTCTGCGTGACCCAGGCGGTCGGCATGATCGTGCTGAGCCGGCGCTACCGGATGCCGATCACGCTGGCCTGGTCCACGCCCGGCGCGGCGCTGCTGGCGAGCACCGGCGCGGTGGCGGGCGGCTGGGCCGCCGCGGTGGGCGCGTTCGCGGTGGCGGGCGGACTCATCGTGCTGACCGGATTCTGGGATCGGCTGGGCGCCCTGATCGCCGCGATTCCGGTGGAGATCGCGCAGGCCATGCTCGCCGGAGTACTGCTGCCGCTGTGCCTCGCGCCGGTGAAGGCGCTGCCGGTGAGCCCGGCGGTGGTGGTGCCGGTCATCGTGACCTGGCTTGTGCTGCAACGCTTCGCGCCGTGCTGGTCGGTGCTGGCCGCCTTCGCGGTGGCGGCCGTCGGTTCGAGCATCGACATCGCCGTGCACCATCGTCGTCTGGACCTGCCCGCCATGGTGCCGCACCTGGAATGGACTGTGCCGCACTGGAGTTGGCAGGCCATGATCGGCGTCGCGGTGCCGCTGTACGTGGTGACCATGGCCGCGCAGAACATTCCGGGCACCGCGGTGATGCGTACCTTCGACTATCGGGTGCCGTGGCGCGCGGCCATGACGGTCACCGGCCTGGGCACCATGCTCGGCGCGCCCGCCGGCGGCCACGCCATCAACCTGGCGGCCATCAGCGCCGCGCTCTCGGCGGCCCCGTCGGCCCACCCCGATCCGAAGCGCCGCTGGATCGCGGCGTGCACGGCGGGCTGCGCCTACCTGGTGCTCGCGCTGGCGTCCGGAGCGCTGGTCATGCTGGTCGCCGCCGCCCCCAAGGGCGTGCTGGAAACCGTTGCGGGCCTTGCCCTCATCGCCACCCTCGCGAGTGCGCTGACCGCCGCCCTCACCCCCGCCGCCCATCGCTCCGCGGCCGCCCTCACCTTCCTGGTGGCAGCCTCCGGCATCGCACTGCTCGGCATCGGCGCGGCCTTCTGGGCCCTGGTCGCGGGCCTGGTCGTCCGCTGGTTCCTGCCCCTGGTCGCATCCTGACCCGATTCTTTCGAGGGAATGACAGCCGTGGCCTGTCGGCGGCCCCGGGTGCCATTACCGGCGGCCGCCACGGTCAGCGGCTGGGCGTGGCCACCGGCACGCCGCGCACGGGGGCCGGGCGTGGGGTCCTGGTTCCCGCACCCCGTCGGGGGCGGGCGGGCGGCTGCGGGTGCGGCCCGGGCTGGTTAGGGTGGAGCGGAATCGACTTCATGGTGCGGTGAATCGGCGAAGAGGAGTTGGCTTGAGTTCGGTGCTGATTTCGGTTGCGGAGCTTGCGGAACTGCTGGAAGCGGGCGGCAGCCGGGTGCGATTGCTGGATGTGCGGTGGGCGCTCGGGGATCCGGACGGGCCGCAGCACTATTTGGACGGGCACATTCCGGGCGCGGTATTCGTCGATCTGGAAACCGAACTCGCCGATCCGCCCTCCGTCGCCAAGGGCCGCCACCCCATGCCGGAATTGCCGCATTTGCAGAAGTGTGCGCGCAGTTGGGGCGTCTCTGACGGGGACACCGTGGTCGTGTACGACGCCACCGGCGGCATGGCCGCCGCGCGCGCCTGGTGGCTGCTGCGCTGGGCCGGTATCGCCGACGTCCGGATCCTGGACGGCGGCCTGCCCGCGTGGGAAACCGCGGGCGGCAAGGTCGTCGCCGGTGACGAACCCGATCCGGAACCCGGCACCGTGGTGCTGTCCCCCGGCCACATGCCGACCATCGACGCCGATGGCGCGGCCGGCTGGCAGGGCGTGCTGCTGGATGCCCGCGCGGGCGAGCGCTACCGCGGCGAGCTGGAACCCGTCGACCCGCGCGCGGGCCACATTCCGGGCGCGGTCAGCGCGCCGACCGCCGAGAACCTCACCACCGCAGGACATTTCCGGCCGCTCACCGAATTGGCTTCCCGCTTCCAGGGTTTCGGCTCCGGACCGGTCGCGGTGTACTGCGGCTCCGGCGTCACCGCGGCCCACCAGGTCGCGGCGCTGGCCGTGGCCGGCATCGACGCCGCCCTCTACCCGGGCTCCTGGTCGCAATGGTCCAACGACCCGAAGCGCCCGGCCGCCACCGGAGCCGAACCGGCCTGATCAGTCGGGTTTGACGGCGGTGAGGATGCCGGTGGCGAACGGTCCGGTGCGGAATTCGATTGCCGTGAAACCGATGTCGGCGAGCGGACCCCGGTAGCGGCGGACATCGACGGCCGCCAGTGCATCGCCGGGCTCATCGTGGGTGTGCCCGCCGCCGTGGCCCCCGCGGTGCGCGGCCAGCCCCGCCATGGCGCGAATGGCCAGTCCGCGCACGCCGGAGGTCGCGGGGTGGGTGTCGGCCAGCAGGAGGCGGCCGCCGGGCCGCAGCACGCGGAAGATGCCCGCCAGCGCGGTGATTCGATCCGCCTCGGCGATGTGGTGCATGGCGAAGGTGCAGGTGGCCACATCGAAGGAGGCGTCGGGGTAGGGCAGCGACTGGGCCGCCCCGAGCTCGAAGGTGCAATTCGTGGCGGCGTGAGCCCGCGCGTACTCGATCATCGGCGCGGACGCGTCGACACCGACCACCCGGCCCTGCGGCCCGGCCTGGCGGGCCAGCTCGTTGACCAGCCGCCCTGGCCCGCAGCCGAGGTCGATGGCATGGTCACCGGGCCGGATCCCGGCGGTGGCGGCGAAGTGCCGCACCAGGCCCCCGGCGCGGCCCAGGAAATAGACGCCGGTCAGCACTTGATAGCCGCGCGGCCAGGTGATGAGCCCGCCGACGGACCGGCCTTCGATATCGGACACTTGCTTGTTCTGGGTCATGTATTCCATCATCGAAGGATGGGAAAGGCCAGGCCAGAACCAGTTTCCGCACAAGAGTACGTTTCGGGACACTTGCCCGGGAACCGTCCGGAAACCACCGCCGAGCCCGGCGCCGACCGCCGGGTCCGCCGGACCCGCGCGGCCCTGCACCGCGCGCTCATCGAACTCATGCTGACCCGGCCGTATGCCCGAATCACGGTGCGCGACATCATCGATCGCGCCGATGTCGGCCGTTCCACGTTCTACGCGCACTACCGCGACAAGGACGATCTGCTGCTGGTCAGCTGTATCGAGCATGTGCGCGCGGAGATTTCGGCACAGCTGTCCCGCTATCGGGGTGAGCCGCCGCCGCTGCTGCCCGTCGAGATGCTGTTCCGGCTGGTCGACAAGCATCCCGACGTATACCGGCCGCTGATCGGGCAGCGGGCCAACGCCACTGTGTTGCGGTCGATCCGGCAGGTGTACGCCGAACTGCTCACCGAGCACCTGGGTCCGCGGCTGGGTCCCGACCCGGTCGCGGCAGGCGCCACGATCACTTTTCTTTCCTGGGGCCTTTACGGATTGCTGGAATCGGTCCTGGATCCGGCGCAGGGATTGACCGCCGAGCAGGCGTACCGGCATTTCGCGGGGCTATGGGCAACCGCGGGCCACACCGGCGAGGGCGCTGCGGTCGGCGGCGGTGACGGGTAGCCCGTAGCGGTTGGCGGCCGTCAGGTACTTGCCCGCGTAGAAGCAGCGGTTGGCGCGCGCGGGCGGCAGCCAGTCGGCGGGTGTGCGATCGCCCTTGTCCTGGTTGGTTTTTCCGTCCACGGCCAGCAGGTTGTAGTCGACGTCGTTGGCGAACCGCACCCGCCGGGCGGGCGGCCAGCCGGACGCGCCCAGGTCCCAGGCGGCCGCCAGCGGATACACGTGATCGATCTGCACGGCCTTGGCCGCCGCCCGTTCGAAGGTGATGCGCCGCCCGGTGTACGGATCGTCCAGGGCGCCCGCGACCACCACGCAGGTGTCCCCGGGCCGGAAGCTCACCGCGGTGAGCTGGCGGGCCAGCACCGTATTGCGGCTGTCGCAACCGTCGTGGCCGCCCGGACCGTCGTGGTCGTCGGTCCAGGCCGGTCCGAAGACGCAGCCCTGACCGCCGCCGCAGCCGCGCTGGTAACCGCCCGGCCGGGGCCGGTGCGGCACGCTGACCACGCCCGCGAGCAGGCGTTCGAGCTGGGCGCGGGTGGGACTGCCCGGTGCGGGTGTCTCCTGCCCGACGGTCCCGCACCCCAGAACCGTGAACAGGATGACCACCGTGCCGACCAGCCGGATCCACCCCGTGCGCCACACGGCATCAGGTGTACCGCGTCACGCGCGCCGCCGTGTCGTCGTGCGGACTTCGCACCCCGGCGGGCCGGCTAGAGCCAGGCGTGCGCCAGGATGTCGTCGGCGGCCGTCTCCGACAGTTGTGGTGGAAAGCGCGTGGCCGCAATGGAATCCACGTGCGCGCCGTCGTGCCCGATGAGCCACGAGCCGCCCCGGTCCTCGCATTCGGCGATCTTGGCGAACACGGTGAGCAGGAATGTGATGGAGTCGCGTGGGTCCGGGGTGCGGGCGAGTCGCTGTGACTCTCCGGGCCGGGCCAGGTCCAGCCATACGCCGGACTGCCCGTCCAGGCGCATCCCCACGATCTTCGCTGCGTCCACGAAGGTGAACTTCCGGCGTTCCCACGGAGTTGTGGGCGTGAAGCTCTGCTCGAGCACTTGGAGCAGAATCGTCATCTTCACGGCCTCCCTACGGTATCGAAAGTGCCACGGCCCCGGATTGGGTCGCGGTGATTGTCGGGTGCGCACACAGGTGTCACCAACATGCGGTGACCTGCGGATTTATCCAGTATGTTCCGTATCCGATCAGAAATAAAGGGGGATCTGACTCTCGGGTAGTGGGGAGGGCCTCGCGCGGGCAGCCGGGAGGTTGTCGGGGCGGGCTGCTTGGATGGTCGGATGCTGCACGGACTGTGGACGCCCGGGGCCGGGCTGGTGCTGTGGCACGACCCGGACGGCTTCGTACTGGCGGACGAGACGGAGAAGCTGCCCGAGCCGTTGCGGTCGGTGGTGCGCGCGGCCAAGTGGCGGCATCGGGCGGACGTGACGCTGGCGGGGGAGTTCGGCACGGAACGGGCGCGGGTGCCCGCGCATGCCCTGGCCCCGGAGGGGGCGGTGCGGGTGCTGCTGGGGGATTTGCCGCCGCACTGGCCGGTGGCGGGGGATCTGCGGTATCTGGGCCATGTGGCGCGCGGGATCGAGCGCTGGGTGCGGGCCGGCCGGATCGTGCCGGAGGTGCGCCGCGACGACGGCGAGTGGTGGGTGCGGTGGCGCCTGGTGGGCGGGCAGCGGCAGCGGGCCTGGTTGACGGAACTGGCCGTCGCGATGCCGTCGGCGTTGAAGGACAACGGGCGCCCGTCCGACATCCTGGAGAATCTGGTCGCCGAGCTGACCGATCCCATTGCGCGCAAATGGGTTTCCGCGCCCGCGCCCGACATCCCGTCCGCGCCGGGGTCGGTGTCGCATCCCTTGGTGACCGCGCTGCTCGAGGCCACCCCGTTGGAGACCGGCTCGCATCGGGTGGCGTCGGTGCTGGAGGACTGGCGGACCAGTCTCACCGCGGGCGAGCCGGATCTGGTGCTGCGCCTGCTGGAACCCGACGGCGACGAGCCGGGCGAGCTGTGGCGGCTGGAGGTCTGCCTGCGCGCCGAAGGCGAAGCGCCGCAACCGGTGCTGCTGCCGGGTGATCCGGTGCTGACCCGCCTGGCGGGGGAGAAGCTGGCCGCGGCCAAACAGGCCTACCCGCGCCTGCGGGACCTGCCCGGCGATGCCCGCAGCATGGATCTGTTCCTGCCCACCGAGGTCGTGATGGACCTGGTGGCGCACGGCGCGAACGCGCTCGGGTCGGCGGGCGTGCGGCTCATGCTGCCGCGCGCCTGGCGGATCGCCGCCCCGACCATGACGTTGTGCGTGCAGAGTCCGGCCGCTACCGAAACCGCGGTGGGGCTCAAGGGTTTGGTGTCGTTCCGCTGGGAGCTGGCGCTCGGCGACACGGTGCTGACGCCCGCCGAGATGGCGCGGCTGGTGGACGCGAAGTCGGATCTGGTGCGGCTGCGCGGGGATTGGGTGCAGGCCGACCACCGCATGCTGGCCGCGGCGGCCGACTACGTCTCGGGCCGCACCGACGGCACCGAGACCACGATCGGCGGCCTGTTCGCGGAGTTGTCCGCGCATCCGGTGATCGGGGTGCCGCTGGCGGAGGTCACCGCGACCGGCTGGGCGGCAGAGCTTTTCGACGGCGAGCGCACTGCCGAGCCGGTGCCCGACCCGGTCGGTTTGAAGGCCCAGTTGCGTCCCTACCAGCAGCGCGGGCTGTCCTGGCTGGCGACCATGAGCCGGCTCGGCTGCGGCGCGATCCTCGCCGACGACATGGGTCTCGGCAAGACGGTGCAGGTGCTGGCGCTGCTCGTGCACGAGCGGGAGACGGCCGAGGCCACGCCGCCCGGCCCCACCCTGCTGGTGTGCCCGATGTCGGTGGTGGGCAACTGGCAGCGCGAGGCCGAGCGTTTCGCCCCGGACCTGCGGGTGCTGGTGCATCACGGTCCCGGCCGCCGCTCCGGCGCGGAATTGGATGCGGCGGTGGCGGATTCGGATCTGGTGGTCACCACCTACGCCCTGCTGGCCCGCGATGTCGAGGAGTTGAAGCGGCAGGACTGGCAGCGGGTGGCGCTCGACGAGGCGCAGCACATCAAGAACGCGGGCACCCGGCAGGCGCGGGCCGCCCGGCTGGTCCCGGCACGACATCGGCTGGCGCTCACCGGAACTCCGGTGGAGAACCGGCTGGAGGAACTGCGCTCGATCCTGGATTTCGCCAACCCCAAACTGCTGGGCAAGGCGTCGGAGTTCCACTCGCGCTTCGCGGTCCCGATCGAGCGCGAGCACGACGAGAACGCCGTCACCCGCCTGCGCGCCATCACCTCGCCGTTCGTGCTGCGCCGGGTGAAGACCGATCCGGCGGTGATCTCGGATCTGCCGGAGAAGATCGAGATGACGGTGCGGGCCAACCTGACCGTGGAGCAGGCCGCCCTGTATCAAGCGGTGCTGGACGACATGTCGGCGAAGTTGAAGGCCGCCAAGGGTATGGAGCGCAAGGGTGCGGTGCTGGCCGCGCTGACCCGGCTCAAGCAGGTGTGCAACCATCCCGCGCACTACCTCGACGACGGTTCGGCGGTGTTGCGCCGCGGACAGCACCGGTCCGGGAAGCTGGCGCTGGTGGAGGACATCCTGGAATCGGTGATCGCCGACGGCGAGCGCGCGCTGATGTTCACCCAGTTCGCGGAGTTCGGGAAGCTGCTGGCCCCCTTCCTGACCGAGCGATTCGGAACCGGGGTGCCGTTCCTGCACGGTGGGGTGGGCAAGCAGGCCCGCGACGCCATGGTGGAGAACTTCCAGGGCGGCGGCGGCCCGCCGTTGATGCTGTTGTCGCTCAAGGCCGGTGGCACCGGCCTCAACCTGACCGCCGCCAATCATGTGGTGCACCTGGACCGCTGGTGGAATCCGGCGGTGGAGAACCAGGCCACCGACCGCGCCTTCCGGATCGGTCAGCGCCGCGACGTGCAGGTGCGCAAGCTGGTGTGCGTGGACACCATCGAAGAGCGGGTGGACGACATGCTGAAGGGCAAGAGTCAGCTCGCGGATCTGACCGTCGGCACCGGGGAGCACTGGATCACCGAACTGGGTGACGAGGAGCTGCGGGAACTGTTCGCGCTGGGAGCGGAGGCGGTCGGCGAATGAGCAATGTGATCGATTTCGGCGAGTACGGCAAGCGCCGCCCGGTGCGCGGCGGGGTGGCGGCGCGCAGCCGCCGCGGCGCCGCGTTCGCCCGGACCTGGTGGGGCCGTTCGTTTCTGGACGCCGTCGAGGGGGTCGCCGATGCAGGCCGGCTCGCCCGCGGCCGCTCCTATGCCCGCACCGGCCAGGTGATCAACTACCGCCTGGAGGAGGGCGGGGTGAGCGCGGAGGTGCAGGGCAGCCAGCCGCGTCCGTTCGTCGCCGTGCTGACCATGCGAACCTTCGGCCCGGTCGACCTGGAAGAGCTGGCGGACGCCGTGCGCGAGTCGCCGGGGATGCTGGCCGAGATCGCGGCGGGCACGCTGCCGCAGTCGCTGGGCCCGATGTTGTTGCCCACGACGGCGTCCGAGCTCGACTTCTCCTGCAGCTGCCCGGATCACAGCTGGCCCTGTAAGCATGCGGCCGCCATCTGCTACGTGGTGGCCGAGCGTCTCGACGAACACCCGACCGACCTGCTCACCCTGCGCGGGGTACTGCTGGACGACCTCATCGGCGGCCTGTTGCAGAGCGAGACCCTCGACTGCGGGGACCTGTACGGCGAGCATTACGAGCTGCCCAAGCTGCCGGACCCCGAATTCCATCCGGCCCCCGACGATCTCGACCCGGTGCTGCTGCGCCAGGCTCTGCGCATGACCGCCGAGGACGAGCAGTCGGTCGCCGCCGGGCTGCGCGACCTCCGGGCCCTGTACCGCTCCCTCGACCGCTGAGGGTTACGCGGTCGCGGTCCGGGTGGCGGGCCGATCGCTCGTGCGCGGTTTCCCGGGCGCTTCGAAGGTGTAGTCCTCGAGGTCGAAATGGGCTGCGCGCCAGGCGGCTTCGGGTGTGCTCATGGCGCGCAGCGGGACGTCGCCGTTCTTGTCGAAGTAGTAGGAGTTGGCCAGCGTGCAGCTCTCCTGCCAGAAGACCTGGGTGCCGCGGCGCGACAGCATCTCCTGGAAGTACCGCTCGTTGGCGGCGGCGGTGACCTCCACCCGGGTGGCGCCGCGGTGGCGGGCCTGCCGCAGCAGCCGCAGGATGTGGGTGGTCTGCATCTCGATGAGCGTGAAGTAGGAAGCGCCGTTGTAGCCGTAGGGCCCGATGATGGTGAAGAAGTTCGGGAACCCGGGCACGCTGACCCCTTCGTAGGCCTGCAGCCGATGGGTGTCCCACCAGTCCTCCAATCGCAGCCCGCCGCTGCCGTGCAGATCGAAGGTGGGCATATTGCCCGATTCCATGACCTTGAAGCCGGTGGCCATGATGAGCACGTCGACCTGGTGGTGGCGGCCGGTGGTGCGCAGGCCACTGGCGGTGATCTCGGTGATGGGATCGGTTTCGAGGGTGACGTTCTCGCGGTTGAAGGTCTTCAGATAGTCGTTGGAGAACGAGGGCCGTTTGCAGCCGAGCGCGTAATCGGGCGTGAGCTTCGCGCGAATCTCCGGGTCCCGCACCTGATCCCGCAGATGCGCCAGCCCGGTCCGCTCGCCGAGCTTCACGATCGGCAGCACCTTGTAGTAGTGCGCGGACAGCGGGAAGGTGAGTTCCACGAACGCCTGACTGATCCAGCGGGTGAGGAACTGGCCGCCGGGCAGCCGCATCAGGGCGCGGGCCACCGGCGGCATGGGGGCGTCGGGCCGGGGCAGACACCAGATCGGGGTGCGCTGGAAGACGACGAGTTCGGCGACCTGCGGCGCGATCTCGGGGATGATCTGGATGGCGGAGGCGCCCGTGCCGATGATGCCGACCCGTTTGCCCCGCAGATCGATGTCGTGGTCCCAGCGTGCGGTGTGCATGGTGACGCCCCGGAACCGTTCCGCCCCGGCGATATCGGGCAGTTTGGGCCGGGTCAGCACCCCGGTCGCGCCGATCAGGAAGCGGCAGGTCAGTTCGTCGCCGTCGCTGGTGGACAGCCGCCACAGGTGCAGCGTGTCGTCGAAGTCGGCGCGTTCGATGGTGGTGCCGAATCGGATGCGCGGCCGCAGCCCGTACTTCTGCACGCAGCGTTCGGCGTAGGCCTTCAGCTCCCGCCCGGGCGCGTATACCCGCGACCAGGAGCGCTGCTGCTCGAACGAGTACTGGTAGCTGAACGACGGAATGTCCACGGCGATACCGGGATAGGTGTTCCAGTGCCAGGTGCCGCCGGCCCCGTCCGCCTCGTCGATCATGACGAAGTCGTCGAATCCGGCCTTGCGCAGGGCGATCGCGGTCCCGATCCCGGAGAATCCGGCCCCCACGATGACGATCTGATGGTCCACGACGGTTCTTGTCACGATGCGTCCTCCGCGTAGATGATGCAGTCCACCCGATGCTCGACACCGTCCACGGTGCGTATCCCGAGCGGCGCGAGCCGGGCGATGGGCCAGCTGATCAACCGGCAGTTGGGCTGCCGCAGCGCCCGGTAGTAGCGGCCGTGCACCCGCACCGCCGCCCGCTGGTCCGGCGTCAATTGCCGCCGCACCCACGAATCCCCGACCTGTGCCCGCAGATTCGCCGCGGCGACCCGGCGCAATGTTTGCTGCCCACACCAGCGCAGCACGTCGAGCCCGAACCGCACCGGTGTGCCGGGCCCGGCCGCCGACCGCGAGGCCGCGCCGGCGGTGGGGGCGAACGGGTCGCCGGGGAGCGGTGGAGCGGAGCCGGCGGGGAGCGTCCCGAGTGCGTCGGCGGGCATCCGGTCCAGCACCAGCCGCAGGCCGGGCACCGGTGGCGTGGGCAGGATCCACACCGGATCATGCTGGAAGACGGTCACTCTGCGCGCCTGTGCGGCGACCGGCGGTACGACGGTGGCCAGTGCCGCCCCGCCGCCGATCACCGCGACGTGCAGGCGCTCCAGTTCGTACTGATCGCGCCAATGCGTGCAGTGGATCACCGGACCGGCGTAGGCGTCAGGGGCCCGGCCGCCCCGGATCGGCGCGCTCACTTCGCCACCGGCTCATAGGTCAGCGCCTCGGACCAGGACGGGGTGTGGCCGCGCAGCAGCCGGTCGGGGAGGAAGTCGATGGCCTTGTTCAACGCGTCGTTGATGCCCTGGATCGGCTGCAGCCGGTTGATGGTGGCCATCCCGTGCAGCCGGACCACGTGGTACAGCGGCAGGCGTTTGATGTCGGGGCCGCGTTCACCGGCTTTCTCGTAGCGCCGCACGGCGTTCCACAGCTTCTCCTCGTCCAGCCCCATCGCCATGATGTTGGTGGACATACGCGACAGCAGCGGCGTGTACAGCAGCGCCCCCATCAGCAGGGTCGGCCGCAGCGCGAACCCCGCCGTCTCGATGGCGATGCGCCGAAGGGGGCCCGCGCCGAGCTGTTCGAGCACCTGGAAGCCGACCGCCAGGTGCCGGGACTCGTCGCTGTTGATGTGCCGGAACACCTCCTGGCACAGGGGGTCTCGTACCTCGTCGAGCAGGAACTTCACCAGGGCGCCGTCGAGCGCGCATTCGAGTGAGGGGATCACGGTGCCGAGCACCGGCAGCGACAGGCCGTCGCCGTAGCGGTCCAGCCAGTCGATGACGAGCTGAATGTTCTTGTTGGGCACCGGCATCGATTCGCCGTCGAGCATGCCCCAGCGGCGCATCAGGGCCAGTTCGGCATTGGCGTGCTTCTGTTCCTCGGCGTGGAAGTGCCGGTAGATCTCCTTGAGCGGCCCGTCGGGGGCGTGCAGGGTGAGGGCGGCGAAGCCGCGGGCGCCCACGTGTTCGATCCACACCAGGTCGGCCATGAAGGTGGCCAGCGCCGGGCGTTGCTCGTCGGTGATGAGTTCGGCTCCCGGTGCGTCCCAGTCGATGTCGGCCAGGGCCCACTGCCGGTCCCGGACCACGCCGAGCATGTCGGAATACGCGAACGCCATTGTTCTGCTCCTCGCTGAATGGGGGCTATCGCACCAGCCGCTCCAGTAATCCGGCGGCGCGGGTGTAGGTTTCGGGCAGCAGTCGCTTGGACTGCCAGATCGCCTTGGCCTCGAGCTGCGGAACCACATACAGCCGGCCGTGGTCGACGGCGTCGAGGGTGGCGCGGGCGATGGCCGCGGGCGGGCGTCCGGTCCAGCGCAGCAGGCGGTCGCCCCACAGCTGCACGGTCTCGTCGCCGATCGAAACGCCTTCCAGGATATTGGTTCTCACCCCGGTGGGGCACAGTACGGTGACGGTGATGCCGGTGCCGGACAGTTCCGCGGCCAGCGTCTCCGACAGTGCCAGCACCCCGGCCTTGCTCACGTTGTAGGCGGCCATGCGCGGCGCGCTGCCGAAGGCGGCCGCGGAGGCGACGTTCACGATCGCGCCGTGCCCGGCCTCGCGCAGCCGCGGCGCGAAGACGTGGCAGCCGTGGATGACGCCCCACAGGTTGACGTCGATCACCTGATGCCATTCCGCGGGCGGGGTCTCGCCGATCACGGTGCCGCCGCGGCCGATGCCGGCGTTGTTGACGACCAGGTCGGGGCTCTTGCCGAACCATTCCTCGGCGGTGTTCGCGAGCGCGGTGACCTGGTCGAGGCTGCGCACGTCGCAGCCGGTGTCGAAGGCCTTGCCGCCGGTGTCGCCGATCAGCTCGGCGGTATGGCGGGCCCGTTCGGGATCGATGTCGGAGCAGACGATGCGGCCGCCCCGTTTGCCGAGTTCGACCGCGAAGGCGCGGCCGATGCCGCTGCCCGCGCCGGTCACCACCGCGTCCGCCTGCTGGGTGCGGCGGGATCCACCGAAGGGATTGATTCGCATGGGAACTCCCGGGAGCGTGCCATCCGGGCAGTCAAGTGGTGGCGTGTGCCACCACTGGCCGCACCTGCCACCAATTAGGCTCCGGATGCGCTATTTTGTCAACTATGGACGTGCCCGCGACGGCGACGACCGACCTGCCCGCAGCACCCGCGCCGACCCGGCGCGGCGGCACCTGGGGTGGCCGCACCCAGGAGCAGCGCCGCGCCGAACGCCGGGAGCGGCTGATCGCGGCCGCCCTGGACATCTGGCTCGAGCACGGCTGGGCCGCGGTGACCATGCGCGGCGTCTGCACCCGCGCCGGCCTGAACGACCGCTACTTCTACGAGCATTTCGTCGACCGCGACGACCTGCTCGGCGGGGTGTGGGACGACGTCGGTTTCCAAGTGCTGAGCGAACTCTCGGCCGTGGTCGCCGAGAATCTCGCCCACCCGGCCCTGGGCATCCTGCACCTGGCCATCGCCCGCGCGGTCGAGCTGCAGTCGGACGGCCCCGCCCGCATCCTGTTCGGCGATCACGCCGGCAGCCGGATCCTGGAGCAGCGCCGCACCGCCCTGCTCACCGAGGCCACCGACCTGCTGATCGCCACCGCCCGCCCCTACCTGCGCCCGGGTGTCGACGAATCCGACCTGCGGATGGGGGTGCTGATGAGCATCGGCGGCTTCATCGAACTGCTGACCGCCTGGCGAGCCGGCATCATCACCGCCGATGCCGCGCGCATCGTCGACCACGTCAGCCATGCGGCCGATCTGCTCGGCGCCGAATACCTGGCGCTGCCGGGCTGACCGCTATTTGACGGCCCACACCATCGATTCCGGACCGGCCAGGTGCTCGGTCTGCGGGTGCTGGAATCCGGCGTCGGTGAGCCAGCCGTGCAGGTCGGCGGCGGTGTAGTCGAAGCCGCCGGGGGTTTCGATGAGCATGTTGAGGCTCATCAGCAGACCGGGCAGGTTGGTGCGGCGGTCGTCGTCGATGAGGGATTCGTAGACCAGGATCGCGCCGCCCTCGGGCAGGGCGCGGTGCGCCTTCTCGAGCAGCATGCGCTTGGTGGAGAGGTCCCAGTCGTGCAGGACGTGCCCGAAGACCAGGACGTCGGCCTCGGGCAGCTCGCCGTCGAAGAAGTCGCCCGCCTGGAAGGCGCTTCGATCCGCCACGGGCGCAATGTATTCGGTGAAGCCGGGTTCGGCCGCGGCCAGGTCGTAGCCGATGCCGTGCAGGTGCGGATTGGTCTCCAGGACCGTGCGCAGCAGGGCACCCTGCGCGGTCCCGATGTCGGCGACGGTCTTCCAGCGCTGCCACGGGAAGACCTCGGCGATGACGTGCGCGCTGGGTAGCGACAGCCCGGTCATGGCGCGCTGGAAGTCGTTGAGCCGCTGCGGATCCCGGTACAGGGTGGTGAAGAGGTCGCCGCCGTCGCGGGCCTCGTTCTGCGGCTGCCCGGTGCGCAGGCCGTCGGTGAGGTGGCTCCAGAAGGGATACAGCCGGGCGGCCGCCATCTCCAGGAAGCCGCCGATGTACTCACTGCCGGTGCTGTCCAGATAGGTCGCGGTGTCGGCGGTGTTGGCGTATCGATCGTCGGTGCGCCGCAGCATCTCCATGGCGACGAGGGCGTCGAGGAAGTCACGGGCGGACCGCGGGTGCAGGCCCAGTTCGCGCTGGAGCTGCTCGGCGGTCAGCTGACGATGCCCGAGCACAGTGAACACCCCGAGTTCGACAGCACTGAGCAGGGTCCGGGACTCCCAGAAACCCATTCCGATCCGCAGGATCCGCTCCATGGCGACTCACGATAGCCAGCACGGCGCTCCGGCACGGCCGGACCCGGCAAATTCGGAGCACGCCCGGGGGCGACGTGCGCGGATGGTCAGAGCACGTCGATGCCGTAGACCCGTTCGGCGTTGCGGCGGAACACCTGCTCGATGGCCTTGTCGTCGGCCCCGTGCCCGGCCAGCGCGGTGGCCACCGCCTCCGCGGCATTGGGAATGCTCGTAATCGGCTTGTCCACGGGGAAATTCGAGCCCCAGATCAGCCGGTCCGCGCCGAAGACGTCCAGCGCGTGCTCCAGCATCGGCGAAATCCGTTCCAGCAGTACCGGAACCGGTGTCGGCTCGCCGCGCTTGGGCACGGGGTGCCCGAGGATCGGCATCATCAGCCCGCTCACCTTCGACACCACATTCGGGTGCGCGGCCACCGCGGCGAGATCGTCGCGCCAGCGCACGAACAGTTCCCGGCGCTGGCCCGGATTCCGGCCGGTGTCCCGTCCGACCGGCCCGAAAATGCCTGCGGGTGTGGCGAGATGGTTGAGCACGATGGTGGTGTCCGGATACCGCTCCGCGAGCGCCGCCACCTCGGGCAGCTGGCCCGAATACACCCAGGCCTCGAACGCGAGCCCGCGGTCGGCCAGTGCGCCGAAGCCGTTCAGGAAGGCGGCGGAGGTGAGCTTGCCCGGCGTCTTACAGGTCTTCCGCACATCGGGGTCCGGGTGGTACTCGACGCGAGAGCGAATGCCCCGGAACCGGGGCGACGCGGCCTGATGCGCGTCGAGCAGTTCCGCGAACTCGGGCGCGGTGGGATCGGCCGCGCCCATGATCGCGCCCAGCGCGGGGGTGTCCACGCCGAACGGCAGGCTGGCCACCCAGCGGGTCTCGTCGGCGGGCGCGAGCGGTCCCTTGCCGACCCATTCCACCTCGATGTGCACGATCGCCTCGACCGGCAGGTCCCCGGCGTCGGACCGATAGTCGCGCGGCAGGTAGGGGTGCATGACGGGCGTGGGGTCCCCGGCGAATTCGCGATCCCGCTTCGGCGCGAGCCGCTTGGCCAGGTCGATCGGCACCGGCACATACCGGAACAGCTTCGCCAGCCCGCTGAACTCGCGTGGCGTGGTCATCGGATCCCACTGGTGAATGTGCGCGTCCACCACTGTCATGCCCGCAAGCTCCATGAGCTGCCTTCCATCCGGGGTTCGCCTGCCCGAATTGTTCCACGATCACCCGCCGCGGGGTCCGTCAATTCGGTCATGCCACATCTCGGTGTGGCTTCCCCAATACACAGTTGTGCCGCGCCCGGCGAGGTGGACGCGGCACAGACCGATCGAGGACGGCTAGGCGGACATCAGGGCAGGACCTGCGGGATGGCATTGGGGTCCAGGATGCCGACCAGCGCGCCGATGCCGCCGCCGATCAGGGCGCCGAGCGCGGAGCCGCCCAGCGCGCCGGGGATGGATCCGACCACCGAGCCGAGCGCCGCGCCGCCCGCGCTGCCGGTGAGAGCGCCGGCCGCCGCGCCGTTCAGCGCCGGGTCGGGGAACTGGGCGCCGGGGTTGGTGGCCACCGGCTCGAGCGGGACTCCGGCGGTGGACTCGGCCGAGGCCGTGCCCGCGAACAGGGTCGCGGCGGCGACCAGGGGAAGTGCCGCGGCGAGCAGCCCGGCGGTGGTTCTCTTGATGGAATGACGCGTCATGGGGGTTCCTGTCTTCCGATCGGACGAACAATTTCAGGTATAGCCGAGAAATTGCTGCCGATCGGAAATTGACGCGCACCTGAAAATCGAACGGAGACAGAACAATAGCGTTTCGCTATCTCAATAACTGATATAGCAAAACGCTATTGACAGTTCTGGTCAGACATTCCGTCGATACTGGCCGCCCACGGTGAAAAACGTGTCCGTGACCTGCTGAAGAGTGCAGACGCGGGCCGCGTCCATCAACGCCTCGAAGGCATTGTCGTCACTCGCCGCGGCCGCCGCCAGCCGGGCCAGCGCTTCCGGCGCCTCGTCGCGATGCCGTTCGGTGAATTCGCGGACTCGTTGCAGCTGGGACTGCTTTTCCGCTTCGGTACCGCGCGCCAATTCCAGCGCCCGGTGCTCTTCCTCCTGCGGATTGCGGAAGGTGTTGACGCCGATCAGCGGCAGGCTGCCGTCGTGCTTGCGGCGTTCGTAGAGCATCGACTCGTCCTGGATCCGGCCGCGCTGATACCCGGTCTCCATCGCGCCCAGCACGCCGCCGCGTTCGCTGATCCGCTCGAACTCCCGCAGCACCGCCTCCTCCACCAGATCGGTGAGCTCGTCGATGACGAAGCTGCCCTGCAGCGGATTCTCGTTCATCGCCAGGCCCCACTCCCGGTTGATGATGAGCTGGATGGCCAGGGCGCGGCGCACCGACTCCTCGGTGGGCGTGGTGACCGCTTCGTCGTAGGCGTTGGTGTGCAGGCTGTTGCAGTTGTCGTAGATCGCCGTCAGCGCCTGCAGGGTGGTGCGAATGTCGTTGAAGCTCATCTCCTGCGCGTGCAACGACCGCCCGGAGGTCTGCACGTGGTACTTGAGCTTCTGCGACCGCTCGCCGGCCCCGTACTTGTCGCGCATGGCGATCGCCCAGATCCGGCGCGCCACCCGGCCGATCACCGAATACTCGGCGTCCATGCCGTTGGAGAAGAAGAACGACAGGTTGGGCGCGAAATCGTCGATGTCCATGCCGCGCGCCAGATACGCCTCCACATAGGTGAAGCCGTTGGCGAGGGTGAAGGCCAGCTGGCTGATCGGGTTCGCCCCGGCCTCGGCGATGTGATAGCCGGAGATCGACACCGAGTAGAAGTTGCGAACGCCGTTGCGCACGAACCACTCCTGGATGTCGGCCATCATCCGCAGGCTGAACTCGGTGGAGAAGATGCAGGTGTTCTGGCCCTGATCCTCCTTGAGAATGTCGGCCTGCACGGTGCCCCGCACCGTGGCCAGGGTGCGGGCGCGCAGGTCCGCGGCCTCCGCGTCGGTGGGCTCGCGGCCCTGCTCGGCCGAGAACTGCTCCCGCGCTTGATCGATGGCGGCATTGAGGTAGTAGGCCAGGATGGTCGGCGCGGGACCGTTGATGGTCATCGACACCGACGTGCCGGGCGCGTCCAGATCGAATCCCGCGTAGAGCGCCTTCATATCGTCCAGCGTGGCGATGGAGACCCCGGAGGTGCCGACCTTCCCGTAGATGTCGGGCCGTTCGGCCGGATCGTGCCCGTACAGCGTCACCGAGTCGAAGGCGGTCGACAGCCGTTTGGCCTCGGCGTGTTCCGACAGCACCCGGAACCGCCGATTGGTGCGGAAGGCATCGCCCTCACCGGCGAACATGCGCGCCGGATCCTCGTTGTCCCGCTTGAACGGGAACACCCCGGCCGTGAACGGGAATCGCCCCGGCAGATGCTCCGACCGCAGGAACCGCAGCAGCTCACCGTGATCGGTGAACCGGGGCAGCGCCACCCGGGGAATCGAACTGCCGGACAGGGTTTCCCGGCGCAGGGCCGTGCGCAGTTCCCGATCGCGGACCCGCACCACCTGCTCCTCGCCGCGGTAGGACTCCGCCACGGCGGGCCATTCCGCCAGCAGGGCGGCGTTCTCCGGGGCGAGCGCCCGCTCGGCGTCGGCGAGCAGGGCGGCCACCTCCGTCCGTCCGGCGGGTGCCGCTGGGGGATCGAGTTCCGCGAGTACCTGTTCCAGACGCTGCACCCGCTGAGCGGCGGCGATCTGCCGCTCGGTGTCCGCGTGATAATCCCGGACCGTCTCGGCGATCTCGGCCAGGTAGCGCACCCGCGCCGGCGGAATGATCTGCGCGAACCGGGTGGACGCCCGGGTCTCGACACGGGGTAGCACACCTTCCTGCAACGGCAGACCCCGCTCGGCCAGCAGTCCGCTCAGATGCTGGTAGAGCGCCGTCACCCCGTCATCGTTGAAAGTGGCCGCGCTGGTGCCGAATACCGGCATGTCCTCGGGCATGGCGTGGAAGTCCTCGCGATTGCGCACCAGCTGCCGCGACACGTCGCGGAGCGCGTCCTCGCCACCCCGTCGCTCGAACTTGTTGATGGCCACCACATCCGCGTAATCGAGCATGTCGATCTTCTCGAGCTGGGAGGCCGCGCCGAACTCCGGCGTCATCACATAGAGCGACACGTCCACGTGCTCGGCGATGGCCGCGTCGCCCTGCCCGATACCGGGGGTCTCCAGCACGACCAGATCGAATCCCGCCGCCTTGCAGGCGATCACCATGGCGTCGATATTGTTCGGCAGCTCGCGCTCGCCCCGGGTGGCCAGGGAGCGGAAGTAGACGCGCTCCCCGTCGAGGGCGTTCATCCGGATCCGGTCGCCGAGCAGCGCACCGCCGCCGCGCCGCCGGGTCGGGTCCACCGCCAGGATCGCGACCCGCAGCTTGTCCTGCTGATCGGTGCGCAGGCGTCGCACGAGTTCGTCTGTGAGCGAGGACTTTCCGGATCCGCCGGTCCCGGTGATGCCGAGCACCGGCACCTGCCGTGTGGCCGCCGCACCCGTCAACGCCGCGAGATCGCCCTCCGGCAGCGTCCCCTGCTGCAGGCAGGTGAGCGTGCGTGCCAGCGCCGCCCGATCCCCGCTCAGCACCGCCTCCACCGCCGCGGGCGTCCGCGAAAGATCCACGTCGCACGCCGAGATCAGCCGATTGATCATCCCTGGCAGTCCGAGCCGCTGCCCGTCCTCGGGCGAGAAGATGGTCACCCCCGACGCCGCCAGCCGCTCGATCTCCTCGGGAATGATCACCCCGCCGCCCCCGCCGAAGATCTGCACGTGCCCGGCCCCGGCCTCCTTCAACGCCTGCGCCAGGTACTCGAAGTACTCGATGTGCCCGCCCTGGTACGAGCTGACCGCCACCCCCTGCACGTCCTCGGTGACGGCCGCGTCCACGACTTCCTGGACAGCGCGGTTATGCCCTAGATGAATCACCTCGGCCCCCTGCGCCTGGAGGATTCTTCGCATGATGTTGATGGCCGCGTCATGGCCATCGAACAGTGCGGCTGCGGTCACGAACCGCACTGGATGAACCGGGACATGCAGATCGGGCATGCGGTTGCTCCAAGTCTCGGAGGCGCTCTGGTGCTGTGAATTATCCCACAACCAATACTTGGATGTCCAACTATAGGATCGCCACATACCGCGCAAATGGCGCGCAAGCTTCGAGACAGGACTGGCATGGTTCGCGAACTGACTCACTTCATCGACGGCAAGCACGTAGAGGGAACTTCCGGCAAGTTCGGGGATGTCTTCAACCCGAGCACCGGCGAGGTCCAGGCGCGGGTCCCGCTGGCGAGCAAGAGTGAGGTCGAGGCGGTCATCGCCAACGCGGCCGCCGCGCAGCCCGGCTGGGCCGCCACCAACCCGCAGAAGCGGGCCCGCGTGCTGATGAAGTTCCTGACCCTGGTGCAGGACGAGATGGACTCGCTGGCCGCGCTGCTGTCCAGCGAGCACGGCAAGACCATTCCCGACGCCAAGGGCGACATCCAGCGCGGCCTCGAGGTCATCGAATTCGCCTGCGGCATCCCGCATCTGCTCAAGGGTGAGTACACCGAGAGCGCCGGCACCGGCATCGACGTGTACTCCATGCGGCAGCCGCTGGGCGTGGTCGCGGGCATCACCCCCTTCAACTTCCCGGCCATGATCCCGCTGTGGAAGGCCGGCCCGGCGCTGGCCTGCGGTAATGCCTTCGTGCTCAAGCCCTCCGAGCGCGACCCCTCGGTGCCGCTGCGACTGGCCGAACTGTTCCTCGAGGCCGGCGGCCCCGCGGGCATCTTCAACGTCGTCAACGGCGACAAGGAAGCCGTGGACACGCTGCTGCACGACGAGCGGATCAAGGCCGTCGGCTTCGTCGGCTCCACCCCGATCGCGCAGTACATCTACGAGACCGCCTCCGCCAACGGCAAGCGGGCCCAGTGCTTCGGCGGCGCCAAGAACCACGCCATCGTGATGCCCGACGCCGACCTCGACGACGTGGCCGACCAGCTGATCGGCGCGGGCTACGGCTCGGCGGGCGAGCGCTGCATGGCCATCTCGGTCGCGGTCCCGGTCGGTGAGGAGACCGCGGATCGGCTGCGCGCCAAGCTCGTCGAGCGCATCGGCAAGCTGAACGTCGGCCTCTCCGACGACCCGGGCGCCGACTTCGGGCCGCTGGTCGGCCGCGACGGCGTCGACCGCGTGAACAGCTACGTGCAGATCGGCGTCGACGAGGGCGCCGAGCTCGTCATCGACGGCCGCGGCCTGGTGGTCGAGGGCGGCGAGGACGGATTCTTCGCCGGCGCTTCGCTGTTCGACCGCGTCACCCCCGAGATGCGGATCTACAAGGAAGAGATCTTCGGCCCGGTGCTGGCGCTGGTGCGCGCCAAGGACTACGAAGAGGCGCTGCGCCTGCCCAACGAGCACGAATACGGCAACGGCGTCGCCATCTTCACCCGCGACGGCGACACCGCCCGCGACTTCGCGGCCCGCGTGCAGGTCGGCATGGTCGGCATCAACGTCCCGATCCCGGTGCCGATCGCGTACCACACCTTCGGCGGCTGGAAGCGGTCCGGTTTCGGCGACCTCAACCAGCACGGCCCGGACTCGATCCGCTTCTACACCAAGACCAAGACGGTGACGCAGCGCTGGCCCGCGGGGCAGAAGGAGTCCAACGCCTTCGTCATCCCGACCATGGACTGACCTGATGTTCGTACTGGACGACGACGAGAAGGCGATCGTCGAGACCGCCCGCTCCTTCGCCGACGAGCTGCTCGCGCCCAATGCCCTGGAATGGGACGAGCGCAAGCACTTCCCGGTGGACGTCCTGCGCAAGGCGGGCTCGCTCGGCCTGGGCGGCATCTACGTGCGCGAGGACGTGGGCGGCTCGCAGCTGCGGCGGCTGGACGCGGTGCGCATCTTCGAGCAGCTCGCCACGGGCTGCCCGTCGGTCGCCGCCTACATCTCCATCCACAACATGGCGACGTGGATGATCGACACCTACGGCGATGAGACGCAACGCAATCGGTGGCTGCCGGGCCTGACCTCCATGGATCTGCTGGCGTCCTACGCGCTGACCGAGCCGGGCGTCGGCTCCGACGCGGCGGCCTTGAGCACCAAGGCCGTTCGCGACGGCGACGACTACATCCTCAACGGCGCCAAGCAGTTCATCTCCGGAGCCGGGGCCAACGACGTCTACGTCATGATGGTCCGCACCGGAGCCGAAGGCGCACGCGGGATTTCGGCGCTGATCGTGCCCGCCGACACTCCGGGTCTCTCGGTCGGGCCGAACGAGCGGAAGATGGGCTGGAACGCCCAGCCCACCCGGCAGGTCATCCTCGAGGACGCCCGGGTGCCCGCCGCCAACCTGCTCGGCTCCGAGGGCGACGGCTTCCGCATCGCCATGAACGGGCTCAACGGCGGACGGCTCAATATCGCCGCCTGTTCGATGGGCGGCGCGCAGGCCGCGCTGGACCGCACCGTCGCGTACCTGGCCCAGCGCAAGGCCTTCGGCTCGCGACTGCTCGACAACACCGCCCTGCAATTCGAGCTGGCCGACATGCGGACCTCTCTGGAGGCCGCCCGCACCCTGCTGTGGCGCGCCGCGGCCGCCCTGGACGCCGACGCCCCCGACAAGGTGGAGCTGTGCGCCATGGCCAAGCGGTTCGCCACCGACGCCGGGTTCGAGGTGGCCAACAAGGCCCTGCAACTCCACGGTGGCTACGGTTACCTGGCCGAATACGGCATCGAGAAGATCGTCCGCGACCTGCGGGTGCATCAGATCCTCGAGGGCACGAACGAAATCATGCGGGTGGTCGTCGCCCGCTCGGTGGTAGGAGCAGCATGAGCGAAACGGTGAAAGAACCCGAGGTTCTGATCGAGACGCGCGACGGGCTCGGCCTGATCACGCTGAACCGGCCGCGGGCCATCAACGCGCTCAACCACCCCATGGCGCTGACCATCCTGGACGCGCTGCGGGCCTGGGCGGACGACGACGCGGTGCGCGCGGTGGTGCTCACCGGCGCGGGCGAGCGCGGGCTGTGCGCGGGCGGCGATATCGTCGCCATCCACAACGACGCCAAGGCCACGGTGGCACAGGGTGATTCGCCGCAGGTCGCGGCCAACTCGCCCAGTGGGAAGTTCTGGCGCGACGAGTACATCCTCAACGCCCTGATCAAGCGCTACCCCAAGCCGTACGTCGCGGTCATGGACGGCATCGTGATGGGCGGCGGCGTCGGCCTGTCCGGCCATGCCTCGCACCGCATCGTGACCGAGCGGTCCATGGTCGGCATGCCCGAGACCGGCATCGGCTTCATCCCCGACGTCGGCGGCACCTGGCTGCTGGCGCACGCGCCCGGCGAGATCGGCACCCACATCGCGCTCACCACCGCGCGCATGTCCGCCGGGGACGCCATCGCGGCCGGCTTCGCCGACCACTTCGTGCCCTCGGAGCACCTGCCCGCGCTGCTGGAGGCGCTGGGCAGCAGCGACGTCGAGGTGGCCATCGCGAAATTCGCGCAGCCCGCGCCGGTTTCGGAGTTCGTGGCTCAGCAGGACTGGATCGACTCCTGCTACAGCGCCGACACCGTCGAGGAGATCGTGCACCGGCTCGAGCTCGACGGCCGCGGCGAGGCCGCCAAGGCCGCCGCCGACGTGCTGTCGAAATCGCCGGTGGCGCTGAAGGTCACGCTGCGCTCGCTGCGCGACGCGCGCCGGGCCGCCGACCTCGAGCAGGCGCTGGACCAGGAATACCGGGTCTCCGTCGCCGCCCTCAACACCCACGACCTGGTGGAAGGCATTCGCGCCCAGGTCATCGACAAGGACCGCAACCCGCAGTGGTCGCCCGCCACCCTGGCGGGCGTCACCGACGCCGACGTGGACGCCTACTTCGGCGCGCTCGGCGATCGCGAATTGGGTTTGGCCGCAGCTAAGGACGAATGATGAGCAACAACACCAAGGTCGCGTTCCTCGGACTCGGCCACATGGGCGGGCCGATGGCCGCCAACTTGGTCGAGGCCGGATACGACGTCCTCGCCTTCGACCCCGCGCCCGCCGCGCAGGAGCAGGCCCGCCAGGACGGCGCGACCGTGGTCGCCACCGCCGCGGAAGCGGTCTCGGCCTCCGACATCGTGATCACCATGCTGCCCAACGGCCGCATCGTGCTCGACCTCTACGGCGACATCCTGCCGGCCGCCAAGCCGGGCACCCTGTTCGTCGACTGCTCCACCATCGACGTCGGCGACGCCAAGCAGGCCGCGGAACTGGCTGTCGCAGCGGGACATCGGGCCCTGGACGCCCCCGTCTCCGGCGGTGTGGCGGGCGCGGCGGCGGGCACCCTCACCTTCATGGTGGGCGGCGCGGACGCCGACTTCGCCGCGGCGCTGCCGCTGCTCGAGGTGATGGGCGGCAAGGTCGTGCACTGCGGTGGCGCGGGCGTCGGCCAGGCCGCCAAGATCTGCAACAACATGCTGCTGGGCATCTCCATGATCGGACTGTCCGAGGCCATCGTGCTGGGCGAGAAGCTGGGGCTCACCCACGACAAGTTCTTCGACGTGGTGTCCACCGCGTCGGGGCAGTCGTGGGCGCTGACCTCGTATTGCCCGGTGCCGGGACCGGTTCCGGCCAGCCCGGCCAACAACGACTACCAGCCCGGTTTCGCGACGGCTTTGATGAGCAAGGACCTCGGTCTCGCGGCGAACGCGCTGCGTGCCAATGGGGTCGACGGCCAGATCGGGCAGCTGGCGGCGGAGATCTACACCCGCTTCAACCAGGAAGAAGCGGGCAAGGACTTCTCCGCTATCGTCACCGATATCCGCAAGCGATCTGAAGGGGAGACGGCGTGACCGACTTCGAGACCATTCTGCTGGAGCGCAAGGGCCGCGTCGCCCTCATCACGCTCAACCGGCCGAAGGCCCTGAACGCGCTGAACTCGCAGGTGCTGAGCGACATCTCGGCGGCGCTCGACGAGCTCGAGAACGACAACGAGATCGGCGCGGTCGTGCTGACCGGGTCCGAGAAGGCCTTCGCGGCCGGCGCGGACATCAAGGAGATGCAGACCAAGTCCTACATGGACATGTTCGTGACCGACCACTTCGGTGGCTGGGACCGCGTCGCCGCGTTCCGCAAGCCGCTGATCGCCGCGGTCGCCGGCTACGCCCTCGGCGGCGGCTGCGAACTGGCCATGATGTGCGACCTGCTGCTCGCCGCCGACACCGCCAAGTTCGGGCAGCCCGAGATCAAGCTCGGCGTCATCCCCGGCATGGGCGGCTCGCAGCGCCTCACCCGCGCCGTCGGCAAGGCCAAGGCCATGGACCTGATCCTGACCGGCCGCAATATGGGCGCCGAGGAGGCCGAGCGCGCGGGCCTGGTCTCGCGCATCGTCCCGGCCGCGGAACTGGTCGCCACCGCCATGGAGGTCGCCGAGACCATCGCGTCCATGTCGCTGCCGTCGGTGATGATCGCCAAGGAAGCGGTGGACCGCTCCTTCGAGACCACCCTCACCGAGGGTCTGCGCTTCGAACGTCGCGTGTTCCACTCGCTGTTCGCCACCGACGACCAGAAGGAAGGCATGACCGCCTTCGTCGAGAAGCGCCCCGCGAACTTCACCAACAAGTGAGCGAATCGGCTACTCGCTGAAAGGGTTCGGAGACATGGTCTCCGAACCCTTTTGCTATCAGCCGTGTTTGGGCGGGCCGACGACTTCGACGGTCGGGGGTTTGCCGTCGGGGTGGGCTGCGCCGGTGTCCCGGTTCATGGCCAGCCCGCCGACGATGGTGCCGCCCAGCGTGGCGGTAACCGCCACCGCGGCAACGAGTTTGCGGCGGGAGACGGGGGAGTGGGGAACCTCTTGGCAGCTCGCGCCCGGTGTCAGATGGACACTGCGGATGCTGCGGGCGGAGGGGCGTTCGGCGGCCAGCAGGACCGCGCCGCGGGTGGAGACGAGATCCGGTTCGGGATCGTAGATCAACGGATAGCCCAGCTGTTGCTTCAGCTCGTCGCGGATGCTCTTGTTGCGGGTGCAGCCGCCCAGTAGAGCCAGGCCGGCGGGCCGGATGCCGGTCTCGTCGATCATGTGCCGGACGAAGGAGGCCGAGTGGTGGATGCCCGCCTCGACCAGTTCGGCGAAATCACTGCGGGTGATCACGATGCGCTGCCCCGAGATCGGGTCGCAGACGGCCAGCACGCGTTCGGAGGCCAGCGCCTCCTTCTGCCGGCGGGTATCGGCCAGGTCCAGGGTCACGCCGCCGCGGGTGAGCAGCCAGCGCAGCAGGGCGTCGTGGCCGTCGCCGCCCACGACGGTGCTGCGCTTGGTGGCGAGGACGGCATCGTTGCGGCAGTCGATCTGGGTGAGGGTCAGCCCGGACGCGCCGAGGTCGTACAGCAGGACCGAACCCTCGCTGGGTAGCTTCCGGGTGAATCGGAGATATCTGAGCTGGGCCACCGGCTCGTCGATGACGGTGAGGCGATTGCGGCCGGCGGCGGTGCGGATGGCCTCGGCCTGATTGCTGCTGCGGCAGGTCACCGCGATACCGGTGATGAACTCGTCGCGCTTGGCCGCCGACTTCCGCATCAGCCGGATGGCCTCGAAGACCGCCTCTTCCATGCTGCCGCCACCGGAGCGGCGCACCACCTGGCAGCGGTCGATGGGGGGCAGGTGCGGCTGGTCGGAATGGGTGAGCATGGCGCGTGCGCCAGCAGCGCCCGCCGACACCCCGAGGACCAGCACCATGCGCTCAATGGTGAACCTTTTGCGGGCCGAAGCCAAGACTATGACGCAGGAAATTGGCTGTCGGGTCGCTGGTTGGTTACTGGCCGGACCATCGGGTGGGCGAGCTACCCGGATCGAAGTCACCGGCGGTCTGCCGGAACTCCGCCAGCAATTGCAGCAGCAGCTGCAATCGTTCCGGCGCGAGACCGGTGTCGGCGAAAACCCGCCGGTTCAGTTCGGTGGTGGCCTTGGCCACCGATTCCCTTCCGGCATCGGTGATTTCGATGAGCGTTGCCCGCCGGTCACTGGGATGTGGCACACGCTTCACCAACTCCGCGGCCTCGAGCCGGTCCACGGTATTGGTGACCGAGGTGGGATGCACCTGGAGCCGGGCACTGGCCATCGCCATCGGCAGCGCGCCGGTCTTGCTGAAACTCAGCAACATCAGCAGTTCGTAGCGTGAGAAGGTCAAACCGGACGGCTTCAGCGCTTCGTCCACCCGCGCCATCACGATCTGCTGCGCCCGCACCAGTGACGTCACCGCCGCCATTCCGTCGGCGACCTCACCCCAGCCGTGTTCCGTCCACTGACGATGCGCCTCCTCGATCGGATCGAGTGGCAGCGGACGAGGACGGGACATGCCTCCGATCATCGCATGTCGCGCACCGCTCGGGCCCGCCCCATAGGAATCACGGTGATTCAAAACCTCGGCCCCGGGCCTGAACCGGCGCACCATGGAACTCGCCGATGCGGGTGTGACCGAGTGGCCAGGTGGCGGTCTGCAAAGCCGTGTACGCGGGTTCGACTCCCGCCGCTCGCTCCATCGGGGAACGCCTTCCGTGACCGTCACGGGAGGCGTTCTCGCTATTTCCCGTCGGTGGAGCAGACCTTCCAGACGCCGTTCTCCTTGCGCAGGTGCTCGTTGGTGGACCGCTTGCTGTCGGGGGCGCCCGGCAGGCTGAGCGTGCCCAGGGTGACCGCGGTGGCGCGCTCGCCGGTGACGGTGATGCCTTGGACCGCATCGATTTTCATCGACACCTTGCCCTGGTTCATGGCCTGCTTCTGGGCTTCCGGCAGCGCGTCGTACTGGGCCCGATCGCTCGCGCAGGTCTGGCCGACGGCCTGTGCGGCGCCGCCGGTGGCGAGGGTGCCGTAGAAGTCGCGCAGCGTGGTCTCGATCCGCTTGTCGTCGCTGGGGCCGGAGTCCTTGCCGTTCAACGTCATAGCGGTGGCGATCCCACCTCCCACGAGAACCGCGGCCGCTATGCCGATGCCGATGGTGATGGGGGTGCGCCTGTGCCGAGTCATCGACGGCAGACTACAGCGATTCGGCGTCGATCGGAGGGGTGGCATTTCAACCCGTGACGTGGGACTGTACGTTGGTTAGGCAAACCTCAGCGTCGAGTGGAAGGACGGTCATGACGGCGGCTCGATGGAAACTGGTGTCCGGCGCATTGGCGGCGATCGCGGTGCTCGGCGCGACCACGGCATGCTCCGGCTCGTCCGACGGCGACAACGAGATCGTGGTCTACAACGCGCAGCACGAATCCCTCACCAAGGAGTGGATCGACGCGTTCACCAAGGACACCGGCATCAAGGTGACCATCCGCAACGGCGGCGACACCGACCTGGGCAACCAGATCGTCGCCGAGGGCAAGAACTCCAAGGCCGACGTCTTCATCACCGAGAACTCCCCGGCCATGGCGCTGGTCGAGAACGCCGGCCTGTTCGCCGACATCGACAAGGACACCCTCGCGCAGGTGCCCGAGCAGTTCCGCCCCTCCACCGGCAAGTGGACCGGAATCGCCGGGCGCTCCACCGTTTTCGTCTACAACACCGCCAAGCTCCCCGCCGACCAGCTGCCCAAGTCGCTGCTGGACCTGGCGCAGCCGCAGTGGAAGGGCCGCTGGAGCGGCGCCGCCTCCGGCGCGGACTTCCAGGCCATCGTCGCCGCGCTGCTCGCCCAGAAGGGTGAGGACGCCACCCTCTCCTGGCTGAAGGGCATGAAGGAGAACGCGGTCATCTCCCAGAACAACACCACCGTCATGAAGGGCGTCAACTCCGGCCAGTTCGACGGCGGCGTGATCTACCACTACTACTGGTTCAAGGATCAGGCCAAGACCAAGGAGAACAGCAAGAACACCCAGCTGTTCTACTTCAAGAACCAGGACCCGGGCGCCTTCGTCTCGATTTCCGGTGGCGGCGTGCTGAAGTCGAGCAAGCACCAGAACGACGCCCAGAAGTTCCTGAACTACATCACCTCCAAGCAGGGCCAGCAGGTGCTGCGCGACGGCGACTCCATGGAGTACCCGGTGGCCTCCGACGTCGCCGCCAACCCGGCACTGCCGCCGCTGGCCTCGCTGGACGCGCCCAAGATCGATCCCTCGAAGCTGGACTCCAAGAAGGTCACCCAGCTCATGACCCAGGCGGGCCTGCTCTAGTCGTGACCGCTCGGACCGCTGTACCCACCCGGAACTCCGGGTCGACCCGGGTCGCGAAGGCACTCGCCTCGCGGCCCGGGTCGCTCGTCACCGTCGCCGCCCTGCTGATGGTGGCCGCCACCCTGGTGCCGCTGGGCTACATCGTGTCCACCCTCGTCGCCACCGGCTGGCACGAGACGGCCGAACTCGTCTTCCGCCCCCGCGTGGCCGAATTGCTGCGCAACACCGCCGAATTGGTGGTGTTCACGGTGCCGATCTGCGTCGTGCTCGGCGTCGGCCTGGCCTGGATCGTGGAACGCACCGACGTGCCCGGATCGGCCTGGTGGGGACCGGCCTTCGCCGCGCCCCTGGCGGTCCCGGCCTTCGTCAACAGCTACGGCTGGGTCAGCGCCGTCCCCTCGCTGCACGGATTGTGGGCGGGCGTGCTGGTCTCGACCGTCTCCTACTTCCCGCTGGTGTACCTCCCGGCGGCGGCCACCCTGCGGCGGCTCGACCCCGCCGTGGAGGAATCGGCCCGGGCCCTGGGCTCCGGGCCGATCGCCGTCTTCGCCCGCGTGGTGCTGCCGCAGCTGCGCCTGGCCACTCTCGGTGGCGGACTGCTGATCTCGCTGCACCTGCTCGCCGAGTACGGCGCGTTCGCCATGATCCGGTTCGACACCTTCACCACCGCCATCTTCCAGCAGTACCAATCCAGCTTCGCCGGAGCCGCGGGCAGCACGCTGTCCGGCGTCCTGGTGCTGCTGTGCCTGGTGCTGCTCGCGGCCGAGGCCGGGGTGCGCGGGCGCGCCCGCTACGCGCGGATCGGCGGCGGCGCGCAACGCGGCGTCCACCGAATCCGGTTGGGGCTGGGCGCGATTCCCATGCTCGTCGTGCTGCTCAGCGCGCTGGCGGGCACCCTGGGGGTACCGCTGTGGACGATCGGGCGCTGGCTGAAGATCGGCGGTGCGGGCGTGTGGCACAGCACCGAGATCGGCGAATCCCTCGGGCAGACGGTCGGTCTGGCCGCCACGGCCGCCGCGATCACGGTCGTGTGCGCCTTCCCCGTCGCCTGGGTCGCGGTCCGCTCCACCTCGCGGTTCGCCCGCGTCATCGAAGGCGCCAACTACATCACCAGCTCGCTGCCGGGCATCGTCATCGCGCTGGCGCTGGTGACCGTGTCCATCCGCTGGCTGCCCGCGTTCTATCAGACGGCCGCCACCATCCTGGCCGCCTACACCCTGATGTTCCTGCCGCGCGCCCTGGTCAGCGTGCGCGCCGGACTGGCCCAGGTGCCGGTCGGGCTGGAGGAGGCCTCACAGGCGCTCGGAAAATCCCCGGCCGCCACCTTCTTTCGCGTCACCCTGCGCCTGACCGCGCCCGCCGCCGCGGCCGCCGCGGCCATGGTGTTCGTGGCCGTGGCCACCGAACTCACCGCCACCCTGCTGCTCGCCCCCACCGGCACCAACACCCTCGCCATGCAGTTCTGGCAGCTGTCGGGCGAACTGGACTACGCCGCCGCCGCGCCCTACGCGCTGATCATGATCATCGCCTCGGTGCCGGTCACCTATCTGCTGTTCACCCAATCCAGGAAGGCGGCGGGATTGTGAGTCGTCTTGTCGTAGACCAGGTTCGCAAGAGCTTCGGGACCGGCGCACCGGTCCTCGACGGCATCGGCCTCGACGTGCCCGACGGCACCGCCACCGCGGTGGTCGGCTCCTCCGGCTGCGGCAAGACCACCCTGCTGCGGGTGATCGCCGGCTTCGAGAACCCCGACACCGGCACCGTGTCCATCGGCGGGGAAACCATTACCCGCGAAGGCTTCTCGGTGCCCTCGCACCGCCGCCGCATCGGCTACGTCGCCCAGGACGGCGCACTGTTCCCGCACCTCACCGTGGGACAGAACATCGCCTACGGGCTCGGCGGCGGCCTCGGCGCCCGCCGCAAGCACCGGCGGCAGGTGGCCGAACTGCTCGAGATGGTCTCCCTCGACCCGGCGTACGCCGACCGGCGGCCGCACCAGCTCTCCGGCGGACAGCAGCAGCGCGTGGCCCTCGCCCGCGCCATGGCCCGCAAACCCGCCCTCATGCTGCTCGACGAACCCTTCAGCGCCCTCGACACCGGACTGCGCGCCGCCACCCGGCAGGCCGTCGCCGAAACCCTGCGCGCCGCGGGCATGACCAGCATCCTGGTCACCCACGACCAGGAAGAGGCGCTGTCCTTCGCCGATCAGGTGGCCGTCATGTGCTCGGGCCGCTTCACCCAGGTCGGCACCCCCGAACAGGTGTACGCAGCCCCCGCCGATCTGTTCACCGCCGGATTCCTCGGCGACACCGTGCTACTCGACGCCAAAATCGGATCGGCCGGATCCGCCGAGACCGTCCTGGGCCGCCTGCCCGTGCAGGCCGATGCCCCGACCGGCGCGGGCGCGGTCATGCTGCGCCCCGAACAACTGCTGGCCCACGCGGCCACCGACGGCCGGGCCACCGTGCGCGCCCTCGAATTCCGCGGCGCGGACGTCATGCTCACCCTCGATCTCGACGGCCGCCCGGAACCCATCCAGGTCCGCCGGGTCAGCGTCGGCGCGCCCGCGGTCGGCGACCGGGTCGACCTCGAAGTCCTCGGCGCGGCAGTCGCTTTCACCTCCGAGCAGTGCGCGGCCGCGGGCCGCCCGGCCGGGAACGGCGCGGCCACCCTGCCGGACGCGGTCTCCGCGGTGTGAACGGCCCGCGCCACCAAGGAATGTGACCGAATGGTCTGGGGAGCACCTATATTGGCGCGGAGGCCGAATCACCGGCCGGCTCGTCCCGAAGGAGACCCCGTGCGCCGCACGCTGCTCGTCACATCCGTACTCGCCGCCGCCTGTGCCCTGGCGCCGTCGGCCGCCGCCGAGCCGCCCGCCGACCCGGCACTGAAGGTGCAGGCCGTCTACGGGACCGAGCAGTTCCCGATGGCCGGGGTGGCCGCCGACATCACACCCTGCGGCGGCGGCGCGAACCCGGCCACCATCACCACCGGCATCGACGGCTCGGCCGTCTACCCGGGCGCGCCCGGCTGCTACCGGGTCCAGATCAGCACCCCGGTCGGCTGCTCGCTCGACAGTGACGCCGCCCTCGAGGTCACCTCGGTCCCGGGCGTGACCCCGGTCGCGACCTTCCGCTTCCGCTGCGCCTGAGTTCTTCCCGGGCCCGCGCCCGCGCCTCCCTCGCAGTTTCGTGTGATCAGGCCGTAGTGTGACCGACTCCACATCTCAGAATTCCCACAGTTCGGGGCTGTTAGCCTCGGTCACACATAGCTGCTCGACATTGCTGTACGCGTAGGCGTCGCATCACCGAGGGAGTAGGTGACATATGGGCGCGAGAATCGCGTCGGCACACCCGCCGGGCATGGCCGCGCCCCTGTCGATCCGCCGCTACACGGTACCGATCGAGACGCTCGCGGCCCTGCTGGGCGCCGCCGTCGCGGGGCTGCTGCTGATGGCCCCCCTCGATCTCAACGGAACCTCCGGCAGCCCGGTGCTGCAATTCGATCTGCTGGTGCTCAATATGCCGCGGGCCGCGGCCGCCGGAGCCGCGCTGGCCGTGGTGTCCGCGGCGCTGGTGGTGGCGCTCGGGCGGCGCAGCGCCTGGATCACCTCCTGCGGCAGCGCGATGATGCTGCTGGTCGACCAGTTCTGGAACCGCGGCGCGCCCACCATGGACAGCCTGACCACCGCCAATTACATCGACTCCATCTTCGCCGGCATCCTGCTCGGCGCGCTCGCCGTGGCCGTCTTCGGCAAACCCCTTGCCACCGGGGCCTTCCTGGCCGGCGCCCTCGGCTCGATCCTGATCGGCGACCAGACCTCGCTGCCACCCGGGGAAGGCCACGGCAACCCGCTCAGCCAATTGGCTTCGGTCGGCACCCCGCCGGTGTGGCTGCTGCTGCTCACCGCGGTCCTGCTGGCCGCCGGAATCGTGCTGCAGCAACCCGATCCGGTGGCCGAGGGCGAGAGCACCGACCTGGCCATCGGCACCATTCTGTCCGCGCTGGTGGTGATCACCGCGACCGTACTGTCCACCGAATGGTTCGTGCGGCACGCGGGCACACCGCTGCAGATCGGCGCGGCGGTGGCCGTCACCGTGGGCGCGGGCATGACGGCGGCGCTGCTGCTGCCCGGCCGCGAGGGCACGCTGGTGCTGCTGGCGGTCGCGGTGGCCAACGCGGGCAGCGCGATCATCGCGGTGCCGCGGCCGGATTGGTCCGCGCCGTTCCCGGTCATCGCCCTGCTGGCGGGGCTGGCCGCCGGCCGCCGGTGGCGGTCGCCGTGGATCGCGCTCGCCGCGACCGGAGCCCTCGCGGTATTCGCGGCGGGCACCGCGGGCGTGGCACACCAGTATTCGGCGATCCCGGTGATCGGAGTCGCCGCCACCGGATTCGTCATCGGCCTCTGCTTCGGGGCGGTCGTGCCCAAGACCGCGGGCAGCGCCGTGGTGGCCATCGCGGTGCTGATCGTGCCGTGCCTGGTGGTCGCCCTGCGCGGCAGCGATTTCGGGCGAGTCGCGTATTCGCCGCGCTGGTACCGGGATCCGAGCGGCGTGGTGTCCGCGCTACCCGGCTGGGCGGCGCTGATCATCACGCTCGGCTGCGCGGCCGGGGTGTACCTGCTGTGGCGGATCCGGCCCACACGCACCGCCGCGGTCCTGCATGTCCGGCCGGATGAACCGCGTGCTGTCGTACCGCAGGGCTAGCCTGGCCTGATGGGCGAAAACTCACCGCGGGACCCGGTCGTGGATCTACTCGAACAGGCCATCGCGCAGATGGGCGACATCATCGCCGTCATCACGCCGGACCAGGCGACCTGGCCGACCCCGTGCGAGGACTGGCCGGTGCGGCGGCTGATCGACCACGTCATCGGGCAGATCCTGCGCGACTTCACCGTCTCCGCCCGCGGCGAGATGCCCGCATGGGGCGCCCCCGCCGAAGCGGTCGGTGACGACTGGGCCGTCGAGTTCGCCACCCGCGCACAACCACTGCTGGACCAGTGGCGGACCGCCGACCTGGACCGGCTGGTGCCCGGCATGGGCGGGGAGGCTCCGCTGCGCGGCCGCGCCGACCAGCAGATCGCCGAATTCGCCATGCACGCCTGGGATCTCACCCGCGCCACCGGCCAGGGCCGCGCCCTGGAGCCGGACCTCGCCGAACACGCGCTGGCCTGGTCACGGCAGGTGCTGAAGCCGGAATACCGCGGCCAGGGAAGGGCTTTCGGGCCCGAGTGGCCGATCGCCGCCGACGCGCCCGCCTACGACCGGCTCGCCGCCTGGTTCGGCCGCGACCCGGGCTGGACCCCGGGCCCGGACCAGAACTGAACGCCGAACCGGTCGCTCAGCGCCCGAAGCGGGAATCCACCCAGGCCAGAGCGTCATCGAACGAAGCGTCCAGCACGCCGCGGTGATCCGCGCCCGGGTAGACGCGATACTGCACCGGCTGCCCGCCCGCCCGCTGCTGCACCACCATGGCATCGGTGGCCGCGGCCGGGACGACGGTGTCGGAGCGGCCCTGCAGGACCAGCAGCGGCTGGGCGAAGGACAAAGTGCTGGGGTCGTTCTCGTTCAGCACCCGGGTCAGCGTGGCGGTGTCGCCGGCATGCGGGAAGACGTCCTCGGCGCTCAGTCCGCCCCAGGAATCCGGTTGCCGCAGTTGGCCGATGCAGCGGGTGTCGGCCTGATCCAGCATGGATTGCGCACGCGGCGTGAGAATTCGGGTGGTATCGAGATCGCTGACCGTCTGGGCGCCGCGAATGATCAAGGGCAGGAACGACACCGTGCCGCCGGTCAGCGGCGACACCGCGCCCGCCACGCCCGCCGTGGTGGCCAGCTGTGAGGCCTGTAGTCCGAGCCCCTGATGGGAGGCCGGGGCGAGCGCCACCGCACCCAGCAACTGGAGCTCCGGCGCCCACTGCTGGGCCTGCGCATCGGTGAAGACCGCGGCCTGCCCGCCCTGCGAATGCCCCATCGCGACCCACCGCGTCCCGACGTCCGGGTCGATTTGCCGTGCCGCCCTGGCCATGTCGGTGACGGCGCGCTGCTCGGCGGTCCCGATCAGATAGCCGTGCGGGCCGGGCGTGCCCAGCCCCTGATAGTCGGTCTGCGCGACCGCGTACCCGGCCGCCACCCACCGCTCCTGCACCCGGCGCACCATCGAGGTGTAGTCGTGGGCGGGGAAGTCGGGGGAGGTGTCCTGGGAGGGCGCGCACCCGTCGGCGACCCCGGTGGTGCCGTGCGCCCACGAGATCAGCGGCCAGCCGCCCGGCGGCGCGGTGCTGTCGGGCACCGCGAGGGTGCCCGAGACCGCCACCGGATTGCCCCGCATGTCGATCGAGCGGTACACCATCAGATAGTTGCGCGCCCCCGCCAGCGCGGGATCGCCTGTGAGCGGCCGCAATTGGATCACCGACCCGTGCGCCCCCGGAACCCGGTCCGCGGCCGGCGCATAGAACGAGGCATCGGTCGCCTCATCCGGCCGGACGGGCGTGGCGCCGACGGGAGCGGCCAGGGTCAGTCCCGCGATACCGGCGAGCACGGTGGCGAAGAATCCGGCGCGTGGGCGCGGGGCGTGCCGCGTCAGCTGTCCTGCACGAGCGCTCTCGTTCTCCGGCACCTCTCAGAAGATACCGGCTCGCCGGTGTTTCACACGGCAAGGCGGGGCCGCACGACATCGGTCGGAACGCGGTCCGGAACGCGCTCGCGGTGTCCGGCTGCCTCCTGCACAACCGGACACCGCGTGCACCCCACTACCTTCCCGCCCCGGCCCGCGAATCGGAATACAGATCGGTCACGATGGCACGATAAGTCAGTCGTCAGGTGGGCGAACGAGTAAGGCCCCGACCGTGGTTCACGGTCGGGGCCTTACTGTGGTGCCCTCGGCAGGAATCGAACCTGCGGCCTTCTGCTCCGGAGGCAGACGCTCTATCCCCTGAGCTACGAGGGCGGGGATGGTCCCGTCCGGTCTCCCGGTCGGGCGGGGAAAGCGTATCGCATCGGGTGCGCTGCGCCAAAAACCTGGATGGACCGGGCGTTTCTGTACGCCCGGTCCATCCAGATCAATTCATCGGCAGCGCCGCGACCTTGCGTTCGGCCAGCATCTGCGTCATCAGATCGGCCTCACCCTGCTGGGTCTTGGCCATGCTCGCGGCCAGCGAGCGCACCGCGTCGGTGTCGGCGCGCTGCTCGGCGTACTCGATCATCGGCATGCCGCCCTGATGGTGACGCAGCATGAGTTGCAGGAACAACGCGTCCAGGGCCGGGCCGGTGGCCTGACCGAGGGCCGCCATCTCCTGCTCGGAAGCCATGCCGGGCATGGTCTGCACCGCACCCATGTGCATGGCGGTGCCCGAATGCTGGTGTGCCGACATGTCGGTCATCCAGCCCATGTAGCCGTCGGGGGAGATGAGCGGCTTGTCCCACTGCTGCAGCCAGCCCTGCATGCGCCCGGCCTGATTGGCCTGCGTGGTCAGGATGTCGTAGGCCAGCCGCTTCACCGCGGGATCCGTGGACCCGGCCAGCGCCAGACTCGACATCTGCACCGCCTGCGTGTGGTGCACCGACATGTCCTGGGAGAAGCCGACATCCACGGCGCCGGGCGGCTCGGTCTGATGCCGCAACGGATTGCCGACCAGGATGCCGGCCAGGAAACCGGCGAGCAGCACCCCGACCACGCCGAGGATGGCCAGCAGCTGCCGCTGGTTGCGGCGCGGCTGCTGGGCGGGCTCGGCGGCGGGATCCGGCTCGGAGCTGCGATCGGGAACGTCGGCCATGAACGGCGGCACTACTGGGTCGGAGCCGGCTGCTCCGGCTGCGTCGGGCCGTCGGTCGGGGCCGGGATGGTCGGAATGCCGCCGGGCAGGCCGGAATCGGTGGGCGCGCCGGGGGTTTCACCGGGCAGGCTCGGGATGCCGCCGGGGAGGCCGGGGATGCCGCCGGCGGGCATGCCGGGGATGCCCGGGGTGGCGCCGGGGGACTCGTTCTGCGCCTTGGTCGCACCGGTGCCGTCCATCGGGACCGCGTCGGGGCCGGGCGCGCTCGCGTCGAACGGCGGCGGGTTGTCGGTCTTGAAGGTCGGGTTCGCGCAGTCCGCGCCGACCTCGGGGTAGGCGTACTGGTTCAGGCGCAGCGCGGTGATGAACTGGGTGATGCGCTTGTCGTCGGAGCTGTTCAGCTTCAGCTGGTGGCCCCACGACTGCAGCGAGATCGGCGAATCCAGGCCCGGGTACGGCGACATCAGGCTGTACGGCTTGCCCTTGACCTTGGCCGCGAGCGCGTCGACGCCCGCCTTGTCGACCTTGTCCGGGTTATAGGTGATCCAGACCGCGCCGTGCTCGAGCGAGTGCACCGCGTTCTCGGTGCGGATGGCAGTCGGGTACACCACGCCGGTGCACGCCGCCCACGAGCCGTCGTGCGGACCGCCGAAGGGCGGGGCCTGGTCGTAGGCCACCCGCTGGGTGCCGGTGATGTGGAGCCCGGCCGGGTACTCCTTCTTCACCACGCCCGAGATCTGATCCGAGGGATCCTTCTTCTGGGCGGAGGGGGTGTACTTGCTCTGCTCCTGCTTGTCCTGGATCTTCGGGACCAGCACCCAGGCGATGCCGCCGATCAGGGCGAGGACGCAGACCACGGCCCCGATCATGAGCCAGGGGATCTGGCGTTTCCCGCCCAGGCCGCCGCCTCCGCCGCCCTTGCGGGACGCTCCGGCGGACTTGCCCGCTGCCTTGATGGCTTTGGCCGACTTGGCACTGGTCTTGCTCGGCATGCTTGTTGTGCTCTTTTCGACGTGTCGGACAATCAAACGACGCGGCCGCATCGTTTGCTGGGCACCTGCCCGGTGGTGCCCGCTCGCGGCGTTCACCTGCTCAGACCATAGGATAGTGACTCGTGACTCCAGCTGACCTTGCAGATCTCCTTCGTGCTACCGCGGCGAAGGTACTTGTCGAACGTGGATCCGACCCTGCGGTCCTGCCCGACGAGGTCAAGGTGGAGCGTCCCCGCAACCCCGAGCACGGTGACTATGCCACGAATGTGGCCATGCAGGTAGGGAAGAAAGCGGGAATGAATCCCCGCGAGTTCGCAACTTTGCTGGCCGACGCGCTGACCGCCGCCGAGGGCATCGACGTCGCCGAGGTCGCGGGCCCCGGCTTCCTCAACATCCGGCTGGCCAAGTCCGCGCAGGGCGCGATCGTGGCGAAGATCCTCGAGGCGGGCGCGAACTTCGGCACCGCCGACACCCTCGCCGGCACCAAGATCAACCTCGAATTCGTCTCCGCCAACCCGACCGGCCCGATCCACCTGGGCGGCACCCGCTGGGCCTCGGTCGGCGACGCGCTGGGCCGGATCCTGGCGTCGCAGGGCGGCGACGTCACCCGCGAGTACTACTTCAACGACCACGGCGCGCAGATCGACCGCTTCGCCAACTCGCTGGTGGCCGCCGCGCTGGGGCAGCCGACCCCCGAGGACGGCTACGCGGGCGACTACATCGACGACATCGCCGACACCGTCGTGAAGGCCAACCCGGGCGTGCTGGAACTCCCGGAGACCGAGCGCCACGAACTGTTCCGCAGCGCGGGCGTCGAGCTGATGTTCACGCACATCAAGAAGACGCTGCACGAATTCGGCACCGACTTCGACGTCTACTTCAACGAGAGCTCGCTGTTCGCCTCCGGCGCGGTCGAGAAGGCCCTGGACGAACTGAAGGCCTCCGGCAACCTGTACGAGAAGGACGGCGCCTGGTGGATCGCCTCCACCGAGTACGGCGACGACAAGGACCGCGTCGTCATCAAGAGCGACGGCAACTCCGCCTACATCGGCGGTGACATCGCGTACTTCCAGAACAAGCGCTCCCGCGGCTTCGACCTGTGCATCTACATGCTGGGCGCCGACCACCACGGCTACATCGGGCGTCTGAAGGCCGCAGCCGCGGCGTTCGGCGACAACCCCGACACCGTCGAGGTGCTGATCGGCCAGATGGTGAACCTGGTCAAAGACGGTGCCGCCGTTCGCATGTCGAAGCGCGCCGGCACCGTCGTCACGCTCGACGACCTGGTCGAGCAGATCGGCGTGGACGCGGCCCGCTACTCGCTGGTGCGGTCCTCGGTGAACTCCAGCATCGACATCGACCTGGACCTGTGGACCCGCCAGGACAGCGAGAACCCGGTCTACTACGTGCAATACGCGCACGCCCGCACCAACCAGATCATCGGCAACGCCGCCGCCTTCGACTACGCCTCGGTCGCACCGGATTTCGCGCTGCTCACCGATGCCCGCGAAGGCGAGCTGATCCGCACCCTCGGCGAGTACCCGCGCGTGGTGGCCACCGCCGCCGAGATGCGCGAGCCGCACCGCGTGGTCCGCTACCTCGAGGAGCTGGCCGGCGCGTACCACCCCTTCCAGTCCGACAAGACGCTGCGCGTCATCCCGCAGGGTGACGACATCGTCACCCCGCTCAATGCCGCCCGGCTCGAGCTGGTCAAAGCCACCCGTCAGGTTCTCGCCAACGGCCTCGGCCTGCTAGGCGTCAGTGCTCCGGAGCGTATGTAGATGAGTGCCCACCCCGCCGGTCCCCGCCACGCGGACATCCCGCACGCCCCCACCCTGGCCGAGCGTCCCAGCGCGCCGGCGCAGATGATCGAGCTGCCCGCGAACGTGTGGCCGCGCAACGCCTCCCGCGACGCCGACGGCGTGGTGCGGCTGGCCGGTGTGCCGGTGCACGAGCTGGCCGCCGAGTACGGCACCCCGGTGTTCGTCATCGACGAGGACGACTTCCGTTCCCGCTGCCGCGACATGGTGCGCGCCTTCGGTGACGGCTCGCGAGTCCACTACGCCTCCAAGGCGTTCCTGTGCGGCGAGATCGCGCGCTGGATCCGCGACGAGGGCCTGCACCTGGACGTGTGCTCCGGCGGCGAGCTGGCGGTGGCGCTGCACGCCGGTTTCCCGGCCGAGCGAATCGCGCTGCACGGCAACAACAAATCGGTGCCGGAACTGGAGCTGGCGGTCGAGGCCGGCGTCGGCGACGTGGTCGTCGACTCGCTGATCGAGATCGAGCGCCTGGAAGCCGTGGCCAAGCGCGCCGGCAAGGTGGTCGACGTGCTGGTGCGCGTCACCGTCGGCGTGGAAGCCCACACCCACGAATACATCTCGACCGCGCACGAGGACCAGAAGTTCGGGTTCTCCATCGCGGGCGGCGACGCCATGCAGGCCATCGCCCGGGTCTTCGAATCCGACAACCTGCGCCTGGTCGGCCTGCATTCGCACATCGGCTCGCAGATCTTCGAGATCGACGGCTTCGAGATCTCCACCCGCCGCATGCTGGGCCTGCTGCGCGAGGTCACCGACAAGTTCGGCATGGAGCGCGCCGAGCAGATGAAGATCCTGGATCTCGGTGGCGGCCTGGGTATTTCGTACCTGCCGCACGAGGACCCGCCCGCCCTGGAGGACTTCGCGGCCAACCTGCGCCGCATCGTCGCCGAGGAGGCCGAGCGGGCCGGGCTGCCGGTGCCGACCATCGCGGTCGAGCCGGGCCGCGCCATCGCCGGCCCCGGCACCGTCACCCTCTACGAGGTGGGCACCATCAAAGATGTTGTGCTCGACGGCGGCAATCGCCGACGCTATGTGAGCGTCGACGGCGGCATGAGCGACAACATCCGTCCGGCCCTCTACCAGGCCGAGTACGACTGCCGGTTGGTCTCGCGTTCCAGCGAGGCCGGACCGGTGGTGGCCCGGGTGGTCGGAAAGCATTGCGAGAGTGGGGATATCGTCATCCGCGATACCTGGCTCCCGGCCGATGTGGGCCCGGGCGACCTGGTGGCGGTGGCCGCGACCGGCGCGTACTGCTACTCGATGTCGAGCCGATACAACCTGCTCACCCGGCCCCCCGTGGTCGCTGTGCAGGACGGCAAGGCGCGCTTGATCCTCCGCCGTGAAACGGTGGAGGACCTACTCAGCTTGGAGGTGAAGGCATGACCGAGGCGAACAACGCCAAGAACGGCGTGTGGGGATCTGATCACCCGATCGGTGTCGCGGTCCTCGGCATGGGCACGGTCGGTACCGAAGTGGTCCGCATCATTCGTGACCACGCCGACGACCTGTGCAACCGAGTGGGCGCGCCCGTCGTGCTGCGCGGTGTCGCGGTGCGGGACCTGAGCAAGGATCGCGGTCTCCCGGCCGACATGCTGACCACCGACGCCCAGGCCCTGGTGACCCGCGACGACGTCGACATCGTGGTCGAGGTCATGGGCGGCATCGACCCGGCCCGCGCCCTCATCGCCGCGGCCCTGAACTCGGGCAAGTCCGTGGTCACCGCCAACAAGGCGCTGCTCGCCGACTACACCGGCGAGCTGGCCGCCGCCGCCGAGAACCACCGCGCCGACCTCTACTTCGAGGCCGCCGTCGCCGGGGCCATCCCGGTGGTGCGCCCGCTCATCCAGTCGCTGTCCGGCGACCGGGTGAATCGCGTGGTCGGCATCGTGAACGGCACCACCAACTTCATCCTCTCGGCCATGGCCGAGACCGGCGCCGACTACGACGACGTGCTGGCCGAGGCCACCCGCCTGGGCTACGCCGAGGCCGACCCGACCGCCGACGTCGAGGGCTACGACGCCGCCGCCAAGGCCGCGATCCTGGCCTCGGTCGCCTTCCACACCCGAGTCACCTCCGGCGACGTGTACCGCGAGGGCATCTCCAAGATCACCTCCGAGGATCTGGAGACCGCGGCGGCCGTGGGCTGCACGGTGAAGCTGCTGGCCATGGCCGAGCGCGTCACCGACGAGGGCGGCAAGGAGAAGATCTCGGTGCGCGTCTACCCGGCGCTCATTCCGCGCAAGCACCCGCTCGCCGCGGTCAGCGGCGCGTTCAACGCCGTGGTCGTGGAGGCCGAGAACGCCGGCCGCCTGATGTTCTACGGTCAGGGCGCCGGCGGCGCTCCCACCGCGTCGGCCGTGATGGGCGATCTGGTGATGGCTGCGCGCAACAAGTTCTACGGTGGCCGCGCGCCGGGCGAATCGGTTTATGCTGAGTTGCCGATCGCTTCGATCGGCGACACCCCGACCCGCTACCACGTGAACCTGCAGGTAGCCGACCGCACCGGCGTGCTGGAAGCGGTCGCCGGGGAATTCGCCAAGCACAGTGTGAGCATCTCGACGGTCCGCCAGGAGGGACACGACGAGGGTGCGCGCCTGGTTGTGGTGACCCACCACGCGCTGGAGTCCGCGCTGGCGGATACCGTTGCCGCATTGGCCGAACTGGACTCCGTCACGTCCGTGACCAGTGTTCTGAGATTGGAAGGCACCGAGGAATGAGTGCAACCGCACGCGCTGCTGCACCTGTGCACACGCCGTGGCCGGGCTTGATCGACGCGTATCGCGACCGGCTCGCGATCCCCGCCGACTGGAAGGCCGTCACTCTCTTCGAGGGCGGCACCCCGCTGGTGCCCGCGCATCACCTCTCCGAGCTGACCGGCTGTGAGGTGTACCTCAAGGTCGAGGGCGCGAACCCGACCGGCTCGTTCAAGGACCGTGGCATGACCATGGCCATGACCGACGCCAAGTACACCGGCAAGAAGGCCGTGCTGTGCGCCTCCACCGGCAACACCTCGGCCTCGGCCGCGGCGTACGCCACCCGCGCCGGACTGCACTGCGCGGTGCTGATCCCGTCGGGCAAGATCGCCATGGGCAAGCTGGCCCAGGCGGTCATGCTGGGCGCCAAGATCATCCAGGTGGACGGCAACTTCGACGACTGCCTGGAGCTGGCCCGCAAGGTTACCTCCGACTTCCCCGAGGTCGGCCTGGTGAACTCGGTGAACCCGGCCCGCATCGAGGGCCAGAAGACCGCGGCCTTCGAGATCGCCGACGCGCTGGGCAAGGCCCCCGACGTGCATGTGCTGCCGGTCGGTAACGCGGGCAACATCACCGCGTACTGGAAGGGCTACAGCGAGTACTTCGCCGACGGCGTCACCGCCTCGCGCCCGCGCATGCTGGGCGTGCAGGCCGCCGGCGCCGCGCCGCTGGTCTACGGCGCTCCGGTGCCGAACCCGGAGACCATCGCCACCGCCATCCGGATCGGCGCGCCCGCGTCCTGGAACCAGGCCGTGGCCGCCAAGGAGGAGTCGGGCGGCGCGTTCCGCGCGGCCACCGATGACGAGATCCTCGCCGCGTACCGCCTGGTCGCGGCCAAGGAAGGCGTCTTCGTGGAGCCCGCCTCCGCCGCGTCGGTCGCCGGTCTGCTGGCCGCGCGCGCCGAGGGCTGGCTGGATTCCGGCCTGACCGTGGTGTGCACGGTGACCGGCAACGGTCTCAAGGATCCGGACAACGCGCTCAAGGGCATGCCCGAGGTCAAGCCGATCGCGGTCGACCCGGTCGCGGTGGCCCACGAACTCGAGCTGGCCTGAGTTGACCGCGCGCGATGCTCAGCTCATGACCCGTACGCTGCCCGCCGGAATCTCCGTCACCGTGCGGGTTCCGGCGTCCAGCGCGAATCTGGGTCCGGGATTCGATTCCCTGGGAATCGCGCTCGGGCTCTATGACGAGATCACGGTGTCCACCACCGACTCCGGGCTCACCATCCGGGTCGAGGGGGAGGGCGCCGATGACGTGCCCTGGGGCCCTTCGCATCTGGTGGTGCGCGCCATCGAACGCGGCCTGCAGGCCGCGGGCGTGTGGGCCGACGGACTGGATGTGGTGTGCCACAACGTGATTCCGCATTCGCGCGGGCTGGGCTCGTCGGCTTCGGCGGTGGTCGGCGGTCTGGCCGCCGGCCGCGGCCTGGCCGCGAAATTCGATGCCGGCCTGGCCTACGGCGATGACGTGATGGTGCAGCTGGCTTCGGAATTCGAAGGCCACCCGGACAACGCCTCGGCCAGCATTCTGGGCGGGATCGTGGTGTCCTGGTCCGAAACCGACCGTCCCGCAGACGGAAACGGTGTCGTCGAGCATCCCGGCCGCACCTATCGCGCGGTCCGGCTGGAACCGCACGCCACGTTGCGCCCGGTGGTGCTCATCCCGGAGGAGCGTTCCTCCACCGCGCACACCCGCGGCCTGCTGCCGGATTCGGTGCCGCACGGCGACGCCGCCTTCAACGTGAGCCGCGCCGCGCTCGCGGTAGTCGCCTTGACGCAGCGTCCTGACCTGCTGATGCCCGCCACCGCGGACCGGCTACATCAGGGCTACCGCGCTTCGGCGCTGCCGCTCACCACGAAATGGATCGAACGGCTGCGCGCCGCGGGCATTCCCGCCACCGTGTCGGGTGCGGGCCCGACCGTGCTGGCCTTCGCGACCAGCGAATTCCCCGAGGAACTGCGCGAACTCGCGATCGCGGACGGGCTGCGTGTGCTCGAGCCCGGAATCGCCGACGGCGTCTTGGTGGATTGACAGCGCGCCTGCCTTGCCGATGCAAAAGGTGGGAGCTATCCTGAGCGAGTCCGTACATCGTGCGCGTCAGACGCCGGTGCTTCATCAGGGCAAATCGCTCCAGAGGCTCCTTGCTCGGGCTCGAGGCTTGAGGCTCGAAACTTGGGGGTAGCCAGTCAACTGGAATGATCTCTCCCACCTTTCTTGTTCGATGAGCACTAGCACTCTCGGTGGTGAAGCCCACGTGTTGGGGAGCCCACCGGCCCGGCGGGATAGGCGATACGGCATCCGAGCCCGGCATTGGACCGGACTGCAGGAGGAACCCTCGAACTGGCACACGGCGGTCGAGGGAAGGAAAGGATTTCCGTGACAGATACGGACCTGCTCGCGACACCCGGGGTGGACAGTGATCCAGATTCCTCGGGGAGTCGCGATAGTGACTCCGGACAGATTTCGAAGATGAGCGAACAAACTGACGTCGCACGATCGGGGCTGACTGGAATGTTGTTGCCGCAGTTGCGTGCGCTTGCGGGAGAACTCGGTATCCGAGGTACTTCCGGGATGCGTAAGGGTGATCTCATCGCCGCCATCAAGGAGAACCAGGTCGGGGCCACCACCAAGGCGCCCGCCACCTCCGGCGGCAAGGCCACCACGGGGAAGGCCAAGGCCAAGGCCGAGGATGCGCCGACCGGCGGGGAGTCCGCGTCGGCCGTTGACGTGGAGTCCGTGAAGAAGTCCGCTCGGGCCGCCGACACCGCTCCGGCCGAGTCGAAGACGGAGGCGAAGACCGACCGCGCCGAGCCGGCCGAGTCGCGCCAAAACGCTTCGGAGACGCGCGAATCCAAGGTTTCGGAGTCGCGCGAAGCCAAGCGCGAGGAGGGCGAGAACGCCCGCGCCGAGGGTGGTGAAGACAATCGCGACGGCGGCCAGCGCGGCCGTGGTCGTCAGCGTCGGGGTCGCGAACAGCGCGGCGCCGCCGAGAACACCGGCACCGAAGCCCCCGCCGCCGACAAGGGCGAGCAGGAGGGCGGCGAGCGTCGCCGGGAGCGCAACAACCAGGGCGACCGCAACCAGGGCGAGCGCGGCCAGCGCGGCGACCAGGGTGGCCGCAGCCAGGGCAGCGGCCAGCAGAGCCAGAACGGCGCCGGCCGCGATCGCAACGACCGTGACGACCGTGGTGGTGACGACGAGGAGGGCCGCGGCCGCCGTGGCCGTCGCTTCCGTGAGCGTCGCCGCGGGCGGGACCGGGACGGCGCCACCGGTGGCGGCGGCGAGGCCCGCGAGATGGAGATCCGCGAGGACGACGTCCTGCAGCCGGTCGCCGGCATTCTCGACGTGCTCGACAACTACGCGTTCGTCCGCACCTCCGGCTACCTGGCCGGCCCGAACGACGTGTACGTGTCGATGAACCTGGTTCGCAAGAACGGCCTGCGCCGCGGTGACCACATCGTCGGTGCGGTGCGCGCTCCGCGCGACGGGGATCAGAGCAACCAGCGGCAGAAGTTCGATCCGCTGGTGCGGCTGGACTCGGTCAACGGCGGCGATGTCGAAACCGCCAAGCGCCGACCGGAATTCACCAAGCTCACCCCGCTGTACCCGAATCAGCGACTGCGCCTGGAGACTCAGGCCAACAAGCTGACCACGCGCATCATCGACCTGATCATGCCGATCGGTAAGGGTCAGCGCGCGCTGATCGTGTCCCCGCCCAAGGCGGGTAAGACGATGGTCATCCAGGACATCGCCAACGCGATCGCGACGAACAACCCCGAGTGCTACCTGATGGTGGTGCTGGTGGACGAGCGTCCCGAGGAAGTGACCGACATGCAGCGCTCCGTGCGCGGCGAGGTCATCGCCTCCACCTTCGACCGTCCGCCGAGCGACCACACCTCGGTCGCGGAGCTGGCCATCGAGCGGGCCAAGCGCCTGGTCGAGGCGGGTCAGGACGTCGTCGTGCTGCTCGACTCGATCACTCGACTGGGCCGCGCGTACAACAACTCGTCCCCGGCCTCGGGTCGAATCCTTTCCGGTGGTGTGGATTCCACCGCGCTGTACCCGCCCAAGCGGTTCCTCGGCGCGGCCCGCAACATCGAGAACGGCGGCTCGCTCACCATCATCGCCACGGCGCTGGTGGAGACCGGTTCCACCGGTGACACGGTCATCTTCGAGGAGTTCAAGGGCACGGGTAACGCCGAGCTCAAGCTCGATCGCAAGATCGCCGAGCGCCGCGTGTTCCCGGCGGTCGACGTGAACCTGTCCAGCACCCGTCGCGACGACCTGCTGATGTCCCCGGACGAGGCGGCCGTGCTGCACAAGCTGCGTCGCGTGCTGTCCGGCCTGGACTCGCATCAGGCCATCGACCTGATGGTGGACCGGTTGAAGAAGACCAAGTCCAACATCGAGTTCCTGATGACGGTCTCCAAGACCGCCCCGGGCGCGATCGACGAATGATGAAACGGGGGCCTCGCTGCGGCGAGGCCCCCGTTCTCGTTTCGCAAGCGCAACAACTGATTTCGTGCCGATCCGGGTAACTCGTCGGGTACGCCCAAGGTTGGTGGGGTTACGGACCGCCGGCACGGGTCGGGAATTTCGCGGCACATGGCCGCCCGCTGAAGTCCCGGAGAGGCGGGGGAGCAGCAGAACAGCCCGATCATCGCTGCGCCGCCGATCATGAAACCGAGGATGAGCGCGGTCACGGCACCGGTGTTCTCCGATGCCGTGACCGCCCGATAGGCGAGTGTGTCGTCCCCCTGCGGCGGGATCGGGGCCGGATTCACGGTCCCCGCCGCAGTGCCGGACTTTCCGGGAGTCATCCACCAGCCCGCGACGACCATCAGGGCCAGCACGGTCAGGATTCCCCCAGCTGTCGCTTCGTTCCTGGTCACCGCCTCGCTCCTTCGATCGTCGCGTGCTCTCACCTGGGAAAACTCTATGAACATGGGTGTTCGCGTTCCTGAGTAGCGGGCTACTCGACTTTCGGGGAACAAACCGTTCCGACTGCCTGTTCTGCACCATGTCACCCCTCGCGGTGACCACTCGGTAGCAGCGCATAGACTGTTCCGTCGGCAACCATGCCTCTAGTCGGTTCCGGTTCACGTCTTCACGAAGGCGACCCGGCGACCATTGAAAGGACACCCAATGAGGGCAGGAATTCACCCCACTTACGTGGACACCACCGTGGTCTGCGGTTGTGGAAACACCTTCCAGACCAAGAGCACCAAGGAGTCGGGCCAGATCTCGGTCGAGGTCTGCTCCCAGTGCCACCCGTTCTACACGGGTAAGCAGAAGATTCTGGACACCGGCGGCCGCGTGGCCCGCTTCGAGGCCCGCTACGGCAAGCGCACCAAGTAGCTGTCCCGCCGACGCCCGTCCTGCGTACCGCAGGCCGGGCGTTGGTGCGTTTATGGACCTACCAGCTGCGAGCTGAGACAGCTCACACATACTTTCCGGGTGTGCCTGCCCGGCACCCCGACGGGAGGAACCGCGATGGCCGACAAGACGGCCCCCAACGCGATCGACGACATCCTGGCCGAGTACCAGGGGCTGGAATCCCAGCTCGCCGACCCCGCGCTGCACAATGACCCGGGCGCGGCCCGTCGCGTCGGCAAGCGTTTCGCGGAACTCGGCCCGATCATGTCCACCTACAACAAGCTGACGTCCGCGCGCGACGATCTGGCCGCCGCGCAGGAGCTGGCCGCCGACGACTCGTCCTTCGCGGCCGAGGTGCCCGGCCTGGCCGCCCAGGTGGAGGAGCTCGACAAGCAGCTCACCGACCTGCTCGCGCCGCGCGACCCGCACGACGGCGACGATGTCATCCTCGAGGTGAAGTCCGGCGAAGGCGGCGAGGAATCGGCGCTGTTCGCCTCCGACCTGGCCCGCATGTACATCCGGTACGCGGAACGGCACGGCTGGAAGGTCGAGGTGCTCGGCGTCACCTACTCCGATCTGGACGGCTACAAGGACGCCAGCTTCTCCATCAAGAGCAAGGAGGCCACCCGCGACGGCGTGTGGTCCAAGCTCAAGTTCGAGGGCGGTGTGCACCGCGTGCAGCGCGTCCCGGTCACCGAATCCCAAGGGCGCATTCACACTTCGGCCGCCGGCGTGCTCGTCTACCCGGAACCGGACGAGGTCGAGGAAGTCGAGATCGACGAGAAGGACCTGCGCATCGACGTCTACCGGTCCTCCGGCAAGGGCGGTCAGGGCGTCAACACCACCGACTCCGCGGTGCGCCTCACCCACCTGCCCACCGGCCTGGTGGTGACCTGCCAGAACGAGCGGTCGCAGCTGCAGAACAAGATTCGCGCCAAGCAGGTCCTCGCGGCCCGCCTGCAGGCCCTGCTCGAGGAACAGGCCGACGCCGACGCCGCGGCCGGGCGCGCCACCCAGATCCGCACCGTGGACCGCTCCGAGCGCATCCGCACCTACAACTTCCCGGAGAACCGGATCGCGGACCACCGCATCGGATTCAAGGCCCACAACCTCGATTCCGTGCTCGACGGCAACCTCGACGACCTGTTCACCGCCCTGGGCGAGGCCGACCGCGCCGCCCGCCTCGCCGCCGAATAACCGGCCCCGCCGCCCGCGCCACGCCCGATGCCCCGGGCGCGCGCGGGGTTGGGCGGGAGCGGGTTCGGGGCAGGGCAATTCGTGCGAGCATGTGCGTGGGGAGAAAGGTGCGAACAGTGAGTCGTGCACCATTGCGGCCGGCCATCCGGGAGGCCGCCGACATCCTGGCCGCGGCCGGTGTGCACAGTCCCCAGGCCGACGCGGAATTCCTGGCCGCCCACGTGCTGGGCGTCGACCGCGGCCGGCTGGCCCTGATGCCCATGCTCACCCCCGATCAGCTCGAGGAGTTCCGCAAGCTGGTCGCCCGGCGCGCGGAACGCGTTCCGCTGCAACACCTTACGGGCACCGCCGCGATGGGTGAGATCGATCTCGCCGTGGGCCCGGGCGTCTTCGTGCCACGTCCGGAGACCGAGTTGCTGTTCGCCTGGGCACTGGCCCGGCTCGAGCAGATCGGCCACGCGCACCCGCCGATCGTGGTCGACCTGTGCACCGGTTCCGGCGCCCTGGCCCTGGCCATCGCGCACGCCCGCCCCGACGCCCAGGTGCACGCCGTCGAACTCGACCCCGAAGCCCTGGCCTGGGCCCGCCGCAACGCCCTGCAACTGGCCGACGAGGGAGACACCCCCATCGACCTGCACGCCGGCGACGTCACCGACCCCGCCATCCTCGACGACCTCGACGGCCGGGTCGACGTGGTCGTCTCCAACCCGCCCTACATCCCCGAGGACGCGCAACTCGACCCCGAGGTCATGGACCACGACCCGCACCGCGCGCTGTTCGGCGGCCCGGACGGCCTCTCCGTCATCCGCCCCATGGTCGACACCATCGCCCGCCTGCTCCGCGAGAACGGCGTCGCGGCGGTCGAACACGATGACACCAACGGCTCCGGCGTCGCCGCCCTCTTCGCCGCCCACGGCGGCTTCACCGACATAGTCGAGCACCCCGACCTCGCGGGCAAACCCCGCTTCGTCGTCGCCCGCCGTATAGCCGGCTGACGCTCAGCCGGGTTCGTCCGTCACCGTGACGCCGTGCCAGAAGGCGACATGGTTCTTGATCTTGCGGGCCAGCGGACTCGGATGCGGGTAGTACCAGGCCGCATCCGGATTCTCCGCGCCCTCGACCGTCACGGTGTAATAGCTCGCGATGCCCTTCCATGGGCAGACCGTGTGCTTGGCGCTCTCCCTGAAGTATTCGCTCTTCAGCGACTCCACCGGAAAGTACTGATTGCCCTCGACCTCCACGGTCGTGGCGGCCTCGGCGATGACCGTTCCGTTCCAGATCGCACGCATCATGAGTCCGTGCCTCCTTCGTCACCCAGAGCCTACGGAGATTCCCGGGTGCTTTCCTGGGCTCGCCCCGGCGTCGGGAGGGGGAGCCGCGAGCTGTCGGGACTTGATCCGTGCCAAGATGTCAGCCGTGAGTACCGTCTACGACTGTGCCGATCCCGACTCCCGCGCTGCCGGACTGAGTGCCGCGCGGAGCACGCTGAAGTCCGGGCGGTTGGCAGTCATTCCGACCGACACCCTCTACGGGATCGCCGCCGACGCGTTCGACAGCCAGGCTGTCGGCGCGCTGCTGGCCGCCAAGCGGCGGGGGCGGGACATGCCGGTGCCGGTGCTGGTCGGATCGTGGACCACGATCGACGGTCTCGTCTACTCGGTGCGGCCGCAGGCGCGTGAGCTGATCCGGGCGTTCTGGCCGGGCGGGCTGAGTCTGGTTGTGCAGCAAGCTCCTTCGCTGGCCTGGGATCTGGGTGACGCGCGCGGCACGGTGATGCTGCGCATGCCGCTGCACCCGGTCGCGCTGGAGCTGTTGCGTGAGGTCGGCCCGTTGGCGGTGTCGAGCGCGAACGTGTCGGGGCAGCCGCCGGCCGCCACGGTGGGGGAGGCGCAGGCGCAGCTGGGCGATCTGGTCGGGGTGTACCTCGACGGCGGTCCGGCCGATCACGCGGTGGCGTCCACCATCGTCGATCTGACCGCGGACGCGCCGCGGGTGCTGCGCGAGGGCGCGGTGCCGATCGAGAAGGTCGCGGAGGTGCTCGGCATGTCGCCGGAGGAACTCCGCCAGGCCGGCGCGCACTGACGGCCGCTAGATGCTGCTGAGTCAGGGCGTATTCAGCCAGGGCGCGGTCGTCCCGCTGCGGGAGCTGCTGCTCGTGCTGCTGGTCGCCGCGGTGATCGCCTTCCTGAGCACCGGCGGAATCCGCGTGCTGGCCATCGCCTTCGGCGCGGTGGCCATTCCCCGTGAACGCGATGTGCACGTGAAGCCGATTCCGCGGATGGGCGGCCTGGCCATCTATCTGGGTCTGCTGGCGGCGGTGTTGTTCGCGCACCAGCTGCCCGCACTGCGCCGTGGCTTCGACTATCCCAAGGACATTCCCGCGGTACTTGCCGCGGCCACGCTGATCGTGCTGGTCGGCATCATCGACGACCGCTGGGGGCTGGACTGGCTGACCAAGCTGGTGGGGCAGATCACCGCGGCGGGCGTGATGGCGGTGATGGGCCTGAGCTGGGTGGCCATCTACAACCCGTTCACCAACGAGACGGTGGTGCTGGATCCGCTGCAGGGCGGTCTGGTGACGGTGGGCATCACGGTGACCGTGGTGAACGCCATGAATTTCGTGGACGGCCTGGACGGATTGGCGGCGGGGCTCGGTTTCATCGCGGCCGTCGCGGTTTTCGTGTTCACGGTGGGTTTGCTCTACGAGGTGGGCGGTTCCACCGACACCTATCCGCCCGCGTTGCTGGCCGCCGCGCTGGCCGGCGCGTGCCTGGGATTTCTTCCCCACAATTTCTCACCGGCCCGCATTTTCATGGGCGATACCGGATCCATGCTGATCGGATTGATGCTGGCGGCGGTGTCGACGGGTGCGTCCGGGCGAATTCCGCTGCAGGGTTACGGCCCGCGCGACATCGTGGGTCTGTTGTCACCGTTGTTGCTGGTGGGTGCGGTGATGTTCATTCCGGTTCTCGATCTTGTCCTCGCGGTGGTTCGCCGGGTGCGCGCGGGTGTGAGTTTCTCCACTCCCGACAAAATGCATCTGCATCACCGTTTGCTGCAGATCGGCCATTCGCAGCGCCGCGTGGTGCTGGTGATCTATCTGTGGGTGAGCGTGTTCGCATTCGGCGCGGTCGGCACCTCGTTGATCGGTGATCGCCGGCTGGTGGTGCTCTTGTTCGCGGCCGGGCTGGTTTTCGCGTTGATCGTCACCGCGGTGCCGTCCTGGCGGGAATTGAAGATCAACTCGGTCCGGAAACCGCCCCGCGGCTCCGATCACGCCGCCCGGTAGAGTTTCCGATCGTGAGCACGCCTTCGAACCCCGGTCCCGACGCCCCGCTGCGCGCGGCCCTGCGCTACGGCATCGCCGGTTTGGCTGTGCTGGTTGTGGTTTCGGCCATCCTGTCGTCCCTCATCGCCGGTCTGCCCGGCCTGTGGGGCGCCCTGATCGGCTCCGCCCTGGGTGGCGCCTTCATCCTGACCACGGCCGCCTCGGTGCTCTTCAGCGCCAAGATCGAATCGGGCCTGCAGGGCCTGGTGCTGCTGGGCAGCTGGGTCGGCAAGCTGCTGCTGGCCGTGATCGTCGTCGCGGTGCTGCAGAACTACGACTTCTACAGCCGCGGCGCGCTCTTCCTGACTGTGGTCGGCGCCCTGCTCATCGTGCTCGGCGCGGAGACCTACGGCCTTCTGCGCCAACGGGTTCCGACCGTGCACGTCGACCGCGACCTGTAGCTGGAGGCGCTCCGGACGGGGTTCGAAACACCGTTCATCCAGCGTTTCCGCGACCCCCTACGCATTGTCGTAGATAACTTGATAAACTCTTTACCTGTAGCCAACCGAATCAACAGGGGGGGTCGCCTGAGACCCACCTGAGAGCAGGTTATGCTTACAGCCGTACCGGACCCTTTCGGGTCACGGTTCTGCACCGTCGACGATGTCGCCGACGCGCGTACAGACGCCAGGGCGTGACTGCCACAGCTGCTGACGAACTTCGAGCCGACCTGAGTCGACCCACCAGATCGTCAATGTCCGATCGAACCGCAGGAGAAAACTATCTCCTGGCGGCCGACCACGGGAGAGAACGCTGAGCGTCACCTTTTTGGCAGGCGAGTTCCACGCGCCGTCACTCAACGACTTCTTCCCTCCAGCAGTGCTGTTCGAGGGGACGCCTTTCGAGCTCGACCGTTTGATGCTCATTCGCATCCTGATGTCGGTCGTTCTCGTGGCAGTCATGTACGCCGCTTTCCGGCGGCCGCAGCTGGTTCCGCGCGGGCTGCAGAATGTCGCCGAATCGGGTCTGGTGTTCGTCAAGGAGCAGATCTGCGACGAGGTGCTGGGCAAGGAATCCGGTAAGAAGTTCTTCCCGCTCATCGCGTCGATCTTCTTCACCGTGCTGTTCCTGAACATCTCGGGTGTTATTCCGGGGCTGAACATCTCGTCGAACGCGCGCATCGGCATGCCGCTGGTGCTGGCCGTCGTCGCCTACCTGACGTTCAACTACGTCGGTATCAAGAAGTACGGCTTCCTGAAGTACATGCGCTCGTCCATCGTGGTGCCGAATGTGCCGCCCGCCTTGCACGTGCTGCTGATCCCGATCGAGTTCATCTCGACCTTCGTGCTGCGCCCGTTCACGCTGACCGTCCGTCTTATGGCGAACATGCTGGCAGGCCACATCATGTTGGTGCTGTTCTTCAGTGCCACCCAGTTCTTCCTGTTCGATGCCGTCTCCTGGATGAAGGTGTTCTCGCCGTTCTCGCTGCTCGCGGGCTTCGGCTTCACCCTCTTCGAGCTGCTGGTGGTTTTCCTGCAGGCGTACGTGTTCGCGCTGCTGACCGCTGTCTACATCGGTCTCGCGCAGCACGCCGACTCTCACTGACCGACCGCACCAACTCCATAAACCTGCCTTCCACGCCGCCCGGCGGGTGGGCGACAGAAAGGGAATGAAACACACATGAGCACCCTCTCGTACCTGGCTGCCGAAGTTGCCGAGTCCAAGTCCAAGGGTTTCGGCGCCATCGGTTACGGCCTCGCCGCGATCGGCCCCGGCATCGGTGTGGGCATCGTCGTCGGTAAGGCCATCGAGGGCATCGCCCGTCAGCCCGAGCTGCAGGGCACCATCCGGACCAACATGTTCCTGGGTATCGCGTTCACCGAGGCCCTGGCGCTGATCGGTCTCGTCGCCGGCTTCATTTTCTGATTCCGGCCAAAGACTAGGAATCAACGATGAACAGCATTGTTTTGCTCGCGGCCGAGGAGGACATCAACCCCCTCGTCCCGAAGACCTATGACATTGTCTGGTCTGCGATCGTCTTCATCGTTATCGCCTTTGTCTTCGCCAAGTACGTCGTCCCGCGTCTGACCAAGGTGCTGGACGAGCGGACTCAGAAGATCGAGGGCGGTATCGCCAAGGCCGAGGCCGTGCAGGCCGAGGCGCAGGCCACCCTGCAGCAGTACCAGGAGCAGCTGGCCGAGGCTCGCCTCGAGGCCGCGCGTATCCGTGAGGAAGCCCGCACCCAGGGTGCGGCCATCCTGTCGGCGATGCGTTCCGATGCGCAGGCCGAGGCCGACCGCATCGTGGCCGCCGGTCACTCGCAGCTGGAGGCTCAGCGCCAGCAGATCGTGACCGAGCTGCGTTCCGAGCTGGGCCGTACCGCGGTCGACCTGGCCGAGAAGATCATCGGTCAGTCGGTGGCCGACGAGGCCAAGCAGTCGGCGTCGATCGACCGGTTCCTGGCGGAACTGGACGCGAACGCCGGCATCGGGGTCGGAAGGTAACGAGCCGAAAGTGGGAAGCATGTACGCAGCGAGCCGTGAGGCGAGTTCCCGTGCGCGGGAAGCTCTTCGGGCCGCTCTGACCGGTAGCGACACCGTCGCGGCTACTACGGGGTCGGAACTGTTCGCCGTTGTCGCCGTCCTCGACGACCAGCGTTCGCTGCGTGTGGCGCTCGCGGATAAGTCGGTGTCGAGTTCGGCGCGCGCCGAGCTGGCCGAACGCGTCTTCGGCGGCAAGATCAGCGGAACCACGCTGGCCGTGCTGACCACGGCCGTGGCTCAGGACTGGTCGCGGGCCCGTGACCTGGTCGACACGCTGGTCCTGCTCGGCCGCGAGGCGCTGCTGCGCGCCGCGGACGAGCGTGGCCGCCTGACCTCGGTCGAGGACGAGCTGTTCCGGCTGGCCCGGATCATCGACGACAACCCGGACCTGGAGCAGGCGCTGCAGGACCACGGCAAGCCGGCGGAAGCCAAGCGGGCCCTGGTGCAGCGTCTGCTCGCGGGCAAGGTCGAGGACATCACCCAGCAGCTGGTCGAGCAGGCCGTGCTGCGCCACAAGGGCGATTCCGGCCAGGCCATCGACGAGCTGTCCGACCTGGCGGCGTCGCTGCGGGACCAGATCGTGGCGCACGTGCGCGCCGCGGCGGCCCTGACGCCGCAGCAGCGCGAGCACCTGGCGACTTCGCTCCAGCGCATCTACGACAAGCCCGTCACGGTGCACGTGCAGGAGGATCCGACCTTGCTGGCCGGTGTCGTCGTGCGCGTGGGCGACGACCTGATCGACGGCAGCGCCGTCGGCCGACTGCAGCGTTTGCGTCAGTCTCTCGCCTGAGACTCACCGGCCCGCCGGTAAGTCCGCAGAGACGCGTAAACCGCACCAACACACCGACATTCGAGACCACAGCGAGAGCAGGAAGAACATGGCGGAGCTGACGATCTCCCCCGATGAGATCCGTAGCGCGATCGAGAGCTACACCCAGAGCTACACCCCGGAAACCTCCATCGAGGAAGTGGGCGTAGTCACCGACACCGGCGACGGTATCGCCCACATCAGCGGCCTCCCCGGCGCGATGGCCAACGAGCTGCTGGAATTCCCCGGCGGCGTGCTCGGCGTCGCGCTGAACCTGGAGGACACCGAAATCGGTGCCGTCGTCCTGGGTGAGTTCGACACCATCGAGGAGGGCCAGCAGGTCCGCCGTACCGGCGACGTGCTCTCGGTCCCGGTCGGTGACAACTTCCTCGGCCGCGTGGTGAACCCGCTGGGCGCCCCGATCGACGGCCTCGGCGAGATCGAGGCCGACGAGCGTCGCGTGCTCGAGCTGCAGGCCGCGACCGTGCTGGAGCGCCAGCCCGTCGGCGAGCCGCTCGCCACCGGCATCACCGCCATCGACGCCCTGACCGCGATCGGCCGTGGCCAGCGTCAGCTGGTCATCGGTGACCGCAAGACCGGCAAGACCGCGGTCTGCATCGACGCGATCATCAACCAGAAGGCCAACTGGGCCACCGGCGATCCGTCGAAGCAGGTGCGCTGCATCTACGTCGCGATCGGCCAGAAGGGCTCCACCATCGCGGGCGTCAAGGCTGCCCTCGAGGCGCACGGCGCGATGGAGTACACCACCATCGTCGCGGCTCCGGCCTCCGACTCCGCCGGCTTCAAGTGGCTGGCGCCGTACACCGGTTCGGCCATCGGCCAGCACTGGATGTACCAGGGCAAGCACGTCCTGATCGTGTTCGACGACCTGTCCAAGCAGGCCGAGGCCTACCGTGCCATCTCGCTGCTGCTGCGCCGCCCGCCGGGCCGCGAGGCGTACCCGGGTGACGTCTTCTACCTGCACTCCCGTCTGCTGGAGCGTTGCGCGAAGCTGTCCGACGAGCTCGGCGCCGGTTCCATGACCGCGCTGCCGATCATCGAGACCAAGGCCAACGACGTCTCGGCGTTCATCCCGACCAACGTCATCTCGATCACCGACGGCCAGGTGTTCCTGGAGTCGGACCTCTTCAACAAGGGTGTCCGTCCGGCCATCAACGTCGGTATCTCGGTGTCCCGTGTCGGTGGTGCCGCGCAGACCAAGGCCATGAAGCAGGTCGCCGGTTCGCTGCGTCTGGAGCTCGCCTCCTACCGCGAGCTGGAAGCCTTCTCCGCCTTCGCCTCCGACCTGGATGCGGCCTCGCTGGCGCAGCTGGAGCGTGGCGCGCGCTGGGTCGAGCTGCTCAAGCAGGACCAGTACTCCCCGGTTTCGGTCGAGGACCAGGTCGTCTCGCTGTTCCTGGTGGACGCGGGCTACTACGACTCGGTGCCGGTCGGCGACGTGCGTCGCTTCAACGGCGAGCTGCTCGAGTTCCTGCACGGTTCCGTGCAGTCCTCCTTCGACGCCCTCCAGGGTGGCGCGAAGAAGATCGAGGGCGAGCCGGCCGACGCGATCAAGGTCGCGACCGACAAGTTCAAGCAGGGCTTCCTGGCGTCCGACGGCAGCCGTGTCGTCGAGGCCGAGGCCGGCAAGCTCGATCACGAAGAGGTCGAGTCGCTGTCCGTCACTCGCAAGCACGTCGAGAAGTAAGAGCGGCGAAGCGAATGCGACTGTCTGACTCGAGGAATGAAGGGAGTGTGAACCGCTAATGGCAAGCGTGCGCGAACTGCGCTCCCGAATTCGTTCCGTGAGCTCGATCAAGAAGATCACCAAGGCGCAAGAGCTGATCGCGACCTCGCGAATCAGCAAGGCGCAGGCCCGGGTCGCGGCTGCCAAGCCGTACGCGGAAGAGATCACCAAGGTGCTCGCCGAATTGGCCAGCGCCAGTGGCAATCTCACCCACCCGCTGCTCACCGAGCGGCCGAACGCGCGCCGTGCCGCGGTCCTGGTGATCACCAGTGACCGCGGGATGTGCGGTGGCTACAACTCCAACGTGCTCAAGCGCACCGAAGAGCTGCTGACCACCCTGCGCTCCGAAGGCAAAGAGCCGGTGCTGTACGTGATGGGCGCGAAGGGCCTGACCTACTACACCTTCCGTGGTCGCTCGACCAGCGGTTCGTGGACCGGGTTCTCCCAGGCGCCCAACTACGTCGACGCTTCCGCCGCGTGCAACCACCTGGTGGAGGCATTCATGGCGGGCGCCGACGGCGAGGTGGCCGCCCCCAACGGGGTCGGCACCATGGCCGGCGTCGATGAACTGCACATCGTCTACACGCGTTTCGTGTCGATGCTGTCGCAGGTTCCCGAGGTGCGTCGTCTGGCTCCCATTCAGGTGAGCTATGTCGACGAGAACTTCGAACTCGGTGAGGACAGCTTCTCCGACGGCAACTCCAATCCGGTTGCCCAGTACGAGTTCGAGCCGGACGCGGACCGCCTGCTGGGCGCGCTGCTGCCGAAGTACATCAACACCCGGATCTACTCGTCGCTGCTCGACGCTGCGGCATCGGAGTCGGCTGCGCGCCGCACCGCGATGAAGGCGGCCACCGACAACGCGACGGATCTGGTGAATTCACTGACCCGTACCGCGAACTCGCTGCGCCAGGCCGGAATCACGCAGGAAATCACGGAAATCGTCGGCGGCGCCAACGCGCTGGCGTCGAGCTCGGACCGCGACTAGACACGGAAGAGAACCAATGACCGCAGCTGTCACTAACGAAACCCGGGTTGGCGCCGGCACTGGCCGCGTCTCCCGCGTCATCGGCCCCGTCGTGGACGTCGAGTTCCCGCGCGGCTCGATCCCCGAGCTTTACAACGCGCTGAACGTGGACATCGCGCTCGCGTCCGTTGCGAAGACCCTGACCCTCGAGGTCGCGCAGCACCTGGGCGACAACATCGTCCGCACCATCTCCATGCAGCCGACCGACGGTCTGGTGCGTGGCGTCGAGGTGCGCGACACCGGCAAGCCGATCTCGGTGCCGGTCGGCGATGTCGTCAAGGGCCACGTCTTCAACGCGCTCGGCGACTGCCTCGACACCCCCGGCCTGGGCCGCGACGGCGAGCAGTGGGGCATCCACCGCCAGCCGCCCGCCTTCGACCAGCTCGAGGGTAAGACCGAGATCCTGGAAACCGGCGTCAAGGTCATCGACCTGCTCACCCCGTACGTCAAGGGTGGCAAGATCGGTCTGTTCGGTGGTGCCGGTGTCGGCAAGACCGTTCTGATCCAGGAGATGATCACCCGTATCGCTCGCGAGTTCTCGGGCACCTCGGTGTTCGCGGGCGTCGGTGAGCGTACCCGTGAGGGCACCGACCTCCACCTGGAAATGGAAGAGATGGGCGTCCTCCAGGACACCGCCCTCGTCTTCGGCCAGATGGACGAGCCGCCGGGCACGCGTATGCGCGTCGCCCTGTCGGCCCTGACCATGGCGGAGTACTTCCGTGACGTGCAGAACCAGGACGTTCTGCTCTTCATCGACAACATCTTCCGCTTCACCCAGGCCGGCTCCGAGGTCTCGACCCTGCTGGGTCGTATGCCCTCGGCCGTGGGTTACCAGCCCACCCTGGCGGACGAGATGGGTCAGCTCCAGGAGCGCATCACCTCGACCCGTGGCCGTTCGATCACCTCGATGCAGGCGATCTACGTCCCCGCCGACGACTACACCGACCCGGCGCCGGCGACCACCTTCGCCCACCTGGACGCGACGACCGAGCTTTCCCGCCCGATCTCGCAGAAGGGCATCTACCCGGCCGTCGACCCGCTGACCTCGACCTCTCGTATCCTTGAGGCTTCGATCGTCGGCGAGCGTCACTTCCAGGTGGCCAACGAGGTCAAGCGGATCCTGCAGAAGTACAAGGAGCTGCAGGACATCATCGCCATCCTCGGTATGGACGAGCTCTCCGAAGGCGACAAGGTCCTCGTCGGCCGTGCCCGTCGTCTGGAGAAGTTCCTCGGCCAGAACTTCATCGTGGCCGAGAAGTTCACCGGTCAGCCGGGTTCGGTCGTGCCGCTGGAGCAGACCATCGACGACTTCGATCGCGTCTGCAAGGGCGAGTTCGACCACCTGCCCGAGCAGGCGTTCAACTCCTGCGGTGGCCTGGACGACGTCGAGGCTGCTGCGAAGAAGATCGCCGGGAAGTAGTCACCCATGGCTGATATGTCCGTTGATCTGGTCGCCGTCGAGCGACTGCTGTGGTCGGGCCGGGCGTCCTTCGTCTCGGCTCAGACCACGGAGGGTGAGATCGGCATCATGGTCGGCCACGAGCCGCTGCTCGGCCAGCTGGTCGAGGGCGGCACCGTGACCATCGTGTCCGACGACAACGAGCGCGTTGTCGTGGCCGTGCACGGCGGATTCTTCTCCGTCACCGCCACTTCGGTGCGCGTGCTGGCCGAGTCCGCCGACTTCGCCTTCGACATCGACGAGGCGGCCGCCAAGGCCGTCATCGCCGACGAGAACGCGAGCCCGGCTGCCCTGGCCAAGGCACAGGGTCAGCTGCGGGCGGTCGAGAAGGCCGCTGCGGCCCACTAGCTCGACGCTGAGACAACGGCGGCGGCCCCGGGGAAATCCCCGGGCCCGCCGCTGTTTTCGCTGCTTCCCCTGCGAATCACACGCGCGCCCGGCAACAGCCGGGCGCGCGTGCTACTTCTCACTGGAAAGTGAGAATCGGCTTGATCGTGGTGCCGTGGTGGGCGTCGGCGAGCGCGGTGTCGATGTCGCTGAACGCGTAGGTCTTGCTGATCTTCTCGATCGGGAACTTGCCGTCGGCATGCCACTGCAACAGCTGCGGAATGAACTTCTGCGGATCGCCGCTGCCCTCGATGCATCCGCGAACGGCCTTGCCGTTGCCGGTGAGGTGGCCGATCTCGAGATCCATGCTGGCCTCGCCGAGTCCGACGAGCACCAGGGTGCCCATGGGCGCCAACGCTTCCAGGCCCTTGGCGATCACGGCATTGACGGCCGTGGTGTCGAGGGCGAAGTTCGCGCCGCCACCGGTGGCCGCGACGATCTGCGCGACCACGTCCTCGGCCGCGCCGTCGATGGTGACGTCCGCGCCCAGCTCCTTGGCCACGGCCAGGCGGTCCGCGGAAAGATCAATGGCCACAATGGTTCCCGCGCCGATGGCCCGGGCCGCCATGAGCGCCGCCATGCCGACGCCGCCGACGCCGAAGATGGCGATGGAGTCGTCCGGGCCCGGCTTCATGACATTGGCGACCGCGCCCGCGCCGGTCTGCACGCCACAGCCGAACGGGGAGGTGGCGACCAGGTCGACATCCTTGTCCACGACCACGATGCTGCGCGCCGGCACCAGTGCGTGGGTGGCGAAACTCGACTGCCCGAAGAACGCGCCCATGACGCGTTCGCCATTACTGCTCAGCGGCGACGTGAAATCGCTGCGCCCGCCCGAGGTGTTCAGAATGACGAAATTCTCGCAATAGGGCGGAAGCCCGTTGGCGCATCGGGAACAGGTACCGCAACTGGCGTAGGTGAGCAGCACATGGTCGCCCACTTCGATTCCGGTTACCTCCGAGCCGATCTGCTCGACGACGCCCGCGCCCTCGTGTCCCAGAACGATCGGCAGCTCGGCCGGAAATACGCCCTTGGTGACCAGGTCGGTGTGGCAGACGCCGGTCGCGACGATGCGGACCAGCACTTCGCCCGGACGTGGCTCCTCGAGGGTGAGGGTCTCCATCGAGAACGGTACGTCGGCACCTCGGGCCACCGCAGCGGTAATTTCCAACGGAATCTCCTTCCAAGACATCCCAATTGTCGGGAGCATAAGAACGTGTTCCAGTTTACGGCCATGTGTGATCCCGCTCAGCGGTCCGGTGGGTGGCCGCATCGACGGCGGACCTGGTAGGCCCGCCACGGATTTCGGATCGTCCGCCCGGTAATTGCCCTCCCTCCAACCCCGTGTGGTTGAATGCATTCGCCGGACTCCGAAGTGTGATCTGAAGCACTCGGCAATGGGTCGGCTATTCCCGCATTCTCAGCTTTACCTCCACGATGCGACAGCGCGATGAGCGAGGGGTTGATGAGCAGGCTTCGAATTGGCAAATGGGGCGTCGCCTTCGCCGTCGTCACGATCGTGGTGGGGTTCTTCGGGCCGGGTTCGGCCTCGGCGGACGTCACCGTCCCGCTGCCCGACGGGCACATCGAGGGCCCGGGGGTCAGGATCACGAGTGTTGGTGAGCGAGCGATCATTTCGCCATCGCTCGCTTCGAACGGCGCCGGCCGCACCTCCTGGGTGACCGGCAATGTCACCGCCGAGGTGGAGACCCCGGACGGGGATGTCGGACCCAATAACGGCCCGCTGAATTCTCCGGGCACCAACAATTCGGGCACCCACGGATCGTCCAATCTCACCACCGGCTACATCGTCGGCTGCCAGGTCGCGCTGGGTCAGTTGAGCGCGAACGCCGCGTTGGTCGTTAGCTCTTCGCCCAGCCTGGCCGGTGGATTCAGCTTCCCGCTCTCGCCGGGCCAGGTGCAGTGGGTGGCGATCAACAACATCGAGTTGATCAAGAGCGGCGCCTACACCATCAACTATCAGGACATCCCGATGGAGATCCAGGGCTGCGGCGGCTACGCGCAGGCCCGCCAGGCCTCCGTGGTCGAGATCATCGGCGTCGACTACCACAAGGTGACCCTGTACGGTCAGCCGTTCAGCATCGGCTGACGACTCCGCTCCGAAGGAAGGGATCGTATGCACGGCAAGGGAATTCGCGCGCGGAGCGGCCGGGTCCTCGGGGTGGCGGTGGCCGTGGCGGCGGGCCTGTCCGGTTTCGGCCCGGCGGCTCCGGTGCGGGCCGACACCTTCATTCCGCTCCCCGGTGGCTCCATCACCCGGCAGCTCGCCGACGGCACCAACCTGACGGTCCGGATCACCGGGGAGTCGGCCAAGATCAGCGGATCCATGGGGTCCACCCCCGTGCATCGCAATGTCTGGACCACGGCGGTGGCCGCCATCGACCTCGACGGCCCGAGCGCCTCGACCGCGACCATCAAGATCAGTCCCGGTTATGTCGTGGGCTGCCAGGTCGATATCAGCGGTCTCACCGCGAACAACACGGGTGGCGGGGGCTACAACGCGGACCTCACCGGCACGACCCTGGGCACGTTGGGCGCCAACGAGCAAATGGGTAGCGGCATCACGCTCGGACCCGGTCAGGCCGTCGCGCGCCTGATGCTCGATCTGGAGCGACCCGACGATTACGGCCAGGAATCGCACAAGCGCTACAGCAAGGTGCCGGGTCCGCACGCCAGCGTCAGCTGGACCGACGAGACCTTCTCGGTGGACGGTTGCGGCGGTTACGCCCAGGCGCGGACCTTCGTCGCGGCCGAGGTCGACAGCACGACGTTCATCGGCAACCTGGTGCTCTACGGGGAGCCGTTCACCATCGGCTGACATATATCTTGGACGCCGCGCTGAACAGCGCATTCGTCACATTCGGTGGATGGCCGGACCTCGCCATTCCGCGGTCGCTACTATCGACCGAAAGCGGGGCCCGGTCTCTGACCGGTCGGTGATCGACAGCAACGCGGATGTGAAGGGACGGAGCGGCATTGCAAACCGGGATGTGGCTTCTGATCATTCTGGTATTGCTGCTGGTCGGACTGGCCTTGGCCTCGACCTATCGCCTGGTCATGCTGCGCCGCGGCGGGACCGCCGCACTGTTGCGGGTGCTGCCCGCGCGCGGCCACGGCGGCGGCTGGCGGCACGGCCTGATCCGCTACGACGAGGACACGCTCCTCTTCTACAAACTCTCCAGCCTCAAACTCGGCCCGGACTCCACCATGCGCCGGCTCGCCATCGAGGTGGGCCCGCGGCGCTCCCCGGAGGACGACGAGTACGACATCATGACCGACGAGCTGATCGTCATGGTGTCCGACGGGCACGGCAACTACGAGCTGGCCTTGGACCGCGGCGCCATGGCCGCCTTCCTGTCCTGGGTGGAATCGCGCCCGTCCGAGCGCATCCGCCGCCGGCGCGCGGGCTAGTCCGGTCCCGGGAGCGTTAGGGTGGCCCTGTGAGCGTTCACTTGACGCGGATCTACACGCGCACCGGCGATGACGGCACCACGGGACTGAGCGATTTCTCCCGGGTGGCCAAGACCGACCCGCGGCTGATCGCGTACGCCGACTGTGACGAAACCAATGCGGCCCTCGGAGTCGCCATCGCGCTCGGGCAGCCGGACGCCCGGATCCTGGGTGTGCTGCGTTCCATACAGAACGATTTGTTCGACGCCGGTGCGGACCTGTCCACGCCCGTGGTCGCCGAGCCCAAGTACCCGCCGCTACGCATCACCCAGGACTACATCGACCGCCTCGAGCGCTGGTGCGATGAGTTCAATGAGCCTCTGGCGCCGTTGAATTCGTTCATCCTGCCCGGCGGCACCGCGCTGGCCGCGCTGCTGCACACCGCCCGCACCGTCGCGCGACGCGCCGAGCGTTCGGCCTGGGCCGCGGTCGCCGCTAACCCGGAATCAACGAGCGTGCTGCCCGCCAAATACCTCAACCGCCTGTCCGACCTGCTGTTCATCCTGGGCCGGGTCGCCAACCCGGACGGCGACATACTGTGGCGGCCGGGCGGAGACGCCGCGAGTGCGGGAACGGACCACTAGGCTGACCCCCGTGAGTGAACGGTTTCTGGTGACCGGGGGCAGCAGGCTCGTCGGTGAGGTCGCGGTAGGCGGCGCGAAGAACAGCGTCCTCAAGCTGATGGCTGCCGCCTTGCTGGCCGAGGGGACGACCACCATCACGAACTGCCCGGACATCCTGGATGTGCCGTTGATGGCAGACGTGTTGCGCGGCCTCGGCTGTGATGTCGTCATCGAGGGCGCGACGGTCCATATCGCGACCCCGCCGGAACCGAAGTATCACGCGGACTTCCCGGCCGTCACCCAGTTCCGTGCCTCGGTGTGTGTGCTGGGTCCGCTGATGGCGCGCTGCAAGCGGGCCGTGGTGGCATTGCCCGGTGGTGACGCCATCGGTTCGCGCCCGCTGGACATGCACCAGCAGGGGCTGCGACTGCTCGGCGCGACCTCGGAGATCGAGCACGGCTGCCTGGTAGCCCGGGCCGACGAGCTGCAGGGCGCGCGGATTCGACTGGACTTCCCGTCGGTCGGCGCGACCGAGAACATTCTGATGGCCGCGGTGCTGGCCGACGGTGAGACCGTCATCGACAATGCCGCGCGCGAACCGGAGATCGTGGATCTCTGCAACATGCTGATCCGGATGGGCGCGAAGATCGCCGGCGCCGGCACCTCGGTGCTGACCATCGAGGGCGTGGACAAGCTCGCGCCCACCACCCACCGGGTGATCGGCGACCGCATCGTCGCCGCGACCTGGGGCATCGCCGCCGCCATGACCACCGGTGACGTGCGGGTGACGGGCATCAACCCCAAGCACCTGTCCCTGGTGCTGGACAAGCTGCGTTCCGCGGGCGCCCGAATCTCGTTCGAACCGGACGGGTTTCGCGTGGTGCAGGCGGATCGTCCGCGTGCCGTGAACTTCTCGACCCTGCCGTTCCCCGGTTTCCCCACCGACCTGCAGCCGATGGCCATCGGCCTGGCCGCCATCGCGGACGGCACCTCGATGATCACCGAGAACATCTTCGAGGCGCGTTTCCGTTTCGTGGAAGAGATGATCCGGCTGGGCGCCGATGCGCGCACCGACGGGCATCACGCTGTGGTGCGCGGTATTCCGCGACTGTCCTCGGCGCCGGTGTGGTCCTCCGACATTCGCGCCGGCGCGGGTCTGGTGCTCGCGGGTCTGGTCGCCGACGGTGTCACCGAAGTCCACGATGTCTTCCACATCGACCGGGGTTACCCGTCTTTCGTGGAGAACCTGCGCGGGCTCGGGGCCGAAATCGAACGCGTCGGAACCACCGACTGAACGGCCGGTGTCGGGACGTGTTCGCGAAAACCCGTCCTGAACAGGCGATTTGACATGAGAACAACCAACACGTAACTTATTCCAGGTCAGAGCGACACGGACACCGACCCGGAGCCCAAGGGCTTAGGGAAACGAGGTAGTACGAGGAGCGCCTGATGATCACATTAGCTTCGACCGACCAGCGGATTTGGTTCTGCTGC
>NZ_BAAGUM010000011.1:0-602 GCF_054781395.1 Nocardia tengchongensis
ACCAGCAACGGTGTCGCCTACACCTACGTCGCGGTACCCACGTTGACCACGGTGGTGCCGAGCCTCGGTTCGGTGACGGGCGGAACCACCGTCGTGCTCACCGGGACGAACCTGATCGGTGCGACGGCGGTGAGTTTCGGTGGCACACCAGCGACTTCGTTCACCGTCAACTCCGCCACCCAGATCACCGCAGTCGCCCCCGCGGGTTCGGTCGGGACGGTGCAGGTCACCGTCACGACCGCGGGCGGTACCAGTAACGGTGTCGCCTACACCTACGTCGCGGTACCCACGCTGACCACGGTGGTGCCGAGTGCCGGTTCGGTGGCCGGCGGGACGACGGTCGTGCTGACCGGGACGAACCTGACCGGTGCGACGGCGGTGAGTTTCGGTGGGACACCAGCGACTTCGTTCACGGTTGATTCCGCTACCCAGATCACCGCGGCCGCCCCGGCCCACGCGGCGGGGACGGTGCAGGTGACGGTCACGACCGCGGGCGGAACCAGCAACGGTGTCGCCTACACCTACGTCGCGGTACCCACGCTGACCACGGTGGTGCCGAACCTCGGTTCGGTGACGGGCGGAACCACCGTCGTGCTCACCGG
>NZ_BAAGUM010000012.1:0-196260 GCF_054781395.1 Nocardia tengchongensis
CGGATTCCGCACACCATCAGAAGCACTCGAAGAAGTGTTGCGATGACCGCCTGAGCCCGCAGGCATGAGCGCGCACTCTTGCTCGCTACATCCAGCTTCGAAGCGGCCCGCGCTGGAAACCTCTGCGGCGAGTGAGCCGTGCCCACATCGGGTTGAGTCGTCGGCGGGGCGGTCTAGCTAGCGGTAGCAATAGGAATCGGAGGAGGCGTCACCGCCCTGGAGGCGCACCTGGTGCACCCGCAGACCTCGAAAGTCCTCGTCGTGTGGGAAGAACGACTCGTCGATGGTCATTCCGCCGTTGGGATCGGTGTGCAGCACGGCCATCCAGGCGCCCACCCCATCCGGGTAGAACTGGTCGTCCCACGTGCCGTAGAGCGAATTGGTGAGGTAGACCCGCTGACCGTTACGGCTGATCTCGACCATCTGGGGGCCACCCGCGAGCGGCTGGTTCGGCACGGCCGGGTGGGCGGCGCGGCCCACGATCCCGCCGAGCCGGACGGACGCGGTCTGTTTCGGGCCGGCCGGATCGCGCACGTCGAACTGCTTGAGCTCCCCGGTGCCCCAGCACGAGACGTAGAGGTATGCGTCATCAACCGACAGGTCGATGTCGGTGACCAGCGGCGGCACCGCGCCGAACGGTTTCAGTGCCGGTGGCAGCAGGTCGGGATCAGCCGGCTCGGCCGGGATGGTGATCACCTTGTCGACCGCCCACACACCACCGTCGTGGTGCCAACGCCACACGGAGGCCGACAAATCCTCGGTCGAGATCACCACGCCGACGAAACCCCAGGTGGCGTCCGGATCGTGCGAAGGGCGCAGCTCGAGTGCCATCTGGTTCTGTTCCCCGAGATCGACCCGCTGCTGGTGCCGACCGGCGGTGAGGTCCCAGAAGTGGATCGCGTGGCCGTACTTGTTGGCCAGCAGCAACTCCGGCTGCAACCCGTCCTCGATCATGGACGGAGTGCCCCACTCGCTGCTGATCAGGGTGTTCTGGTTGAGATGCCACCAGGCGTCGTACGCGAGGTATTGCGGCCCGCGTTCGGTCTCCCATTGCCGCAACACATCGAACGTGCCGTGATCGAGCAGCGCGATCCCGCCAGGCCCGTCCGATCCGTCTGCCCCACCGAGGCAGGTCATGAAAACACCGTCCGGCCCGCAGTGCAGCGTGTGCGGGCGGGAGTAGCCGGCCTTGGCCGCGAGCTCGGAGCTGTCCACGATCTTGGAAAGGGTGGGCCGACATGGGTCGGGCTGGGTGTCGAACACGTACAGGTGCGACGAGCGCAGACCCGGCACGATCAGGTAGCGCCGAGCCAGCCCGTCGATGTGGTGGCCCTCGTGCTTCAGCGCGCTGCTGCAGACGTTCCAGCCGAAATGGTGCAGCTCGTTGCCCAGGTGGGGCACCTCGGTCCAGCCCACCACCCTGCCGTAGGTGGCCGAGCCCGGATCCACATCGACTACCGACAGCGCATCCGGCTGCTGTGCCGCCCGGTCGAACGCAACAACGTAGGCGAGCCGCTCCGGTGGCGCGGCAGCCGCCTCCGCTGCGCTCCGATAGAAGGTCGGGTCCAAGTCTGAGTGATCCATTTCCAGCCTCCTTCGTGTCGATAGGCGGAGACTCACGCACGTCGCCCGATCTGGCGGATCCGAGGAGGGGCGACCCGTGTGGTCGCAATGGCGCGGACAGGCACTAACCAGTCTCGGCCTTTCGACGTAGATCCACCAGCTGGTTGGTGCTGCAACCGCGGTCGACGACTGACTCGGTAGCGCCCCGCACTGGCATCTAGGTGTGCCGCACTCTGACCGTGGCCAAGGCTACGAGATTGCAGAACACCCCGCGTTCACCCTTCGCAACCGGCGTCTCGGTCTATTACGGTTCGACCTGGCCAACAGTGCACCCCGCTGCGGGCGTGCGGTCTTCCTCTCCGCTCGCCGGGCAGCCCTCGCGCCCGAAGCGCTGCCCGCAACCTACATCCACACCGCACACGATGGACTGGTCATCGACCTCACCGGTGACGGCACGCAATCCCCGGCCATCGAGACGATCCTCGAAGCGAACATCCGACTACGTGCCGCCGGGGCAATGGAAGAGCTCCCGATCCCGTTCGATCGCGCCACGTTCTGACACCGCGTTCGCGTTCGCGCTGTTGCTGGGCGGCCATGGGGTTGAGCGGAATGCGCCGCCGCCACTGGATGATTCCGTTCCTGACGCCAGCCGACCCATCGGGACGGGGTCGGCCCGCCCGAGCATCGGCCCGACACTCAGTTGCTCGGCGGGAACTCCCCCTTCGCCACCACCTTGCCGCCCGAGAGCGTGAAGGTCACCACGCTGGGGCCGCCACTCGGGCAGCACAGGGCGTCACTGGATTTCGCCCACTTGTACTGCACCGAGACGGTATTCGCGGTCTTGCCGATGACCTTGGTGTAGCCGTAGGGGCTGGAGGTCGCGGTACCGAGGTAGGTGCCGTTGGTGAAGAACAGGACATGGGTGTACGGGTGAATATTGCCCGATTCCACCGTCATCCACGACAGTACGCCCTCGCAGCCCGCCGAAATCGGGTCTTCGCTCGCGTATGGATTGCCCCACGCGCCGGTCGAGGACGGGGCGAGGCTCTTGATCGCCGAATTGGCGAGCCCGGAATTGAGGTCGAAGCACATTCCGTGGCCGCTGCCGTTGGGTGCCGGATTCGTGGTCACCGGCACGATCGTGGCCTGCGGTGTGTCGGGCGCGGCACCGGTGGCGGGTGCGGCCTGCGGCGAATTGGCTTCGCCCGCAGCGGGATCGCCGCCCTGGAGGTTGGGGGTCTGAACTGGCGGCGGAGCCGACTGGTCGCCCTGCGCCGGCGCGGTCGTCCCCGGCGATGCGGCGACTGTCGTGCTCACCGTTCCCGTCTGGGTCGACGAGCTGCCGGAGCATCCGCTCGCGGCCGCCACCAGGGCGGTGGCGAACACGGCGAACAGCACTGGTCTGGCCTTCATATTTCTCCTCGCATCGACACCTCATCCCCGACTTCCATCCAAATGGAAGGACATACTGGTCATCGGGTTCAATCAGGCAGTCGTTATCGGAGCGTTCGCGGCGGTGTGCCCCAAAAATCAGGGGCGCGAACGTAATTCGCCCACACCGCCGGTCTGCGGCGGGGTCGGTTCCACCTGGTGGGTGATGCCTGGGCGATTGCGTCGGGGATGGTGCTGCCCGGGAATCCGATCCGGTCGACGATGGGTCGGATGAGGCCCGGGATCCGTGCGAACAGGCCGAGTCGTTTCGGCGCGACGATCAGGTCAGCGCGGCGGACCCGGCGCAACGTCGCCGCCAAAGCGATCAGGTGTGTAAGAGAGACTTCTCGTATGAGTCTTGCAGCACGTCTGGAGCAGCTCGGCCGCCCGCTGGTCGAGGAGCAACTTGCGCATCCGACCGTGGCGGGGATCGCGAAAGGCGACCTCGCCGAGCCGGTGTTCCGCTCCTGGCTGGAACAGGACTACCTGTTCCTGCTCGACTACGTCCGGGTCTTCTCCCGCCTCGCGTGGCAAGCGCCCGCCGCCCACCTCGGCGACCTGGTCGACCTCGCGCACGCCACTTTCCACGACGAAATCTCGCTGCACCGCAGTCTGGCCGCGGAGTTCGGCGCCGACCTCGACGACGCCACCAAAGGCGAGCCGTGCACGAAATACACTGCGTTCCTGCTGGATTCGGCCGCGAACTACGCCGACGGCCTGGCCGCCCTCTACCCCTGCATGTGGGGCTATTCGACACTCGGCGCGATCCTCGCGCAGAACCCTCCCGCCGACCCGCGCTACCAGCGCTGGATCGACACCTACGCCGACCCCGGCTTCGCGGCCCTCACCGCCCGCTGCGCCCAGATGCTCGACGAAGCCGGCGGCGACAACGCGGAGGAGCTGTTCCTGACCGGCATGCGCCACGAACTCGCGTTCTGGGATGTGCCGGTCATCCGCGGATGAACCGGTAGGTTGTCCGTCGACTTCCCGGCTGAGAGAGCTTCATGGGGTCACACCCACGTCTCTCCATCACTGGAAGACGCGCTGATCCGCCGCTGGCCGGTTCGGTCAGCGCGGGCGCGGCAGTTCCGGAAGTATCGCCACCCGTACATCGAGTTGTCGGACATCTGAATTGGGTGTTCGACCACCGCATCGATTGGGAAACCGCTTCCGCCCTTCGAAGTTGGGGCTACGCGACCCTGTCGCCGCGTTTGTATCGTGAAGCGACCGCGCAGGAGAACACAGCCTCGCCCGCACGAAGGGCTGACCCGCCATGTCTCTCGAATCACCTTCGGGCGCAACCAGGTACCGGTTGACTGGCCGTGCCCGCATCGAAGCCCGACTACTGCCGCTGCTGCGCCTGCTGCTGGCCGTGCCCTGGGCGGTCGCGACCGTGGTGATGCTCCGGAGTCTGAGCGCCTGGGCCGGGCGCTGGGCGACGATCAGCGTGATAGTGGTCTGGTGTCTGATCAGCAGTTACGCGCTGCTCGACGCACTGATCAGGCCGGACGAGTTGACGATCCGACGACTTGCCATGAAATTTCCCGATATCGCGCCCTACCCACCCGAACGGGTCGAGCCCTCCTTCCAGCTGTGGGCAGCCTCCTGGGCCGTCATGGAGGCCGCGGGCCGACTCGGTGGTGTGGCAGGGGTGGGGATGCCTGACGTGGAGCGGGTCGCCCGGGGTCAGGACTGGCTGCGAATGGTGCTGCGAACCCGCCGCCCTCGGGCAGCGGGTATGGCGCACCCACGCCGTCTTGTCTCAGTGACGATTTCGGCTGTGAACGAACTACCCCCGCTCGAGCTACGGGCAGTGATCGCACATGAATTCGGTCATCAGCTGATCGCCGGCTGGGCCGGCTGGACCGTCAGGATGCTCGAATGCCTGTGCACCGCACCGGTTGCCACCGTCTTCGGCGCGCCGGCCAGAGAACTCATCACCGTGCTGCCCTATCGAAGATCGACCCCGCGGTCCTATCTGAGATCGCCGGAAATCGTTGTGGCGATCCTGGTGCTGATCGTCTACACCGCGTCCTTCTTCGCCCTGTTCGGCGCCCTGCTTCCGACCATCGGCCCGCATCGAGCCGAGGCGCTGGCCATAGTCTGTCTCCTGCAACCCTTCCCGAAAATGTGGGTGAACTGGCGGGAAGAATTCCTGGCCGACCAGGTGGCCGTCGACCTCGGCTACGGTCTCGCCCTGCACGACCACCTAAAGACCGCAGGCAGGAAATACGGCGAACACTTCACCGCCACCCACCCGGGCGCTTTCGTCCGCCGCATGGTGATTAGTCACCGCGCACGGCCCTGGCATTCCCCCACCTAGCCCGGAGTCCGCCGCCACCATCACGCTGCGGGAGACCCGCGGGCAGCCGGTCAACGTGCGTCAGTGGTCGGCGACGGGGGTGTTCTGGCAGAAGGTGAGCAGCCAGCGGCCGTCCTCCTTGGTCATGCCGTAGAGGGGTGAGCCCTGGGCTTGGAGTTCGCCGGCGTGGTTGAAGTACTGCTGGCGGACCTTGACGGCAGCCACGTCGGGCCGGATGAACCGAATGAAGAAGGGCTCGTAGGTGGCGTAGCCGTCCTTGGTCGCGCCGGGCAGCACGGCGCGGGTGAACTCGGAGATCTCGTCCAGCCCGTTGAGGAATTTGCCGCCGCCGGTGGTCCAGATGGCGTCGGGGTGGAACAGGGCGAGGAAGGCATCCGCGTCTTCGGCGCGCTGAGCCTTGGCGACCGCGGCCACGACGGCGTGGATGGCGGCGATGTCTTCGGTCTGATCGAGCTCCGTGGTTGTCATGCAGCCATCTTCGAACCTCGACCCCGCTCGAGGTCAAATGACCAAGATCGACAGCGCGCCCATCCAGAACCCCTCCGCCTGAGCACACGCCGCCCGCTCGGCGGGCTGCCTGCGCAGCGCGTCAGGCCGGGGCGACCGCATTCACCTCGAAGCTATGCAGTGTTCGAGGCGGTATGTAATTGTTTGCACTAACTGGATTTTCGCTTATGAGGCACCTGTCGGAACTGCCTCCAGTGAGGGTCGAAGGTGTGGTCGTCGCGGGTCAGGATTGTTCGATGCCGTATCGGAGAATGTCGAGTGCGGTTGCGACGAGGCCATCGGTATCGCTTGTCGGATTGTTGGTGGCGGCAATGTGTTGGGCAAGTAGGCCGTTCATCATTGCCCACAGGGCAGTCGCCGCTTGGGTGGCGTTGAGTGAGGGCCGGACGGACCCATCGGCGATCCCGTCGCCCAATGCGGTTGCGAGCTTGGTGTTCTGCTCGCTGACGAGGGCTTGGATGCGCTGACGTATGCCGGGGTCTGCCGGCGGTTCGGCGAGCAGCCGGAATTCGTGGGGGTCGCTGCAGTCCTCAGAAGCTGTACCGAAACCAGACTGACATCTCCGGTCGGCGGCCGTCCTGATCGGCGGTTCGACGCTGCTGACTGGTTCCGTCGGCCGGCGCGGGCTCGCCCCCGTGGGCAACTCTCCAGCCAGCCCACGGTGTCAGTGGCCGTGTCAGTCCGCCGTCAGGTCGCTGTCAGCCGCCGCGGACAAAGTACTCCCATCGAACAAAACAGCCCCGGACCGCCAACCGGATCCGGGTCACTGCCACAACAGTTCTCGAAGGAGCACATCATGTCCGCCACCCTCGCCCTGACCGACCAGGACAAGGCCACCATCCGCTCCGCCGCATACGGCGCGATCTCCCTGCTCGTCGCCGCCTCCGACAAGCCGCACAAGGCCGCCACCGCCGGCTCTCTCGCGCTGGGTTCGGCGACCGGGCAGGTCGGGCACGTGCTCAACGCGAAGTCCCGCGACATCCACCTGACCGGCAAGACGGTCGCCGAACTCGCCGACCAGGTGCTGCCCGCCCTCACCGCAGCGGTCACCTTGCTCGATCAGCAGAACCCGGCCGAGGCGGACAACTTCCGCTCCACCATCCTGGTCGCCCTCGAGGCCGCCGCCGCGACGAGCCGCACCGGACAGCCCGGCCCCGTCGTCGCCGAGATGATCCGCAAGGTCACCGTCGCCCTACACGCCGCCTGAGATCGCATCGCCCCGTTGTCCTTTGGAGCTACCGCGCCGACCTGTCCGGTCGGTGCGGCAGGCGGCAACAACGCACGAGGGGCGAGCTCCAACGATTCACTATTTTCTGAATACAGATTTCGATGTACCGTTGGTACGTGGACACCCTGCTGCATCGTGACGCGCTGGCCCGATTCGGGCACGCGCTGTCGGATCCGACCCGGACGCAAATTCTCTTGAGCCTGCGCCGGGCGCCGAGCTACCCCTCCGACCTCGCCGAGCAGATCGGGGTCTCCCGGCAGATTCTGTCCAATCACCTTGCGTGCCTGCGGGGTTGCGGCCTGGTGGTGGCGGTGCCGGAGGGGCGGCGCTCGCGGTACGAGCTGGCCGATGCGCGGATCGGGCGGGCGCTCGAGGACCTGGCCGGGCTGGTGCTGGCCGTCGACCCCGCGTGTTGCCCGGACTCCGCGACCGAGGAGTGCTGCTGATGTCGCAATCGCTCGGTATGCCGTCATTGCCCACCGCGGTGACGGTGGGCCCGTCACCGCAGCGGCGGGCGTTGCTGGCGCGGCGGATTCGATGGTTCGTCGCGGCCACCATCTCCTACAACGTCATCGAGGCGATCATCGCGCTGTCCGAAGGCACGCGCGCATCCTCGACCGCGTTGATCGGGTTCGGTCTGGACTCGGTGATCGAGGTGTCCTCCGCCGCCGCGGTCGCCTGGCAGTTCGCCGGATCCGACCATGAGAAGCGGGAGAAAACCGCGCTGCGGATCATCGCATTCTCCTTCTTCGCGCTGGCCGCCTACGTCTCCGTGGACGCGGTCCGCGGACTGCTCGGGGTGGGGGAGGCCCGGCATTCGCCCATCGGCATCACCCTGGCGGCGGTGAGTCTGGCGGTGATGCCGGTGCTGTCCTGGGCGCAGCGCCGCGCCGGCCGTGAGCTCGGATCCGCTTCGGCGGTGGCCGATTCCAAGCAGACCTTGCTGTGCACCTACTTGTCGGCGGTGCTGCTGGTAGGCCTGATTCTCAACAGTCTGTTCGGCTGGTCCTGGGCCGACCCCATCGCTGCCCTGGTGATCGCGGCCATCGCGGCCAAGGAAGGCGTCAACGCGTGGCGCGGCGACGCCTGCTGCCCCTCGCCGATGGCCCTGAGCTCGAATTCCCCGGCAGCCGAAGACGACTGCTCCTGCTGCGACGACTGACTCGCACGAATACGACAGGGTCAGCCGAGAACCGGGAAGTTGACGCGAATGACGTTGTGCGGATCGCGGTTTCGCTTGATTTCCCGCAACCGCGCCAGGGTGCTCGTATCGAAGGCCGCGGCGGCGGACTCACCGGGAGCGAGGAACGTGTAGGGCTTGGCGCCGGTGATGCTCGGCCCGAGCGCGCCGATGATCTCCTCGAACCGGTCACTGATGGTGCCGACTTGCGAACCAGCCGAACCCGCCGCCGAGGGTATATCCGGTCACACCCACGACCGGGTTGCTTCCGGCCAGCCCGGTGAGCCCGTGCGCGGCCGCGGCGGCCTGCACCTGTCCCCACTTCACGCCGCTGCCGACCCGCGCCACGCGCTGCTCGGCGTCGATGTCGATGCTGTTGAAGCGGGTAGTGCGGACCAGGATCGCGTCGTCGATATCGCCGGTCGCGCCGTGCCCGGTCGGCTGGGTAACCACTGCGCGACCCGTCTGCCGGGCGTACTCGAGCACCGCCGCCACATCCAGCGCGTCGGCGACCTCGACAACGGCGGCCACGGACTGCGCGACCGTGGTGTTCCATGGCTGCGCCGCTCGATCGAAATCGGCATCGCCGGGCAGCATCACACCGCCGCGGACCGCGGTGCGCAAGTTCTCGAAAGACATTCTCAATCCTCGTTCGTCATTGTCGTGCGGAGTTGTCCACTGATCGCCGGCGGGTCGATCTATCGCTTTCGGGTGTTGCTCGGCTCGAGGTCGAGGGCGGGACGGACGTGGGTGAGCAGGAGTTCGAGGAAGCGGTCGGCCGGCGGAAGGCCGCGAAGTGGCCGGCGTTCTCGATGAGGGCGAATTCCTTGATCGGGGCGGTGACGTCGTCGAAGAACCGCTTGGCCGATTGTGCCGGGGTGATGACGTCGTGTTCGCCTTGGAAGAGGAAGAACGGGATCGAGAAGTCGGTGCCCTCGGCCCATTCGTCAATCGTGACCGATTGCGGGGCAAGGCATTCGGAGAAGCCCATGGCCTTCATGTAGGTGCGAACTTCGCCGAGGGAGTGCAGCGGTGAGGTCAGCAGCGAGCCCATGACGACCTTCTTGACGGTGTCGAAGGTGAGGGGGTCCGAGCCGACGGTGTACTTGTTGTATTGCGACCACTGCTCCCTGGTCCACGCCGAGCGGTCTGCGCCCATGGCGGTGACAGCGGCGAGGTCCTTGTTCTTGCCGGATTCGTCCAGGCGCCGCAGCAGGCCGCGGTAGGCGGTGTGGTCGCGGCCGCCGTCGCTGATGTTCTGATCGGTGCCGACATAGGCGGAGAACAACTCCGGGTTGCCGCGGGCGACGCGCAGCGCGATGAACGAGCCGAACGAACAGCCCATCAGAACGACCCGGTCGACACCGAGCCGAGAGCGCACGTGCGCGGTGACCTCGAGGGTGTCCGATTCCAGTCGCCGCAGACTCATCTCGCCCTGCCCTGTCGGCCCGGTCCGGCCGAAAGTCTTTCCCGCGCCGCGCATGTCCCAGCGCACGACAGTGAAGTGACGCTCCCATTCGCGGGTGCGCCCGGTGTAGATGAGATTGGAAGCACCCGGGCCGCCGTGGATTTCGAGCAGCACCGGATTGCTGCGGTCCTCACCACGGATCGAGACCCACTGCTCGATCCCGCCGATACGCACGAAGCCGGCTTCGTCGACGCCGTTCTCGGTGGTGATGCGCAGTCGCTGAGCCTGTTTCGAGCCAGGGATCCGCATGATGACTCCTCAAACTGTGTATGCCGTAAACAACGATGTTTAAGGTATAAACAGTTCTAGGTGATGTCAACACGAGACATCCGGAGAAACACTCGAACCTGGCCAGGGTCGATACGTTCGGCCATGGACGCTGCCGCCCAGGCCTGAGCGTGCGACACGTCCTCGGCTGCGGCGCCAGCGGTGCTCAGCGTTCCTTTTCCTATGCCGCCCAAGAGATTCGCAGGACGTCACCAGCTGCCATTGAAGAAGGCCGACAACGAGGTGGTCGAGTGAAGTGCCGCCGAACTGTTCGCCGCCAGCAGGACGATCGATGCCGCCGCCAGGAAGGTGGCGACGATGCCGGACGCGCACAGGACACGTCGTGCCCTGGTGTCGGCGGACCGCGCGAACCGTTTCCATGACACCGCGCCGAGGCCGGCAGCGGTGATTGCCAGAACCGCGGCGATGATCGCCACGGTGAGGTGGTATCGGGCGAAATCGCCGACCATGTCGTCCACGGGTGGCGTGGTACCTGTGGCCCCGGAGAGCTGCTGCCGGATCTGCTCGAACGCGGCACCGAGCTGTGGGTCGTCCGCACTGGACGGCAGCATGGGCAGCAGCGACGAGAACGGCGCCACTGCCCCTTGAATATTCGCGATCACCACCAACAACGCCGCCAGCGCGAAAACACTGACCAGCGCGCCGGCCGCCACCAATCCGGACCGCTGAGCTACGCCGAGTTCACCGCCATGCAAATACGCCTTCCAGAGCAGCGTGGCCACAGCGATGAGCGCGACGAACAGCAGCGCCCCGAACACACCCTTGGCCATGTGATAGCGGAACCAGTAGTCGATGACGCTGCTCAGCCCGGCCGGCCGACTCCCATCCCCGGAATTCCAGTACGCGACAAAGCCATCGCGCAAAGCTCGGCGCAACGTGTGCTGATCGGAGAACCCGGCCGAACCGCTGTCGGCCAGGCGGGCGGGAGCGAGAACGAGGGCGGCAGCGAGAACCACTACGACCGCGGTCAGCATGACCAGCACACGACCAGGAATGATCCTCTCGGATCGCGTCAAACCGGCGGAGCTGACCACACAACGTCCTTCGACTCGAATCCAACAACGTTCCCATTCTGTGCGCGATCCAGCGACCCCGTCATGACCCGCGCGGCTGAGCTGCCCAGCCCTCAGGTGCGGCTGACGGCGTGTCTGGTGAGGAATTCGAGTTCGACGCGGAGCACGTCGGTGTGGTCGAGACCGCCTGCGTAGACGTCGTAGTGCCCGCCGCGGCTGCGGTAGAGCTCGCCGAGAGGGGCGCGTGCGGCGGCCTGGGTGGCAGGTCCGGTGGGGGCCATGGTGTCGGTTTCGGCTACGACCATCAGTAGCGGGCATCGGATCCGGCCGGCTGATCGGACGGGACGGTGGACCGCGATGTCGAGTAGTGATCGTGCGGTGATTCGGTTGGGCCAGGGCTCGCCGTCATCCGGGGCGAGTCGGTGCAGTCCGGTCAGTGCGTCGTCGGTGGCGATCACGCCGACGCTGTCGGGTCCGACGCTGAGCGGCAGATACTTCGGCGGCTTGCCGGCGACGCCACCGAGCGCGTCGGCCACCGCGGTGGCGGTCAGGCGCAGCGCGCGCGGTGCGGGCACGTTTCCCATCCCGGCCGGGCCGTCGACCAGGGGGCATTGGGCGATGGCTCCGGCCAGCGCCGGATCGGAGGCGGCGATATCGAGGATGTGCATGCCGGCGAAGGACGTGCCCCAGATGAACAGGCGATCGTTGTCGAGCGAATCGTGGCGTCGCGCCCAGGCCAGTGCGGTGCGGTAGTCCTCTCGCTGGCGGCGGATGGAGAGGAGTTCGCGCGGGCTGCCGCCTGATCGACCCCAGTGCCGGTAGTCGAAGACGAGGGCGGCAAAGCCGTTGTCGGCGAAGAACTCCGCGAACGGGGCCAACCCGGCGGCTTTGATGCCGCCGATGCCGTGGGCCATCACCACCGTCGGGTGTGGCGCCGGTGACGACGGGAGGTAGAGCCAGCAGTCCAGCTCGGTGTCCGCACCCGCGGGGATACGCACGTGCTCTCGGGTGAAGTCGGTCATCGCGGGTCCTTCACGGCAGTATCGACGGTGATGGTGCCGCCGGCCGCCTGGGCCAGGTCGGCGCCGAACAATGCGGCGGGGGTGAACGCGCCGGGGCGCGCTTCGCCGGCGGCCAGCCGGGTTGCGACCGTGGCGGCGACACGGCTGGTGAACTGGTAGCCCTCGCTGGTCCGCAACCAGGCCTGACGGGTTTCGCCGCCCTCCCATTCCGCGCACGCATACGCCCACGAGGCGTCGCCCGGCGTGCTCGGTGGCGTCAGCTGCCAGCGATCCACAGCTCGAATCACGGTGCGGCGCAACGCATCCACCCGCAGCATCGCGCCCACGATCGGCAACGCGGCCCGAGCCGTACGGCCGGTGGGCAACTCGCTGGAGGTCGCAATCACCTCGCCGGCGCCGGAGGCGCGGAGCGCGGCTTCCAGCTCGCCGGTCGGAACCGCCACCGTGTCACGCGTCGTACCGTCGGGCAGTGGAGTGTGTTGTAGGTGAGCGCCCAGTCGGGTTCGCACGAGCCGACCGTTCCGGTAGACCAGGCCGCCGGTCGCTGCCGCGTCGACCACGCTGGCCAGCACCGCCGGTCCGAGGCCGTCCACGACGGGCATCGCCGCCACCCGCACCCGGGCCGGTGCCGGACGGCCCGCGCACAACTCGTAGACCAGTGCCTCGGTGGCCAGGACACCGAATCCGGCACCGGTGACCAGCGTCGAACCCGCGGCCCGCGCCACCGTATCCAGCTCCAACAGTGAACGCACAGGCTCGAATTCGTTGGCCAGATCCACGTAGTGGCTGCCCGCGGCCACGCAGGCCTGCGCGGTCGGGACCGTCGTCGTACCGAATGGGCCGACCGTGTTGACCACGACATCCGGTCTGTCCGCGGCGATCTGTGCGACCGGGTCGTCGGTGACCAGGGTTCGCGGTGTCGGTCCACCCAGCGCCTCGATCGCCGCGGCGGCCTCGCTCAACCGTTGAGCATTGCGGCCGACCAGCACGATCTGATGTCCGCTCGTACATAACCCGGCACTGATGCTTCGTCCGGCGCGGCCGGTCGCGCCGAGGATCCAGATTTCAACCATGGACATACGCTACGCTCTGTAGCGTATGTCCGACAAGGGGTAATCCGCTACAATCCGTAGCGTATGTCTGAGAAGCGAAAGCCCGCCGGGATGGGCCGCCCCCGTAATGCGGCTCTGGACACCGCCATCACCGCCGCCGTCGAGCAGTTATTGCTGGCAGACGGCTACGGCGCGGTCACCATCGACCGGGTCGCCGCCCTGGCCGGCACCACCCGCACCGCCCTGTACCGCCGCTACCCGGGCCGCGTCGCACTGATCGCCAGCGCCCTCGCCGCCCACTTCGGAACCGACCCGGCGCCCGACACCGGCAACCTGCGCGACGACCTGACCGAACTACAGCGACGGCAGGTCGAGTTCTTCCAAAACCCGGTCGTCGCAGCGGGTATCGCCGGCCTACTGGGCGATCTCGGCAGTGACCCCGAATGGAGCGCACTGTTCCACGAGGGCTTCATGGCTCCTCGCCGCCGGTCCACCGAGGCAATGTTCCAACGTGCCGTCGACCGCGGCGAAATACCCCCGGTCACCCACCCCACCCTCGTCTCCGACATCCTCACCGGCCCACTGCTCCTCCACGTAATGCTGCCCGCCACCGGCCCACTCGACGACACCCTCGTCGCCGCCACCGTCGACTCCGCCCTGCACTTGCTCGGCGCAGGCGTTCGCGACGCGTAATCCACTGCACTGCAGAACATTCGGGCCTCGTCGGCAAGTCATCCGGAGCGCATCGGTCATTGTGGTGTGAGGCGGGGCGGCCACCGCTCGGGGCATCCGTTGTGACGAGGTCGCCCCCGACTTCCTCAGTGCGCGGTACGGCCGAATGTTGTTGCCACGCGGGTTGCAAAGGCTGCGCCGCGCATCAGCCACTTGAAGGAGTTGGTTGACGGGCCCGGCAGCAATCCGGCGGTTTGAACCGCGTCGACCAGGTCGTAGAGGGTTTCACCCTCGTACATGAGGTGGTCGGTGTTGAAGTGGTAGCGGTCGACGGCGGTGCATTGGACGAAAGCGCCGTTGCCGGGAATCGAGACGGCGTCGGCGTCGTAGGGGTGGAGTTTCAGGGGGCCGACGAGGTGGCCGCTTCCGTAGTAGCGGACCACTATTCGGACTTCGCCGGCCGGAGTGATGTCGACGTAGGACTGGCCGGGGATGGGGTCGTAGCGCCAGTCGGGGATGGCGTCGAAGAAGGCGAAGTTGTAGGCCACGAACTCGTCCAGGCCGACGATCGTCGCGCCGAGGGTGGTGACGTCCTTGTAGCGCAGGTCGGGGGTGTAGAGCTCGTGGTTGAAGCTCATGTCGCGGGCTTGCCAACTCCACCAATACTTTTTGGCCCAATCCAGGGTCCAGGCGATGTCGAGGCCGTGCTCGGCATAGAAGGCGATCTTCTGCTCGTATTCGTCGAACCAGGCGGTGGTCATCTTGGTCAGGGCCGCCTCGTCGAGGACTTCGACCGGGGTCGCGCGATTGCTCAGCAGCAGGGGGATCGGTCGGGCCAGGCAGGATTGGGCGAGGGCTTGCTGAAACTGCTGGTCGGTGAACACCGGAACCTCCATCGGGAAGCAGCTGCTTTCTGAAGCAGATGCTTCCTGATAGGGTCGCGGTGTGTCAAGGAGCTACGGCGGACGCAGCACCGACGACCGGGTGGCCGAACGCCGCGCCCGGCTCGTCGACGCGGGCGTCACGATCATCGGGACGGAAGGCGTTGCCGCACTGGGGATGCGAGCGGTGTGCCGGGAGGCCGGACTGAGTCAGAAGTTCTTCTACGAGAGCTTCGGCGACATCGACGAACTGCTGTACGCGGTCTACGCGGCGACGCTTGCCCAACTCGAGGAAGCGATCGGGCCCGCCGTGGCGGCGCGCGATCTGCCCGCGGTCTACGACGCGGCCGCCCGGCTGATGGAAGCCGATCCGCGGGTCTGCCGGATCCTGCTGATCGAACCTGTCGCCGACGCCCGGCTCCGCCGCCATGTCCGCGACACCATTCCCGTGCTCACCACCGCCGCCTTGGGCGACCTCGTCACCGGATCGGTCGACGACCCTCAGCTGCGAATGCGCTTCTCCGCCTTGTTCGGCGCGCTGATCTCGTTGTTCGTGGAATGGACCGAAGGCAGCCTCGGTGCGGACCGCGACGCCTTCGTGCGCCATGTCTCCACTGTCACAACCCAACTCATCCCCGAACTCCGCATCCCGGTCGATCGCTGACCGGACCGGGTCAGTGGGCCGGTCGGAGCAGCTGCCGTACCCGCGCCGCCTCGCGCGTGAGATGGTCGCGCTCGGGCACATTCGTGGCCACGCGGGCGGCCTCCGCGTACAGGGCGGCGGCCTGATCGAGGTCACCCGCGCGTTCGTGAAGGTAGGCGCGAGCCGCGGCGAGGCGGGGGAGGTCCGGATCCAGGTCGGTCAACGCGGCCAGTCCCGCTCGCGGCCCATCGGCTTCTCCCACTGCCACAGCACGATTCAGTCGCACCACGGGGCTGTCGGTCAGCAGGAGCAGTTCGTCGTACCACTCCACGATCTGCACCCAGTCGGTCTCGGCGGTACTCGGGGCGTCGGCGTGCAGGGCGGCGATCGCCGCCTGGGCCTGGTATTCGCCGAGCCGGTCGCGAGCCAGCGCCGACTGCAGGATCTCTACGCCCTCGGCGATAAGGACTGTGTCCCAACGTGATCGGTCCTGCTCCGCAAGCGGAATCAGGCGACCGTCCGGCCCTGTACGAGACGCGCGGCGCGCATGGTGCAGCAGCATCAACGCGAGCAGACCTGCGGCCTCTGGTTCCTCGGTCGAGGCGGCGAGTTGGCGGGTGAGGCGGATGGCCTCGGCCGCCAGATCCACGTCTCCGCTGTAACCCTCGTTGAACACCAGATAGAGCACTCGCAGCACCGTGTCGAGGTCGCCGGGCTGGTTGAGCGGCACACCGGTGATCCGCTTCTTGGCGCGGCTGATCCGTTGCGCCATAGTCGCTTCCGGTACGAGATAGGCCGCCGCGATCTGCCGAGTGGTGAGGCCCCCAACAGCGCGCAAGGTCAAGGCGACCGCGGACCCGGGCGACAGCGTGGGATGCGCGCACAGGAAATACAGCCACAACGAGTCGTCCGTGGCGGGCACCGGCCCCGTCGCGGGCTCGATCTCGACGGCGAGTTCCCTTCCCCGCCGCGATGTTTCGGCCCGCGTCGCATCGAGAAACTTCCGCCACCCGGCCGCGATCAACCACCCCTTGGCGTCCCGGGGCGGATCATCCGGCCACGTCTCCAACGCCCGAATCAGCGCCTCCTGCACGGCATCCTCCGCCGCGGCGAACTCCGCGCCGCGGCGGACGAGCACCCCGATCACCTCCGGCACCAACTCCCGCAGCAGCGCCTCGTTCACTCGGTCACCGTGGGCGGCGCACCGTAGAACGGCCGCAGCTCCAGCCACTCGTGAATCGGCTTCCTGCCAGCGCCCGGGGCCGCCGACAACTCACCGGCCAGCTCGAGCGCCCGCTCATAGGTGTCGACATCGATGATCATCCACCCGGCGATCAGATCCTTGGTCTCCGCGAACGGCCCATCGGTGACCGGCGGCCGACCCTCCCCGTCCGACCGCACCCACGTCCCCTGCGGGGCCAGCGCCTGCTCACTGACGAACTCCCCGGTCTCCGCCAGGCGCGACGCGAAATCCCGCATGTACTGGATATGCGCCGTCACCTCCTCCGGCGTCCACTGATCCATCGGCACGTCGTTGACCGACGCCGGTGCACCCCGATAGTGCTTGAGCAGCAGATACTTAGCCATGACAAGCTCCTTGGTTCGTTGTGGCCATTCTGGCCGCGTTCCCTGAATTCAGCCCCTCACACCCCTGGGACGGAGCCACCCACCGATTCTCGACATCCCCGCCGACAGAAACTTCCACCCGAAATCCCGACCCGTGTCCGGTCCCAACCAAGTTGATCTTGACCCGCAAAGGGGAGAGTGGTCATCGGCGGCGTCGATCGAGTTTCGGTCAGTTCGACAGGACTCGGTCGAGTGCGGCGTAACCTGCTGGTTCCCAGCTGGGTTTGCCGCCGGGGAGGCCGAGTCTGCCGTTGCGGCCGATGCTGATCAGGCTCAGGGCGCGGAGGATGGCCCAGCCTCGGGCTCGGGTGATGGTGGCTTCGTCGGCGCCGGCGTAGGCGTCGAAGAAGAGGGGTGCGGTGTCGGTGGGGAGGAGGATCCAGGCGGCGGAGAGGTCGGTGGCGGGGTCGCCTGCGCACATGTCGCCGAAGTCGAGGATCCCGGAGAGGATCCCGTGCCGGACGACCGCGTTCGCCGGATGCAAGTCGCCGTGCAGCCACAGCGGGGCGCCCTGCCAGGTAGGTGCCGCGACTGCCTTCGCCCAGAGCTCCCGTGCGGCATCGACTCTCGGATGATCGGCGAGTACCTCGAACTCGCTGTCGACGGCAGCCTGCAAGACGGCCAAGGGGATGCCGCGCGTCGGGTTGGCCGGAGCGTCGGCGGGTGCTGGGACATGAAGTGCCCTGAGGAACTCGGCGAGAATGGTGGCCGAATCGACGGAGGTGATCGGTGCGCGATCGGCAGGCTCACCCTCCACCCACCGCGCGACCGACCAAGGGTGCGCGAACAGGCTCGACGGTTCGCCGAGACGCACCGGGACGGGCGTCGGCAGCGGTAACCGGTTTGCCAGCAAAGGAAGCCACTGCTGCTCCACACGCAGCAGGTCGGGGCCACCCTCGGTGCGTGGCAAGCGCACGGCCAGCTCTCGACCGAGTCGCCACAGCTGATTGTCCCAGCCGCCCTCGACATCTCGGAGCTCTAGATCCGCCAGGTCCGGATGCTGATCTTGCAGCAGTGCGCGCACCAGGCTCTGCTCGAATCTGAATTCTTGCATCGACAGTCTCCCGATCATTCGAGTGGGCGCCGGAATTGGTCTGGGCCAATGGGATTCGCGGAGGGGGGGATGTTGATCTTGTGCGTGTCGGCTCGGCGTGTCTGGGGCGTGTCTGGCGTTACATGGAGGTGGGCGGGTGGGGGATTCTACGCTCGGGGAGCAGATAGATGTTTTGTCATCCTTTGAGGGAGGGGGGCGCTGTGGCTGTCGGGGTTGTGCTCGAATTCGATGGTGTGACGGTTGAGCAGTACGACCGGGTGATGGAGCTGTTGGGGGCGGCGGCGGGTGGGCCGATGCCGGAAGGCGGGCTGTTCGGGTGGGTTATCGCTACCGAGAACGGGATTCGGGTGGCCGAGGTGTGGGAGTCGGTGGAGGCGTTTCGGCGGTTCTCGGCGGAGCGGTTCGGGCCCAAGGCGGGGGAGGTCGGGATCGCTGTCGCTCCGCGGATCAGTTTTCGCGACATCCACTGCTGATCAGGCATGCGATGGTGGCAACGGGGAAGATGACGAGAGGGGTGGCGAAGACGAGATTGGCCGGGTGATCGTCGAATCGCCTGCGGACAGGTACCGGTGTTCTGCCACTTGTCTTCCTGGGATTTGATCCACGCACCGAGCGCCTGCATCATCCACAGCAGGGCACCGGGAATGGCGAGCCCCGCCGCGATCCGTTCGCGGGTCTTGCGGGACCTGGCCCAAACGCTGCGCACCTGTGTCGCCAGCGATTCGTCTGTCATCGAGTCCCCCTCGGGCCTTTCCCTTCGGCACCGACGTTAGCCCGGACCTCGGGTGTTAGGACGAGCCTCATACGCGTTCGGTCGCGCGTCGTGGACCACGGTGCGTGGCGACGGTTGGCTGAATGGCATGACACAGAACGGAATTGGACAGCAGGCCGGACGCGCAGTGGTGGTCGGTGGTGGCTCGGGGATGGGGTTCGCCATCGCCGATGCGCTGCTGGCGGACGGGTACGAGGTGGTGATCGTCGGGCGGTCGGCGGAGCGGCTGGCCGACGCGGTGCGCGAGCTGGGGGAGGGGAAGGTCAGTGCGGTGCAGGCGGATGTCAGTGACGAGGAACAGGTTTCGCGGGTGTTCGAGACCGTGGGGACCGTGGATCATGTGATCAGCACGGCCGCGGATGTGGCGGGCACGTACGGGCCGATCGCGACCTTCGATTTCGAGCACGGGCGCGGGTTCATCGAAACCAAGCTGATCGGGTCGATGCTGCTGGCCAAGCATGCGCGGCTCACCGGGAACGGCTCGCTCACCTTCGTTTCCGGCATCGCCGCGTATCGACCGGCGGCGGGCGGGGCCATGGTGGCGTCGGTCAACGCGGCGCTGGAAGGGCTCGCGCGCGCTCTCGCCGTCGAGTTGGCTCCGATCCGGGTGAACGCCGTGTCGCCGGGCTGGGTGACGACCGGGATCTGGGATCGGATGCCGTGGGACGACAAGGAACAGCGGTTGCAGGCCATGGCCGAGAAACTGCCCGCCCGACGGCTGGGGACACCGGAAGACATTGCGGTGGCGGTGGTTTCGCTGCTCAAGAGCGCCTTCGTCACCGGCACGGTGCTGCACGTGGACGGCGGTCACCGGCTCGCCTGATCTCTTCCCCACTTCAACGTATACCGCGCACGGGTACTTGCCGCAAGCCCCCGTCGGCGATCCATAATCGCTGGTCGTAGCGGTAAAACGGAAGGGGAATCATGAGTGAGCAGACAGCGCGGCGGGTGGGCCCGGCGCGCATCGACATCGCCTACGAGCGATTCGGCGACCCGGCCGACCCGCCGGTGCTGCTGATCATGGGCGGCGCCGCGCAGATGATCCACTGGCCCGAGGAATTCTGCGCCGCGCTCGTCGAACGCGGCCTGCAGGTGATCCGGTTCGACAGTCGCGACGCCGGACGCTCCACGCGCATGTCCGACGCACCCGCACCCGATGTCGCCGCGGCCATGGCCGGAGACACGTCGTCGGCATCCTACAACCTGTCCGACATGGCCGCCGACACCGTCGGCCTGCTCGACGCGCTCGGACTCGACGGCGTGCACCTGGTCGGCCTGTCCATGGGCGGCATGATCGCGCAGACCATCGCCCTCGAATACCCGCGGCGGGTGCTGTCGCTGACCTCCATGTCTTCCACCACGGGCGATCCGACTGTGGGACACCCGAAGCCGGGCGTGCTCGCCGGCGGCGCCTGGCCCGACGATCGCGACAGCTACATCGCCTGGCAGGTCCGCAACGTACGGGCGGTCGGCTCACCCGGCTTCCCCTTCGACGAGGCCGCCGCGGCCGACCGCGCGGGCCGCGCCTACGACCGCGGCGTGGACCAGGCCGCCATGATGCGTCACTTCCTGGCGGTGCTGGCCTCCGAAACCGACCGCACGGCCCGGCTGCGGACCCTGCGCGTGCCCACCCTGGTCCTGCACGGGCTCGACGATCCGATGATCGACGTCAGCGGCGGCCGCGCCACCGCCGCGGCGATCCCTGACGCCCGCCTGGTCACCTACCCGGGACTCGGACACAGCCTGCCCCCGGAGTTGTTCTCCGCCTTCGCCGATGAGATCGCCGGACTCGTGCACGAGGTCGAGAAGGGCGGCCACCGACTCGCGTGATGGAGGTGCCCGCCCCCACCACGCCACGAAGTTAGGATTGCGCACGAATTCGAGAGCCGCGTCCGATCTTCAGCGGACAGACACGTTCAGGAGTTCGACATGTCGTATGCAGTGGACTTCACCGACGTCTCGACCGAAGGCCTGGAGTCGTCTCCGGTCGCACCCGCACTGGCGGGCTTGAGGGCGAACGAAGCCCGCTACTTCAAGAACAAGTACGACCATGTGTTCACGGTCGAACCCGCGAGCAAAGCGAAGAAGACCGTCGCCTGGGTCAGCAAGATCCTCGCCGACGAGCGTCAGATCGTCATCGCCGCGACCCCGCTCGAAGCTACCGAATTCGAGGTCGAGGGCATTCGAATGGCCTACGTGTTCTACCAGGACGGCCTGTCGATCAACGTCATGTACACCCTCGACGACGCCGGAAAACGAGCCGTCGGATTCAAACTCTCGGACGGCATGGAAGTCCCCGAAGAACTCGGCTCGTTCAAATTCGCGCGGCAGAAGTCGAAACTGGCCGGCACCATCCGGGGTTCCTACTTCGTCATCAAAGGCCAGTACTGACGTACAGGTCGGCGCGGCGATTCGAGTAGCCGAGTACTCATGCCCTCCGGTTCGGACCGGCTCACCCTTTAGATGGGCCACATCGGCCCATCCACTACCAACCTCGGGGGTGAGGGAATGAGTACATCACGCGAAAACGATAACTACGTGGTCGGATCCGGCCCGGCCGACACGGCCGGCATCGAAGCCGGCGAAGACTACTGGACACCTGAACGACGAGCCGCCGCCATCCCGGTTCCGCTGCCGCAGGAGCCCGCGGCCGCGCAGGCTCGGCAGACGATCCAACCGAAGCCATCCGGAAAAGCCGGACACACTCCGGCGGGTCACAACGGAACCGCACGCGCACAACGAGATTCGGGCAATGGTGACGCCGACCCGGTGCTGAACCCCCTCGCCTACCCGTACACCACCTGCGGCAAGCTGTTCTTCACCCAGAACGGCGGCAACTTCGCTGGATCAGCGGCGTTCATCGCGCCGAACGTCCTGCTCACCGCCGGCCACTGCGTCTTCGGCAATGGCAACTGGTCCACCAATCTGGCGTTCTTCCCGTCCTATCCCAGTCGCGCCAACACCGACCCGGCCTTCCGCTTCGACTACAACTCGGTCGCGGCCTGGACGGCGTGGACGCAGCGCGGGGACCGCGCCTTCGACTACGGAATGGTCTGGTTCGACAGCGCCCCGGGTAATCGGGTGGGTTGGCTGGGCCTGTTGTGGAACGCCGCCACCGCGGGCCGGCTCTGGGACGCGGTCGGCTATCCCGCGACACCCAGCCCCCCGTTCGACGGCAACAAGATGGACGAGGCCCTGGGCATGGTGCAAACCAGTTCGACGCCCGGCACCATTGGGCTGAGCAATGACAACATGGAGCACGGCAGCAGCGGCGGACCGTGGATCACCGATTTCAACGGCTCGGCGCGCCAATACGCGAACGGGCTCCAGAGTTTTCACATTAACGACGGCGACACGGTGGAGTACGGTCCGTACTTCACCCAGGACGTCAAAGGTTTGCTCGACTGGATCTCCGATCCGGCGCACCGCAGCCTCGTCCGGGCCTGAGCACCAAAGGGGGATACATCATGAAGAGACATTCGCTCGCCTGCATCCTGCCGCCCGACCTGCTGGTCTCGCTGGCTCGGGACGCGACACACGAGCAACGGCTGGCCCTCTTGCAGGCCTTGAACGTGGACAGCTCCTTCCGGCAGGCCCGTGCCGAGACCGCCGCCCGGCTCGTCGCGCCCGTCCGGCTCGCGCTGGCCGCCGCCGGCGGCACGCCGCGCCGCTTCATCTACGACCAACAGCACTCGCAGAGCCCGACTCCGGGCACGCTGGTCCGGCACGAGGGCGACCCGCCGACGGCGGACGCCTCCGTCAACGCGGCGTATGACGGCTTCGGCGCCACCTACTCGCTGTATTGGGATGTGTTCCAACGAGATTCGATCGACGACCAGGGCATGCCGATCGCCGCGCTGGTGCACTACGGCACCGCGTTCGACAATGCGTTCTGGGACGGTCAGGGGCACATGTTCTTCGGCGACGGTGACGGCCGGATCCTGACCGACACCACTCGGGGAATGGATGTGATCGGCCACGAGCTGACCCACGGCGTTACCCAGCACACCGCGAATCTGGTCTACTCGGGCGAGTCGGGCGCGCTGAACGAATCGATCTCCGACGTGTTCGGGTCGCTGGTCAAGCAGTACCACCTCGGCCAGACCGCAGCCCAGGCGGACTGGCTGATCGGCGCCGACATCGTGGGGCCGCTGCTCAAACCCGCACTGCGGTCGATGACGGCGCCGGGCACCGCCAACAAACACGACAATCAGCCGGCGGACATGACCCACTTCGTGCAGACCACATCGGACAACGGGGGCGTCCACACCAACTCCGGAATCCCCAACCGCGCCTTCGCCGTCACCGCCATCACGATCGGCGGATCGGCATGGCTGGCGCCGGGCACGATCTGGTACGAAACCCTCAACGACCCGCGTCTCAAGCCCAACAGCACCTTCGCCGGCTTCGCGGCGCTGACGCTGAAGAACGCGCGCACCCGCTACGGCGCCACGAGCCCCGAGGCGGACGCGGTGCGGGCCGGGTGGGACGCGGTGAAGGTTCCGGTGCAGTGATCGCATCGGGACTACGCTCGTTCCTATGTCGCCGATACGCATCGCCTATCGACGGTCGGGTGGGTTCGCCGGTCTCGACATGACCGCCGAGGTCGATGCCGCCGACCTGCCGCCCGAGGATGCCAGGATCGCGGCGGGGCTGCTCACCGGCGACCCCGCCGGATCGGCCGGGACCGGTGTTCCCGACGGGTTCAGCTACGAGCTCACCGTCACCGACGGAACCCGGACCCGGACGCATCGGTGGAGTCAGCCGTCGGTGCCCGCCGAGGTCTCCCCGCTGCTCGCGACCCTCACCTCCCGGGCGACTCCGGCCGCGCCCGCCTGAGCGCCGTGCCCGGCCGCACCCTCGGTGCGGGAATCACCAGATGCACAGCCCCGGCGTCTGGCCCGACAGCGAATACAGCTGGCAGACCACCAGGGTCGCCACGAAGCTCGGCAGCAGCAGGATCATCCCGGCCACTTCACTGGAACCGGTGAGGGCCGCCGATCCGGTATCGGGCGTGGCGACCGGCGTGGCGACCGCGGTGGTGTTCTCGACCGGCAGCGGTGCGGCAGCAGCCGTGCCCGCCGTACCCAGAGCGATGGCCGCGGCGACCGCGGTAATGGCGAGCGAACGTTTCATGCGCGTCAAGCTATGACAGCGGCGGCAGCGCCGGGAGACCACTGATCATGGGTCTTGCGTCGTGAATCCGTATAGGCCGGAATACTTTTCGGGCGTCGGACGCTAGTGGACTTCGCTGAGCCAGATCGCCTCGGCGGCGATGCTGCCCAGATCGATGGTCCGCTCCTCCACACGCACCGCGATGGTGCCCGCGAAGTCACGCCGCTCCACCACCGCGATCGGGGTGTCCAAAGCGATGCCCAGCGAATCGAAGTAGCGCAGCATCGCCGGATCCGAATCGGAAATCCGTGCCACCCGCCCGGATTCGCCCGCCCCGAAATCACTCAGCTGCCGCGCCGGGGGAGTGGGCACCGCGCCGTCCACCGACGGAATCGGATCGCCGTGCGGATCCCGGTCCGGATGCCCGAGCTTGGCGTCGATGCGTTCCATCAACGTCTCCGACACCGCGTGCTCGAGCACCTCGGCCTCGTCGTGCACCTCGTCCCACCCGTACCCGAGCTCGTTGACCAGGAAGGTCTCGATGAGCCGGTGCCGCCGCACCATGGCGATGGCGGCCCGGCGCCCGTCCTCGGTGAGGGTGATGGCCCCGTAGCGGGCATGCTCGACCAGGCCTTGATCGGCCAGCTTGCGCACCGCTTCCGACACCGTCGACGCCGAGACGCCGATCTTCTCGGCCAGCAGTTTTGTCGACACCTTCTCCTGCGACCACTCCTGCGCGGTCCAGATCACTTTCAGATAGTCCTGGGCGACCGACGACAGCACCGGCGCGACGCTGGACGCACCGCTCGCCGCGAGGGTGGTGGTCCCGTGAAGTTCGGAAGGTGCGGACGGATCGGCCAGCTCGCGGCGGGTGGCGATGTCTCGTTTTCCGGGCACGTACTCGAGCTTAGGCACACCGCGCGCGGTTTCACACATCGGCGCGCTCGCTGATAGAGACGCCGGTGGCGCAGCGGCCCGGACCGGTGAACACACGGTGACAGGCATGCTTCGGGCAGGCTGCAGACACACCGCCGAATATTGTCCGAGACGCGCTTTAAGTAGGCTTCCGGTGTGCAGAGATGGCGAAGCCTCGACGAGATGCCCGCGGACTGGGGCCGGTGTGTCCTCACCATCGGGGTATTCGACGGCGTGCACCGCGGTCACGCCCAGCTCATCAGCCGTGCGGTGAAATCCGCTGCGGTGCGCGGCGTTCCGTCGGTCCTGATGACCTTCGACCCGCACCCGGTGGACGTGGTGCGCCCGGGTACGCATCCGCCGCAGCTGTCCACCCTGGACCGGCGCGCGGAACTGGTCGAGGAACTCGGCATCGACGTGTTCGTGGTGATGCCGTTCACCCGCGACTTCATGAAGCTCACCCCCGAGGAGTACGTCGAGGAACTGCTGGTGAACCGCCTGCAGGTGTCCGAGGTCGTGGTGGGCGACAACTTCACCTTCGGCAAGCAGGCCGCCGGCACCCTCGACACCATGCGTGAGCTGGGCCGCCGCTACGGCTTCGAGGTCGACGGGGTGCAGCTGCTCGGCGAGCACGCGGTCACCTTCTCCTCCACCTACATTCGCGGCTGCCTGACCGAGGGCAACGTCAGCGCCGCCGCCGAGGCGCTGGGCCGCCCGCACCGCGTCGAAGGTGTCGTCGTGCACGGCGACGGCCGCGGCAAGGGCCTGGGCTTCCCCACCGCCAACGTGGCCCCGACCATGCACGCCGCCATCCCCGCCGACGGGGTGTACGCGGGCTGGTTCACCGTCCTCGAGCCCGGCGACCCGCTGGCCGGGGAACGCCACATGACGGCCATCTCGGTCGGCACCAACCCGACCTTCGACGGCCGCAACCGCACCGTCGAGCCGCACATCCTCGACTTCGACGCGGACCTCTACGGCAAGCACGTGGCCGTCGACTTCGTCGACCAGCTGCGCGGCATGCGCAAGTTCGAGTCCATCGAGGAACTGGTCGAGGCCATCCGCCGCGACTGCGACCAGGCCCGCAAGGTGCTCGCCGGCGAGACCGAGGAATAGGGCTCCCCAGGGCCGATTTCCGCGACAGCGGATCGTTCCGGTAGGCTGGCCAGTCGGGTTTGCTGCGGTCCGCGGTGGCGCCCACCCCAGGTTCTCGTCAGGGGTTTCAGGGGCTTGCCCCTGAGAGCCCCGAGAGTTGGGCAACCCTCGAGCGCGGTCTGAAACAAGGAGTATCTGTGGCTCTCACCACTGAGCAGAAGTCGGCCATCCTCGCCGAGTACGGCGTCCACGAGAAGGACACCGGTTCCCCGGAGGCGCAGATCGCGCTGCTGTCGAAGCGGATCGCCGACATCACCGAGCACCTCAAGAAGCACAAGCACGACCACCACACCCGCCACGGCCTGATGGCGCTGATCGGTCGTCGCAAGCGGCTGTCGAAGTACCTGCAGGACAAGGACATCAACCGCTACCGTTCGCTGATCGAGCGTCTCGGCCTGCGTCGCTGATTTCAGTGGCACTCTCTCGGCCCGCCGAGGGATACTCTCTCGGCCAGCCGAGGGACATGACCTCTGTTCGCAGAGGTAGTTGACGAACCGGCCAACGGGGAGGCATAGAATCCTTCTCGTTGGCCTTTCGTATATGTGGCCGGAGGTTCCCCACGAGGGGGGACACGGCCGGGTATACGCCAACACGAGCCGTATGCACCCGTCGCGTGGCGTCGGTCTTCGGTAGTGGCTTTTCGGGGCGCGAAGTATGAGATGAACCATGCGCGCCCGGAGGGCTTCGATCGATGACCGCCTCCGCGTCGCCGCATCCAAGGGGATGCCGGCCGGGTGTGCGTGCGATAGCCACGAGGGCTGCCGCGCGCCCATGCCGGGTACGGCTGCGAGCCGGAGGGCACGTGAGAGACGCGTGCCGAATCCGGCGAAGACGAGAGGTTGAGATAACAAAGATGTCTGACACCCAGACCAGTTCCGCCGCCGAGGTCGAGCCCGGCGTTTTCGAGTCCGTCGCCCTGATCGACAACGGCGCCTTCGGTACTCGCACCATCCGTTTCGAGACCGGCCGCCTGGCCAAGCAGGCCGCCGGTTCCGTGGTCGCCTACCTCGACGACGAGACCATGTTGCTGTCGGCCACCACGGCCTCCAAGCAGCCCAAGGACCAGTTCGACTTCTTCCCGCTGACGGTGGATGTCGAAGAGCGCATGTACGCCGCGGGCCGCATTCCCGGCTCGTTCTTCCGTCGTGAGGGCCGCCCCTCCACCGACGCCATCCTGACCTGCCGCCTGATCGACCGGCCGCTGCGTCCGTCCTTCGTCGACGGCCTGCGCAACGAGATCCAGGTCGTCGTGACCGTCATGTCGCTGGATCCCAAGGATCTGTACGACGTGGTCGCGATCAACGCCGCCTCGGCGTCCACCCAGATCGCGGGCCTGCCGTTCTCCGGCCCGGTCGGCGGCGTGCGCGTCGCCCTGATCGAGGGCCAGTGGGTCGCCTTCCCGACCGTCGAGCAGCTCGAGAACGCCGTGTTCGACATGGTCGTCGCCGGCCGCGTGGTCGAGGGTGACGTCGCGATCATGATGGTCGAGGCCGAGGCCACCGACAACGTGCTCGCCCTGATCGCCGACGGCGCTTCGGCTCCGACCGAGATCGTGGTCGCCGAGGGCCTCGAGGCCGCCAAGCCGTTCATCGCCCGCCTGTGCAAGGCGCAGTCGGACCTGGCCGCGCTGGCCGCCAAGCCGACCGGCGAGTTCCCGGTCTTCCTGCCCTACCAGGACGACGCCTACACCGCCGTCGAGGGCACCGCGAAGGTTCCGCTGAACAACGCGCTGTCCATCGCCGGCAAGGCCGAGCGCGAAGAGAAGATCGACGAGATCAAGCTCGAGGTGCTCTCCGCGCTCGCCGACGACTTCGTCGGCCGTGAGAAGGAGATCGGCGCGGCCTTCCGCTCGGTCACCAAGAAGCTGGTCCGCCAGCGCATCCTGACCGACAGCTTCCGCATCGACGGCCGCGGTCTGGCCGACATCCGCGCGCTGTCCGCCGAGGTCGCCGTGGTGCCCCGCGCCCACGGTTCGGCGCTGTTCGAGCGTGGCGAGACCCAGATCCTGGGTGTCACCACCCTGGACATGGTGAAGATGGCGCAGCAGGTCGACTCGCTCGGCCCGGAGACCTCCAAGCGCTACATGCACCACTACAACTTCCCGCCGTTCTCCACCGGCGAGACCGGTCGCGTGGGCTCGCCCAAGCGTCGCGAGATCGGCCACGGCGCCCTCGCCGAGCGCGCCCTGATGCCGGTGCTGCCGTCGCAGGAAGAGTTCCCGTACGCCATCCGTCAGGTGTCGGAAGCGTTGAGCTCCAACGGTTCCACCTCGATGGGCTCGGTCTGCGCCTCGACCCTGTCGCTGCTGAACGCCGGTGTGCCGCTGAAGGCCCCCGTCGCCGGTATCGCCATGGGCCTGGTGTCGGACACCGTGAAGAACGACAAGGGTGAGGACGAGGTCCGCTACGTGGCCCTCACCGACATCCTGGGCGCCGAGGATGCCTTCGGCGACATGGACTTCAAGGTCGCCGGTACCCGCGAGTTCGTCACCGCCCTGCAGCTGGACACCAAGCTCGACGGCATCCCGTCGCAGGTGCTGGCGGGCGCGCTGAACCAGGCCAAGGACGCCCGCGACACCATCCTGGACGTGATGGCCGAGGCCATCGCCACCCCGGACGAGATGAGCCCCTACGCTCCGCGCGTCACCGCCATCAAGATCCCGGTCGACAAGATCGGCGAGGTGATCGGACCCAAGGGCAAGGTGATCAACCAGATCACCGAGGACACCGGCGCCAACATCTCCATCGAGGATGACGGCACCGTGTTCGTCGGTGCGACCGACGGCCCGTCGGCGCAGGCCGCGATCGACGCGATCAACGCCATCGCCAACCCGCAGCTGCCGAAGGTCGGCGAGCGCTTCCTGGGCACGGTCGTCAAGACCACCGCCTTCGGCGCGTTCGTGTCGCTGCTCCCGGGCCGCGACGGTCTGGTCCACATCTCGAAGCTGGGCAACGGCAAGCGCGTCGCCAAGGTCGAGGACGTGGTCAACGTGGGTGACAAGATCCGCGTCGAGATCGCCGACATCGACAACCGCGGCAAGATCTCGCTGGTGCCGATCGACGAGGATTCGGACAACTCCGCCTCCTCTGCTGCGGTCGACGCGAACGCAGAGTAATCATTTCTCTGTGACGAAGAAGCAGTCCGCGGTGCGCGCGGGTTCCGCGCGCACCGCGAAGGACTCCGCGCCTGCCGCGAAGAACAACGCCCCCTTGCTCCGGAGCCTGGAGCAGGGGGGTTCTGCGCTGGCGCTCGACCGGAACGAGTCTGCGGCAATGGATATCGGCGTACGCCGGACGGTGCTGCCCGGTGGCCTGCGAGTGGTCACCGAGCATGTGCCGGGAGTGCGATCGGCCTCGATCGGCGTGTGGGTCGGCGTCGGCTCGCGCGACGAGGGACCCACGGTGGCGGGCGCCGCGCACTTCCTCGAGCATCTGCTGTTCAAGGCCACGCCCACGCGGTCGGCCCTGGCCATCGCCGAGGCCATGGACGCGGTCGGCGGCGAGCTCAACGCGTTCACCGCCAAGGAACAGACCTGCTACTACGCCCACGTCATCGACGAGGATCTGCCGCTGGCGGTGGACCTGGTCGCCGATGTGGTGCTCAACGGGTTGTGCCGGGCCGAGGACGTGTCGGTGGAACGTCAGGTGGTGCTGGAGGAGATCTCCATGCGCGACGACGATCCCGAGGACATGGTCGGGGACGCCTTCCTGAGCGCGCTGTTCGGCGACCATCCGATCGGCCGCCCGGTGATCGGCAGCGTCGAGTCCATCGAGGCCATGCAGGCCGGCCAGCTGCGTTCGTTCCATCAGCGCCGCTACCGGCCCGACCGCATGGTGGTGGCGGTGGCCGGCAATATCGAGCACGAGCACACCGTCGAACTGGTGTACCGCGCCTTCGAGCATCGCCTCGAGACCGGACTGGAGCCCGCGCCCCGGCGGGAGGGCAAGTACCGGCCGCGCGCCAATCCGGAACTGCTGCGCATGCACCGCGACAGCGAGCAGGCGCACCTGGTGTTCGGCACCCGAGCTTTTGGCCGCCACGAGGGTGAGAAGCGCTGGCCGCTGTCGGTGCTCAACACCGTGCTCGGCGGCGGCTTGAGTTCGCGGCTGTTCCAGCGCATCCGGGAGGAGCGTGGCCTGGCGTACTCGGTGTACTCCAGCGTCGACACCTTCGCCGACACCGGCGCGTTCTCGGTGTACCTGGGCTGCCAGCCCGAGAACCTGGGCCGGGTGGCCGATTTGGCGCACGGCGTGCTGCAGGAGGTGGCCGCCAACGGCATCACCGACGCCGAGTGCGCCCGCGCCAAGGGGTCGCTGCGCGGCGGGCTGGTGCTGGGGCTCGAGGACTCCGGGTCGCGGATGAACCGCATCGGACGTTCGGAGCTCAGCTACGGCAATCACCGCAGCGTGTCCGAAACCCTCGCTCGCATAGACGAAGTCACCACCGAGGAGGTGTCGCGGATCGCGGCGTCGCTGCTCGCGCGGCCCTTCGGTGCGGCGGTGGCGGGGCCGTATCGGCGCACCCGTGAGCTGCCGGCGGCGGTCCGGAATCTGGTCGGCTGACAGACTTACTCGGCAGTAGTCCCGTGCGGCCGGTGAGGTATGCCCGTTTGTGGCTATGATCACCTCGCCGGAATGGGAGGGGTCGTGGTCGAACCAGGTGAGAACTTCGCCGGGTATGTCATCGAACGTGAGCTCGGACGCGGCGGGATGGGTGCGGTCTACCTCGCACGCCATCCCCGCCTGCCGCGTTGGATCGCACTGAAGCTGTTGAACGCGGAGTACCACGGCGACAGCGAGACTCACGCGCGATTCGAACGCGAGGCCGACCTCGCGGCCCGGTTGAATCACCCCGGCGTGGTCACCGTCTACGACCGCGGTGTCGAGGACGGGCGACTCTGGATCGCCATGCAGTACGTCGACGGCATCGAAGCCGAATCGGTCACCGACATGACCGCCGAGCGGGCCGTCGAGATCGTCGCGGCCACCGCCGACGCCCTCGACTACGCGCACCGGGTCGGCGTGCTGCATCGAGATGTCAAGCCCGCCAACATCATGCTGGCGCGCGAGACCCGCGAACAACAAGCGGGCGTCCTGCTCACCGACTTCGGGATCGCGCGACTGCAGGAGGACACCGGCCGCCTGACCGGTTCCGGCTCGGTCATGGCCACCCTCGCCTACGCCTCCCCGGAGCAGCTCCAGAATCATCCGGTGGACCACCGCGCCGACCAATACTCCTTGGCCTGCACCCTGTTCCGCCTGCTGACCGGCGTGCCGCTGTTCCGCGCCGCCGACCTCGGCGCGATCGTCAAAGCCCACCTCTACGACAACCCGCCCCCGATCGCCAGTCTGCGACCGGAGCTGCCCGCGACCCTGGATCCGGTCCTGGCCCGCGCCCTGGCCAAGAACCCGGACGACCGGTACCCGACCTGTTCGGACTTCGCGGCGGCCGCGCAACGCGCCCTTGCAAGCGGGGCCGCGGCCGAGAGCGCCCACGCGCCGCCGCGCCTGCGCACCACGGACACGTCCACGCGACGGGCCATCCCGCCGTCGGTCGCCCGCCGGGGAACCAGGAACGCGCCGGGTTCGCGAGCGGCGCAATCGGATTCACCGGCCGGCCGGTGGCAGCAATCGGACCCATCGGCGCGGCGCGGACAGCAGTCGAACACGCCGGCGGCGTGGCCGAGACAGCAGTCCGATGGGCCGGCGACAAGACAAGGGCAGCAGTCGAACACGCCTGCCGCCTGGCCGAGACAGCAGTCCGAACCGCCCGCGACAAGACAAGGGCAACAGCCGGACGCGCCGACGGCCTGGCCGGGGCAGCAGCCCGAGGGGTCGGCGCGGCGCGGCCAGCAGCCGGAAGCATCGGCACGGCGAAGACATCCGTCGGAGACCACCGGCGCTCGGCGTGTGCATCCGTCGGAGGTCACCGGGTCGCGGCGAATGAACCCGTCGGAGACGACCGGCGCGCGGCGAGCCCACCCCTCGGAGATCACCGGGTCGCGGCGAGTGCATCCTTCAGAGGTCACGGGGGCACGGCGAGCGGTCCAGCCCGAGGGTGGGGCACGTCGGACCCCGCCGTCGGAAACAACGGGGGCGCGGCGGATTCCGCAGTCGACGGCGGTGCGTTCCGGCCGGCTGACCGACATTCCCGCGCTGTTCGGATCGCGCACCGACCGCCACCTGTCTCCGCCATCCCGCATGACGCCGCCGGGCAGCGGCCGCCGAATGGGCGGGCTGCGCACGCTGCTGGTGATGAGCCTGTGCCTGGCGGCCGCGCTGGGTGTGGTGGTCTTCCTGATGAGCCCCTCCGGCCGCGGCGCCAAGCCGAAGGCGGCCGCACCCGAAATCGCGGAGATCAGTGCGGCTTTCCCGGGTCTGGTACCGCGCTCGCCCGAACTGGGTTCCGGCTTCAACTCGGCCAGTTGCCGGGTGGTCGATCACGACACCAAGGATTTCCTGCCGCCCTTCGCTTTCGAGGGTTGGGCCGCCGCGTGGGACTGCCAGTACTCCGCCGATCACGACGTCCGCGAGTACATCGTGTTCGCCTACGATTCGGCCGCAGTGGCGCGCTCGGCTGCGCGCCGGATTCGGCCGATCGGCAGCGCTCTGGAGGATCTGACCTTCAAGGAGTACTGCGGGGCGAAGCAGTACGTGAACCACCGCTTCGACGCCTCCGTCGACGTGCCGTCCACGGTCTTCGCCACCTCGTTCTTCGATGACCACAAGCGCGACAAGTTCCTCATGTACACCCGCGGCGTCCCGGCCACCCCGTCAGGTGTCGTCGACTGGTGGAAGTCCTTGCCGCTCACCCAGTCCTGATCCGCTCACCCAGTCCTGATCCCACCCGGTCGGCGGGTGACCGATCCGGGGGTGTCGGCAGCGCGCCGGCGGACCCTACCGCTCGTTCGAACCCGCCTGCGGCCCGCCGGTGGGGTCATCGGTTGTCGCAGCCGTCTTCGCCGATGTAGTCGACCGGTGGAAGTCGCTACCGCTCACCCGGTCCGGATCGTCGCAGATTGCACGGCGGCTTGATCCAGCGGAGTCCAGGTTCGTCCGGTCGTCGGGACAGATCTTCCCGCGCGTCGTGCGCGGCGGCGAGACGGTGACAGACAGGCGAGAAGTTCGCGGCCACCGGTCCTCATTCGCGGCAACACGGTTCGCTGGATCAGTCGGTGTTGCTGCTGTTGTCCTCACGGATGTCGGTGAGTTCGCGGTTGGCGGCGGCGAGGACGGCCGGGAGCAGGCCGGGGAGGGCCGCGTCGAGGTCGGCCGCGCGGAGGCGCAGGTGGGTGTTGCCCTCGATGGTCACGCGTTCGGTGACGCCCGCCTCGCGCAGGATCTTGAAGTGGTGGGCGGCGGTGGACTTGCTGACGCCGTCGTAGGTGAGGCTGCATCGGATGGGGACACCCGCGTCGGCCAGGCGGCGGACGATTTCCAGTCGCACGGGGTCCTGTAGCGCGCCGAGCACCGCGGGCAGCGGGGCCACGGCGGGCAGCGCGTCGGCGTCGGTCATGACCTACCTCACTCGATAACTGGTTTGATCGTTGTCGAACCTCGGCTACGGTTGAGTTCGACAAGAATCAAACTTACCTGATGGGGGCCGCGATGGCATCGGCGACAGCGGTGGCGACACGAACCGAACAGGGCAGTCAGAGCTGGGCCTACGCGCTCGTTCTCGCGGCCAGCGGTGTAGCGCTCGGTGTCTCGGGGGCGCCCGCACCGCTCTACGGGCTGTATCAGAAGAGCTGGCACTTCTCGCCGCTCACCACCACGTTCGTCTTCGCCGTCTACGCGGTGGCCGCGCTGGGCGCGGTCCTGGTGTCGGGCCGGATCTCGGATGTGGTCGGCCGCAAGCCGGTCCTGCTCGGTGCGTTCGCCACCATGATCGTGGGCCTGGTGGTCTTCCTGTTCGCCGACAATGTGGCCATGCTGCTGCTGGCGCGAGCGCTGCACGGGGCCGCCGTCGGCGCGATCGTGGTGGCCGGGGCGGCGGCGCTGCTGGATCTACGGCCACAGGCCGGCGCGCGGTCGGGCCAGCTGTCCGGGGTGGCCTTCAATGTCGGTATGGCCGTGGCGATTCTGGGGTCCGCGGTGCTGGCCCAGTACGCCCCGCATCCGCTGCGGACCCCGTACGTGGTGATCACGCTGGTGTGCCTACTGATCGCGGCGGGCGTGCTGGCGCTGCGGGAACCGCACACGGCGCGTCGGAAGCAGCGCATCACCATCGCCAAACCGGCGGTGCCGCAGGAGATCCGCGGTGATTTCTGGTTCTCGGCGCTGGGCGTGATGGCGGCCTGGTCGGTGCTGGGCGTGCTGCTGTCGCTGTACCCGTCGCTGGCCTCGGCCGAGACCGGCATCCACAATCTCGTGTTCGGCGGCGCGGTGGTGGCCTCCACGGCGACCGCGGGCGCACTCGCCCAAGCCGTCGCGGGCGGTATCCCGGCGCGCCGCGCGGCCATCGCCGGCGACATCGGGATGGCGATCGCGCTGCTGCTCACCATCCCGGCCTTGAACACCCACAACTGGGTGCTGGTACTGCTGGCCGGACTCGCGCTGGGCGGCGCCTTCGGGCTGGGCTTCGGCGGATCGCTGCGGCACCTGTCCAACGTTGTGCCGCAACACAAGCGGGGCGAGACCATGTCGGCCTACTACCTGCTGGCCTACTCGGCCATGGCGGTGCCGACGGTGGTGGCGGGCTGGGCGGCCACCACATGGGGGCTGAGCACGGTCTTCCCGTGGTTCGTCGTGGTGGTCGCGCTGGCCTGCCTGGGCGCTGCCGGGATGGGCTTGCGCCGCAATGCCGAGGCCGCCAAGGCCGAAGCGGCCGAGGTCGCCGCCGCGGTCGACTGAACTGCCCGTCGCGACCGTCACGCTTCCTGAACAGTCCGAATCGCATCCCCCGGTGACCGCATGTCGCCGGGGGATGCGGCGTTCGGGGCGAAACGGATTGCGGTGTCCGAATTTTCGGGTGCGCGAAGTCGGGGTGGAATTGCCGCATCCGATGCGTGACCGGACCCGGATCGCTATTCTTCGGCTATGCGGCGGTGGAGGTTCGGTGGGGTGGTGAGCCGAACGGTACAGCGGTCGGGTCTGATGGTGTCGGTGCTGGGCGCCGTGGCGGGCGGGCTCGCCATCGCCGGTATCACCTGGTGGGGGCTGTGGCATTTCCTCGGCGCGAAGGCCGAGACGCCGAATCAGCTGGACCTGAGCCGGATTTCGCTGGCGGTGGCGGCCGGTATCGGTGGCGCGGTCGCCCTGGTGGTGGCGTATCGGAAACAGCGGGACGCCGAGCGCGGGCGCTTCGCCGAGGTGTTCGGGGCCGCCGCCCGCCAGCTCGGCGACCCCGACGTGGCGGTGCGCATCGCCGGGGTCTACGCCATGGCCGGGGTGGCCGACGAGTTCTCCGCCCGCTGGCGGCGGCAGCAGTGCGTGGACGTGCTGTGCGGCTACCTGCGGCTGCCCTACGCGCCGGAGGAGGGCGCCAGTCACCTCGTCTCCAAGTCGCAGCGCATCGAGGACAACGGCACCGCCGTGGAACGGGTGTACACCTATCGCCAGAACGACCGGCAGGTCCGCGACACCATCGTGCGCGTGATCGCCGAACACCTGCGGCCCTCGGCCGAAACCCGATGGTGCGACTGTGATTTCGACTTCACCGACGCGGTGTTCGAGAACGCCGACTTCCGCTACACCGTGTTCGCGGGCCGCAACACCCGTTTCACCAACGCCATGTTCCTCAGCGGCCGCATCGTCACCTTCGAGAAGGCGCGGTTCCTGGGCAAGCGGGTCACCTTCCGCGGGGCCATCTTCCGCAGCGCCGCCGTCTTCGACCACGCCTCGTTCGCGCACACCGAGGTGGGCCGCGCCGACCGCGCGACGACCGGCGTCACCTTCTCCGAGGCCACCTTCGGTGGCGGCGGCAGCTTCGAGGGCGCCGAATTCCGCGGTGCGCGAACGGCGTTCGACCGCACCACCTTCGCGGGGGAGCGGACCAGCTTCGCCGACGCCGTCTTCGCCGCCGAGTCGACCTCCTTCGAGCGCGGCGTGTTCGACGGCGAGCGGGTCACCTTCACCGGCGCCGAATTCACCGGTGCGCGAGTCACCTTCGCCGATGCCCGCTTCTGCACCGACTCCAGCTCCTTCGACTGCGCCCGCCTGGGCGCGCCGATCCGCTGGCGGAACGGGCGCACCCAGGAGGTGTCCTTCGCCCGCACCGAGTACCACGGCACGGTGTCCTTCGCCGACGCGGTGTTCGCGGGTCGCAAGGTGGTGTTCGCCGGCGGCGACTTCTTCGGCGACATCTCCTTCCGCCGCGCCGCCTTCGACGCCCGCGACATCAGCTTCGACCGGCCCAAGGCCTGGGTCGGCGTGCACTTCGACTGGGACGACAGCCCGACCGCCAAACCGTCGCACATCAGCCCGACCCCGTGGCCGCCCGTGCCGGCCGAATCCGCCTCCGAACTCGCCTCCTGACCCGCTCGCGGGCTTTTCGCCCGTTTTGCCCGATGCTCACCCGTGGGATAGCTTGCAAACGGGTTGAGTCGAGGGGGTTGGGCGGTGGCGGGCCACGGCGTCGGTTGGGTTCTCGCGGTAGCGGTGTTGCTGCTCGGCCTTGCCGCGGCCCTCGCGATCCGGGCCGGCAAAGCGCCGAATCCGGCAAGGGATTCGAACGCGGCTGCGCACACCGGGCGGCCCCGGCGGGCGGGTGCGGTGGCGTTCGCGGCCCTGGGCTGGGTCCTCGTCTTCGCCACCGCGACCGCCACTCTCGCGCCCATGTCCCGGGAGACCATCGCGGGCACGGCCATCGGCGCACCACCCGAACTCGTGCCGGCCGGGCAGCCGACCACCTCGGCCAAACCGCCTGCCCCCGACCCGATGGCGTCGCTGAAGCCGGGCGATTGCGTCGAAGTCCCCATCGAACGGGCCCGCGACGCCGCGGGCGCGCCGACCTGGAAGGCGGGCAGCCCCGAACCGTCGGATTGCGCTGCGGTGGACGCGAACTACCGGGTGCTGCAGATCGGCCCGGACCCGTGCACCGACCCGCTGTACACCCTCGACTCCGCCCCGAAGGACAAGTCCGGCAAGGCCCGCTATCACCTGTGCCTGACCTTCGACTGGCGCGCCGGGGTCTGTTATGACACCACCGCCATGGACGCCCCCTCGAAGGTCGACTGCGCGACGCGCGGCGAGCATGTCGTCCAGGCTACCGCCGTGCTGGCGCCCGCCACCTCCGGCGCGTCCTGTCCCCGGGACGGCCGCGGCGCGGTCTGGGTGATCTGGCGCAAGCTCGAGCTCACCGTCTGTTTCCGCGGCGGCGACAACCCGGGGACGTGAGGATCAGCGGCGCTTGCCGACGGTGATCACGTCCGGAATCAACCAGGACGGCAGCGGCCGTGCGACCTTGCGCTGATCGACGACCTCGAAACCGGCGTCGGTCAGCAGCTTCCGGGTCTCGCGCGGTGACGGCGCGTGCGCGGGGAAACGCGGGCTCCGGGTCAGCTGCTGGATCGGGCGCGACGCCGGACCGGAGGGATGCATCGTCGCGATGGCCACCAGGCCGCCGGGCGCGAGCACCCGATGGAATTCGCGCAGCGCCACCGGATGGTCGAAGAAGTGGAACGCGCTGGTGGTGACCACGGCGTCCAGTTCGCCGTCGGTGAAGGGGAGGTGCTCGGCGGCGGAATGCCGCCACCGCACCTCGGAGGAGCGAGTGCGCGCCTGCTCCAGCATGCCCGCCGAGGCATCCACGCCGTAGACGGCGTCGGGCCGCAGTTGGCGCTGGATCCGGGTGGTGAGAATGCCGGTGCCGCAGCCGATGTCGGCGATCCGCCGGGACCCGGCGGCGCGCAACTCGGCGACCATCTGATCCTGCGGCGGGCGGTAGACGAGATGCTGCAGGGCCGCGGTGTCGTAGGCGCGGGCGACATTCCCCCAGAACTGCGTCACCACATGGTTGAAGGCGCGGTTGCCGGTGGTCGGCGAAGTGGTCATAGGTGCTCCTGTCCGGCCTCCATGGAATCAGATTCCGGACTGTCTGGGAAGGTGTGATGGAGTAGCGTCGGGCGCATGAGGATTCGTGGTGCCGTCCTGGAACAGATCGGGGCGCCGACGCCCTTCGCCGACTCGAAGCCGATCACCATCAGTGAGCTGGACCTGGGCGAACCCGGGCCCGGTGAGCTCCTGGTCCGGATCGAGGCCGCGGGCCTGTGCCATTCCGACCTGTCGGTGGTGGACGGCAACCGCGTCCGCCCCGTCCCCATGTTGCTGGGTCACGAGGCCGCCGGTCGCATCGAGGCCGTCGGTCCCGGCGACTCCGATCTGCGGGTCGGTCAGCGCGTCGTCATGACCTTCCTGCCCCGCTGTGGCCAGTGCGCCGGCTGCGCCACCGAGGGGCGTACTCCCTGCGAGGCGGGCAGTCTGGCCAACAACGCCGGCGAACTGCTCGCCGGCGGCAGGCGATTGCTGCGCGGGGGCGCCGAAGTCCATCACCACCTGGGTGTCTCGGCCTTCGCCACGCACGCCGTGGTCGATCGCCGCTCGGTGGTTCCCGTGGACGACGACGTCCCGCCGGACGTCGCCGCGGTGCTGGGCTGCGCCGTGCTCACCGGCGGTGGCGCACTGCTGAATTCGGCCAAGCCCGGTCCGGCCGATCGCATCATGGTGGTCGGTCTCGGTGGCGTCGGCATGGCCGCGGTTCTGGTGGCCGCCGCCCTGCGCGCCGAACACGGTAACGAGGTCATCGCCGTGGACACCGTCCCCGAAAAGCTGAAGACCGCACTCGAACTCGGCGCGACCGCCGCCTACACGCCCCAGGAGATCGCCGAAGGCAACATCCAGGCCGAGGCCGTCGTCGAGGCCGCCGGCAACATCCGCGCCTTCGAAACCGCGGTGGCCGCCACCGCTCCCGGCGGTGTCACCGTCACCGTCGGCCTGCCCGCCCCCGACGCCCGCGCCAGCATCTCCCCGCTGGGCCTGGTCGCCCAGGGCCGCACCATCATCGGCAGCTACCTCGGCTCCGCGGTCCCCGCCCGCGACATCCCCGAATTCGTCCGCATGTGGCGCGAGGGCAAGCTCCCCGTGGAACGCCTCGTCTCCTCTCGCATCCGGCTCGACGAAATCAACGGGGCCATGGACGAATTGGCTGCCGGCCATGCCCTGCGCCAGGTGATCGTCTTCGACTGACCGGATGGCTCGCCGCGGGCGGCAATGCCCGCGGCGAGCATCGGTCGGGGTCAGCCGAAGGTCGGGGTGACCGTTCTCGTGCAGACCGGCATGGTGCATACCGGTGCGCACCCGGGCTGGCTTGTCTCGCAGGACCTGATTCAGGTTCCCTCCTAAACTAGAACGTGTTCTAATTCGTCCGTGAACGGATTCGTGGACGGCCAGGTCGACCCGGCCTTCCGGGCGGTACGGGATGTGTTCGAAGCGAGCTTCGCCGACGGGCAGAACGCGGGGGCGGCCGTGGCGGTATTCGTCGACGGCCGTCCCGTTGTCGACCTGTGGGGCGGGGTCGCGGACGCTCGGACCAACCGGCCCTGGCTACGGGACACCGCAGTGGTCACGTTCTCGTGCACGAAGGCGGTCACCGCCACCGCGGCGCTGCGGGTGGCGCACGAACACGGTGTGGGCTGGGACGACCCGGTGACCAGCTGGTGGCCGGAATACGGTGCCGCGGGCAAGGATTCGACCACGCTCGCGGATCTGCTGACCCACCGCGCCGGCCTACCGGCCTTCGACCGCGCCGTCTCCGCCGTCGAGGCCGCGGACCCGACCGCACTGGTGGCCGCGCTGGCCGAACAGCGTCCGGTCTGGGAACCGGGCACCGAACACGGGTATCACGCACTGACTTTCGGATGGCTGCTCGGTGAATTCGTACGCCGCCACACGGGTGCGACCGGCGGCGAGTACGTGCGCCGGAACTTCGGCGAACAGCTGTGGATCGGAGCGCCGCCCGCGGGCGTGGCCCCCGCGCGCGTCGGCTTCCCGCCCGCCGCGCAGCAGCAGTGGACCGACCCCGACCCGATCGACGCCGCGACGGTGGCCGCGATGGCGCTGGCCTACCGGGACCCCGAGTCACTGGTGCTGCGCGCCTCCACCAATCCTCGGTTCTCGCACAATGATCCGGAGGTGCTGGCCGCCGGCTGGCCCGCCGTCGGCCTGGTCACCTCCGCGCGCGGACTCGCGCGCTTCTACAACGATCTGGTGGCGGGGGAGTTCCTGCCGCCGGACGTGCTCGCCCGAGCAGTCGGTGAGCAGGTGCGAGGCCGCGACCGGGTGCTGCTGCTGGAGAGCGCCTACGGCCTCGGCTACGTGCTGCCGTCGGAGAACATGATCCTGCCCGCGTCCGCGGCGGCGACCGCCTTCGGCCATCCCGGCGCGGGCGGTGCGATCGGTCTGGGCGACCTCACCCACCGAGTCGCGATCGCCTTCACCCCGAACCTGCGCCGGGACTGGCTCTCCGGCGACCGCCGCGCCTACAACCTGGTCGACGCGGTCTACAGCGCGCTGTGAGCGCCGTGGACCGCGTCGAATCGGGTTGCGCTACTTGACGGTCAGGGTGACCGTCTTGGTTTCGGTCTTGGCTGGCAGCTTCGTGGTGTCGACCGCCAGGATCTCCCCGGTGTCCTGCACGCCGTTGGGAAGGATCTTGGCCTTGAGCCCGAACGGCGGCTGATCGCCGGTGAGTCCCTCGATGCCGAAGTCGCTGTCGTTGGAGATGTAGAGCGTCTTGCCGTGGTCGTTGGTGGCCACGCCCTCGATCTTGTCGTGGCCGAAGAACTTTCCGTCGGCGTTGAGGCTGTCGAGCAGCCCGCCCAGGTCGAGGTTGCTGTTCTTGGCGACCGCGGTGATGCCCGCCTTCTTCAGCGCGGCGATGGCGTCGGCGGTGGGAACCGTGCCGACGTAGACCTCCAGCGGCTTGCCCTCGATCAGCAGGCCCTTCTCCGGGTCGTACTGCGCGCCCGCGATTTTCGCGTCCGGGCCGATGTCGGTGGCGCCGGAGATGTCGACGGTCCACAGCTTCTTGTTGGCCTTGGGAGCCTTGTTGCCGTCCCGCTCGTCCACCAGGAAGGTGGTGTTGGACAGCGCGGTGATCTCGGAGTCGGCCAGCTTCTCCTTGGGCGCTTCGAGCGGGAGCGCGAATTCCTTGACCGCCTTGGTCTTCAGGTCCACGGTCACGATGCGGGTCACCGGGGTCTCACGGGCATTGGTGACGCCCGGCGAGTTCAGCGCGCTCTGGATCACGCCGACCAGGGTGCTGCCGTCGGGGGTGACGGTCAGGCCTTCCATGCCCTGGTTGGGGGTGCGGAACGCCAGCTCCTTGGGCAGGCCGCGGCCCGGCGCGAGCCGCTCCAGCTCCACACCCTTGGCGTCGAAATGCACCATGAACGGGCCGTATTCGTCCGAGACCCAGAAGGTGCCGTCGGCCAGGGCGACCAGGCCCTCGCTGTCGATGCCGTGATCGGTGGGCGGCAGCACCTTGCCGGTCAGGTCCTTCATGGTCTCGCCGGTGCTCGCGGAGCTGTCGACCAGGCCGTTGAACGGCTGCCCGGCCGGATTCTTCAGCAGGATGGTCGATTCCACCACGGCCTTGTTGCCGACCAGCTTGAGCTTGGCGATCTGCGGCGTGAAATCGGGGACGGGCGCGATCTTCTCGTTCTTGGCCTTGCCGTCCACGTTCGGGCCGCGGTCGGTCAGCCCGTAGAACTCGTCGGTGGAGCCCGGCACCGGGGTGAACGCCGAACCGTAGGCGCTGGCCTGCACCGGCACCCCGCCGAACTCGCCGATCGGCGGAATGTCGGTGGTGAACAGCTGGACCGCGTCGGTGGTGGTGACGGTGATGGAGTCCGAACCGGTGTACCCGGCCGCCGGGGTGTACACCAGCGCGCCGTCGAGGCGGCGGCTCAGCGTGCCGTGCTGCGGGTCGGCGACCGCGACCGCGGCCCGGCCACCGGTCTTGGCCAGCAGCTGGTCCAGCGGGATCACCAGCGGCCGGCCGGCCGTGGCGGTGAAGTCGGCGGAGTCGGATCCGGAGGAGCAGGCGGCGGTGACGGCGGCGGCGCAGACGGCAGCGGCGACGACTGCGCGACGGGTCGCGGGACGAATTCTCACCCTGGAGTCCTATCTGCCCGATCGAACCGGTGATTGACGGCTGTCTGAACACTCCACGCCCAGCTCGTGAACCACGTGGCCACCGGCCTGTGGGTCCGGTGATTCACCGACCCGATAGGCTCGACGCAGTCCAGAGTGGGTGTAGGTAAGGAGACCAGGTGACCACGAACCGGATCCGGGTGGGTGTGCTCGGGGCGCGCGGCAAGGTCGGGCAGAGCATCTGCGCGGGCGTCGAGGCGGCCGCGGATCTGGAGTTGGTGGCGCAGGTCGACAAGGGTGACGCCCTCGACGCGTTCACCGCCGCCGGCACCCAGGTCGTGGTCGACTTCACCCACCCCGACGTGGTGATGCCGAACCTGAAGTGGCTGGTGGAGAACGGGATTCACGCTGTCGTCGGCACCACAGGCTTCGACGCCGCCCGGCTCGAGGAAGTCAAGGGCTGGCTGGCCGCCAACCCCGGGGTCGGCGTGCTGATCGCCCCCAACTTCGCCATCGGCGCCGTGCTGAGCATGCGGTTCGCCGAGCAGGCCGCGCGCTTCTTCGACTCCGTCGAGGTCATCGAACTGCACCACCCGAACAAGGCCGACGCGCCGTCGGGCACCGCCTTCCGCACCGCCGCGCTCATCGCCGCGGCTCGTGAGAAGGCCGGAGTCGGCCGCAGCCCCGACGCCACCAGCCAGGAGCTGGAGGGTGCGCGCGGCGCGGACGTGGACGGCGTGCGGGTGCACTCGGTGCGCCTGGCCGGGCTGGTCGCGCACCAGGAGGTGCTCTTCGGCACCCAGGGCGAGACGCTCACCATCCGCCACGACTCGCTCGACCGCACCTCCTTCGTGCCGGGTGTGCTGCTGGGCGTGCGCAAGACGCCGCTGCGGCCCGGTCTGACCGTGGGCATCGACCCGCTGCTCGACCTGTGAGCGCGGCCGAAACGAACAACAGCCGCGAGGTCTTCAAACGGGTCGGTTTCATCACCGCCCTGGTGCTGGTTCTCGGGTTCTATTTCGTGCTGCTGGGGCGGATCGCGTTCAGTCTGATCGGCTCCGGCAAGCCCGCGGCCGTCGGACTGGGCGCCGGCGTGCTCATCCTGCCGTTGCTCGGGGTGTGGATCGTGGCGACCAGTGTGCGCGCCGCCTTCGCCCACCAGCATCTGGCCCGGCGCATGCACGACGAGGGCGGCGAGCTGGATGTCTCCGACCTGCCGCGCCGCCCGTCCGGCCGCATCGAGAAGGCCGCCGCCGATGAGCTTTTCGAGCAGGTGAAGGCCGAATTCGAGGCGGACCCGGAGAATTGGCGCACCAGCTACCGGGCGGCCCGCGCCTACGACTATGCCGGGGATCGCACCCGTGCGCGCGAAATGATGAAGCGCGCAGTCGATTTGGAGCGCGCCGAGCGCGGCGGCTCCCGATAGCCACCGTTTCGCCGGATACCTGCCGGTAGGTTGCGACCGGAGTAAAGTCCGGCGGGTGAGGTTCACGGTGGGTTACGCGCTGGCCATCGCCTGCGCGGCAATGGGGACGCCGACGGCGGCATCGGCGGTGGCACGGGCCGATTCCGCGCCGTCCTGTATCGAGTCGGACAACGACTACAAACTGGAGTGGCAGGTCAGCTGGTCGATCTACGAGGCCGAGCAGAGCAACCCCGACGACGGCCGGGCGGTGACCGAGGTGGATCTGCCGATCACCATCGACGCCCCGCTGGACAAGGTGTGGTCGGTGTACAGCGACTTCCGCAGCGGCCTGGGCCGCCACTCCTTCCTCAAGGACATCATCGTCCACCGCACCTGCGACGAGGACGGCGTGCAGGTCACCGATTTCACCGCGCTGGAAGACATTCCGATGGGGCCGATCACCTTCCCCGGCCACACCCAGGCCCGGCAGCGCCTGCACCCGGACGAGAACTACTACACCTCCGACACCTGGGACATCCCCAACGTCACGACCCACCAGGTGGTCACCTTCACCGACAACGGTGACGGCACCACCACGGTCAACGAGCACCTGAAGTTCGTCGCCGACCAGGCGCTCATCGCCTTCACCGCCGACAACGGCGTCGCCGCGCACCTGGCCTCCCAGGAAGCGGTCAAGGCCGACATCGAAAACGGCACGCTCTGAGACGAATTCGTCTCCCGCACGCACGAGCGGCCCGGAACCTGGTGGTTCCGGGCCGCTTTCACGTCACCGCGGGCTCAGGGTGCGGGGTGCACGCTGCGCCAGTGCTCGGCGATGTCGATGCGCCGCGCCAGCCACACCTTGTCGTGCGACTGCACGTAATCCAGGAACCGCTCCAGCGCCTTCGCCCGCGCCGGCTTGCCCGCGATCCGGCAGTGCAGCCCGACCGAGAGCATCTTCGGCGCGCCCGCCTCGCCTTCGGCGTAGAGCACGTCGAAAGCGTCCTTCAGATAGCTGAAGAACTCCTCGCCGTTGGCGAAGCCGGCGGGGGAGGAGAACCGCATGTCATTGGTCTCCAAGGTGTACGGCAGCACCAGGTGGTCGCGGTCGCCGACCTTCACCCAGTAGGGCAGATCGTCGGCGTAGGAGTCGGAGTCGTAGACGAATCCGCCGTGCTCCACCACCAGTTCGCGGGTGCTCGGCGAGTCCCGGCCGGTGTACCAGCCCTTGGGCGCCTCACCGAAGAGCTTGGTGATGATGCGCACCGCTTCCTCGAGATGCGCGCGCTCGGTCTCGGCGTCCACGGACTGGTAGGAGATCCAGCGCAGGCCGTGCGAGCAGATGTCGTAGCCGAGCCGCTTGAACGCGGCCACGGCCTCCGGGTTGCGTTCCAGCGCCCGCGCCACCCCGAAGATCGTCAGCGGAATGCCGCGCCCCTCGAACAGGCGCAGCACCCGCCACAGTCCGGCCCGCGAGCCGTACTCGTAGATGGTCTCCATCGACATGTGCCGGTCCGGGAACGCCGCCGCCGGAACGATGTCCGACAGGAAGGTCTCCGACGCCTCGTCGCCGTCGAGCACATTGTTCTCGCCGCCCTCCTCGTAGTTGAGGACGAAATTGACGGCGATATTCGCATTGCCCGGCCACTGCGGGTGCGGCGGGTTGGGGCCGTAACCGACCATGTCCCGCGGGTAATTCGGGTCCAAAGCGCTCATGCCTGTCCATTTTCCAGCTCGGCGCGCAGTCGCGCGCGGGCTTCGCCGGTGAGCGTGCCGAAGAGCCGCAGCCGCGCCAGGCCGCCGTCGGGGAACGCGTCCAGACGGACCTGGACCACGGCGTCGGCGGCGTCGATCAGGAAGCGGTGGCGGGTGTCGGGCTGCAAACGGGTGCGGCCCAGCAGTTCCACCTCGCTGCCGTCGGCGCGGATGCCGGTCAGCGAGCCCGCGCCCGGGCTGTTGAACAGGAAGTACGAGGTGTCGATCTCCGCGGCGGTGATGACGCCCTCTTCGGCCAGCTGCACCAGCACCCAGTCGTTGGTGTTCTTGTCGCGGCGGCGCGCGGTCTCCCAGCCGTCGCCCATGCTGCGGGCGCGGCCCGGCATGAGCACGTTCTGCGGGTGCGAGTAGAAGCGGTTCGAGCAGTCGGCGATGAGGCCGCCGTTCTCGATCGCGGCCAGGTCGAACGGGCCCGCCTCCAGCCAGGCCGGATCCGGCTTGGCGACGCCGTGCACGCGCAGGCGGGCGATGCCGCCGTCGGGGTACATGCGCAGGCGCACATGGGTGAAGCGGCGCGCGGAGTCCACGGTGAACGGGTTCTCCGAATCGCCGTCGACCTTGGCGCGGTCCACGAGGGTGGTCCAGCCGTCGGCGGCGACCAGCTCGTCGACCGACGGATGGCCTTGCACCGCAATGGCTTCCACCGACACCTCGGGCGGGTAGTTGCCCTTGAACCACGCGGTGTCCACCACCACGCCCTTGATCACGCCGGGCACGCCCAAGCGGATGATCGCGGTGTGGCAGGCGTCGATGTCCGGGTGGCCGCCGTCCTCGCCGCGCTGCCGCAGCGTCTCCCAGCCGTCGTAGACCTGGCCCTTGTGGCCGAAGGTGGCGGGGGAGTAGGTGGCCGCCTCGGGCCGGATCAGGTTCTCCCGCTCGGCGAAGGACTCGTCATCGGCCCACAGCACCGCGCCACCCAGGGTGCGCACGGCCAGATCGGGAAGCAGCGTGAAGTCGTCGCTCATAGCGCCGGAATCTTCCTTTCTCGCAATTGATGCAATACCTCGACGGTGGCTTTGGGCGCGATCGCGATCACTTCGGCGGGATCGAAAGCGCCGCACTCCAAGCCGCGCAGCACCACCGTCGCCAGGGCCTGCGCGGTGGCCGGTTCGTCCATCACCGCACCGCCCTGGCGATCCAGGTAGCGGCCGATGCGCGGGGCGGCGACGCCCAGGGCATCGCGGAAGAACGCGAAGGTGGCCAGCCAGCGGGTCACCAGGTGACCCGCGCCCATGTCCCAGCCCTGGTAGTAGCCGCGTTCGAGCGACCGGGTGACCAGGCGGAAGTGCCGGGCCACCGCCGCGCGCACCTCGGCGTCGGTGCCCAGCGGCAGCACCTGGGTGGAGCCGTCGCACACCCACACGCCGGTGGTGGCCGCGGCGGCCTGCATGACGGCCTTGGCGTGGTCGGCGACCGGGTGCTCCAGCGACTGGAACTTCGGCGCGATCCCGCAGGCGGCGCTGTAATCGTAAGTGCCGTAGTGCAATCCGGTGCAGCGTCCGGCCGAGCGCTGGATCAGCTGGGCGACCGGGGAGGTGCCGTCGGCGGCGATGATGGCCTGCGGGCTCTCGATCTGCAGCTCGAACTTCAGCGAGCCGGCGGCCAGCCCGTGCGCGGTCTCGACGGCCTCGCACAGGTCGACGGTGATGTCGGCCTGCTCGATGTGGCGGATCTTGGGGACGGTGAACACGAAACCCTCGGGCACCCCGCCCGCACCTTCGAGCACCTTCTCCAGGGTGCGCACGGCGCGCGCCCATTCCAGGGAGGTCAGGCCCTTCATCCGGATGCCACGCGAACTCACCTCGGGGGCAAGGGCTTTGAGCACCGCACCGGCGTGCAGGGCGTCACGGTCCTCGATCTCGTCGCCGCGGGTGCCGTAACCGTCCTCGAAGTCGAAGCGCAGGTCCTGGATGGGGCGCTCGCTCAGCGCCGCGAAGACCCGATCGACGACGTCCTCGCCCGCCAGCTCGGCCAGCAGCTCGCGCTGCTCGGCGGCGAGTTCCAGTGCGGCCGCGCCCCATTGGTTCGGCAGGTCGATCGAGGCGTCCGCGCCCGAGGCGTACGCGGTGTGCACCGGCTGTCCCGGGCGATCACCCGGGTAGCGGCGCGCCAGCTCCGAATCCACGTCCCGCAAACGGGATTCGATCCCGCCCAATGTCTCCGGTGGCACCCTCACGCACGGGCCTCCTTCTCCTCGATGCCGAAATCGGCGAGCAATCCCACATACCGTTTGGGCAGTGGGGCCGCGAATTCCCCGCGGCCGGACTTACGCAGCTTCATGGTGACCAGCGACTGCACGGTCAGGGTGGCGGCGGCGACGCCGTCGATCACCGGCACCCCCACCTCGTCGCTCAGGTACTCGCACAGATCCGCCATGCCCGCGCAGCCGAGCACGATGGCATCGGAGCCGTCGGCGGCCACCGCCTCGCGGCAGGCGTCGGCGATGACCTTGCGGGCCTTGGGGTCCTCGAGTTCGAGCACCGGGATCTCACAGGCGTGCACGTTCGCGCAGAACCGTTCCATCCCATAGCGTTCGGCCAGATCCCAGGCCCGGCCCGCGGTGCGGCCCAGCGTGGTGACCACGCTGAACTTGCGGCCCAGATGGCTGGCGTACTGCATGGCCGCCTCGGCGATGCCGATCACCGGGCCGCGCGCCAGCTCGCGCGCGGCGTCCAGGCCGGGGTCCCCGAAACAGGCGATGACGTAGCCGTCCACGCCCTCGGCCTCGCCGCGCGCGATCTCGGCGAGCAGGCCGGGCACGGCCAGCGCCTCGTCGTAGTGGCTCTCGATCGAGGCCGGGCCCATGGTCGGATTCACGCCCTCGACCAGGGTTCCCGGCGCTGCCACCAGCTTGGCGCTGGCCTCGATGAGCGCGGTCATGGCCGCGGTGGTGTTCGGATTGATGACTCGAATGCGCACGGTTCTCACCGGTCCTCGAAGGTCGGGATCACCGCGGCGATCGCGCCGAGCGAACTCCCGGCCGTCGACGCAACGGTTTCGGGCATTTCGCACATCCCATCGTGTCGTGGTGTCCCGTTGGTTGGGACGAGTGTGCGAAGGCTATCCAACAGGCATTGCCCGACTATTGCCTGAACGATATATGTTCCGTAACCCCTGGTTCAGGGCCTATATATCTTCTCCACCTGCTGGTTCGGCGAACAGGCCGGTGTCCGTCGGAAGATTCGCGAGCACACCGTTCAATCGTGCATGATGCCCCTCGGTCGCCGCCAGCAACGCTTCAGCATCCCTGGCCAGGAAGGCCTGCAACTGCTTGGAATGATCGGCGTGCAAAACCACCCGGTCCATCGTCGTCACATGCACCATGGGCTGCACCGGCTCGGTGATGTTCCAGGCGTACTCCAGCATGTGGACCACCCGCGGCATGCCCGACGGGCGGACCAGGGCCAGATGGAAATTGCGGGTCTCGCGGTGATAGGCGACCGCGTTCTCGGTGAGCACGGCCTGCTCGAGGCGCGCGTGGATCTCGCGGGCCAGTTGGTGGTCGGCCTCGGTGGCGTTGTGCACGGCCGCGGCCAGCGCCGCCGACTCCAGCCGCTCGCGCACCACGTAGAGCTCGCGCAGCTCGGCGGAGGTCAGCAGGGTCACCTGGTAGCCGAAATTGGGGCGATGCTCGACCAGGCCCTCACCGATCAGGGTCTGCAGCGACTCACGGACCGGAATCGCGCTCACCTCGAACGATTTGGCCAGCTCGCCCAGGGGCAGCCCGGTGCCCGGAGGCAGGTTGCCCTCCAGGATCAGGCGGCGCAGCTCGGCGAGGATCTCCTGCTGGGAATAGCCGCGACGGACATCCAGCGGGGGCTCGAGCTGGGGCAAACGGGGTAAACGGGGGCGAGATGGCACGAACCCAACCCTAGACCGTCACCGCAAGCCCCCCGGTGTGGGTCAGATCTCGTCGGCGTCGTAGCCCAGTGCTTTGAGCGACAGCCGGTGCATGGTCTCCCGTTCCTCCGGGGTCAGGCGGGCGAGCAGCACATCGGTGGCCGCGATGATCTTCGCGTCGGTCTCCGCGCGCCGCCGTTCGCCGGCGGCGGTGATAGCCAAACGGTATTTCCGGCGGTCCTCGGGATCGCGGGTCCGGGTGACCAGTCCGGCCTTCTCCAGGGTGTCGATCAGTCGCACCACCTCGCTGCGGTCGATCTCGAGGACGTTGGCCATCTCCTGCTGCGAGATGTCGGCGCGCTCGGCGAGGTAGGTGAGCACCCAGTGCTCCCGCAGCGGTGTCCCGAGCTGTGCGTGCATGCCCTTGTGCAGCTTGCCGAGGGCATAGGTCGGGTGGCGCAGCAGGCCGGCGAGGTGGACCTCGGCGGGGAGGGGTTCATCGGTCACTAGCTGATCCTACCCATTGTTGAGTGCCTCAATCATTGATACTCTCTGCAATTGAGTTGCTCATCAACAATTGAAGGAGGGGTCCGATGACGCAAACGCGTTCGGACACCAGGACATTCGAGACAGCCGACACCGACAAGATCCCCGCGCACGTCTGGCGCACCGCCGGCGTCGTCGTGTTCGGGGCAATCATGGGGATGCTGGACACCTCGCTGGTCAATATCGGGCTGCACACCATCGGCGCGGACCTCGGCGCGTCGCTGGCCACGATTCAATGGGTCGCCAGCGGATACCTACTGGCCCTGGGGGTTTCGCTCACCGTGTGCGGGTGGCTGGCCCGGCGGGTCGGCGTCACCCGCCTGTGGCTGGGGGCGCTGATCGCCTTCACCATCACCTCGACCGCATGCGCCTTCGCCCCCGACGCGGGGTGGCTGATCGGCCTGCGCATCCTGCAAGGACTCGCCGCCGGACTGATGATCCCGGCCGGGCAGACCATTCTCGGGCAGGCGGCCGGGCCGCAGCGCATGGGACGGGTCATGGGCGTGGTCGGCATCGCCGTCGTGGGCGCGCCCGCCGTCGGCCCGACCATCGGCGGACTCATGCTCGCGCACTGGAGCTGGGAGTGGTTGTTCCTCATCAACATTCCGTTCGGACTGGTCGGGCTGGCGCTCGGCCTGCGCTACCTGCCGCGCGGCGGCGGGACGGCCACGCAGCCGCTGGACGTGCTCGGGCTGGTGCTCGCGGGCGGCGGCGTGTCGGCGGTGGTCTACGGACTGTCGGAGATCGGCGTCACCGGGTCGGTGACCTCGCTGTCGGTATCGCTGCCGGTGCTGCTCGGCCTGACCGGGCTGACCGGGTTCCTGGTGCGCGCGCTGCGAAGCACGCTGCCGCTACTGGATGTCCGGTTGTTCGGCAACCGCGCCTTCAGTGCTGCCACCACCGCCGGATTCTTCGCCGGCGGGGCCATGTTCGGCGTGATGGTGTTGTTGCCGTTGTACTTCCAGGAACTGCACGGCACCGGACTGGTCCGCACCGGCGTGAACCTGCTCGGCTTCGGACTGGGTGGGGTCATCATGCTGCCCCTGGGCGGCAAGCTGACCGACCGCTTCGGCGGCGGCAGCGTCGCCGTGCTCGGCAACCTCGCCGTGGCCGCCACCGTACTGCCGCTGGCCTTCCTGCCGGTCGACGCCAACGGGTTCCTCGTCCAATCGCTGCTGTTCGCGGCGGGATTGGCGACCGCGGTGGGTGCGATGCCGCTGGTGTCGGCGGCCTACGCGGCGGTCCGGCGCGAACAGCTGCCCGACGCCACGGCGCTGGTGAACATCATGCAGCGGGTCGGCGGTGCGGTCGGTGTGGCTCTGGTGGCCGTGATTCTTTCCCGCGCAACGGCATCCGGCTGGACGCCGGTCTCCGGCTACCAGCTCGCCTTCGCGGGACTGGCGGCGCTGTCGGTGGCCGCGTCGGCGGCGTCGACGGTGCTCCGCAGTCACCAGCGCCGGTCGTGACAATAGTGAAAGGTGCTGCCGCCTAACGGGTTCCCGTTCGGCGGCAGTGCCGTGAGACGGCTACGCCGCCGCCCACGCCAGCAGCTTGTCGACCGGCCAGGTGTTGATGACACGGTCGGCGGGGACGCCGTTGTCCAGGGCCCGCTGGGCTCCGTACCCGAGGAAGTCGAGTTGGCCCGGAGCGTGGGCATCGGTGTCGATGGAGAAGTGGCAGCCCAGGTCGAGGGCCTGCCGCAGCAGGCGGGTCGGCGGGTCGCGGCGTTCGGGGCGGGAGTTGATCTCGACGGCCACGCCGTGGTCGCGGCAGGCGGAGAAGACCTGTGCGGCATCGAAATTCGATTCCGGGCGGGTGCCGCGGTTGCCCTCCACCAGGCGGCCGGTGCAGTGGCCCAGGACGGTGGCACGGCCGCCGGACACCGCGCGCACCATGCGCCGGGTCATTGCGGCGGCGTCCATCTTCAACTTGGAATGGACGCTGGCGACCACGATGTCGAGGCGGTCGAGCAGCTCGGGCTCCTGATCCAGGCTGCCGTCGTCGAGGATGTCGACCTCGATGCCGGTCAGGATGACCATGGGGGAGAAGCGTTCCCGCACCTCGTCGATGACGTCGAGCTGCTGCCGCAGCCGGTCGGGGGACAGGCCGTTGGCGACGGTCAGCCGCGGCGAATGATCGGTCAGCGCACAGTATTCGTGCCCGAGCGCCTGCGCGGTGGCCATCATCTCCACGATCGACGCCGACCCGTCGGACCAGTTCGAATGCACGTGCAGGTCACCCTTGAGCGCGGCCCGTAGCTCTCCGCCACCGAGATCCTTGGCCGCGGTCCGCAATTGGACCAGCGTGTCGGGCTCGCGCCCGGCCCACGCCTGCGCGATCACCGCCGCAGTCTTCGGCCCCACCCCCGCCAGCGACTGCCAATCGCCGGTCCGCCCCAGCCGCTCGCGCTGCTCGTCGTCGAGGGCCTCGACGATGTCGGCGGCATTGCGGTAGGCCATCACCCGCCGCGAATCCTCGCGGGCCCGGTCCTTGAAGAACGCGATCATGCGCAGCGCGACGACAGGATCCATGGCTACCAGTGTGCGCTCAGGCGGTCCGCCGCAGCAGCAGCGCCGACCCCGCGGCGACCACCGCGCCGCCGACGATCAGGAACCCATCGGTCGAATTGCGCAGCGAGCGTTGCTCGTCGAAGGTCCGGACCACCGCGCGGCCCTTGTTGGTGTCATGACACACCTGACCGGCCTCCATCCGGTGACCGGCGCATTCCAGCGGCAGGAACAACCGGATCACCCCGATCAGCAGCAGTGTCAGGCCGACGACGATCCCGATGGTGTGAGCGATCTTCAGGGCACGCCGTGTGGGCCGCATTGCTGTCCTCGTCGGTAGAGCCGTCCTCAGCGAGGAAGCGTAGAGGGTGTGGTGGCCAGCCGCATCCAGGTGCCGTACAGCCACTGCTCGTACCCGGCGGGATTCAGGCCGAGGGTGCGGACCATGAGGTTGTAGGTGTCGGCCTGACCCAGCGGGCCGACGGTGGCGATGATCCAGTCCAGGTCGGCCTCGGGGTGCAGCAGGCCGTCGGTGTGAAAGCGCTGCCAGATGTCGGCGATGTGCTGCTGGGTGGCGGCCCGTCCGGCCTCGGCCGCCGCGGCGATGAGCGGTTCGCTGGCCTCGGCGGCGACGGCCGCCGCGATCAGGGGCGCGGCGCGTTCCATGAGCTGCCGCGCGCCACCGGCGTAGGCGGTGACGCGTTCGTGCAGCGTGGGGGCGGTGCCGGCCAGCATGTGCCAGTCGCGGTGGGCCAGATCGATGTCCTCGGTGTCACCCACGATCGCCACGTCGATGGCACGTTTGAGCAGTTCGGCCTTGGACCCGAAGCGCAGGTAGACCGTGCGCGACCCCACCTCGGCTGCCTCGGCGACCGCGGCCAGCGAGGTCGCCGCGTAGCCGTCGGCGATGAACAGCCGCCGGGCCGCGTCGAGAATCTTCCGCTCGGTCTCGGCCTTGCGCGCATCCCACAGCGGCGACGACTTCTTGACACCGGAACTCATTCGCTGCATCCTTACTGCATCACTACAGTGATGCTGCACAACTACATCGATACTGCAAAGGATAGCAGCGATGATCCCTACGCTCGCCGGGGTGCATCACCTCAAAGTCCCCGTGTCCGACCTGGCACGATCCATCGATTGGTATCGCACCCGCCTCGGCTACACGGTCGGCGCCGAATTCCAGGAGCAGGGCGTCCTGAGGGGTGTCGTCCTGCACCACGCCGCCGGCGGACCCATGCTCGGCCTCCGTCTCCATCCCGAAATGGCCTCCGCCGCAGCCGGATTCGACTTCTTCTCGATCGGCGTCCCCGACCGCGAGGCTCTCGAAGCCTTGGCCGCCCACCTGACCGGCCTCGGCGAAACCCACGCCGGTGTCCACCGCGCCAGCCTCGGCTGGATCCTCCCCGAACTCCACGACCCCGACGGCATCGAAGTCCGCTTCTACAGCATGGAATCCCATACGGAAATGAGCGACGACCCGCTCACGATCGACAACCCGCGCGAGACCGCGGAGGCCAAGGAACGCGCGGAAGCCCTGCAACGCAGCGAGATCCACTAGCCTCGGTCGAGCAGTATCGCGGGCACGGGTCGTAGGCTCGACCCGTGCCCACCCTGCTGATCATCCACCACACCCCGTCACCGTTCATGCAGGAGATGTTCGAGGCGGTGGTGGCGGGAGCGACCGACCCGGAGATCGAGGGCGTCGAGGTCATCCGCCGCCCGGCCCTCGGCGTGACCGCGAGCGATGTGCTCGCCGCCGACGGGTATCTGCTCGGAACCCCGGCCAATCTCGGCTATATGAGCGGCGCGTTGAAGCACGCCTTCGACACCTTCTACTACCCGTGCCTGGACTCGACCAAGGGCCGGCCGTATGGGCTGTATATCCACGGGAACCAGGGCACCGAGGGCGCGGAGCGCAGCGTCGAGAGCGCGACCACCGGGCTGGGCTGGGAGAAAGCGGCCGCGCCGGTGATCTTGTTGGGCAAGCCGGAGAAGGCCGATATCGAGCGGTGCTGGGAGTTGGGGGCGACCGTCGCGGCCCAGCTCATGGGCTGAAGTCCGAGGTGCCCCCGAATTCTGGTGTCTGACACATTCGGGGCCGGTCCCGTCATACTCGTGAGGGCGTTCTCCGGGAACGTGCATCGAGTGTGGGAAGAGGTGACGGCCGCCGTGGAGGCGCAAGAGTCGGGAACACGCCGTATCGGGCTGGTCGAAGATCATGAATCGGTGGTGCTGGGGTTGTCGGCCATGCTGGCGCCGCAGGCCGATCTGGAGTTGGTGATCACCGCGGGAACCGTCGCGGAACTGCTGGCCGCCGGGCCGGAACTGGATTTGGTGGTGCTGGATCTGCGGCTCGCCGACGGGTCCTCGCCCGAGGACAATGTGCGGGCGCTGCGGGAGCGGGGGATCGAAGTCCTGGTGTTCACCGGGGCGGACAACACGTTCCTGGTGCGCTCGGCCGCGCGCGCGGGCGTGCTGGGTGTGGTGCGCAAATCCGAGGACGTGCCGACCGTGGTCGCCGCGGTGCGCCGGGCCGCGCACGGCGAACAGGTGGTGACCACCGACTGGGCCGCCGCCATCGACGGCGACCCGCAATTGCAGGACGTCGGGTTGAGTCCGCGCCAGCAGCAGGTGCTGCAGCTGTATGCCTCGGGGGAGAAGGCGTCGCGGGTGGCCCGCATGACCGGACTGTCGGAGCAGACCGTCAACGACTATCTGGGTCGCATCCGGCAGAAGTACGCCGACGCCGGACGCCCGGCCCCGACCAAGACCGACCTCTACAAGCGGGCCGTCGAGGACGGCTGGCTGCCGGTCCCCGAGCGCCGGCTGGAGTCGCCGCCCGCGGCGGGGCCGAGGGCATGACCGCGAGCGCCCTCGATTCGGCCGCCGCCACCCGGACGCTGCCCTCCCTCGGCGCGTTCGCCGGGCGGCTGCGCGGCCGCCTCAAGGCGACCGAGGATCCGGCGACCGCCGCCTACGACCGCATCATGCGGCGATTGGGCATCTCCATCGGTATCGCGGGCGCGATCATCGGCGTCGGCGAACTGCCGGAGGTCGCCGAACAGGGCAGCTACGCGTCGGTGTGGTGGTCGGTGGCCGCGGTGGCGCTGGTCTTCGGCTGGTACCCGATCATCGCCGTGGTGGCGGCGGTGTCGGGCACCAAGGCCATCAAGTTCGTGTGTGGTTGTGCCGCGGTGAGTTTCCTCGGCGCGCTGGCCACCATCCCACTCGGTTTCGACATGCACACCGTCGACGCCACCAATATCTGGCCGTACCGGTTGACCGCGCTGGCGGTCAGTGCCGGCGTGCTGGCGTGGTCGGGCCGGGTCACCCTGGTCTACCTCCTCGCCGCTTCCGCCTCGGCCGCGGTCGCGACGGTGTACACGGTCGCCGAGGTGACCCCGCAGCACATCATCGAGAACTTCCTGCGCTCAGCGGGATTGGCCGCGCTGTTCCTGTGGTGCGGCACCGCCGCCACCGGTGCCGCGGCCCGCGTCGACCGGGAATCCGCGATCGCCAGCAGCCGGGCGGCCGCCCAGGCGGCCGCGCTGGCCCGCGACCGGGAACGCGCCCGCTTCGCCGCGCTCATCCATGACGCCGTGCTGTCCACGCTGCTCGAAGCGTCGCGCGCCGGCGCCGAATCCGATGTGGTGCGGCGGCAGTCCGAACGCACCCTCGAACAGCTCGACGAATACCGTGGCGCGGAACGCGATCCGGACCTGCTCGACGCACGCTCGGCGCTGCTTTTCCTGCGGTCCACCGTGCAGGAGATCAATCCGAGCATCCGCTTCGACACCCACACCTGGCACGGCTTCGACGATCTGCGCATGCCGGTGCACTCGGCCAGCACCATCGCCGCCGCGTTGTCGGAGGCCGTGCGCAACAGCCTGCGCCACGCCTCGGTCGCGGGTCGCGAGGTGCGGCGCGCCGTGACCGCCACCGTCTCCGCGGGCAGCATCCGCATCGTATTCAGCGACGACGGAGCCGGATTCGATCTGGCCGCGGTCTCCGCCGATCGGCTCGGCATCTCGATGAGCATCCTGGGCCGCATGCGCCAGCTGGCCGGCGGCTCGGCCTTCGTGGAGTCGCAGCCCGGTGAGGGCACCACGGTGACTCTGGTCTGGGGTGGCGATGGCTCACGTTGACGGCGCCGCCGACCTCGATCCGCGCTACGGGTTGCGTGATCTGCTCGGGTTGCGCGGCAGCACCGCGTGGTGGTTCCTGCTCATCCTGGAAGCGGTCATCGCGCTGTACATGGCACGCAATTTCGGGCAGGCCCCGCTGTGGGCGGCCGCGGCCGCTCTCGCGCTGATGCTCAGCGCGGGCGCGCTGGTCACCGCGATCCCGGTCGACCCGCTGCCGATCCCGGTCGCTTTGTATGGCGCGGCCGCGCCCCCGATCGCCACCGCGCTGACCGTCCTGACCCCGGTCCGCGATCTGCCCCACGAGTCGGTGTGGTCGGCCTTCGCATCCTCGTACGTGCTCGGAGTCCTGATGCTGCGCGGGCGGATTCGCACCGCGTGGGCCGGTGTCATCGCGGTGGCGGCGGTGCTGGTCGCGCTCGGACTGGGCAGCTCGCACCTGGACCCGGGCACCCTGATCGGTTCCATGGTTCCGGTCGGCACCATCACCGCGATTTCGGTGTTCACCGCTGTCATGCGTCCCATGCAGCGCTCGCTGCGCGTGCTGCGCGAGGACGCGCTGATGCGGGCCACCGCCGAGGCCACCATGGCCGCCGCCGACTGTGAACGCACCCGGCAGCTGGCCCGCCTGGACCGTGTCGCGCGCCCGATCCTGGAACGCATCGCCGACGGCGCGAAACTCACCGCGGCCGAACGCGAGGAATGCCGACTGCTGGAGGCCGAACTCCGCGACGGCCTGCGCGCACCGCAATTGGTCACCGACGAGCTCAGCGGCGCCGCGCGCGGTGCGCGGGGCCGGGGCGTGGAAGTGATCCTGCTCGACGACGGCGGTTTCGCCGGTGTCCCCGAGTGGGTCCGGCAGCGCGTGATCGATGCGGCCACAAAGGAATTGGACGCCACCAACGCCGGCCGCATCACGGTCCGGGTGCTGCCGCTGGGTCGCCCGGTGCTGGCCACCGTGCTCTCCACCGCGCCCACTCAGGACCGCCGCACCGAGATCGATCAGGACGGCCACGTCACCCTCATGACCGACTAGCGCATCGGCGGCGGGTGGCGCACCGGATCGACCGACGCTTCGGCCGCGGGTGGCGTCCCGGTCAGCGCCGCCGGTTGTCGACATTCCCGGTCAGTGTCGTCAGCAGGCCAGGGAGTTCGGCCACGGTCCGCTGCGGCAGTCCGGCCACGGTCTCCTCTGCCAGTTCTCGCCACAACTGCTTGACCTGCTCGGCCAACGCCCTTCCACTGTCGGTGAGTTCCACGACGCTGGCCCGCTTGTCGGTCGGTGCGGGGCTGCGCCGAATATGCCCGGAGGCTTCGAGTTTGCGTGTCATCAGCGTGACGCTGGGCGGCTCACACCCCAGCGCCCCACTCAGCTGCGCCTGAATCATCGGCCCGCTCCGATCGAGCTCGAGCAGCAGCGCCTCCTGCCCGGTGTGCAGCCCGAGCGGAGCCAACAGCGCTGCGGCCCTTGCCCGATGGCGCAGGCTCAAGAGCCGAATGGCCTGGTTGATCGCATCGGCTTGCTCGAAGTCCACGGCTCTCCTTGACAGAGTAGTTACGCGCATAACATTATGCGGATAACTAATTCTAGCAATCGGGGAGTCGCCATGCTCGTGAAGGTCGCCGTCATCTACTACAGCGCGACAGGAACCGTGCACGCGCTCGCGCAAGCCGTCGCGGCGGGAGCCGCCGCGAGCGGAGCCGAGGTGCGACTGCGCCGCGTCGCCGAACTCGCGCCCGGCAGCGCGATCGATCAGAACCCGCTGTGGCGCAAGCACAGTGACGCGACGGCGGCGATCCCGGAGGCGTCGCTCGAGGATCTGGCCTGGGCCGACGCGCTCGCGTTCGGCACGCCGACCCGGTTCGGCGCACCGGCCGCCCAGCTCAAGCAGTTCATCGACCAGACCGGCGGACTGTGGCGCGACGGCAGCCTGGCCGACAAGCCGGTCACCGCCTTCACCTCGGCCTTCAACCGGCACGGCGGCAGCGAGGCGACGATCCTGTCCCTGGCCAATGTCTTCTACCACTGGGGCGCGCTCATCGTGCCGCCCGGATTCACCGATCCGGCAGTGTCCGCGGCCGGCGGAAATCCTTACGGCACTTCATACGTCACCGGCCCGGATGGCGGCGGGCCGGACGAGGCGGCGCTGGAGGCGGCCGCCTATCAGGGGTCGCGGTTGGCCCGGATCGCCGCTCGGCTCAACGCCGGCGTCCTGGTCGGCCGGGAATGAACGCCATGGCCGACACGAGTACCGAGACTGCCGGGTACAGAACGCATTCCGAGCGTGGACGACTGGTGCTGGCGCTGGTGTGCGCCTGCCAGTTCATGGTCATCCTGGACTCGTCGATCGTGAATGTGGCGCTGCCGTCGGTGCAGCGGGATCTCGGCTTCACCGCGACGGGTCTGGCCTGGGTGGTCAACGGGTATCTGCTCACCTTCGCGGGGTTCATGCTGCTGGGTGGGCGGGCCGCTGATCTGTTCGGGCAGCGGCGGATGCTGATCGGTGGGCTGGCGGTGTTCTCGGCGGCGAGTCTGGTCGGCGGGTTGGCCGGGACGGCGGGTGTCCTGGTGGCGGCGCGGATCGCGCAGGGGATCGGGGCCGCGCTGCTGGCGCCGGCGACATTGGCGGTGATCAACACCGGATTCACCGAGACGCATGCGCGGGCAAAGGCATTCGGGGCGTGGTCCGCCGCCGGTGGGGTCGGCGGCATGGCGGGTGCGATCGCGGGCGGGGCCATCACCACGGGGTTGTCGTGGCGCTGGGTCTTTCTGATCAATGTGCCGATCGGTGCGGTGTTGATCGCCGTGGCGCTGGGCTCGCTGTCCGGGGCGCCGGTGCGCCGACGGGAATCGCTCGACCTGATCGGTGCGGTCACGGGGACCGCGGGGCTCGCGGCCCTGATCTTCGGTGTGATGCGGAGCGCCGATCGTGCCTGGACGTCCGGGCAGGTCGCCGGACCGGTCGCTGCGGGTCTGCTGCTCCTCGCCGTATTCGTCATCGTGGAGGCGCGTTTCGCCATCCGGCCGCTGGTGCCGCTGCGACTGTTCCGGATTCGGCAGGTCGCGGTCGGTGACGGTCTCCTGCTGTTGTTCGGTGGGATCGGCATCGCCATGTGGTACTTCACCTCGCTGTTCCTCCAGAATGTGCTGGGCTACAGCGCATTACGCACCGGGCTCGGGCAGACGCCCGCGGCGGTGACGTTCATGGTGATGGCGCGAGTGTCCGCCGCCCTGCTCCCGCGAACCGGGGCCCGTCCACAGCTGCTGGCCGGAAGCGCTGGTCTGCTGGCGGGATTCGCGTGGCTGTCCCGAGCGGGCGCCGACAGTGGTTATCTCCTGGGCGTGCTCGGCCCCACCCTGCTCATCGCGATCGGCATCGGCCTGACGTTCCCGACGCTGATGGCCGTGGCGACCGCCGACGCGCCGGACGGTGACGCGGGAATCGTCGGCGGTCTGGCGGGCACCGCCAATCAGGTCGGCGGGTCGATCGGTTTGGCGATCTTCGCGACCGTCGCCGGCGCGAACGCGGCCTACGACCGTGTCTTCCTGGCGGCGGCGGGAATTGCGGCGATGATCGCCGTAGTTGCCTCGACTGTCATGAAATCAACTGAATGGGAAAGGAATTCCTGAATGTCTGTCAGAAACTCCGCGATCGGCGCGCTGCTGTCGGCCGTCAGCGCGGTGCTGTTGCTCGCCGGATGCAGCAACGGCACGGCCGGCGGCGACCAGTCGTCCCCGAGCAGCGTCGTTCCCACGGTGAACGCGACCGCGGCAGCTCCGGCAACCACGGTGGAGGCGACCGGCAAGGCCGCGCCCGAGACCACCGCGCCGTCCCCGATCCCCTCGGATACCGGCTCGGCCCGCTGGAATCCTTGCTCGCTACCGGATTCCGCGATCTCCGCGGCGGGCTTGAGCACCGCTTCCAAGCAGCAGCTCGACGCCCAGAGTTGCCGGTGGAAATCCGCCGGGCAGACAAGCGAATTGACCGTCGTCTCGAACAGCGACACGGCGGCGGAGCTGAAGCAGAGCGGCAAGTATGTGCAGTTCAGTGACGCGACACTGGGCGGCAGGGCAGCTCTCCAGTACCGCGCGGCTCAGGACAACCACAAGACGGGCTGCTACCTGACCACGTTCACGTCCTCGGGCGCGATCGTCTTCGTGGTCAAGACGTTGAAGGTCCAGACCGACGACTTCGACTCGTGCGCGGACGTGCGGCAGTTCGGCGCGGCGCTTGCGGGCTACCTGCCGTAAGCCCCGGCCGGGCCCGGTCGCCGATCAGGGGGTGTCGCAGCGGCCGGGTCCGCCCCGCTTCATCTGGTCGCGCAGCGCGGACTGCACGGTGGTCGACAGCCACGAGTTGAGGGACTGTCCGCTCTGCGCGGCAGCCTCCTCGGCGCGCGACTTGAGCTGCTCGACCAGGCGCAGGGTGACGCGGCTGATGTCGCCGGTGACCTCCTCGAAAGTGGGGTGCTCGTCGGTGGCTGCGGTCTTGCGCACATCCACGTGGGCGTCGGTGCCGTCGACGGAGACGTGGACCGTGCGGTCGGGGACGGTGGCGCTCACCTCGGCCGCCAGCTCCGACAGTGCGGCCAGCAGCACCAGGCGGGCGGAGTTCTCGGTGGCGGCGGCCAGGGCGGCCGCGGTGGCCTGGGTCTTCTCGTCGCCGAGGGCCGCGGCGGCGATGAGATTCTCGCGTAGCTGGGCGGTGTACTTGTTCAGATCCATGACACCAGTGTGACGTCATTCATGGCGTCGTTCAAGGAAACTTCTGACGCCAGAAACGGGCGCTCGAGTCGAATCGCCAACTTGTCGGGTGCGGTTCGGGTATAACGATGCAAATCCCGTTCCAGCGACGCTGTAGCCTTCTGACTATGACGAACGGTGAATCGACGCGAACCGAGCTGCGCGCGTCCGGCACAGTAGGTGTCGCGATGGTGACCCCCTTTACCGCCGAAGGTAAGCTCGACGTCGATGCCGGTGTAGCGCTGGCCGCCCGCCTGATCGACGGCGGCGTCGATCTGCTCGCCATCTCCGGAACCACCGGCGAGTCGCCCACCACCACCGAGTCCGAGAAGTTCGACCTGCTGCGCGCCGTCGTGGACGCCGTCGGGGACCGTGCCACCGTCATCGCGGGCGCCGGCACCTACGACACCGCGCACAGCATCGAACTCGCCCGCAACGCGCAGCGCGCGGGCGCCCACGGTTTGCTGGTCGTCACCCCGTACTACTCGCGTCCGAGCCAGGAGGGCTTGCTGGCGCACTTCACCGCCATCGCGGATTCGACCGATCTGCCGGTCACCCTCTACGACATTCCGCCGCGCTCGGTGGTCGCCATCGCGACCGACACCATTCGCCGGCTGGCCGAGCACCCGAACATCGTCGCGGTCAAGGACGCCAAGGGCGACCTGGGCGCCGGCGCCGAGCTGATCGCCGAGACCGGGCTGGCCTTCTACTCCGGTGACGACGTGCTCAACCTGCCGTGGCTCTCGGTCGGCGCGACCGGATTCATCAGTGTCATCGGTCATCTCGTGCCGGATCGCCTGCGCGCCCTGATCGACGCCTACCAGGCGGGCGACGTGCAGCGCGCCCGCGAGATCAATGTCAGCATGGCCCCGCTGAACCGGGCGATGTCCCGCCTCGGCGGCGTGGCCATGACCAAGGGCGCGCTGCGCCTGCTCGGAGTCGAGACCGGAGAACCACGCTTGCCACAACTCATGCCGACCGGCGACCAGCTCGATGAGCTCGCCGTGGACCTGCGCGCGGCGGGGGTGATTGCGTGACCGCCCCCCGTCGTCCGCGTCGCACCGCCAGCCGGGCCGCCGGTGCCCCCGCACCCGCCCCGGAAGCACCCGCCCAGCCCGCACCAGCTGCCGCACAGCCGGAACCGGCGAAGGCCGTGAGTTCGGCTGCCGCCCAGCCGGAACCGGCGAAGGCCGCGCCCGCGCGCGCGGAAACCGCTGCCGCGGAACCGGTCCGGGAGCGTACCGCCCGCGGCCGTTCGGGTGAGCGGGCCAAGGCCGCGCAGTCCAAGTCCGGCGAGGAGGCCCCGCGCTCGCGGCAGGACGATTCGCGTTCGCGCGGTGACCGCAACCGTCGCGGTGGCGGCGGTGGCCGGTCCCGTCAGGGCGGTCGCGATCAGGCCCCGGCCCCGCGCGATCCGCACGCCATGAGCGCCCCGCCCAAGGCCCCCAAGGGCGGTCTGCGGGTGTTCGCGCTCGGCGGCATCGGCGAAATCGGCCGCAACATGACCGTTTTCGAGTACGACGGCAAGCTGCTGATCGTCGACTGCGGTGTGCTGTTCCCCGAGGACCAGCAGCCCGGCGTCGACCTGATCCTGCCCGACTTCGGTCCGATCGAGAACCGCATGGACGATATCGTCGCGGTCATCCTCACCCACGGGCACGAGGATCACATCGGCGCGTTGCCGTTCCTGCTGCGCCTGCGCCGCGACATTCCGGTGCTCGGCGCGAAGTTCACCCTCGCCCTGGTGGCGGCCAAGTGCCGCGAACATCGCCTGCAGCCCAACCTGATCGAGGTCACCGAGGGCGAGCGCACCCAGCACGGCGCGTTCGAGTGCGAGTACTTCGCGGTCAACCACTCCATCCCGGACGCGATCGCGGTGGCCATCCGCACGCCCGCGGGCATCGCGCTGCACACCGGTGACATCAAGCTGGACCAGCTGCCGCTCGACGGCCGCCTCACCGACCTGGCCGGGTTCTCCCGCCTGGGCGACGAGGGCGTGGACCTGTTCCTGGTCGACTCCACCAATGCCGAGGTGCCGGGCTTCGTGACGCCCGAGCGCGAGATCGGCCCGGTGCTCGACAATGTGATCGGCAAGGCCAAGGGCCGCGTCATCGTGGCTTCCTTCGCCTCGCACGTGCACCGCATCCAGCAGGTGGTGGACGTGGCGCAGCGCTACGACCGCCGGGTCTGCTTCGTGGGCCGGTCCATGGTCCGCAATATGCAGATCGCGCAGGATCTCGGCTACCTGGACATTCCGGACAACCTGGTGGTGGATCTGGATCAGGCCGCCAACCTGCCGACGCACAAGCTGGTGCTGATCTCCACCGGTTCGCAGGGCGAGCCGCTCTCGGCGCTGTCCCGGATGGCGCGCGGCGACCACCGTCAGATCAACATCCGCTCCGACGATCTGGTGGTGCTGGCCTCCTCGCTGATCCCGGGCAACGAGAACGCGGTCTTCACCGTGGTGAACGGCCTGTCCCGGCTCGGCGCGACGGTCGTCACCCAGCAGAACGCGAAAGTCCATGTCTCGGGCCACGCTTCGGCGGGCGAGCTGCTCTACCTCTACAACGCGGTGCGTCCCACCAACGCCATGCCCGTGCACGGCGAGTGGCGGCACCTGCGCGCCAACGGCGCGCTCGCGGTGGCGACCGGCGTGCCCGAGGAGCGGGTCATCCTGGCGGAGAACGGCGTCGTGGTCGACCTGGTCGACGGCATCGCCTCGATCTCGGGCCGCGTCCCGGTCGGCCAGGTCTACGTCGACGGCCTCTCGGTCGGCGACGTCGGCGAGTCCACCCTCTCCGACCGCCTGGTCCTGGGTGAGGGCGGCTTCGTGACCATCAACGTCGCGATCGACACCACCACCGGCAAGGCCGTCAGCACCCCCGAGGTCAGCGGCCGCGGCTTCTCCGACGACCCCGAGGCCCTCTCCGGCGCCCAGGAACTCGTCGAGAACGAACTGCACCGCCTGGCCGTCGAGGGCGTCACCGACACCCACCGCATCGCCCAGTCCGTCCGCCGCGTCGTCGGCCGCTGGGTGGCCGAGAAGTACCGCCGCCGCCCCATGATCGTCCCCACGGTCATCGGCGTCTAGGCGGCGAAAACCTAGGCAACACAATAGAAATCGCCCTGACAGTCGAACTGTCGGGGCGATTTCTATTGCGTTGCAGGCGAGTTGCCTCGCCTCAGGCGAGGCCCGGCCGCAGGCAGGTCGCCCCGCCGTAGGCAGGACGGCCCCGCCGCAGGCGAAGCCCCGCCGCAGGGCGCGCTGCCCTGTCACAGGCGAGCCCCCGCCGCGGGCGGGTCGGCCCGCCGCAGGCGAAACCCCCGCCGGAGGCGGCACTCCGCCTGGGGCGGGAACTACAAGAGTTTCTACTTATCTTGGCAGGCTGCGGAATCGAGCTTGGCGGCCTTGACGATCGAGCACGCGTAGTTGTGGTCGATCTTCCATTCGGTGCCGTCGGCGACGAAGGTGACGGCCGCGTTCTGGACCGGCTTGCCGTCGATGGTGACGTCGGCGTCGGCCTTGAGCTTGCCGCCGGACGGGTCGCCCACGTTGGTGATCTTGATCTTGACGTTGTTGGCCTTGGCGGCGTCGACCAGCTTCTGGGCGAGCTGCGGGTCCAGGCCGGCGTTCTCGATCCAGTCGGTCTTGGTCTTGGAGTCGATGGCCGGGTCGAACGCCTTGGTGACCTTGTCGTTCAGGTCGGCGACCGAGGGCTTGGGCAGGTCCGCCACGGTGGTGGGGGCCGGCGCCGCGCCGGTGAGCTTGGCGTCGCCGTCGGTGCTGCCGTCGAACTTGCCCGCAGGGGCGGCCGCAGAGCTGGTGGTCGCGGCGGCCTTGCTGGTGTCATCGGACTTGCTGCAGGCCACCAGGCCGAAGGCCGAGGTGGCCAGCATCAGCGCGGCGGTCGCGCGAAAGATATTGTGCTTCAACGAAATTCTCCCCGTGATTTCAGAGCTGGTAACCGGTGGTGCAGTTCCAGTGAATGATGGTGGCGTCGCCGGAGTTCCGGTTCAGCGCCTGGTTCTTCGCGGCGATCCGCGAGGACGCGGCACCGAAGGTGTAAAAGCCGTCCCGCGAGGAGTAGGCGATCGCGCCGCAACCGTTGGCGAAGCGTGCCACGATCTTGCAGTCGTTGTAGGTGCACGAGCTCATGGCGGCGTTCTGCGCCGAGGGGCTGTCGGAATAGTCGTAGGAGTAGCCGACACGACCGGTGGACACCGACAGCGCGATGGCGCCGTAGTTGTAGTCCTGGTAGGCATTGGCCGGAGCAGCGGTCCCAGCGAGCAGGGAACCGGCGGCCGCGACCATCACGGCTGCGCCGCTGACGATCTTCTTCAAGGTGTTGCCCTTCTTGTGCTTTCGGGTCCACGACCCTATGGACCGAGGGATCAAGTTACCGATACGGAAACGTTGACGCCAACCCGGATCTGTGGTTTGTGCGGCGGCATCGAGCTGGGTGCCGCATCCGGCTGCAGTGTCACAACCGGAGCCGGGACCATGATCAGCGGCGGGCCTTGCAATAGACCCGGTGGTTTCCTTAACGCGCCCGTGCGGACTCGGACAACCCGGACTAAGGTCGCCCTCATGACTTTGGCTCAACGCGAGCGCCAGGCCCTCGTCGAGGCGATGGCCGCGGCCGGACCCGACGCGCCCACCCTGTGCGGCGAATGGACGGCCCGGGACCTGGCCGCGCACTTGGTCGTTCGCGAACGCCGCCCCGACGCCGCCCCCGGCATCCTGCTCAAGCCGTTCGCGCCCTACCTCGACAGCGTGCAGCGCAAGGTCACCCAGCGGCCCTTCGACGATCTGCTCGACAAGGTGCGCTCCGGCCCGCCGTTCTACCTGCGCCCGGTCGACGCGCTGATGAACACCACCGAGATGTTCGTCCACCACGAGGACGTCCGCCGCGCCGCGCCCGGCTGGGAGCCACGCACCCTGTCCGCCGCCGACGAGGACCGGCTCTGGAAGATCCTGACCGGCCTGGCGCGCATGGCCTACCGCAAGTCGCCGATCACCATCGCCCTCGCCACGCCCGACGGCCGCCGCACGGTGGCGCGTCAGGCCGGTGACCGCACCGTGGTGCTGGCCGGTCCGCCGTCGGAGCTGCTGTTGCACGCGTTCGGCCGCAACACCGTCCGCTTGGAGGCCACCGGCGCGCCGGCGGACGTGGAATTGGTGCACGCCCTCGACCGCAGCGTCTGACCCGCCCCGGACGCCGGTCATGAAACGGTCACGCGCCCGGCGGTAGCTTCCGTGCCCGGCAGGGATCGGTGTGCGATGAGGTGGTGCGATGTCTTGGCGACTGGCGGTTCTCGGACCGGTCGAGCTGACCGACGGCGGCGTACCGGTGCCCCCGCTGCCGGCCAAACAGCAAGCGGCGCTGGCCATGCTGGCTTGTGCGCGCGGGCGCACGGTCTCGGTCGAGGAGCTGGTGGACGGGGTGTGGGGCGCCGCCCGGCCCGCGTCGGCGGTGGGCGCGCTCCGCAATTACGCCTGGGCCCTGCGCAAACGCTGGGCCGAGCAATCCACGATCGCGCTCTGCTCGGAGCCCGGTGGCTATCGCCTCGGCGGCACACTGGAATTGGACATCGACCGCGTCGATCGGTTGCGCGCGCAGGTCGCGGCGGCCCGCGCCGCAGGCCGCCTGGATACCGCCGACACCGCGCTGCGCGCGGCCCTGGGCGTGTGGCGCGGTGATCCGTTCACGGGCGTGCCCGGACCGTGGGCCACGGCCGAACGCACCCGGTTGCGGCGGATCCGCCGGCTGCTGGAGGAAGACCTGCTCGAACTGACCGTGGAGCGCGGCGAATTCTCCCTCGCCATCGCCGATCTGGCGGCCCTGATCACCGGCGACCCGCACAGCGAGCGCCTGCGCGGCCTTCTGATGACCGCCCTCTACCGGGCGGGCCACCGCACCGAGGCGCTCGGCGAATACCAGCGCATCCGAAGGCTGCTGGTCACCGAGCAGGGCCTCGAACCGGGTCCGGCCCTGGCGGAACTCCATCGGCGCATCCTCGCCGGCGAACTGCCGCCGCACGCGACCGTTCCGACGCCATGCACGTGTTCCTGCGCGGCTCGTGAAGGCGGACTCCACGGTCCGAACCGCTTCTCACCGCTCCTGCGCGCGGCCCGCTGACCCGCGTGAATCGCCTCGATCGCGGCGTCGGCGCGGGTTTTTGGTTGTGAGCGCCACAGTTTCTGATTCGGTTGGGCCGGGTGTTGCGGATGGTCCGGGTGGTGCTGTTGCGGCTAGCCTGGGACGCATGGCAGGTAAGGCCCGCACCGGAACCCCACGTTCACGAGCGGGGGCCACGCGGCAGCAGGCTCCTGCGCGGGCCCGCGCCCGTAGCCCGCGCACCCCGGCGAAGGGGCGGCCGGCGGCGGCGCGCAAGGCTCCGGCCCGGCGGCCCGCCCCCCGGCGCGCATCCAATACCGCCCCGCTGGCGGTGGTGCGGCGGGGTGTGACCAGCGGCTGGAACATGATGGCGCGGGGCCTGGGCGCGACGACGCGGGCGGCCAGCCGGGCGGGGGATATCGAGCACGGCCATCGGCGGGACGGGATCGCGCTGGGGTTGGTGGCTTTCGCCTTCCTGATCGTGGCGGCGGTGTGGCTGTCGGCGGGCGGCCCGGTCGGGCGCTGGGTCGATGCCGCGGTGCGGGCGGTGGCCGGATCGGCTTCGGCGGCATTGCCGTTCGTGCTGGTGGCCATCGCGGTGATCCTCATGCGCACCGAGCCGCAGCCGGAGATCCGGCCGCGACTGGTGCTGGGCGGTCTGCTGGCGGGGCTGCCGATACTGGGTTTGTGGCATCTGGCCGCCGGTTCCCCCTCCGACGCGCACGGACGCGCCCACGGCGCCGGATTTGTCGGCTACGTGGTGGGCGGCCCGCTCAGTGAGGGTTTGAGCGCCTTCCTCGCGGTCCCATTGCTCATGCTGGCCATCGGTTTCGGCCTGCTGCTGCTGACCGGCACCCAGGTCCGCGACGTGCCCGAGCGGCTGCGGGAGATCTTCGGCACCGGCGCGGGCGGCGACGAATACGACCGCTACTCCGACGACCCCTACGACCCCTCCAACTACGACGCGGACGGTTTCCCGCTGCACGCCCCCGAGGTGCGCAAGCGCCGCGGCCGCACCCCGTCGGAGAACTACCCGCCGGACGAGTTCGGCGGGTCGGACGCGCTGACCGAGATCATCGGCGAGCCCCCGCTGCAGGACGCCAAGGAGATCGTCCAGCAGGAGGAGGAGAAACCGAAGCCCAAGCCGCGCAAGCCCGCTCCGAAGGTCATCGATCAGACCCCGCCGCCCCCGGAGCCGCAGCAGCTGGAGTTCGTCACCGACCGCGAGGTGGACGGCGACTACACGCTGCCGTCGCTGAACCTGCTCACCGACGGCGATCCGCCGAAGAAGCGCAGCGCGGCAAACGAATCCATGATCGAGGCCATCACCGAGGTGCTGGTCCAGTTCAAGATCGATGCCGCGGTCACCGGTTTCGTGCGCGGCCCGACGGTCACCCGCTACGAGGTGGAGCTGGGCCCCGGCGTGAAGGTCGAGAAGATCACCGCGCTGGCTCGCAATATCGCCTACGCGGTGGCGACCGAGAACGTGCGCCTGCTGGCCCCGATTCCGGGCAAGTCAGCGGTCGGTATCGAGGTCCCGAACGCGGACCGCGAATTGGTGCGCCTGGCCGATGTTTTGAAGGCGTCGAGCACCCGCAACGATCACCACCCGCTGGTGATCGGTCTGGGCAAGAACATCGAGGGCGAGTTCGTGGCCGCGAATCTGGCCAAGATGCCGCACTTGCTGGTGGCCGGTTCCACCGGTTCCGGTAAGTCCAGTTTCGTCAACTCGATGCTGGTCTCGCTGCTGTGCCGCGCTACCCCCGAAGAGGTTCGGATGATCCTCATCGACCCCAAGATGGTGGAACTGACGCCGTACGAGGGCATTCCGCATCTGATCACCCCCATCATCACCCAGCCCAAGAAGGCCGCGGCGGCGCTGGCCTGGCTGGTGGAGGAGATGGAGCAGCGCTATCAGGACATGCAGGCCAACAAGGTCCGCCATGTCGACGACTTCAACCGCAAGGTGAAGTCCGGCCAGATCACCGCGCCGCTGGGCAGCGAAAGGGTCTACCGCCCTTACCCGTACATCCTGGCGATCGTCGACGAGCTCGCCGACCTCATGATGACCGCCCCCCGCGATGTCGAGGACGCGATCGTCCGCATCACCCAGAAGGCCCGCGCCGCAGGCATTCACCTGGTGCTGGCCACCCAGCGGCCCTCGGTGGACGTGGTGACCGGTCTGATCAAGACCAACGTCCCGTCCCGCCTGGCCTTCGCGACCTCGTCGTTGACCGACTCCCGAGTCATCCTCGACCAGCCCGGCGCGGAAAAGCTCATCGGCATGGGCGACGGCCTCTTCCTGCCCATGGGCGCGAACAAACCGACCCGTCTCCAGGGCGCATTCATCGCCGACGAGGAAATCGCCGCGGTAGTCGATTTCGCCAAGACCCAAGCCGAACCCGACTACCAGGAGGGCGTCACCGCCGCCAAGGCCGGCGAGAAGAAGGACGTCGACCCCGACATCGGCGACGACCTCGACCTCCTCCTCCAAGCCATCGAACTGGTCGTCACCTCCCAGTTCGGCTCCACCTCCATGCTCCAACGCAAACTCCGAGTCGGCTTCGCCAAGGCCGGTCGCCTCATGGACCTGATGGAAACCAGGGGAGTGGTAGGCCCCTCCGAAGGCTCCAAGGCCCGAGACGTCCTCATCAAACCCGACGAACTCGACGGCCTCCTCTGGACCATCCGAGGCGGCGGCGACGAACCCCCCGCCTCCGATGCGGACTCCGAAGAGTTCTGAGCCCCACGACCAACGGGCCCGGCCGAAATGGCCGGGCCCGTTCGTAATCCAGCGGACTGCCGACCGCTCAACCTCGCGGCAGGTCGAACCTCCCCGCCGCAACCGCCCCGACAAACGCATCCCACTGCCCGGCGCTGAACACATGCGCGGGCCCGCCGGGATTCTTGGAATCGCGCACACCGACCCCGCCCCCGGCGAGGAACGCGGCCTCGACGCACTCCTTGCTGCCGCCACTTCTGCTGCTCTTGAACCACCGTGCTCCGTCGAGTTCGTTGTTCACGCGCTGTACTCCCTTGCTATCTCGCGCACCAGATCTCTGCTGCTCGACTCATCCAGCGCAGCCCGCTGGAGGACTCTGTACGCCTCGATGTAGCGCTCCACGACATCGCGCTTCTCCGAGTACATGTCGCTCGAGTAGCCCTCGCTGTAGATGGTGGTCGGCGCGAGAGGCTGGCCGCGTCCGTCTGGTCCGAAGTCGATGATCACGAACGGCCCGGTCTGATCGCCGGTCGGCATCCCGGCGGAGAACGGAAGGATGCGGAGAGTGACGTTCGGCAACGTACTTGCCTCGGCGAGGCGTTTGAGTTGGTCTGCCATTATCTTCGGCCCGCCGATCACCCGCCGCAACACAGTTTCTCCGAGCACCATGTTCAGCTGGGGCTTCTTGAGGTTGTGAGTGAGGATGCGCTGACGACGCGTCTTCAACTCCAATCGCCCTGCGAGAGCGGCTTCTCCGTCCTCCGGGTTGGCGGTGTAGGCCAGCACGCGCGCATACGGGCGGGTCTGAACAAGGCCGGGGATCAGGTCGGGCTGGTAGGTCGTCAGCATCGCGGCGGCGGATTCCATATCCACGTAGATGCGGAAGTCTTCCGGCAGAACGCGACTGAACTCGTGCCACCAAGACTTCCCGGCGGCCGTTTCGGCCAGACCATGCAGGTGCGCGGCTTGGCGATCGTCTATCTGGTACAGCCGAATCAGGAGATCCAGATCAGGTCGGCGGATCTTCGCGACCTCTCCGGCCTCGTGCCGCTGGAGCTTGCTCTTGCTCCAGTCCATCTGTCTGCCCGCCTGCTCCAGCGTGAACCCGGCTTCTTCGCGGGCGGACTTCAGGTATCTGCCGAGCTGGCGGCGGGTGAGGGTGCCTTCACTGTCGGACATGGAATTTCCCGTTCTCGGGGCATCATGTTTCCCGCTCCGCGGCGATGGCGATTCCCGGAGCGGGAAAATCATCTCACGGTTCGAGGACCGAAACCTGGTGAAACAGAGGGAAAATCCGAATTCCCGCTTTTCACTTCCCACATTCTTGTCGCGGCGCTCCACTTGATGCATGGCGATCCAGCGAGATCAAAGGTCGAAGCACACGACGTCCTGGGTCAACGACGGCTGCCGAGACGCCCGCATCTGTCCGATCACTCATCGACGCGCCCAGGGGATTCTGGCGATCCATGCCACTTGCGACCCGCCGTGCCCCCGGGCGGAGACCGCCCGCCGGTATCTCGAGGAAGGTCCGAGCCGATGCCCGCAACCCTGACCGGCGAGAGTCCGCTCGACCGCCAGCTGTGGCTGTACCGGGAACTCTACGGCCTGCCGTGTCGGCTCGCGGGTAACCGAATCACGCTGTCCACCAGCGATATCACCGCGATCCGCATCCCCGCCGCCCTGGCCGCCCACGTCGACGACGAGCTGTTCTGGCTCGAGAAAGTCACCCCCATCCTCGACGAGCACCCCGGCACCGGCGTCCTGACCCTGCTGGCTGCCCCCACCCACCTCGACCTCACGTTCCCCGTCACCGACTTCCGCCGCCGCGCTCGCTGCGAATTCCTGCCCGCTGAAGGGGAACTCATCCTGCCCGCGCCGCACACTCCCCACTGCCTCGGCCCGCGCTGGTTCCGATACCCCCAGTGGGAGACCCTCCAGCCCGTCACCACCGTCCTCCGCGCAATCCGCGTCGCCCTCCACGCCTACCCGGCCTGATCCCGAGGGGAAGTCATGGTCACCGAAATCGCCACCGCCGCCTTCGCCTTCATCGCCCTCGCTGTCTACCTCTGCGCCCGCCACTACGTCCCAGACCCGCACCCGCCGAACCCCCACTCGGTCGCGGCAATCCGGGCCCGCCTCGAAGGCGAGAAGCGCGTAGCGGCAGCCTCGAGACTCGCGGCGGCCCGGCTGTCGGCGCACCCCATCTGATCCGCCCCACACCGCTGTCGGGGTGTCTCGATAAGGTCCGCACGTGACTGATCGCGAAACCTACGCCCCACTGGTCTTCTTCGAATACGACCACAAGCCCGGCCACTACTGCCTGATGCTGTCCGACAGCAACATGCCCGCCACCGCCGAGGCCGCGTTCGCCGAGTTCGGCTACGACGGAGGCGGTTACGGCTGGGCAGGCGTAGCGCGTTCAGCGGTCGCAACCCAGGCCCCCGACCTGGCCGACCGCTTCAACTACGACCCCGAGGCCGGAACCTTCGTCGCCTATGGCGAAGACCCCGAGGCCCTCCGCCAACTCGGAAAGCTGCTCCAGCAGGCACTTCAAGACCCAGCAGTCCTGTCCGCTCTCATTGCCTCCGGCGACCCCGAATGGTTCGACTGACCAACCACAGCCTCACCGCCACGGCCCGCCGAACCGTCTTGGTTGGACCCCAAGGCGTCCTGGGCCAACGACGACTGCCATAACGGTTCGATCTGCCCCATCACCAGGGAACGCGCCCGGGGCATCCGCAAGATCCACTCCACCTGCGACCCGCCGTGTCAACGTGCGGAGAGCGCTCGCCGGTATCTCGAGGGGGTCAGGGTCAATGCCCTCGCACGTGACAGGTGAGACTCCAGTCGACCGTCAGCTGTGGCTGTACCGGGAGCTCTGCGGCCTGCCCTGTCGGATATGCGGCTCTCGAATAACCCGTCGCTGAAGCCTCCAGCCGCGAAGCGGCAAGGCTCTCGGCACAAGACCTGTTCATCGGCGACCCGGGTCAGGTACTCGATGACCACGGGGTTCACCATAGAAACATGAACGGCAGTTCATTTTCATCTTCGGGAGGCGATATGACTACCAAAACAGCCCTCGTCACCGGAGCCTCTTCCGGCATCGGCGAGGCCACTGCCCGCAAACTGGCCGACCTCGGCTACACCGTCTACGGCGCGGCCCGCCGCATCGACCGTCTGGAGAAGCTCACCGACGGCGGCATCCGCCCGCTGGCCATGGACGTTACCGACGACGCGTCGATGAGCGTGGGCATCGCGCGGATCATCGGCGAGACCGGCCGCATCGACGTGCTGGTCAACAACGCCGGTTACGGCTCCTTCGGCGCGATCGAGGACGTGCCCCTTGACGAGGCCCGCTACCAGTTCGAGGTCAATGTTTTCGGTGCGGCGCGGCTGGTCCAGTTGGTGCTGCCGCATATGCGCGAGCAGCGCTCGGGCACGATCGTGAACATCACCTCCATGGGCGGCAAGATCTACACCCCGCTCGGGGGCTGGTACCACGGCACCAAATTCGCCCTCGAAGCACTCAGTGACTGCCTGCGCCTGGAAGCACAGCCCTTCGGCGTGAATGTCGTGGTGATCGAGCCCGGCGGCATCGCCACCGAATGGGGCGGCATCGCCGCCGATCACCTGCGCAAAGTCTCCGGCGACACGCCTTACGCCACCCAAGCTCGGGCCGTGGCCACCTTGCTGAGCTCGGAAGCCAACGCGCGCCGCAACTCCCCGCCCCAGGTCATCGCCGACGCGATCGCCAAGGCCGTCACCTCCCGCCGCCCCAAGACCCGCTACCGGGTCGGGTTCGGCGCCCGCCCGCTGCTCTTCGCGAAATGGCTACTCCCCGACCGCGCCTTCGACGCGATCATCAAGCGCGTCACCGGAATCCGCAACTGACAGCTCACCGACGACAGCAGCCGCACCCGATCGGCTGGATACCGTCCTGACCGAATCGGTCAACTCCGAACCTCGGAAGATCAACGGGGCCAAGGCCCCTGGTGTCCCGCCGCCACGGCCCGCCGAACCGTCTTGGCTGACCCGTCCGCGAGGACGTGACCGCAGACCCCGGCCGAGGACTCACGATCCATGCATATCAAAACTGGTATATGGTTCGTGAATGCAGTCCACTGGAGGTGCTCTGATCCGAGACGCGCGGCGTCGCGCCGGACTCACCCAGGCCGAGCTCGCCGCCCGTGCGGGCACGGTGCAACCGGCCATTGCCCGGTGGGAGAACGGCAACTCATCGGTGAAACTCGATGACGTACTGCGGTTGATTCGGCTCTGCGGCCTCGGGTTGGAGTTCTCCCTGGTCGTGCCGCGTGTGCACAGCGCGGCGAAGAGTGCTGGTCCGGCTGTTGAGCGGGCACTGGCTCGGCATGTGCACTCCGGCGGTTCCTCGACGGCGGAGCGCATCGTCGATGCCGCCGTCGAATGCCTCATCGACGTGGGCTGGGAGAAGACCACCGTCAGCGAGGTCGCCGCGCGCGCGGGGTTGAGCCGCCCGACCGTCTACTCATACTTCGGCTCCCGCGAGGACCTGCTATTCGCGGTGTCTTCGGCTGCGGCGCAGCGTATTTCAGGGCAACTGATGTCCGTTGCGGAGGCCGGGACCAACTCCGGGGCGGAGTTCGTCGTCGAATCGGTGGTCACGGTGGTCATGGAGTATCGACGCGATCCCGCGGCCTCGCTGCTGGCGCTGATCCGTCCGGGTGAGATCCTGGCGGCCCAGGCGGTCGAGGTGTCGCGCGTGGCCCTGCTGCCACTGCTGAAGTGGGAACCCCAGGTCGCGGATGAACTCGACGAGATCGCCGAGACCGTAATGCGTTTCGTGGTCTCCCTCATGGTCGACGACGGGTCGCGTTGTCGCAGCGAAGATGGTTTACGCGCGTATCTGTATCGCCGTCTCATCCCCTCTTTACACCTTTAGGTATCAGCGTTAGGTTCCGTTGATCTCGGTGAGATCGGCAGAGGAGCCCCATGACCGACCAGAATTCCCTTTCCGCACGAGCCTGGGTGGCGACCGCGCTCGGCGCGCCGGCGTCCGTTCTCGCCGAGCAGAACGTCGCCGTCCCGGCTCCGGGACCCGGCCAGATCCGGGTGCGGGTGCACGCGTTCTGCCTCAACTTCAACGACATCGACGTCATCCGCGGCCGGTACGCGACCATGCCGCTGCAACCGCCGTTCGTTCCCGGGATGGAGACCGTGGGCGTGGTGGAGAGCGCCGGTCTCGGCTACGAGCATCTGATCGGGCGTCGCATCGTGGGCATCCCGCAGTTCGCGCACGGCGGCTATGCCGAGTACGCACTGGTGGAAGGTGCCACGGCGCTGGAACTGCCCGATTGGCTCAGTGATGTCGACGGCGCGGCCATGCACTACCCGCTGCACTTGGGCTGGTTCGCGCTCCACGAGCGCGCCCGGCTGCAGGCTGGTGAGACGCTGCTGGTGCATGCCGCGGCCGGTGGAACCGGTTCGGGCGCACTGATTATCGGTAAGGCGCTGGGCGCCCGCGTCATCGCGACGGCCGGCAGCGAGGAGAAGCTGGAGTACTGCCGAAAGCTCGGCGCCGATCACGTGGTCAACTATCGCGACCCGGACTGGGTGGAGCAGGTGGTCGACCTCACTTACGGCCAGGGCGTCAACGTCGCCTTCGACGCCGTCGGCGGTGACACCACCCTGCAGACCTTCAAATGTATGGGCCTCAACGGCCGGCACCTCATCGCCGGATGGACCGAGGACATCCAGTTGGAGGACAAGGGATACATCACCCCGCGCGCCATGGCCTACGGCAACTTCGATCTGTGCGGTGTGTGCCTGGTCTACGTCAACGATCCCACCGCCGTACGCCGCACCCTCGGCTTCAACTGGCCGGCCCGGTCCGAGGGTCAGCGCGCGCACGTCCAGCTGCTCGAATTGCTGCGCACCGGCAAGATTTCGACGGCGGTCGGCAGGCAACTGACCTGGGACGAGATCCCGGCCGCGCTGGAGGCGCAGGAACAGCGCCAGACCATGGGTCGCCAGGTCGTGGTGATCGACCGTGGCTGATGATCTTCGCGTCCACCACCGCACGTGTCCGCTCTGCGAAGCCATGTGCGGGCTCGACATTTTCGTCGAGCGTGATCAGGTGGTGCTGATCAAACCGGACCGGCTCGACGCGTGGAGCCGGGGCCATATCTGCGCCAAGGGCACGACACTCGGTGCGATGCACCACGACCCCGATCGACTCCGGGTGCCGATGATCCGGGAGGGGGAGGATTGGCGGGAGGCGAGTTGGCCGGAGGCGTTCCGGCGTTGTTCGGAGCTGCTGAACCCGGTGATCGCCGAGCATGGCATCGAGGCCGTCACCGCCTATCTGGGCAATCCGCTGGCGCACAGCTTCAGCCTCAGCCGCTATGCCGGAATGCTCATCGGAATGTCCGGCATCCCAATGGTTTACAGCTCGGGAACCATCGACCAGTGGCCCAAGAACGTCAGTTCGCACCTGATGTACGGCGGCATGTGGAAGATCCCGGTCCCGGACATCCCGCGCACCGACATGCTCGTCGTGATGGGCGCCAACCCCGCGGTCTCGAAGGGATCGTTGCTCAGCTGCCCGGATGTCATGGGCGAAATCACCGCGATCCGCAAGCGCGGCGGGAAGGTGGTGGTGATCGACCCGCGGCGCACCGCGACCGCGGCCAAGGCCGACGAGTGGCTCGCCATCACCCCCGGAACCGACGCGGCATTCCTTGCCGCTGTATGCCAGGTGATCTTCGCCGAGAACCTGGTACGTCTCGGTGCCGCAGCAGGTTTCGTCAACGGGCTCGACGAGCTGCGGGATCTGCTGGCTGATTGGACCCCGGAGCGGGTCGAGGCGGTCACCGGCATCGCGGCCGACCGGATTCGCACCCTGGCCCGCGAGCTGGCCGCGACCGAGCGTGCGGTGGTGTACGGCCGGATCGGCACCTGTAACCAGGAATTCGGCACTCTCGCGTCCTGGCTGGTGGACGTCGTCAACATCATCACCGGGCATATGGACGTCGAGGGTGGCCTGCTGTTCCCGAAGCCCTCGGCATGGTCGTTCACCGAACTTTCGATGCCCGGTCTCGAGCAGGGCGCCCCGAATTTCGGGAGATGGAAAACGCGGGTGCGGGGCGCTCCCGAGATCTTGGGTCACGCACCGGTGTCCTGCCTGGCGGAGGAAGTCGCCACCCCTGGTGCCGGCCAGATCCGGGCGCTGTTCACGGTGGCCGGAAATCCCGTGCTGTCCGCACCCGGCGGCGAGCTTCTCGACCAGGCCCTGCCGGCACTGGACTGCATGATCAGCGTCGACAACTGGATGAACGAAACGACCCGGCACGCGCACGTCATCCTGCCCGGGCTGTCCGCGCTCGAACAGCCCCACCATGACGACCTGGTCTGGAATTTCGCGGTGGGCAGCGGCGCGAACTACTCGCCCGCCGTCTTCCCGCCCGAGGACGGACGGCCCGAGGAATGGGAGATCCTGATCCGTCTGGCGTGCGCCTGCCAAGGCCAGGCCGCCGACGAGGTCGACGTCAGCGTGTTCGACAACGCCTTGTTCGACGTGATGGCGTCCGTCAAGGGATTCGACGGCGCCGCGCTGCGCGCACGGTACGAACAGGAAGGACGATTCAGCGCCGGCGGGCCGCAGCGTCTGCTGGACCTCACTTTGCGCACCGGACCGTTCGGTGACCGATACGGCGAGGTGGCGGGCGGGCTGTCGCTGGACGTGCTGCTGGCGAACCCGCACGGAATCGACTTGGGAGCCAACGTGCCTCGGCTCGCCGAGGTGCTGACCGTTCCGGACGGCAAGATCGTGCTGGCACCCCCGCACATCACCGCCGACCTGCCCCGTCTGCTCGCCCGGCTGGACCGCCCGGCCGCCGACCTGGTGCTGGTGAACCGTAGGCAATTGCGGTCCAACAACTCGTGGATGCACAACGTGCCGGCCCTGATGACGGGGTCCAATCGGTGCACCCTGCAGGTTCACCCCGACGACGCCACCCGCCTCGGGCTCGTCGAGGGCGAGCCCGCCACCGTGACCTCGGAGTCCGGTTCGCTCACCGTGCCAGTCGAATTGGACTCCGGTATCCGTCCCGGCGTGGTGTGCCTGCCCCACGGCTGGGGTCACGACCGGCCCGGCGCGCGCACGGCCGTCGCCTCCGCACATCCCGGAGTGAACAGCAACATCCTGTCGCCGCCGGGATTCGTGGATGTGCCGAGCGGGAACGCGGCGGTCAACGGCATCCCCGTCACGGTGTCTCCGGGCACGTCGCTTCGTTGAATTCCACGCCCACTTGAAATCGGTTCAGCGAGGCGCAAAATCGAATTTGCTGCAATAGTCGGCCGGCGGCGTGGCCCCGTTCAGCAAACGCACACATATGATGGCCAGCAGAACGATACCCACGCCCGTTATCACCGCCGGAACGATTCCACTGATTCGGTGGCGAGTCGCCGAGGTGCGCAGCAGGCGGTTGGCGACGACCGCGATCAGTCCTGTCAGCAGACCCACGAACGACATGCTCAGCAGCCCCTCGACACCCCAGAACATGAGTGCGAAACCGGCTCCTCCATCGATGAGGTGAACGCAGTCGAGAGTTATGTCCACCATCCGGCGGTAGGTCAACACCGCCACTATCGCGCCGATGACTGGAAATAGCAGAATCAGCCAGGCAGACCACCGCCGCGGCATCGCATAAACCTGGTCATCGGGGATATTCGTCGCAAGCATGCGATCATGCTGGCACCCGACGACGAACACCTCCATCGGTCGCACGGCATCCGCAGGAAATCTCCACGGGCTCTCCACAATTGCGTTTACAAGCCCCCCCGGTTGCCTCACTGAAGGCCATCCACGCCATGCGTTGTTGATCGAAAGGTCCTGTGGCTCAGAGATTTGCCGTACCGGTCGACCGCTGGTTCACGGGTGTAGGCGTTCTCCATGACGGAGCATGGCTAGATAAGTGGCAATCCGACGTTGGCGTGTCTCCGGGCGCTTGGCTTCGTTGATGCGCCAGATGATCGAGTAGCGGTTGCGAGCGTCGAGTTCGGCGAACGCAGCGGCGGCCGCGGGGTCGCGGTCGAGTTCGCGTTGCAGGTCGTCGGGGATCGATGCGGTCCGTTGCCCTTGGTAGGCGACGTCCCACCGCCCGTCAGCCTTGGCGCGTTCGACCTCGGCCAGGCCGGCTGATCGCATCCGCCCGGCCTGGATGAGGCGGGTGACGTGCTCCACGTTCCTTGCGGACCACGGGCTTTTCGACCGCCGCGGAGTGAAGCGCTGGCGATAGCTGCCGTCGTCACGTCGCGCGATCTGCCCGTCGATCCAACCGAAGCACAGCGCCTCGTCGAGCGCTTGCGCGTAGGTCAGGGCCGTTGTCTGGCCGCCCTTCTTGTGCAGTACCAGCCAGACCCCGGGGTGGTCGCCATGGTGGCGGTCCAACCAGGCGTGCCACGCCTCGGCGTCGTGGACAAGCAGCTCCGCGAGTTCGGTCACGACGTAGCCGCAGGACGGGGGCTCAGACAGAACGGCTGGCCATCGGGATCGAGCAGCACCCGCCAGCGCCCCTCACCGGGCTGAAAGTCGGGTTGAGTGGCTCCGATCGCGCACAGACTCTTGGTCGCATCGTCGAGGTCGTCGACCTGCAAGTCGAGGTGGAAGCGCTTGGCGCCTGCCTCGTCAGGCCACTGAGCGGGCCGAAATCCCTCGATCTTGCCGAACCCGATCTTGACGCCGTCACCTTCGACCATCCCGTAGTTGTCGTCGCTGTAGGTGACCTCCCAGCCGAGCGCGGCAGCGTAAAAGCGAGCCTGCCTGGCCGGATCGGCACTGTCGATATTGACCATCGACAGCGCCGCCGTCGACTCTGCACGCATCCCCGTGGAATATGTATGACTCATGCATATAAACTAGATCCGTGACGGAAACCCAGTCAAGCCTTCAGCACACCGCCAACGTCCTGGGCGCCTTGAGCCTCGTCGTCGCCGACCGGATGAACACGTCCGTCGAAGCGGTCGCGGCACTCGGCCCGTCGGCCCCCGCTGCGCTCGCCGCGATGCACCAATTCCTCGACGGCGCATCGGTGACGCAACTGAGTTCCGTTCTCGGCCTCACTCATTCGGGCACCGTCCGCCTCGTAGACCGCCTCGTCAACGAAGGCCTAGTCGAGCGCGGGGGAGCGCAGGACGGCCGCGCTGTCTCGGTTGCCCTCACCCGTCGTGGCCGGGAAATGGCCGCGCAGATACTCCAAACGCGCGAGATGTCCCTGACGAGCGCACTGTCCGCGCTGTCCGCGGATGAGATCGACAATCTCGCATCAGCCCTGGACACAATGCTGACCACAGTGACCCTCGCCAGAGCCGAGCAACGCACGTCCCAGACCAGCGGCCGTCCACAGCCGTGGCTGTGCCGCCTCTGCGACTTCGCGGCATGTGGCCGTAGCGAGGGCGACTGTCCGGTCAACAACGTCGCCACGACAAGCAATAGGTGTTAGCACCACGCGGCAAATCGACCCACAGGCATCAGAAGGGAGAGGTGCCGAAAGGTCAACGAGTAGAGCGCCTCATGGCCGCAGGCAATGCGCGCTCATGCCGAGTTACGAATGCGTTCCGGTACTGCCGTCAATCCAGACGTCCGCGTACGCTTATGCGCTGGATCGATGACGAACGAAGGCGTAGCTGTTCGGCGGTACCCAACCGGCATAGGAGACGGATATGGACCAGCAGCAGTTCATTGCCACCCGGCGGGAGTTCGACGAGATCGATGCAGATCAGGACGGTTTCATCACCTTCGATGACGCGCTCGTATGGGGTATGGCCCAGGACCCGGAAGTGCGGGACATCGTTGGGCGCCGCATCAACGAAGACCGTATCTGGGCGGAGGGGCAAATCTCCTTCGAGGAGTTCCTGAACTACAAGGAGCTGACCTCCCACTGAAAGGTATGGCGAGTCGCGGAATCGCCCGGTTGCCCGATGGGCGCTGAACGAGGTTCCGATTGCACAGCTGCGCCACCAGGCCGCAGCAGGCCACGGGATCCTTGGGTCGCAAGCCACAGCAGACACCCGCCGCAGCATGCCGGCGGTGGCTGAGGCGGGCAGGGTTTTCATGTGGCTCCAGGTCATACCGGCCGAAGCTGGATGCCTTCGTGGTGCTGCGGGCCACGGGGCCCGTAGTCGAGTTCGGCTCCTCTGTTGCTGCTGGCGGTGACCGAGGCGGGAGAATCGACAGGGGAGGTACAACTCCGATAGCCGCGCTGAGCGGCTATAGCCGGCGAGGCCGCGGCTCCCACGTGGTCGTCCTCGGGTTCGTAGGATTGACACGTCATCATGCGGACGAGCCCGCTGATTCAGGTAAGTCCTCCGGAGCCATCCGACAACGCTGATCCACCGTCCCCCCATGCGTGCCACCCGGATCGCTGCATGTAGCCGCTACCACAGTCGCGGCTGGTCCGGCGGTGGCGTACGTGATCGAGATGGCAAGGTGGGCCTCCGGCGCGAGGCACGTCGGCGCGGGGGGCGGGTCAGCGAGAGTTCGGCCGGGGAGAAGGCGAGCGTGTCGCGGGTGCCTGCTGGTTTCACCTGTATGAAGTCGGGGTCTCCAGGTTCGGCCAGCCCGACTACCTTTCCGGATCGATTTACTTCCACCCCGACCGCACTACTGGTGAACCAGACGGTGGGGTGGCGACCACGTTCCAGTTCCGCGGCGACGTGCTCGATGTCGCTCTCGGACAACGACTGTGGGGTGGGCGGCATATCGGCTCCGGCAGTACGAGAGGGGATGCCCGAGGTGTCCGCTCAGGCGGGCGAACCAAGGGCCTAGGAGACGTTGGCGTCGATCAGCAGTTTCCAGATGTCGGCCTGATCGACCACCTCCACGCCGAGGTTCGCGGCCTTGGTGAGTTTGCTGTCGCCGACACCCGCACCGGTGATGAGCATGTCGGTGTTGGCCGAGACCGAGGAAGCGGCTGTGGCCCCAGCCTTTTCGCACATGCGCTGGAAGGTCGGGCGGGCGATCTTCTCCCCGGAGCGCGGGTCGCTGATCGCGCCGGTGATCACCACGGTCTTGCCGGCCAGTGGAGCGCCCGCGGCGACGACAGGGGGCAGGTCCTCCTCGCGCACGTCGAGGGAGACGCCGTGTTCGCGCAGCCGCTCGAGTTCTGGACGCAGGCGGGCGAGGTGCGTGTCCAAGGAGGCGGCGACCTTCGGTCCGATGTCTTCGACCTCGACCAGCCGGTCTTCGCCGGCGCCGGCCACCTCTTCCAGCGAGGCGAATCCGGCGCGGGCCAGGCGGGCGGCGGTGCCGTCGGAGGCCATGGGGATCGCCAGGCCGATGAGGGCGCGGCGCAGGCCGACGGGGCGGCTGTGGTCGATGGATTCGATCATGCGGGTGGCGGAAACCTCACCGACGCCATCGAATTCGAGCAGTTGCTCCTTGGTGAGGGTGTAGAAGTCCGACGGGTTCTCCAGCAGGCCCGCCTCGGCGAGACGTTCGATCCATTTCTGCCCGATGGCGTCGATGTCGGCGGCGGCACGTGAGGCCCAGTGGATGAGCCGCCGCACCGTCTGCGCGGGACAGGAGATGTTGGTGCAGAACAACTCTCGGCTGTTGCCCTGCTCGGTCACCGGTTGCCCGCATGAGGGGCAGGTGGTGGGGGCGACGATGTCGAGTTCGGCGCCGGTGCGCGCGGCCGCGTCGAGCACGCCCGCGACGAACGGGATGACGTCGCCCGCGCGGCGCACCAGCACGGTGTCGCCGATCTTGATGTCGCGGGCGCGGATGACTTCCTGGTTGGCCAGGGTGGCTTTGGTGACGGTGGTGCCGCCGACGAAGACCGGCTCGAGCCAGGCGACGGGCACGATCTTGCCGGTCTTGCCGACGTCCCAGATGACCTCGCGCAGCAGGGTGGTCTTCTCCTCGGCGGCGAATTTGAACGCCAGCGCGCCGCGCGGGGAGTTGGAGCGGGTGCCGGCCGCGGCGTAGGCGTCCCGGTCGGCCAGGCGCAGCACCGCGCCGTCGATGTCGTAGTCGAGATCGGCGCGGCCGCGTTCTATCTCGCTGATAGCGGCCTGCGCCTCTACGACGTCGGCGCAGTGCTGCATGGCCGCGCCGGTGAAGCCCAGCGCTTGCAGCCCGTCCTCCAGATCCACCGCGGTGTCCTCAGCGGGGGTGTCGAGGTCGAAGCCGAAAAACTGCAGCCGCCGCTCGGCCACGGTGGCCGGATCCTTCGCCCGCAGTGTGCCCGCGGCGGCGTTGCGCGGGTTGATCAGCGGCTTGTCGGGGTGGGTGGTGTTGTAGGCCGCGAAGGTGGAGCGCAGCATGACGGCCTCGCCGCGTACTTCCACCCTGCCCGACAGTTCGACGCGGTCGGGGACGCCGTCGACGAGGGCGCGCACGAGCGGGGTGACATCGTCGCCGGTGGCGCCGTCACCGCGGGTGACCGCGCGGGCCAGGCGGCCGTTCTCGTAGACCAGCGACAGCGACAGTCCGTCGAGTTTGGGCATCACGACCACCGATTGGCCGGGGAAACGCGCGAAGAACGCGGCGACCTGCTCGCCGGTGGTGGCCTTCTCCAGCGACAGCATCGGGCGTGCATGCCGGACCGGGGCGTGCAGCACGCCCGGCGCGCCGACCTGGTCGAGCGGGTTCGGATCCGGGGTGAGCCCGGGATGGGCCTGTATCAGGCCGCGCAGCTCGTCCTCGACGGCGTCGTAGTCGGCGTCGGCGACCAGCGGCGCGCCCTCGTAGTAGGCCGTGCGCAGCGCGGTGATGCGTTCGGCGAGTTCTTGGATTCGTGCCCCAGGTTCCACAACACTGGACGGTACCGATACCGGCCGACACTCTCGTTAGGTCAACCTAGGAAGGTGCATGCTGGTCGACCCTGTGACCAGGTCACATGCACGCCTTTTCCGGATTGGCGCGCGTGGGCCCATCCAGGAAAGGCGTGCATGTGCCGGTCAGCATCCAATAAGGCCTGCGCGTGTCGGACGGACGTTATGGCGGGGAGCAACGGGTCGCCGCGGCTTGCTGTGCTCATTGCTCGCCGGTACGCGCTGGTCGGGTCAGTGGTTGGTTCGACCCGTTCTTTTGGATGTCGATGTCCGGCAAAGGATTTGGCGATGAAGGGGATCGAGTCCGGCTGGGAGGCAAGGACGGTGTGCGGGTGGTCGGTGGGGTAGGTGTGCAGGGTCATGGGTTAGTGGTTTGCGGTGAAACCTGACTATGAAGTCGAAAGCTCAGTCGCTGCCCACCACGTCGGCGCGGACACGGACCGTGTCTGCGAGGTCGGCCCAGCGGTTTCGGGTTGCTGTCAGGGTCGTGTCCGGCTCGGCCCGGGCCTTCCGGCGTTGATGCGCAGCCCATCTCGCGAGCGCGTCGGTGATGACATAGTGCATGTCCGGGTCTGTCAGATCCAATATCAGGTCGCGGCTGGCCGACTCGGCAGGGGTCGCTGGATGTGTCCGGCGTTCGGGTGCATGACGCTGGATCGACAGTGGTCGGGGAAGCGCGGTGTGGTCGACTCGCATCCATTCTTGGACAACGTGTAATGGCTGGTGGCCCAGGCGGAACGCGTCTGCGGCTTTGAGCGAACAACGTAGGCACCGCGCCCGACCGGCGAGCGCTGTTTCAGGCTTGGCGGGTCTTCCTGTGCACCGCAGGGTCCACTCGCCTGTGTTGTGCAGGTCCACGATCAGGTGCGTCACATCCTGTGTGTCGACCGCGCTTCCCTCGACGATCCAGCAGTTCATTTCGGAAGCCTAGCCAGGGAATCGGCCATTTTGATCTACGCAGATGGCCGTGTCCTCAGGCCCCGGCGAGCTGCGTTGAGCGCGCCTGCCCAGATGTTGCATTCCGGGCGTTTGAAGCCTGTCGTAGTGGTCTGCGGGTGCGGAGATCCGGCGGCCGCGGTCGGTTATGGTCAGGCGGCCGCACCATAAGTCAGGGCCAGACGTGCATCGATCGCGACGGCGGACCACTCCAGCACATGCGCCCACGGGTCGTCAGCGCCGGGCGTGGCGGGTGCCGTACCACGGATCACCCCGTGGCCACCTGAACCACAGGGCTGGTCGTACAACAACATCGAATCGAAGGAGTCGAATGCGGATCGGGGTATCCGGACCACACGGAACCGGCAAGACAACGCTGGTTCACGAACTGTGTTCCCGCTTCGACGAACTCACGCCGATCGAGGAACCGTACGTCCTCCTCGAGGAAGACGGCTACGACTTCGAATACCCGCCCTCGCGCGCCGACTACCGAGCCCAGCTGGCCCGCTCGATCCAACTGCTGACCACCGAGCCGGACGGATCCGTCTTCGACCGAACCCCGTTGGACTTCCTGGCCTACCTGTCAGCGACCGGCCTCGACATCGATTCCGCCACCACTCCCGCCGCAGTCCGAAATGCCTTGTCCACGCTGGATCTCCTGGTCCTGGTGCCCATAACCCCCGAAACCGAGCGACTTCTGCCCCCGGCGGAGATGCTCGGTCTGCGCCACACGGTCAACGAGATACTCCTGGAGTTGGCCTACACCGACCCGCTGCACCTCCTCGCCGACATTCCGGTGATCGAGTTGAACGTCCCTCTGGCGGATCGAGTCGAAACAATCGGCGCCATGATCCGGTAACCCAGATCGCGAAACTCGATAGTGCCGCAGCAACTCCGGTCGGTCCGGCGTGGCGGCAGTGCACAGCCTGGAACGCCGACCACAGAAGTAGGGGCAGAAACTTGAAACTCTGATGCTTCAGACATGCGTAGGGTGGCATCGACATCACGAAACATGAGGAGCGTCCATGAAAGCTGCTGCCAGACAACGTATTCTCGCTGCTGCGGCCGGATGTCTGATCACCGCCGCTGCTGCCGGAACCGCCGGCGCCTCGCCCCTGGTCCTGCAGCCGGCTGCCGAAGGACCCGTCGCGGGACCTGTCGCGCCTGTTGTGGCCGAAACCGGATCGTTCGAACGCGCGCTCGGCGGCGATGTGGGGTTCTCGGTCAGCCAGGGCTCGAGTGACATGTACTGGAACATCCACAAATTGGTGGTCTGTGACCTGCTTCGAGCCGGACCCTTCATCTGCGCCCCCGGTAGCAGCCGTTGAAGTGCATCCGGCGCTCGACCTAGCAGTCCTGCACTCCCGCGGTTGTATTCATCCGCAGGTGGGAGTGATTAACAAGAAGGGCTGATCAAACACCGGATATTTGTTGTTTAAGAAATCGGGTGTCCGAATCTACTGTTTCTCCTCGACCGGCCCGCCGGGAGTGACCCGGGTCACGGGTCCTCCTCGGCGCCGACCGATCGGATTGGTCTCGCGAGGATGAGGATTCGGTATGAGGAAGCTAGCCACGGTGCTGCTGCTGCTCGGAACGTTGGTGGTTCCGTTCATGCACAGCACCGCTCCCGCCACGGCTGATCCCGGTGGTTTGAAGGGTCCGTTGAGCACCAGCGGGCGATACATCGTCGACGCCGGCGGCAATCGGGTGAAGCTGAAGTCCGGTAACTGGCACGGCTCCAGCGGCACGTGGAACGGCAGTGGCGACGACGAGGTCACCGCCAACAACTTCGCCGAGGAGAACGGGCACCGGGCCCCGCTGGGTCTCGACCGGGTGCAGATGGCCAAGCTGGTCGGCGACTTCAAGGCGCTGGGGCTCAACAGCATTCGCCTGCCCTTCTCGAACGAGATGATCTCCGACACCCGACCGGTGCAGGGCCTGACCGCCAATCCGGAACTCAACGGACTGCGCCCGATCGAGGTGTACGACCGGGCCGTCGCCGCCCTCACCTCGGCCGGACTCGGCGTCATCCTCAACAACCACACCACGACCACCCGCTGGTGCTGTGGCGTGGACGGCAACGAACGCTGGAACTCGGGTCAGTCCTGGGACAAGTGGATCAGCGACTGGGTTTTCATGACCGCCCGGTACCGCAACGATCCCGGTGTCATCGGCGCGGACCTGCGCAACGAGGTGCGCCGCGACACCTGGGACAACCCGAACTGGGGCCAGGGCGACAGCCATGACTGGGCCGACGCCGCGCAGGAAGCGGGCGACGCCATCCTCACCAAGGGCAATCCGGATCTGCTGATCATGGTCGAGGGCGTCAACTGGATGGGCGTCCCCACCGACCTGACCTGGCACGAGCGCCCGATGCTCGAGCCGATCAAGCGGCTGTCCACCACCCTGGTGAAGTCCCACAAGGTCGTGTACGCCGTCCACTTCTACGGCTACATCGGCCCGAACCACACCGGCGGCACCGGCATCAGCGGCGGTGAGACCCACGACCCGCGCTTCCGCGACATGTCGCGCACCGATCTGTTCAAGTCGATGGACGACCGCGCCGGCTACGTCGCCACCACCGCAGACAAGCACTTCACCGCCCCGGTCTGGGTCAGCGAATTCGGTGTCGGCAAAACCGATGCCGGGGACCTGGACAAGACCTGGTTCGCGAACATGGTCGACTACCTCATCGACCGCGACCTCGACTTCGCTTACTGGCCGATCATGGGTTACCAGGAGAACGACAAGGGCAACTCCTGGGGTCTGCTGCGCTATGACACCACGGGTGGGCTGCGCAAAATCACCGATGCCGACGATTGGCGCGGCACGCATTTCAGTCGCCTGATGGCCGCGAACGGCTTCACCGGCAAGGTGACCCCGTCCCGCACCTGGTCCATGCTCCAGGGCATCCACGAGGACGACAACCGTTCGATCCGCGCCGCTGCGGACTGGGATGGCGGCGCGCACAAGATGGTGTGCCCCGACGGCCAGCGCCTGTTCGGTGTCTCCGACCGCGGCCAGGGCGGACTCTGCGGTGACGCTACCTTGGGCGATCTGTGGCAGCCGGGCACCAGTGCGGTGAAGGTCAGCTCCGAAAAGGTCAGCACCGACTGGGCGGGCGGCTTCACCAAATACCAGTGCACCGAAGGCCAATTCATGATCGGCTACAGCCTCCGCGGCGACGCCATGTCAGGAATCCTCTGCGCCCCCGGCCTAGTCCCGCTGGCAGGCGCCGGCCGCACCCTCTGGTTCGACAAGGGCGACAACCGCCCCGCCTCCGGCGAGGGCGGCGACTGGGCCAACAGCTACTACAAGGGCCAGTGCAACGCCAACGAGTACGTCGCCGGAATCGCATTCTCCGGCAACAACAACCGCGGCAACCGGCCGCAGGCGCTCTACTGCCGCACCCTCCCCTGAGCTGCGGCTGCACAGCACCCGGGCTGAAGCTCGCGGTGCGGGCCTGACCCTTTCTCTTGGAAACAGTCTCCCGCTGGGTTGATCGCGTTCCCGGTCGTCTCGCCCTACTCCTGAGACGGCCGGGAACCGAACTGGAACGCGGCGGATGCGAGGTTCTGAAATGCACCTACGCGTGGCAATCCCGGTTGTCCGCGCTCACGATGGTGGAGGGCTGGCATGCGCCCATTCCGAATATCAGATGTGCGTGGTGCCGGCTAAGGCCTCAGCACGATTTTCCCGTGGGTGTGTCTGCGTTCGAGTTCGGTGTAGGCCTGGCGAACCTGTGTCAACGGGTAGACGTTCGCGATCGGGACTCCGAGGTGTCCGGCGGCGATCAGGGCGGCCAGTTCGGCGAGGACCTCGGCGCCCGCCCTGCCGTTGGGCCCGGGTTCGGTCTTGACCCCATACTTCGCGGCTGCTGCGAAATCGATGGTGGTGTCGATCCGTTCGATGGCGACGCCGAGAGCGAGCGCCAGTTCGACGTACCCGCCGCCGTAGGTGTCGATGAAGGCGTGGACGCCGCCCGGTGCGGCGGCCTTGATCCGGTCCATGACGCCGTCACCGTAGGCGACGGGGATCACGCCGTGGCTTCGCAGCCACTCGTGATTGCCCTCGCTCGCCAGGCCGATGACCGTGGCTCCGGCACGGCGCGCGAGCTGAACGGCGAACGAGCCGACTCCTCCGGCTGCCGCGGAGATGACGACGCTCTCGCCCTTCTCCAGCTGTACGGAATGCACTGCCCCCCAGGCGGTAACGCCGGCAATGTATAGGCTGCCCGCCACTTCCCATGGGACGTTGCTCGGTTTGGGGGTGAGGTTGTCGACGTCGACGAGGGCCAGCTCGGCGTGAGCGGCTCGCTTCTCGGAGAATCCGATCACCTCGTCGCCGGGCGAGAATCGGTCGACTCCGGCACCGATCTCGGCGACGACTCCGGCGAGATCGCTGCCCTGCCCGGACGGAAAGGTCGAGGGAAAGATGTCCGTCATCGCGCCGGTGCGTAATGCCGCCTCACCGGGGTTGATGGCTGCTGCTTTCACCTGCACGAGGACCTGCCCGGCCGCCGGCACCGGGCGGTCGACCTCGTTGATCCGCAGGACGTCGATTCCGCCGAATTCGTCGTACCTGACTGCCTTTGTCATAGTCCTGCTTCTCCTTTCGGTGCGCCCGTCACCACGGCACAGTTCCGGCGTCGTCGAAGAATCCGCCGGTCGGTCCGTCGTCGGGCAGGGTCGCGAGGTGGATCGCGATCGCTGCCCCCTGTTGTGGTGTGCGGACGCCTCGGAAGCCGTTGAGGTCGGTGGCGGTGAAACCCGGGCAGCCGGAGTTGATCAGGATGTTGGTGCCGCTCAGTTCCTTGACGTATTGGATGGTGACGGCGTTGAGGAACGTCTTCGACGCCAAGTACGCGGTGGGAACCGGGCCCATGTCGATGTCGGGTGTGGTTTGCAGGGCGAGCGAGCCCACGCTGCTGGACATGTTGACGATTCGCGGTGAGGCCGAGGCGCGCAGCATCGGCAGCATCGCGTTGGTGACCCGGATGACCCCGATCACGTTGGTTTCCACGACAGCTCGCACGGTCGCGGATGCCAACGTGGTCGGTATCTGCGGCGAACCGCCGGTGATCGCGGCATTGTTGACCAGAACATCGAGCCCACCGGCATGGTCGGCGATCAATTCGGCCGCCGCGGCAACACTTTCGTCGTCGGTCACGTCCAGCGGCACGCCGAACGCATCGATCCCGGCCGCCCGCAGCTTCTCCACCGCGGTCTCACGGCGTTGTTCGTCCCTCGCACCCACACCGATTCGCCAGCCGAGCGCGCCCAAGCCCGCCGCGATCTCGTATCCGATTCCTTTGTTTGCGCCGGTCACCAGCGCGATCGTCGGTTCACTCATGCCGTCGATCATGCGGCGGACGCGGGTGGGGCTTCCAACACCGATCGGGTGGGCGGCGATACCGCACGGGTATCGGTCGTGGTGAGCGGCGGATACGATGACATGGTGGAGACACGGGAGTTGCGATACTTCGTCGCCGTCGCCGAGGAGCTGCACTTCGGGCGGGCGGCACAACGGCTCACGATGGCGCAACCACCGCTGTCGCGGGCGATCCAGCAGTTGGAACGCCGACTCGGAGTCGTTCTGCTGCACCGCGGTTCGCGCGCGATCACATTGACCGAGGCCGGGTCGGTGCTGCTGCGCGAGGCCCGGCTCGCCCTCGAAGCGGTCGAAGCCGCCGAGCGCCGTACCCGCCGCGCCGCCGCCGACCGGCCCGGTCTCGTGCTGGCCGCGAAAGCGGGAGCGTCGAGCGAACTGTTGTCGAAGCTGCTCGACGCCTACGCCGCCGAACCCGGCGCTGTCGCAGTCGAGGTGGTGCTGGGCGGGCCCGGCGAACCGGAACGCCTGCTACGCAACGGAAGTGCCGACGTCGCCCTGCTCCACCGGCCCTACGACTCGACCGCCGGATTCGACACCGAGGACCTGCACACCGAACAGCAGGTCGTGGTCCTGCCCGCTGGGCACCCCCTCTCCAACCGACCCCACATCTCGATGGCCGAGGTCAACGCCCTGACCGACCTGCCCCTACCACGCTGGCCTCGCCCAGACGGAAGCTATCCGGACGGCCCCGGCCCACAGGTTCGCGACCACACCCAGCTGACCCAGCTGATCAGGCTCGGACGAGCCTGCGCGGTCATGCCCGAGTCGCTCCGAGCCCAACTCCGCGACGATCACGCCATCGTGCCGGTCCCCGACGCACCGCCCGTCACAACCGTCATAGCCTGGCCACCACACAGCAGATCCAAACCCATCGCCGACCTCGTCCGTACGGCGACGCGCCTCTAGCCGACACGATCCACAAATTTCTACGGCCTCAGGCGGTCATCACAACACCTCGTTGAGTGCCTCTGATGTGCGCGGTTTGGGCTGGATCACGACGCATCGGATGGCCGGCGGTGAAATCATCAGTGCACCTTTCGGGCCGCCTGAACACCACCCAGCCCGCACCCGGGACAGCATCATCACCTGGGTAGATACCGGCGCGCGAACCCGAATCGCTACCTGAGCATGGCGGCCTGATCCCCGATGGACGCAGTCGATCGACCGAAGCGATGCGGGTGACTGATTCGGCAGCGTTGCACCCATGAACACCGAATCCGTAATTGATGTTGCGTGCCGTGTCTACGCGGCCCTGGCTGCCGGTGACGTGATTACCGACGAGGACTGGCGCACACCGGAGGAGATCGCGCAGGCCGCGCTGATGCTGGCGCGTGACCGCGGAAAAATCACAGGCGCCGACTTTCGCATCGACGGCGGCTACGTCCCCACGTGGTGAATACCGCTGGTACGGAGAGGAGATGCGATGAATTTCGCCGTTGTCGTCGAAGGCGCGGGCCGATCGATCGATGCGCTCGGTGTAGGAGTGATCGTTGCCGGGACCGCGGCCACGTTGCTCGCGGCGATGCCCCGGCTCTATGCCAAGGTCCCGGGGACGTACCGCTGGTTGCGGGTGCGGCTGGGCTCGACGATTCTGCTCGGGCTCGAAATGCTGGTCGGCGCGGATATCATCCGCACGGTCGCCGCGACGCCCACTCTCGGGAGTGTTGCGGTGCTCGCCGCGATCGTCGGTATCCGCACAGTGTTGAGCTTTTCCCTCGACCGGGAACTCGACAGCGTGCGAACCTCTGCGGGCGATAGCGGCGAATAGCCCTCCGGCTCAGAGGCATTCACGAAAAGGCCCGGCTCCAGATCGAAGGATCTGGAGCCGGGCCTTTGTCATCGCCGAAGTGCCGGAAGGGCCTCTCGGCGCGCCGGTGGGATTTCAGTCACGCCAGTAGTTGTTGGCGGCGGCGATGGTCTGGAACTCGACGGCGACCACGTGTCCGGCGGCGATGAGGCTGTCGGGATTGACCGAATAGATCGGGCGGCCCTCTTTGAGCTTGTCCAGGTCGGGCTGGATGTTATGGATGGTGTGGCGCGCCAGGGCCAGGGCCAGGGCTCGGCCTTCCTCGGGGGTCGCGGTGATGAGGGTGCCACCGGGGACCAGGACGAGTTCGGATGCGGGCAGGGCGGTCATGAGGACTCCTTCTATGGTGAGGGGGCTGAATGCAACGGGCGGAGTGGTGGATATGACCACCACCCGGTGGTGCGTTTCACGCGGCGTACACGTCGGCCGGCAGGTAGCCGACCTGAGTGAGCAAACCGAATTGGTTTTGCAAAGTGCGGATTTCGGTGACCCTGCCGTTCTCGATACGCCACAGTACGGGCGCCTACGGACGGGTTGAGGCCACCGGCAAACCGGTCAAGATCTCCGACATCGCCCATGCCCGATCAGAATCGGCTTCACCGGCGACTCGGCGATGATCTTGCTGTAGATGGAGACGACGGGGAGTTTCGAAGTGGTCATCGGTGCCTTTTCTGATCGGGTTTCCGGGGCTGAACGATGTCGATCCCGATACCGAAATCGTCGCTGCTCCGTTCCCTCCGCCTCTTCAGTCGATCGACTGCATCTGAGACCCATGCGATGACTGCACCGGTCGCCGCATGGCCTCGAACGGCCGGCACGGACCTGCGGAAAATCAACGGGCAGAGGGCCGCTCGGACAGAAGGTAGCCGGATCCTGCCGGCGGGGAGGATCAGCTGAGCGGTTGAACTCGGTCGGGTGCCGCAGTCCGGATTCGGGTGGGTGAATCCAGGCAGGCCGCGAGTTGGCCGCGGGAAGTGATATCGAGCTTGGGGAAGATGCGGTACAGATGCGAGCCGATCGTGCGTGGTGAAAGGTATAGGCGTTCACCGATCTCGCGGTTGGACAGTCCCTCGGCAGCCAGCTTGGCTATCTGCAGTTCCTGGGGTGAGAGCATGTCCAGTGGCGACGGTCCGACCACGGTGGCGCGTTCGCCGGTCGCGCGTAGCTCGCCGCGAGCTTGGTCGGCCCAGTTGGCCGCGCCGATCAGGGCGAGTGTGGTGTGCGCGGATCGCAGCGGTGTTCGTGACTCGGCGACCCGGCGCTGACGGCGTAGCCAGCTGCCGTATGCGAGCTCGAGTTTGGCTCGAACGAGCGGCCACCGAGTCAGATCCTGACCGAGCCCCGATAGATAGAGTTCTTCGGCACGATCATCCTGCGCAAGGACCGGCCGTGCATAGAGAAGTTGCGTGTGCAGCAGAGGCGCGGGTGTGATGAGTGCGGTCTTCTCCAAGCGGGCGATCACTTCCCGTGCTTCGGTGTGGTGGTCGGTATGGGCTGCGGCCTCGGCGAAGAACATGACGCCGTCGAAACCTTCACGCTGGTGATAACCGGGGTCCTCGGGGTTGAACAACCGGAGCAACACCTCGTAGGCCAACCCGTATTGCCCGGTACTGATCCACGCCATCCCTCGGGCCAGCTGTATGAACGACAGCAAGTTGTTGAGTTTGTCCCGGCTGGCCGATGCTTCCACTTCGGCAGTCAGTGTCAGTGTCCGTTCGACGTCACCGCGGAATCCGCAGAGGATGGCGTCGGAGATCAATGAGCCGCGGGTCCAGATCGGCTGGTTGGTCTCCTCGGCCACCTGCCGAGCCTCTTCTATCACCTCGGCAGCGCGGTTCCAATCTCCGGTCAATAGGAGGTCAACGGCTTGCATCGTCAGCGTGTGTGACAGTAATCCGAGGCGGCCTTCGGCTCGAAGTACTGTTTCGGCCCGGCTGAGCAGATCGATGGAGCGAATCGGATCTCCGATCGCATGTGCGGCCATACCCAGTAGTCGTAGCGCGTTGGCGTCGGTGTGGACGACGGGCGTCATCAGCGCGAGCCAATCGTGGACTGCGCCTGCGCTCAGCACCGGCTCGGCCACGGCGAGCACCGCGCCCCAGCGCGGGTCGTCCTGTACACCGGCCAATCCTTCGGCCACTGCGACCACGTTGGCCCGCGCGCGTGATCCGGTGTCAGCCCACCAGCAGCGCAGAGCCGCACCGAGGAGCAGGTTCAGCGCCAGATCGATGTCGTCGGAGTCGGCCGATTGCTCGGCGATGTCGCACAGTTGCTCGACGCGGGCGGCGTCGCCGGGCACTCCGTCGGAGAAGATCTCCCGGATCCACTCCATTCTCGCGTGGTCCAGTCTCGACAACTTGGTGCGCGCGGCGGCCTGCAGCAGACGGTCGACCAGTTCTGTTTGGCCGAGGCCGAAGGCGTGCTCGCAGGCGAGCAGCAGTCGCCTGCCGCGTACGGCCGAGTCGGTGGACAGCTGCGCGGCACGTTCCAACGCCCAGATCGCTGCGATGACCCCGCCTCGCCTTATGGCGATGGTATGGGTGGCCTCGAGTTCGTCCGCAACCATGTCGTCGGTTCCGATAGTGGACTGCGCGCGATGCCACGTGCGGCGATACGGCTCGTCCACCAGTACTTCGGCCATTGCGGCGTTGGCGGCGAGTCGGCGGGCCAGCGTCTCCGACTGCAAGACTGCCGATCGCACGAGCGGATGGTGAAGACGCACGTGCATGCCGTCGACCCGCACCAGCCGTGCCGCGACTGCGGCGTCGAGGGCGTCGATCGTCATCTTGCGGCCGGACAATATGGTGCCCGCCGCCAGAATCTCGGGCAAGGTGTCCGAGTGGTCGATCGCGGCGATCAGGATCGCGTCTCGGCTCGGCTCCGGCAACTCGGCGACCCGTCCGGCGAACGCGTGCTCCAGCCGGGCTGTCAGCGGGAGGAAAGCGGGAGTGGACTCCGCGCTGTGTGTGTCGCGCGTCTTCCAGGCAATAGGGAGTTCGACCAATGCGAGTGGGTTTCCCATCGCCTCCCGGAGAATGTGTGCCTGATCCGGTTTGGTGAGACCGGAGGCGCTGTGGGAAAGCACTTGTCGCGCAGCGTAATTGTCGAGTCTGGGCACCTCCAGCTCGGTGGTATGCGCGCCGGTGAATGGATCCGGGTATCCCTTGCGCAGGGTGGCGATCAGGGCGACGGGATCTCGGTTTATCCGCCGCGCGACAAAGGCCAGAACCTGCCGCGTCGGGTTGTCGAGCCATTGCACATCATCTGCGGTCACCAACGTAGAGGTGCCGATGGTGCTGTCGGTCAGCAGATTCAGTGTCGCAAGCCCGACCATGAAGATCTCCGGTGACGGCCCGTCGGCGACTCCCAAGGCCGTGAGCAAAGCCGAACGTTGCGGTGCGGGGAGTTCTTCGGCGGCGGGTAGCACCGGACGCAGCAGTTGGTGCAGCCCCGCGTAGGGCAGCCCGGCCTCCACCTCGACACCTGTTGCCTCGAGTACCCGCAGACCTGCGGCGTGCGCCTCATGAACCGCGGCTCGTAGCAGCGCGGTCTTACCGATCCCCGGTTCCCCGATCAGGGTCAGCGCGCCACCGGAGGCAGGCAGTCGTTCGATTGTCTTTCGGAGGCAGGCCAATTGCTCGTCGCGGCCGTACAGGTGATACCCGTTCACGTGTTATCTCAGCTCCCCGTTGAATATCTGCGATAGAGATCGACCGTCGCGGGGGCCACACACAGCACTTGGGCGATGTCCGACTCGGTCAGTCCCTTCGCAACCAAGTCGGCCACGTTTTGTCGCCGCTGGCGCACGTCGACCGAATCCGGTGTGGCCCAGACTGCCTCGTCACCGTTTGCCCGAGACTCTGCCCTGGCGTCGTCCGCCCACGCGAGAGCGCCGATGCGGTCCAGGTCTTCTTGGCTCCTGCGCAGCAGAGTCCTGGCATGGTCGGCTCGTCCCATGCGACGCAGCCATGACCCGTAGGCCAGCTCGGTCTTGGCTTTGGCCAATGGCCAGCGGGACAGGTCTTGGCACAGTGCGAGTAAGTAGAGGTCCTCGGCATCGTCGTCCTCGGCCAGCACCGCCCGGGCGTAGCGCAGATGCACGCCGAGAATCGGGGTCGGTGTGGTGCGTGCGACGGGTTCGAGGCGCGTCAGGATCTGTGTAGCGTCCGTGCGGTGCCCGGCCCGCACCGCCGCGTCGGCGAGAAACATCAAAGCCCCGAATCGTTCTCGCTGGTGGTAGCTCGCATCGGCGGGATCGAAGGCCCTGCGCAAGGCCAGATAGGCGTCGCGGTCGCGTCCGGCGCTGAGCCAGGCGATTCCGCGGGCGAGTTGTACGCACGACAGCAGATCGTTGAGTTGTCCTCGGCTGGCGGCCAATTCGGCTTCGGCCGCCAATTCCAGGGCCTGCTCGGCATGGCCGCGCAAGGCTTGGTGAACGGACTCGCAGGCGGTGGTACCGGTGCGCCAGATCGGCTGGCCGGTCTCGACGGCCAGCCGGATTCCTTCTTCGGCAGCGGCGGATGCACGGTCCAGATTCCCCAGCGTCAAATTCACCATCACCGCCATGCTCAACACCTGCGACAGCAGGCCGAGACGCCCCTGGTGACGCAGGATCTCCTCGGCTCCTGCAAGGAAATCCGCGGCTGTGGGTTCGTCACCGACGGCGTGCGCGGCCATGGTGAGCAGTCGTAGCGCGTCACCGTCCGCGATGCCCGCCGGATCGAACTTTCCCAGCGAGTCGATGACGGTCCGGGCACAGAGCACCGGTTCGGCCACTGCGAGGATCGCGAGATAACGAGGATCGTCCTCGCACGCGGTCAAACCGCGGGTCACAGTGATCACTCGCGTGCGCGCAGCCGGGCCGGTGTCGGCCCACCAGCATCGCAGTGACGCGCCGAGCAGCAGGTTCAGCGCGAGATCCGCATCGTGACCCGCCGCTGACCGCAATGCCACATCGCACAGTTCGAACACCCGGACGGCATCGCCGGGAACGCCGTCGTTGAAGATCTCGCGAAGCCACTCCAGCCGTGCGGTGTCGTGTTCGGACAACTCGGTTCGAGTTGCTGCCGCGAGCAGATCCGTGACGATATCTGCGCGCCCCAGATCGAAGGCATGTTCGGCGGCCAGCAATAGCCGGTGCCCGCGACTTCCGGAGCTGCTGCTCAGTTGCGCTGAACGCTCCAGATCGTTGATCGCCGCCATCACCGCCCCGCGTGCCAACGCAATCGTCGCGTTGGCCTCCAGCCGGTCGGCGACCGCGTCGTCCGGCCCGATGATCGACTGAGCCTGATGCCAGGTCTGCCGATACGGCTGCGACGTCAGCACTTCGGCCAGGGCGCCGTGAGCGGCCTGGCGGCGAATCATGCTCTCCGACTGGAGGATTCCCGATCGAATCAGAGGGTGCCGAAACTCGGCTCGGCCTTCGGTGACACACAACAATCCCGCCGATTCCGCAGGTTCGAGGACATCGGCCGACACTGCGGCACCCCGAAGCACCGAGGTGGCAGCGAGAATTTCGGTCAGTTTGCCGACCGGGTCGATGGTCGCGATGAGCACCGCGTCACGGGTCGGCGGCGGCAGTTCGACTATCCGGCCGGCGAAGGCCCGCTCGAGGCGATCGGTCAGACTCGGCGACCGCTGTCCCGGCGAGCGGCGCACCACGGCAGGCAACTCCCGCAATGCCAGCGGATTCCCGAGGGCTTCGCGATGCACTCGGCGGCGTTCGGTATCGGTGAGATGGGGGGCGTGTGCGCGCAGAATCTGCTCCGCGGCGTCATCGTCGACACTCTTCACGACCAGGTTCGGGAAGTCCGCGTCGATGAGCGGGCCGGTGTGGCCGATACGCGCGGCTGCGATGATCACGATCGGAAGATCAGGGGTGATCCGGCGGGCGATGAACGTCAGCGTTTCGTGAGATTCGGGGTCCAGCCACTGCACGTCGTCGGCGAGTATCACCACCGGTTCCTCGTCGGCTATGACGGTGATCAACTCCAACGCCGCCAGCGCGATGAGAAACGGATCGGGCCGCGACTGCGTCGCCAGGCCGAATGCTCCCAGCAGCGCATCTCGCTGCGTCTCCGATAGTCGGGCACTGGCATTCAGCACCGGCCGAAGCAGCTGGTGCAAGCCGGCGAACGGGAACATTGCCTCGGCCTCGACACCGACGATCGACAGTACCCGTCGGCGACCTGCCACTGCGGTGCTCTCCGCAGCGCGCAGCAACGCCGTTTTTCCGATTCCGGGGTCGCCGGACAGCAGCAGTACCCCGCCCCGGACCGGATCGGTCCGCACCAGCCAGATGAGCATCTCGATCTCGGGGCCTCGTCCGATCAGCACGGCTCGACGCTAGTGGATTCGTGGTGCGACGCTCTTCAGTCGAAGTACTCAAATTCGCTGAGAGACATTCCCGGACAGCCGATCAGTTCGACGGCACTATCGACTGGATCGCGGCGGTTGAGCCGGTTGACCGGTCGTGGACGCGCCGCGACGGCACGGACCGGACGCCGGTAATTCCATCGCACGAGGTGTCGGGCACCGTCGTGCAGACTGGTCCGGGAGTCACCGAAACGGCGATCAGGTATACGGCCTGATCGCCTTCGATCGTGATGGCGCTGCGGCGGAGTACGTGACCGTGCCGATCAGTTGGCGCACCTCGCCGCCATGATCGACAGTGGCACACTGCGATCCGTGGTTGCGCAAACCTTCCCCTTGGCACAGGGCTGCCGAGCCTTCGAAGGCGGACGCTCACCGCGCCGCCCGGGCAAGACCGTTCTTGTCGTCCGCTGACACGCACCTACGACGGCATGCTGTTCGCCGAATCATCAAGGGGCAGAACGGCGACGAGCTGAGCGCGGGAGGTGATCCCGAGTTTCGGGTAGATGCGGTAGAGGTGAGATCCGACAGTGCGATGTGACAGATAGAGCTGCGCGGCAATGTCGCGGTTGGATAATCCGCTCGCGGCAAGACGGGCGATCTGCCATTCCTGCGGGGAAAGCACCGTAGTGCTCGTCGCGGTCTGGTCGTTCTTGATTCCGGCCGCCCGCAATTCGCGGGCGGCGCGGACCGACCACGCCGAGGCACCGAGACTGTTGAAAACGCTGTGCGCAGACTGCAGCCGGGTGCGGGACTCCGCGACCCGGCGGTGGCGGCGCAACCAAGTTCCGTAAGCCAAGTCGAGGCGGGCGCAGTACCAGGGGCTGGCAGCCGCCGCGAGCTCATAGGCGTGCTCGAACCGCTGTTCTGCCTCGTCGATGTCGGCCAGCACGGCGTACGCGAAACGGGCCGCACGATGTACTCCGAGAGATTGGGTGTATGCCAGCATCGGCTCCATCCGTGCCAGGACCATGCGGGCATCGTCGATTCGGTCGGCATCGGCCGCTGCCTCGGCGAGATAGTCGACGGCCCAATGACTCTGCAGCGGATGGTGGGCAGGGGCGCTCGGATCCATCATGCGCCGCAACTGCTGGTACGCACCTTCGGGATCTGCGCAGCCGAGCCGGGACAGCCCCTTGGACAATTGCACGCCGTTGAGCAGGCTTTCATTGCCCGAGAGAACCGCCGCCCGTTCAGCCTCCGCCAGCAGCGCCTCGGAGTCGGCGGTGAGACCGCGCAGCGCGGCGAGATTGGCCTTCCCGAGTACCGCACACGCTCGCCAGATCGTCTGGCGGGTCTCCGCCGCGAGCCGATACGCCTCGTCGGCCGCAGCCTCCGTCAAATCCCAGCGACCGACATACATTCCGGCGAAAGTGCGCAGGATCAGCACCTGACACAACAGCGCGAGCCGTCCCTGTCGGCGCAGGCCGTCGACTGCGGGCGTGACGAAATACAGGGAACGATCGAACTCGCCGCAGACGAACGCCACCCGGGCCAGCATGGCGGACACCGGCGGGTCCGGATTGCCGTGCTCGCTCCACCAAGCCAGCGCATCGATCACGTGTCTGTGCCGCCGCATTCCGTCGGCGATCGCGTCGATCGCGAGCCGGCGCGGGTCTTGCGGTTGCTGCGGAAGATGATCGGCGATGGCCATTACCGCCGCCCTGACATCCGTTCCGAGTTCGGCCCAATAGAACCTCAATACCGTGCCGGACAACAGATTTGCGGCAAGTTCGGTGTCGCCGCCGTCGCGCGCATGAGCGGCAGCGCGGACCAGTCGGCGCATGCCGTCGACATCGCCGGGCAGACCATCGTCGAAGGCACTCTCGAGCACCGTCAGACGGGCTTGTTCGGCGGGATCGAGAGTGAGTTTGCTGACATGGTCGAGCACCTTGCCGACGGTGTCGGGAAGACCGAGTTCGAAGGCGACCTCCCCGGCTCGCAGCAGTCTGCGTGCCCGCGGCCCGTCTCCGGTTGAGAGTTCGGCAGCCTTCTCCAACCAGGTCGCCGCCGTCGCCGGGGCGCCCCGTTCAAGAGCCCGTGCGGCGGCCGCATCGAGGGCGCCGGCCACGTCTTCGTCGGGTCCGGCCGCCGCCGAGGCAAGGTGCCAGATCCTGCGGTCCGGATCATCGGCCAGTGCCTGCGCCAATGCGAGGTGCGCGGCGCGGCGCCAATAGTTGCCCGCTGACTGCACGACGGCCGAACGCATCAGCGGATGCCGGAAACGCATTGCGGGCCCGTCGATCCCGAGCATGTCCAAGCCCAGCACTTTGTCGATATCAACCGATGAAAGCGGGTGGCCGACCATTATCGTGGCCGCCTCCATCACTTCGGAAAGATTCTCGCCGTCATTGATCGCGGCAAGCAACAACAGCAGCCGAGGTTCCTGGTCGAACCCTACCAACCGTGCGGTGAATGCACGTTCGAGCCGCGCGGACATCGGCACCAATTCGCCCTGAGGACCGACCATGTCCACCCCGTCGGTTCCCCGCAGCACCGCGGGCAACTCGATCAGTGCCAACGGATTGCCCCGCGCCGCTACCAGCACCCGGTGTTCGACGGCGGACGGCAGGTCCGGCGTTTCACTCCGCAACAGCGTCAGCGAGTCACCGGCGTTCAGTTCCCCGAGAACCTGTCGTTCGATCGTAGGGTCGATCGCGGTCGACTCCACGGTCGCGGTGGGGCGAGTCGTGGCCAGCACAATGGCGGGTTCGGAAGCGAGCCGCCGTGCCACGAACTCCACCGCGCGGCGGCTCGCCTCATCGAGCCATTGCAAGTCGTCGACCACCAGCAGCACAGGCCGTTCCGCAGCGACCTCGCAAATCAGCTCCAACGCGGCCAAGGCGACGAAGAAATGCTCGGGCGGCTCGGGCGATCGGGATCGTCCGAACGCGGTGAGTAACGCATCTTGATGCCCGGGCCCGAGGGCACCGATGCGGCCGATCACAGGACGCAACAGGTCGTACAGGGCGGCGAAAGCCAGATGTTGTTCGGTCTCCACACCACGTGCGGACAACACCAGCATCTCTCGGGCCTCGGCCATAGCGACCGCCGCTGCCAGCAAGGCCGTTTTGCCGATACCCGGCTCACCGACGAGTACCCTCGCCGCACCCCGCGTCCGCACCCCATCGAGCAACGCCTGCAGAGTTGCCAATTCCGCATCCCGCCCGACCAGCACTGACTTTCCCCTCACCAATATTCGCCGTTCCCGCCAAGCATCGGGAAGTAGGCGCGCATACTCTCGCCCATGAGATCCTACGGCCGCTTCCGCCCGGACGGCTCCGATGGATGTGGCCCGAGCACACCCACTCTGCCGGCGATACGCCGGCATGAGGTTCGGACAGTCGTCGACCCACCACGAACAGTCGATTGACCGATGCCACAAAGTCCGCGTTGGCGACACCATTCCCGGTATCGCACTCCTCGGCGAAAGCAGACGAAGATCGCTGCCGGTGGCGCGAGTTAGTTGACACATGTTTGAAATAGCTTGCCGAACAAGGTTTTAGAGGCAGGAACCCACCATGCAGGCGTTCACCAGGAATGATGGGCGCGACCCATTGGTCGTGTTCACCGATCGAGAGCTACCGAACCCTGAGCCGAACCAGGCTCTGGTCGGGGTGGCCGCGTACTCGGTCAACCGCAGCGAGATCTACGCGCTGCAGAAGCCAGTCCCGGACATCCCAGGTGAGGACATCGCGGGACAAGTGATAGTGGGAGCGGCCGATGGAACAGGGCCACGGCCCGGACAGCGAATTGTGGCGCACCTTCCCAGCGGCGGATGGGCACGGTATGCCGCCGTGAACACGGCCGATCTCGCTGTGCTTCCCGACTACATCGCCTACTCGGTCGCTGCCGCTCTACCCATCGATGGCATCACCGCCATTCGCCTGTTGCGCATCGCTGGTCGCCTCATCAGCCGACGTGTGCTGATCACGGGCGCGTCCGGTCGTGCCGCCAATTACTTCATCGAACTGGCAGCAGGAGCGGGAGCGGAAGTCACGGTGGTCTCGGCAACTCCGGAGCAGGGCCGCAGGTTCATCGAGCTGGGCGCCGACATGGTTATAGCCGATGCTTCTTCAGCCGCCGGGACTTTCGATCTCGTTCTCGATTCCGCCGGCGGCACATCAGTACCGGCGGTGTTGGCGCACCTTGCGCCGAACGGGACACTCATCTGGTTGAGAAACGCCAGTCACGAACCGGTCCCACTCGATCTCTTCACCCGCCCCGACAACACCAAGATCCGGTACTTCGACCGCACGGATCTCACGCCTCCGTTCGGCCCTGACCTCACGACGCTGGTAGCACTGGTCGCCACCGGTCGACTGCATCCGGAGATCGGCCGCCTCAAAGATTGGGCAGCGACTCCGTCGATATTGGCCGAGTTACGTGACCGCCGCATCGTCGGCAGCGCTGTTCTGACGTTGAGTCAGGGCTTGAAACACGCACTGGCACTTGATCTCACCCCAGGTTCGGGGCCTGGCCGCTCTGCGCACCTCGGCTGAAGACTTGCCGCAATGACTTCCCCGCCATGGAGGCCGGCCACAGCGTCTGGAAACCCCTTCCGGACGGGAATTGCTGGCCCACCTGTGTGGTTGTGTGGCGGGTGACTCTTACCGCTGTATCCACATTGCAGGCCCGCGCGGGCAAGGAAGACCTGGTGCGGGCGCAGGCGCTGGCTCTGATCGAACCGACGCTCGCGGAGCCGGGGTGCGTGAGCTATCAGCCGTATCAGCATCCGACTCGGCCGGGGGAGTGGGTGGTGGTGGAGAGCTGGGAATCGCGTGCGGCGTTCGAGGCCCACCTGACCAGCCCGCATCTGCTCGCGGCATTCGAGGCCGGGGCGGACTTGCTGACCGGGCCGCCGGTGGAGCGCATCTTCGAGGGCTGACCGCCCGAACCTCTGGTCAGCCGCGACGGACCCTTTCCTGCGTTCCGGATTGCCCTACAACATGATTAGGACAAATAACCGATAGACAGCTGATTCCTTGATCGCTACCTTCGAGTTGGCCGCCGGGCTGAGCGGGTGGTCCGCGGTAACTCGGGGCCGCCTTCGTGAATTGTGCGCTGCCAGTGGGTGTCTGGTCAGGCTGATGATGGAGAGTTGACATGCGCGTGACGCAACGGATGACGGTCGGCCTGAGTGTCGCTGCTCTGATCTCGGCCGGACTGGGGGTGCTCGCCCCGCAGGCCGGCGCTTGGAACATCAGGGAGGTGGCCCCGGGGCTTACCTGCGGGGACGACTTCTACTGCCACAACAGCACTGACGAAGTGTATTTCGTGACCGCGCGGGTGACTTGCTCGATCGGCGGTGGTGTCCACGAGACCCGCAGCCGCATCGGCCGCGGTCTGACCGAGCGGGTGAAAACCGACTGCTCGAGCTACACCAAGCCGGGCGGTTACCACATCGAGTCGACCATGGACAAAGACGGCTGGCACCACAAGCGGGTCGAGGATCCCGGCACCCTGGAGAGCACCTTCCCGGTGGGCGTCGAATACCTGCACGCCGAGACCGGGCCCGACACCGTACCCGCGCCGTCGGGTTCCGCGGGCTGATCCGGAGCGACCGGCAAGGCACTCGGCGATATGACCGACGAGATGCTTACTCCGGCCAGGGGAGAACGCGGTGTTCATCATTGCTTGTCGATGGTGGCGGATCTGGTCCGCGACCGACCGTTGCCGCCCGTGAGCCGAATTACCGTCGACATCTCACTGGCCGAACCACTCCCGGTGAGTCGTCGCTATCTCGGGGTCTCGGTGTGGCGCGGCGTGTGGTATCCACCCGTGAACCTTGAAACCGGACCGACCCGCAGCATCGACCGAAGAGGCGCGCCCTGCGATTACCCGACGCCTGTCACGCAATCACGCTCCAGGCGAGCTAGTGAGATCCTGTGCACGAAGGCTACGTGGTGGGACGAAATCCCGCATATCGGTAGCCTGCTATGGCCGCTGGTGAACATGCACCACACCGAATACGGTCGCGGAATGCGCTCTAGCGCAACGGTGTTGCGCAAGGTCTGTGCCACGGATTCGGCCTATGGGGTTATGGTGCGCGAAGCGCTCGACTTCATGGTCGCGTGGCACCCGACACCGGACGAGTGGTTCGACCCGACCGAAATCAGGTTCGCCGATCAACGGGATCTCGACGAGTACCTGCGAGCCTTCCGCGACTACCTGTTCGGAACTCGCCCGGAACCGATCGATCCTCCCGGCAGCGAACGGCTTTCACCCGATACAGAACCACGACTTCCCAAGAACGAGTGAAATCGTCTGGGGTCCAGGAGGTTCCGCGACTGCCGCTGGGTGTGCGAACGAGTGTTGCGGAACGCGCTGCGGCCCGAGATATCCGGTAATGCCGCATGTCGCGCTGACCGAACCGGCCAAGGCGGTCCGGTCGGCACGAGACCGGCAGGCAGTACGCAGCCGCCCTGACCGTTGCCACTGATGAAGCCGAGAAACAGGTCCATCTCGCAGTCGACGGACAAGCGCGACCAGTGATCGAGTCGGATTGTTGCTCGAAGTCGGGTGAATACCTGCTGTGGCAATCGGTGTCGCACTTGTCCAACGCCGCAGAGTCTCCGAGGTGGCCTGGGATCGAGTCACTCCGCGACCGCTCGTCGGGACAGCGATCGAGAATCGTTCTGGCAAGGGTGAGTCCCGGTCACTGAGATGGTCGCCGCCCGGTGACGTCATGAGCGGTTTCGATCGAATGTTTATGTTCCCCAATAGCTCTCGGCCTATTGACATTTAGAGACCGATTGGTTGCAATCTGCTGTGTGACCGAGAAGCAGCATGTGCGCCGCACCCAGGCGGAGCGCACGGCATCCACGAAGGCAGCGTTGGTGGACGCGACGATCGAGACAATCGCCGAGATCGGCTACCACCGTGCTTCCCTCGGTGAGATCTGTACCCGGGCAGGGGTATCCAAGGGCGGGCTGTTCCGCCACTTCGACTCGCGACTCGCGCTGGTCGTCGAAGTCGCCGAAGAGGTCGGTCGCCGACACCTTGCGGGCTTTCGCGCCCTCGGTGACGCGCCCGTCGGGGAGATGCTCGCGTTGACGCGAAGCCAGTCGCGATCGCAAATCAACGCGGTCTGGTTCGAATTGCTGATCGCCGCTCGCACCGACGCCGAGTTGCGCGAGCAGCTCACTCCGGTGGCGACCCGGCTCTACGCTGCCGTCGACGAGCTCGCGGTGGTGCCCTCATCGGGTGCGGGAGTCGATCCCGCATTGCTTCGGTTGATGGGCACGTCGCTGGTGCACATGTTCGACGGAGAGGCCGTCCTCCGAGAAATCCTGCCGCGACCGGAGCTGGAGGACGCTCGTTTGCAGGCTGCGATCGAGCTGAGCAATGCCCTTGTCGCGCTTCGCCGTAACTACCCCTCCGTCGCCATCGAGCGATCCGACAAGGAGAAGTAACCCATGGCTCGAGAATTCCCGCACGAAACATCCGCGGATTACATCGTGGTCGGCGGCGGCAGCGCCGGAGCGGCCGTGGCACGTCGGATCGCTGATGCGGGCGCCGAGGTCCTGCTGCTGGAAGCCGGCGGCCGCAACGACTCCCAGCTCGTCCGGGTTCCGGGCATGGTCGGGGCAATGCACGGGGTCGGCGCGCTGCAGCGCAGTGTCACCTGGCAGCCGCGCACCAGCCCGCAGCCGTATGCCGCCGGACGCCGGGTATCGCAGATGCACGGGCGCGGACTGGGTGGCGGCAGCGCTGTCAACGGGATGATCTGGTCCCGCGGGCACCACAAGAACTACGACGACTGGGCGGCGGCCGGTTGCGTCGGCTGGAGTCACGCGGACGTGCTGCCGATTTTCAAGCGCATGGAAGCGTTCGAGGACGGCGCGAACGACTACCGCGGCGGCTCGGGCCCGATCGGTGTCACCCGTGCGCGCGATCTCGCCGAGGTGACCGAAGCCTTCCTCGACACACTCGCCACGACTGCGGGAGTCGCCCACAACGCCGACTACAACGCGGCCGAACAGGAGGGCGTCTCGGTCGCCCAATGGAACGCGGCCGGCGGGCGTCGTCAGAGCTCGGCGGAGGCGTACCTGCGCGATGCGCCGCCGAACCTGCGTGTGCGGACGGGTGCGCAGGTCACGCGGATCCTGATCGACAAAGGCTCCGCCGTCGGCGTCGAAATCGCTACCAAGCGAGGCACGGAACGTCTTGTCGCGCACCAGGAAGTCATCGTGACCGCCGGTTCGTTCCGCACCGCTCAACTGCTCATGCTCTCCGGAATCGGACCGGCCGCACACCTGGCCGAACACGGGATCTCGGTACTCGGTGATCTGCCGGTGGGGGAGGGCTTGCAAGATCACGCCGTTGTCCCCGTGGTCTACAACGTGACCGAAGGTCCGGTCCTCGGTCCGGCGAAGTTCGTTGCCGCGATGGCCAGGGAGCGCATTCGGGCGAACTCGACCTTCCTGGCCGGCTCGTACATGGAGGGCATTGCTCACATCAGGTCGGAGTTCGCCGACGCCGTTCCCGATCTGCAGTTGTTCGCGACTCCGCTCGGTCGCCGCGGCGCCGACGCCACGATCCCGGGAGTTCACCCCGACATCGACGGCGCCTGCTTCACGGTCTATCTGGTGCTGCTCTATCCGGAGAGCTCGGGCACGGTTCGGTTGGCCTCGCGCGATCCGCATGTCGCGCCCGTGATCGACCCTCGCTACCTGAGCGCATCCGTGGATCTCGACGTGCTGATGTCGGGACTGGAGATCGTCCGAGCGGCGATGGCACACCCGGGGGCCGCTTCCTACGTCCGCGCCGAAGTGGCGCCCGGCCGCGCCGGCACCACGCCTGCGGCCGTCCGAGAGGACGCCCGCCGTCGGATTTCGAGCGTCTATCACCCAACCGGCACGTGTCGTATGGGCGTGGATGAGCGAGCCGTGGTCGACCCCGAATTGAAGGTGCGCGGCATCGAGCGGCTGCGCGTCGCCGACGCATCGGTGATGCCGTCCATTCCCGGCGGCAACACCAACGCGCCGTCGATGATGATCGGCGAGCGCGCCGCCCAACTGGTCCTGGAGGACGCATGACCACCCTGTTCGAGGTTGCCGTGATCGGCGCCGGCATCTCCGGTCTCGGCACCGCGATCAAGCTGCGCGAGGCGGGGATCACCGACTTCGTGGTGCTGGAGAAGGCCGACAGTGTCGGTGGCGTGTGGCGGGACAACACCTATCCGGGGTGTGCGGTCGACATCCCCTCGATCGCCTACTCGTATTCCTTTGCGCCCCACGATGACTGGAGTCGAAAGTTCGCGCCGCAGCCGGAGATTCTGTCCTATCTGCGTGAGACCGCCGATCGCTTCCGCGTCAGCGAGCATCTGCGTCTCGGGGTCGAGGTGTTCGAGGCGAGCTGGGACGGGCCGCAGCGGTGCTGGGTGTTGGACACCAGCGGCGGCGAGATTCGTGCCCGTTCGCTCGTCGCCGCCGCCGGCCCGTGGCATGAGCCGAGCCTGCCCGACATCGACGGCCTCGACTCCTTCCCGGGGCCGGTGTTCCACACGTCGCGCTGGGATCATGACGTCGATCTGACCGGACGGCGGGTGGCGATCGTCGGAACCGGCGCCTCGGCGATCCAGGTGGTGCCGAGCATTGCCGAGCAGGTGGCCGAACTCCATGTCCTGCAACGGACTCCGCAGTGGGTGGTGCCCAAGATGGAGCCCGCGCCGTCCCGGGTCGTGCGACGCCTGGGTGTGCATCGTCTGGGGTGGGTTCACGAATTCAACCGTCGGCGTGAGGAACTGATTCTCGAACTCACCAATATCGCGTTCAACCATCGCTGGGGGCAGGCGGCCTTCAAGTGGATAGGACGCCAGAACATCCGCGCGGCCATCGATGACCCAGCGTTGCGTGCCGCCCTCACACCCGAGTGGTCGGTCGGCTGCAAACGGCTGTTGATGTCGAGTGACTACTACCCGGCGCTCGCGCGCCCGAACGTCTCGGTTGTCTCGACGGGCCTGACAGCCGTTCGCGGGAATACCCTTATCGGCGAAGACAACTCCAAGACCGAGGTCGATGTCGTGATCATGGCGACCGGATTCAAGATCCTCGACATGCCGATCGCGGGCAAGGTCAGGGGCAGCGACGGACGCAGTCTGTCCGAGCACTGGGACGGCAGCCCACAGGCTTACCTCGGCACCACGGTGCCCGGCTTTCCGAACCTCTACATCCTTTTCGGGCCCAACGTGTCGGCCGTCGCGTCGGGGTTCCTGATCGTCGAGTCCCAGTTGCAGCAGGTAGTTCAGGCACTGGCTCATCTGCGGCGCAGCGGCGCGGTATCGCTGGAAGTCCGGGCACACGTGATGCGGCAGTTCAACGACGACGTCCAGGCCGCGTTACAGAGCACGGTCTACAACTCGGGCGGATGCCGCAGCTACTACTTCGACGAGAACGGCCGCAACGGCTTTTCCTGGCCCTGGTCGGCGCGTCGCCTCCGCCGTATGACCGCACGCTTCAACCCAACGGACTACATCGTGACGCGAGCGTGAGCACGTCCTCGAGTGCCCCGACCGTCCCTCATCCCAGTTCTCGGATTCTGTTGCCGGACAACTCGTATGAGCCCCGCTCGCCCGGCCGGCCCGACCTTCCTCCGCGCTTCTGGCTCCCATCAGCGTGAGTGTGAGAATCCGGCTCGAGAATATCCGCTTCTGCCGAGTTGAGGGCGTATACCGCAGTCGGCAGTGGACTGATTGTCGGTGTGATTGGCTACGATTCGCGTCGTGTCACAGACCCTGAATGGCGGCTGTCTCTGCGGCAATATCCGGTTTTCCGCGACCGGCGACCCGGACTTCCCGCATTTGTGCTCGTGTGCACACTGCCAGCGGCTTTCGGGTGCGCCAGTCATGTCCTGGGTGTCGTTTCCGGAAGAAGGATTCGAATGGACCGGGCCGGGTGGGGAGCCGACCTGGTTCGAGACCTTCCCGCAGATCTGCCGAGGGTTCTGCCCGTTGTGCGGGTCGAGCGTGGCATCCAAGGGAGACGAGGCTGGACTGGTTGGGGTCACGATGATGGCGTTGGACGATCACGCCGGCCTGGTACCGGTCAAGCAGAGCTTTGCCCACAACACAGTCCCGTGGCTTCCCCCGCTGGAATGACTTCGAGCTCTCTGAACGCACGCTACTGCCGCATACCGCGCTGACAGGATTGGTCTCGAAGGGCAATGGGCAGAATTCATTTCGGGTGTGTTCGGAGACTGCGGCTGCGTGGTGACCGACGTCTAGGCGTTGGGTTCGGGTGCCGCGCGCAAGGCCAGCACCTGTCCGGTAGCGGTGTGCTCACGCGTGATCGCTACGACGCCGGATCCGAATACGACATCGAGACGTTCGCCTTCCTCGTGGGTGATGCCCGCATGGTCGCCGTCGGTAGTCATGTTGAGTGGGGGATAAGCGAGGGCCAGCACCAGCGTTCCGCTCGGTAGATCGATGAGCCCCACCGGGGTTGTTCGGATGCGTGGCTCGTGTTCGAGCGCATCGGCGGGGATCGGGCGGACACCGGGTTCGGCAGGTAGCGAGATCCACAGGGTTCCGTCCGCACCGCGATGGACCTCGTACTGGCCGCCACCGTGTGCTTCTTCGACGTATGCGCGTGATCCGTCGAGTGTCAGTGAGGCACTGCCCTCGCAGGCCAGTTCCGCGCCGTGAACGTCCCAGCCGCCGTAGCGTGCCCGTGAATCACACAGCACCAGGAATAGACCGTCGTGCACGGGATTTCGAATCGAGCCGAGGTAGTCCACGGTTGGTCAGCCTACGACGGTGGCCTCCGGCATACCCGCCGCCGACAGCGGTTCACCGCCATGCCCTCAACCCCCGCTGACAGAACCGGCCGGCACGGACGATGGAAGATCAGGCAGCCGTGCCGATCCGAGACCGGCCGAACGTACCCTCATGCCGACGACCGGTCGGCTCGCCGGTCACCGGCCCATATCCTTGGCTACTTCCTCCTGAGCCGCCGCGATTTCTTCTTCGCTGCACTCCATGACAAGCGCTGGCGGACCTGCGCTCCCGTTTCGAGTGGGCCTGCAACTACAACGCCATGCCCTGCCGCGTGAGCCAACCTGCCAGAACGTCGAAGCCACTCACCCGCAACCCGATTCGAGGGTCAACCCAGTACAACGGCGCTCGCTGCCCACCCCCATCACGCCCCCCGCGTGACCCTCAGGCGCGGTCGTTCGGTGTTGTCAGGATGCGCGCCACGGATCGCAGCCGAGTCCGGCCGGCGGCACGGATCCCTCTGCCCCGGTCGCCGCGTCGTAGGACAGCAACTTGATCGTGGTGTTGTCCTTGTCGAAGGCCGCGAAGAGGATCGCCCCGTCGGGATCCCATTCGGCGGTCGTCGCCCCGTCGTGCATCCACTTCACCGTGGCGATGAGCGATTCGGCCCGATGACCGTTCGGAGTTCCCATGGCGGCCATGACTTCATCTTTGCTCTGCCCGAGGTAAAGGTCGCACCAGGTGGTGAGCTGATCGACGTCAGCGTGCCCGGTGACGACAGCAGGCCCAGCGGTAAGACCCAACTGAATCGCACCGACGAGAGCCGCGCGGTATGCGTACTCGGTGAACCGGTGGACTGTCATATCCCCGCCCTTCTATCAACGTCCGAGAACCCATCGACTCGGAGCGAGGACGATACTGCCGCACCCGGCCGACAAGATCCGCAAACGCCTGGCCGCAGACCTCCCGGCGAAAGGTTCCCGCGCCGTGCAACGAAAGACCAACCAGCGCACCGATCCGAGGCCGGCGGAACGTCCGCAACTGCCGAATGCCGAGTGGCACATGGTGGAGGTGAGACGCCACGCCCACATGGGATATTCGACTTGGCTGTCCTCCCGGCCGATACCTTCTGAAATGTCGGAATTTCGTCAGGCGAATCGGAAGCCATGACAAGTGGGAGAGCAAATGAGGTTCTGGAAGGTCTCAGTCGTTTGCCTCGCCGCGGCCGTCACAGCGGTGGCCGCGGGGTGCGGGACCAAAACCGGCGACAGCGCACCGGGTCCGGACGAGGTCCGCAAGATTGCCAAGGAAGCATACGTGTACGGCTTTCCGATGGTGGACATGTACCGCATCCAGAATTCGTATGTGGTGGACAAGAACAGCCCCCAGTACCTGGGCGGCTGGAACGAACTGCACAGCATCGCCCGGGTTTTCACGCCGGCGGACACCACCGTCCAGACCCCGAACTCGGATACGCCGTACTCGTTCCTGGACGCGGACCTGCGGACCGAGCCGCTGGTGATCACGGTGCCGCCGATCGAGGAGAAGCGGTACTACTCCGCCGAGTTCATCGACACCTACACCTATGTCGACGACCTGGTCGGGAGCCGGACCACCGGCAACAGCGGTGGCACCTATCTGCTGGCCGGACCGAGTTGGAAGGGTGACAAGCCCGCCGGCGTGGACAAGGTCATCAATTCCCTGACCGACTTCTCGATGGTGCTGTTCCGCACCCAGTTGTTCGACCCCGCGGATCTGGACAACGTCAAGAAGATCCAGTCCGAATACCAGGTGAAGCCGCTGTCAGCGTTCGAGAACAAGGCGGCCCCAGCGCCCGCGCCCGCGGTCGATTTCATGACGCCGCTGTCCCCGGACGCGGAGAAGACCTCGCTCGACTTCTTCAAGGTCCTCAACTTCACGATGAAGTATGCGCCCACCATGCCGAGTGAGAAGGACCTGCGCGAGCGGTTCGCGAAGATCGGGATCGGGCCCGACGGCGATTTCGATCCCGCGAAACTGAGTTCCGACAACCGTAAGGCCTTCCAGGACGGCATGTCCGACGCCTGGGCGGAGCTTCAGACTTTCCAGAAGGAGCAACTGGAGACCGGCAAGGTGAATTCCGGTCAGCTGTTCGGGTCCGCCGAACAACTGAAAGGGAACTATCTCTACCGCTTCGCCGGAGCCGTCATGGGCATCCTGGGTCTTCCCGGCGCGGAGGCCATGTACTTCCCGCTCACCAACGACACCACAGGCGCGAAACTCAACGGCGGCAGCAACTACACACTCACCTTCCCCGCCGGGCAACTCCCGCCGGTGAAGGCGTTCTGGTCGGTGACCATGTACAAGCTGCCGGAGATCCTGCTGGTGGAGAATCCGATCAACCGCTACCTGATCAATTCGCCGATGCTGCCGAGCCTCGTCCGCAATCCGGACGGCGGCATCACCCTCTACCTCCAGCAGACCTCGCCGGGAGCGGACCGGGAGGCCAACTGGCTCCCCACGCCGCCCGGTGATTTCGAGATGATCCTGCGCACCTACTGGCCCGAACAGGCCATCTCCGACGGCAGCTGGACCCCGCCGAAGGTGACCAGGGGCTAGTCGCTCGGCTCCTCCGGCACCTGGTGGACACCGTGCAGGAAGTCGTCGCCGAGTGGGCTGAGCCACTCGGCGGCGGCTCGCCTGGCGGTCCCGTCACCGCGGCGGCGCCGGGCCTTGTCCGGGTCGATGTGGAGTCGAACGCCCTTGTGCACCACTGTGTTCGGTAGATCGTCGTCGTCCGGTTCGCCGGAGTCGGAAGGGTCCGGCAGTTCCGCGATCTGCTCGATGACGATCTGTGCTCGCGCCGCACCGGGATCGAACATCTCCTGGAACGGCCCGACGAACGAGCCCCCGAGCCCGCGGTGTTTGGCCCGGACGGCGGCCCACCCCAAGAGGGCCAACGGGCCGATGGTGGCGATCAGCAATAGGAATTCCCCGCCCATTCTCACGAGCGTACCGACGGGATCCTTCGCTTTGCTCAGGAGAGGCGGGGCGTATCGGTGATCGGGCGGACCGGCCAATTAGAACGTGTTCTATATTTGGCATAACCGTTCCGCGAGCCCTCGGGAGTCCCCTACATGTACCAGTGGTCCGACGAAGACCTGATGTTCCGCGACGCGCTGCGCGGCTTCATCGACAAGGAGATCAAGCCCAACGTCGAGCAGCTGGAAAGCGGTGCGCTGCCGCCCTTCGACATCATTCGCAAGCTGTACGCCACCTTCGGGCTGGACGAGCTGGCGAAGGAGGGGCTGGAGAAGGCGTTCGCGCGCGAGGAGGCCGGGACCACCGGTAAGGCGGGCGGCGGGTTCAGCGGGTCGGGCAGCATGGGCGTGATCCTCAACAGCGAGCTGGCCGGCATCAGCCTGGGCCTGGTCGCTTCGATGGGCGTGAGCCTCGGACTGACCGTCGGCACCATCCGCAGCCGCGGCACCCTCGCGCAGAAGAAGCGGTGGCTGCCGGAGCTGGTGACCTTCGAGAAGGTCGGCGCGTGGGCCATCACCGAACCTGACTCGGGCTCCGACGCGTTCGGCGGCATGAAGTCCTACGTGCGCCGCGACGGCGAGGACTACATCCTCAACGGCCAGAAGACCTTCATCACCAACGGCCCCTACGCCGATGTCACCGTCGTTTACGCCAAGCTCGACGAGGGCGACGGCGTCGACAAGCGTGACCGCAAGGTGCTGACCTTCGTGCTCGACAAGGGCATGGAGGGCTTCACCCAGTCCAAGCCGTTCAAGAAGATGGGCATGAACTCCTCGCCCACCGGCGAGATGTTCTTCAACAACGTCCGCATCACCCCGGACCGGCTGCTCGGCGAGACCGAGACCCCGGCCAAGGGCGACGGCAAGGACAGCGCCAAGGAGTCCTTCGCCGCCGAGCGCATCGGCATCGCGTCGCTGGCGCTGGGCATCATCAACGAATGCCACCGGCTCAGCGTCGATTACGCGAAGTCGCGCAAGCTGTGGGGCAAGGAGATCGCCCAGTTCCAGCTCATCCAGCTCAAGCTGGCCGAGATGGAGATCGCCCGAATCAACGTGCAGAACATGGTGTTCAACGCCATCGAGCGCACCGCGGCCGGCGAGAAGGTGTCCCTGGCCGAGGCGTCGGCGATGAAGCTGTACTCCTCGCGCGCGGCCACCGAGGTCGCCATGGAGGCCGTGCAGCTCTTCGGCGGCAACGGCTATATGGCCGAGTACAAGGTCGAGCAGCTCGCCCGCGACGCCAAGTCGCTGATGATCTACGCGGGCAGCAACGAAATCCAGGTCACCCACATCGCCAAGGGCATTCTGGGCGCCTAGTTCTCACCCCTGTCGCACGCCCGCGCGGCTCACCTCATCAGCGATTCGACGAGGTTGGAACTGCCCGCGGGCGTGCACAGCGACACCGCGCCGGTGCACGGATCCACCAGCACCGACCCGAGTTCGAGGCGCGCGCTGATCAATTCGAAGAAATCGGTCAGCGAGGGCGCGATCACCATGCGCACGGCGGGGTCGGGTCCGTAGGTGATCACCTGGCCCGAGGTCCCGAACGGCCCGGGACTCATGTCCACCGCGAAACCGCTGTCGCCGTCGTCGGCGGTGAACGGCACCCAGCCGGGCTTCCAGAACTTCCGTGACACCACACCGGGTTCCGGGCAGCGCACCCAGCGGTCGCAGTCGAGGCCCGCGCGCCGGAAGGATTCCGCCGTCTGCTCCTGCACCGTCTGAATCGCGATGATCCCCTCGACGCCCAGCAGATTGTGCAGGAAGAAGTCGCCTTCATCGTCATTGCCGTCCGCCACGGAGAGCGCGGCGACCAGCGAATCCGGCAACGGTTGCCCGAAGACCTCCCGATAATGCGTGAGCGCGTCCACCGAGACGGGCGGCCGGAAATGCGCGCGGATACCCAGCGAGGCCGTCTCCATCCAGGCGAGCACCTTGGTGAAGGCGTACCCCGCGTCGATCTGTGACTGCTCGGGCAACCCCATCTCCTCTCCTACGAGATCGCCTGGTAGCGAGGAACTCTGGTGTGGAAGTCGAAGTCCGCGCGAGCAATGGTCCGGTAGCCGTCGACACAGGTCCCGAGTGCTTCCCGGTCGGTCTCGGACAGCTCGCCGATGCCGATGTCCTCGGCGATGTCGGCGCTGGCGTGCAACACCGACGCCGCGATCTCCGCGAGCAGCGCCTCGGCGGACGCCTTCGCGGCGTCCACGCTCAACTCCCGTTCGGCTTGCAGCACGCACACCGTGTTGTGGGTGTAGCCGCTGGCCTGCTCCTTCTCATACGAGCAGATGTCGTTGACGACCCCGGAATGCTCGGCGACCGCGGCCCGCAGCGCCTGATACGAGCGCAGATTGCGGGCGGTGTCCGACAACTCGATGTGGTTGACCAGATCGTGCAGATCCAGCAGCGCGAACATGGCGACGGAATCCCGTCGATGCACCCGGAATTCGGTCCACGGCAGCATCCGCCCGGCCACGCGATCGACCGCCTCGGTGAAGTAGGTCCACAGCCACGCCTCGGTGTCCCCGAGCAGCTGGCGCTGCTGGCCGGGTGAGGCGGCCTGGAAGGTGCGACCCGCCAAGTCCGCCACCGCGCGCTCCATCGGCGTCCGTGCGGGGGAGCCGTGCAGCGTGCCGATGAGGCCTTCGATGGTGCGCCCGCAGTGGCCGGGCGCGGCATCCTGGTCGTCGAGCTCGTCGTCGAGCAGGAACGCCCACGCCAGCCACTGCGTGATCAGATCCAGTTCGCTCTGCGCGATGTCGGGAAAAGCGAAGGCGGCCAGCAACTGTGGCCGGGTCGTCGCCAGATGCGCCTCGACACGATCGGAGCCGAGGCCGTGATCGCGCATCCAGCGCACCGCGGCGCCACCGGATTCCTCGAAGCCGGTGTGGAACGGCCCGGGCGGGAACGGAATCCGGTAGTTCGCGAAGTGGATCGCTGCCATGGTCGATGTCCTCCTTACGGTGCCGAGAGGTGCGGTGCGCGGGCGGCGGGCGGCAGCTCCGCGGCATCGGCGACGGGCCAACGGCTGACGTCGTGGTCGAGAGCGCGGAGCTGGTCGAGCTGTTGCAGGCACCACGGGGACAGGCCCGAATTCGGCGCGAGCGAACACTCGAGGAAGAACGCCCAGTCGAGCCAGCGAAGTTCGTCGACCTCGTCGGGGGATGGGTGCGCGGGCGGGTCGGCCCGGACCCGGTACACCGGGCACATCTCGAATTCGACTGTCCCGTCGGGCATGACGGCGCGATAGCGGAAGGTCGGCAGGATGAGATCGATGGCCGTCGCCGTCAGCCCCAGCTCCCGATCCAGTCGCCGGGCGACCGCGTCGGTGAGGTCCTCGTCCGGTCCCGGATGACCACAGCAGCTGTTGGTCCAGATCCCCGGCCAGGTGGGCTTGCTGAGCGCCCGGCGGGACAGCAGAAGCCGGTTGTCGCTGTCGAAGACATAGCAGGAGAAGGCCAGATGCAGGGGAGTGTCGCGGGTGTGCACGGTCGCCTTGTCGGCAGTGCCGATCCGGTGGCCGTCCTCGTCGAGGAGCACGACCTGTTCACGCGGCTCCGTGCCCCGCATCAGTGGCCGGCCTTGGCCGAGAAGGCGGGCTGCCGGGCGTGATAGATCCGCTTGTGCTCCTCGAACCCCGACAGCCGATACGTCCCGCCGCTGTCGCCGGTACTGGCCCGGCTGCCGTCGTGCGCGGTCGTGCGATCGGTGTGCAAGGCCCGATACTCGCTGTAACTCAACGGGTTTCGATTGCCAATCGTGGCCCGGTTGGCCTCGGAGCGCAGCTGCTCCCGGTAGCCGTCGACAGCGGTCAGCGACAGGAATTCGGCCACGCACCCGGATCCATAGCTGGCCAGCGCGATCCGGCGGCCGGTCAGATCGCTCGCACTGTCCAGGACCGAGGCCAGCGCCATGTACACCGACGCCGTGTAGCTGTTGCCGATGGCCCGGTTGTAGTCGGTGGTGTCGGCGAGCGCCGCGTCGACGGCCTCGTCGGTCACCGGCAGCCCGGCATGTTCGAGCAGGTGGCGGTGCGCCTTGAACGCCATCTTGGTGAACGGCTGGTGGTAGCAGAACCTTTCGAACTCGCGCAGGTCCACGCCGCCGAGCCGGCGGAAATCGTCGAAGGCGTGCTCGATGGCATCGAGATAGGCCGACACCGAGTAGCGGCCGTCGACGACGGCGGTGCTGCGATAGGTGGGCCGCCAGAAGTCCATGATGTCGGAGGAGAACAGCCCCGACACCGGATCGATCACGGCGACAGCGGGATCCGCCGACACCAGCATGGCCACCGCGCCCGCGCCCTGCGTCGGTTCGGCGGCGCTGTCGAGGTCGTAGCGGGCGATATCGGCGGCGATCACCAGGGCCTGCCGGCTCGGGTCGCGGGCGACGGCGGCGCACGCCAATTGCAGTGCGGCGGTGCCGCCGTAACAGGCCTGCTTGAACTCGACCACCCGCGCCTGCGACGGCAGGCCGATCAGACTGTGCAGATACAGTCCGGCGCACTTGGATTCGTCGACGCCGGTCTCGGTGGCGAAGAAGACGTTCCGGATCCGGCTCGCGCCGTGCCGTTCCACGATGGGCGCGGCCGCCGCGGCGGCCATGGTGACCACGTCCTCGTCGTCGCCGGGAATGCTCATGGCGTCCTGCCCGAGTCCACGCTGATACTTGGCCGGGTCGGTGCCCAGCCGGTCGGCCAGCACGGCGTGCGTGAGCATGTGGCGGGAGGTGGCCACCGCCAGGTCGTGAATGCCGATCGCCGGGGTCATCACTGCTCCGATCCGTTGGTGGTGGACTTTCGCTCCATGCGCAGGTGCGCCGCCATCAGCTCGCCCGGATTGGTTTGCGCTGCCATCAGCGACAATTCGCCGCACAGCACGACCGCGCCCGCGATGGCGGCCAGACGGCGGGCGTTCGCGCCGGGCTCGCGTTCCTCGCGGCAACCCAGCGCGGCTAGGGTGTCCTCGACGAAGGGCAGGTCCTTGCCGTTGCCGACGCTGCCGACGATCACGTTGGGCAGCGTGCAGGAGAAGTACAGGTCGCCGTCGCGGTCCTCGGTGTGGGTGATGCCCTGCGAGCCCTCGATGATGTTGGCGGCATCCTGACCGGTCGCGAGATAGAAGCCGAGCAGCATATTGGCGTAATGGGCGTTGGCCGAACGGATTCCGCCCGCCAGCGTGGTGCCGATCAGGTTCTTGCGGATATTGAGCTCGGTGACCGCGGCGGCGGTGGTGTGCAGCCGCGTGCGCACGATATCGCGGGGGATGAGCAGCTCGGTGATGACGTACTTGCCGCGCCCGAGCAGCCCGTTGACCGCGCTGGGCTTCTTGTCGGTGCACAGGTTCGCCGAGATCGAGCCGTAGCGCAGGTCGGGCATCTTCGCCAGCAGGTGATCGAGCAGGCGATCGGCGGCCAGCGTCGTCATATTGTGGCCGGACGCGTCGCCGGTGCGGAAGGAAAGACGAAGGTAGAGAAGGTGCCCCACGATCTGCGGGGTGATGTCGGTGAGCTCGCAGAAACGGCTGCACGAGGCCGCGACGGCGCGCAGCCGCGGTAGCTCGGCGATGATCTGATCCGCCGCGGCCGCCGCGGCCGGACCGTCGGGCGCGTCCAGCAGGATCGACCGGGTCATGCATTCCCCGGTGACGGTGGTGACGATGCCGTCGCCGGACAGCATGGACACTCGCGCGCCGCGCTGCACCGAGGGCCACAGGGGCGATTCATAGGTCGCCAGCGGCGCATGGATCTCACCGGCCACCGCATTGCCGGTGATCCGCAGCGGGCCGATCCACCGGGTGGGCACCGCGGCGGAATCGAGGCGGTCGAGCGCGGGAATTGTCATGCGGGAGTGCCTTTCTGTGTGGCGCACACGGCGGTCGACGCGGCGAGCGCGGTGGACGGGACCAGAGCTAGGGACAGCGGATCGATGCCCGCGCGCCGCCAACCGGTGGTGATGACGCGGGCGGCGTCGAGGTCGGCCGCGTCGAGCACCGCGATGCCGCAATCACCGCCGCCCGCGCCCGACGGTTTGGCCGCGGCCCCGGCGGCCTCGGCGATCCGGCACAGCTCCGACAGGGCCGGAGTCATGATCCCGAGCCCCATCTCACGGTCCAGCGTCGCGAGAGACGCTGCCACGAGGCGTATTTCGGCGGCGACCGCGGCGATGTCGCCGTCGGTCAGGGCAACGGTGATGCGGTCGACGGCGGCATCACTGCGCGCCAGGAACCGGCCGTAGCGCGGATCCTCGGTCCCGCCACGGGAATACAGCACCGCGACCCGCTCCGAGCTGCGCGCCGGACTGCCCGTCCAGCCGACCTCTATCCGCAGGCCGGGCGGAATCTCGACGGGTGTGATCGACAGCCCCGACCAGGGCCGGTGCAGGGCGTCGTCGACGGTCCAGCCGGGCGGCATGTGCAGGGCCCGGGGGTCCGGCCGCTGATAGCGCACGATGCCGCCGAAGGTGGCGGCCGCGAGATCACCGCCGGAGCAGTGCGGGTCGGCTGTCATCGAGGCCAGCATGGCCAGCCGATAGCGATGCGCGGGCGGCAGTCGCAGCTCGTGGTGGCGGGCGAGGGCGTCGATGACCGCGACGGTGACCGCCGCGCTGGAGCCGAGCCCGAGCTTCCGGCCGCCGGACCCGTGCAGGTCGGTGGTGATCTCGACGCGGCCGGGGCGCAGGGGCAGATTCCGTTCTCGGACCAGGCGTTCCACGATCGCGATGGCCGCGGCGACCGGGGCGAGCTGATCCGCGGGGCGATCGTGATGGCGCAGCCGTACCCGATCGCCGTCGTGGGCGATCGAATGCTCGTGCCCGGCACAGAGATCCGTGTGCACCGTGGTCGTCGCGGCGTCGGTCACCCGGACGCGGGCGAAGCGGTCGACCGCCATGATCAGGGCGGGCCGCCCCGGGCTGAGCACCGCGTATTCACCGGCGAGGTACAGCTTGCCGGGCGCTCGGCATTCGATCATGCGGCGGCGCCCGGCGTCACCGTGGTCCCGGGACCGCGGTGCGCGATGTGGGTGGCCGAGACATCCGGCAGCTCCGACACCGCTCGGGCGACCCGGATCTCGTCGCGCGGGTCGCACAGGACGGCCACATTGGGACCGGCGTCGATGGTGGCGTACGCGTCGATGCCGCCGGTACGCAGGGCGGCGACGGCATCCAGCACCCGCAGGGTGCCCGCCTGCAGGTATCGCACCGCCGGGCGGGCCGCGAGCATGGTCGCGTGCATGCTCAGCGCATTGTGTTCGGCGATCCGGCCGACCTCCTGCAGATCGCCGCGCCCGATGGCCGCGCGCATCCGCTCCAGATCGGCGGCGATGCCGGCCGCCCACGGCAGGTAGAACGGCGAGGTCTCCACGGTGTGCTGCATGGCTTTCCGGCTCGACACCGCCTTTCCGCCGCGGTCGACGATGGCGATCACCATGGCCGGATCGAAATCGCCGGCGGGCACCGGCTCCGCATACGACCCGAGATCGTCGCGCGGCGGCCGGGAACCGCCCGGATGCCAGACGACGAAGTCGCCGAACACCGACCGGCACGCCGAACCCGAGCCGCGCCGCGCGAGCCGCGACAGCTCCCGCGGTGTGAGGCTGTGGTCGTAGGCGGCGCACGCGGCCGCGGCCAGGGCGGCGAATCCGCTGGCGGAGGAGGCCAATCCGGCGCCGGTGGGCACCGAGTTCACCGAGTCGACGGCCGCGGCCTCGTGCCGGCCGGTGATGTCGCGCACCAGCCGCAGGAACCCGGTCACACGCCGGGTGGTGACCTCGTCGGCGGGCCGCCCGTCCAGGGCGATGGTGTCGGCCTCCTGCTCGCCGACCCGGACGTGAGTGGTGGTGGGGAAGATATCGAGGGTCATCGACAGGCTGCCCGTGACCGGCAGGATCAGGTCACGATCACGTTTGCCCCAGTACTTGATCAGCGCCATGTTCGGGTGGGCGACCGCCGTCGCGCCGGTCTCGATGTCGAGGGTCGTTGCGTCAGTGCTCATTTCGGCTCGCCTTCGATCGGAAGTGTCCACACCTGGTGCACGCCGCTGTCGTAGAGCCGCTCGCTGATGCGAGCCGCGGCAGCGGGGTGATCGGCCAGCGCGAGCAGGCACCCGCCCAGGCCGCCGCCGGTCAGCTTCGCCCCGAGCGCACCCGCGTCCAGCGCCGCGCCGACCGCCCGATCGAGGACGTCGCTGCTGACGCCGAGATCGACGAGCAGTTCGTGGAACCGGGTCAGCGAGCGCCCCACCCCGGGCCAATCGCCATGCGCCAGTTGGGTGGCCGCGTCCTCGGTGAGCCCTTCGGCCGATCGCAGCATCTCCAGCCCCCGCTGTCCGGTCAGCCGCGCGGTGGCGATGCCGACCGCCCGCCGGGTACCGGCGCTCACCCCGGTGTCGGCAACCAGCAGCAGTGCGCGCCCGGTGATCGGGATCGGCGTGGGGACCCCGGCCCGGAATCGGATGGGGCCGTGGGAGACCGCGGCCGCCGCGTCGACGCCACTGGCCCGCCCGTGCGAATGCTGTTCGCCCACCTGGACGAAGGCGGCCAGGTCGGCGTCCTCGAGGGACCGTCCGAGCAGAGCGGCGGTGGCACGGACGGCCGCCGCGGTGCTGGCCGCGCTCGAACCCAGACCACGAGCGACGGGTATGCGGCTCTCGGTGTGCACGGCGATCGGCGTGTCGGTGACATTCCAGTGCCGTAGGGCCGCGTCGACAGCGAACTCCGGACCGGTCCTGGGGCGGAAGCCGGGGCCGCCGACGCGGATGACACCTGCCCCGCCGCCCGGAAGCAGCGGCGCGGCAGGGAAATCCGGCACAGCAGTGGAACCCTCGGCGGTACGGGGATTCTGGGCCGCAGCGGGACCCCGCGTCGCAGTGAAATCCTGGGCGGCAGTGAAATCCGGCACGGCAGGGGAATCCTGGGTAGCGGCGGAATCTGGCGCAAGCATGGCTCGCGCGTGCACGGTCAGGGCCGGAATCGGCAGTGCGATGGCCGGACTGCCGTGCACCACGGTGTGTTCACCGATCAGGATGACTTTCGCGTGGGCGCTGCCGTGCCCGACGTCGCGGCGCGGAGACACGGCCGTCATCAGAGGTCCCGATGGGTGGCGACGTGGGCCAGCGCGCGCAGATCATCGGAAACCTGTTCCGCCGGTATCGCGTTGATCGCCTGTGCCAGATAGTGCTCGGCCTGCGCCACCGCGGCGCTGCGGCCGCCGCCGTTCTCCACCATCGTCGTCAGGCGTGCGACCGCGCCCGAATCGAGCGGCTCGTCGGAGTCGTAGCAGCGGGTGAGTTCGGCCGCGTCGGGGCCGCCCGCCTCGATGGCCGCGATGACCGGCAGGCTGCGCTTGCGGCGGGCCAGGTCGTTGCCCGCGGGTTTCCCGGTGACCTCGGGGTCGCCCCAGATGCCGAGCACATCGTCGACGAGCTGGAAGGCCACGCCGAGATCGCGTCCGAAGGCGTGGAATCCGGCCACCGTCCGCGCGTCCGCGCCGGCGCTCATGGCCCCGATCGCGCACGCGCTGCCCAGCAGCGCACCCGTCTTCCCGGCCACCATGCCGAGGTATTCGCCGACGGTGACGTCGGTGCGGTGCTCGAAGGCGCAGTCGTGCTGCTGTCCGCGGCAGAGCTCGATGACGGTGTCGGACAGTTCGGCCACCATGGCCGTCGGATCGGGGGAGGGGGCGCGGGCCAGCAGGCGAACGGCCAGGGCGTGCAAGGCGTCTCCGGCCAGCAGGGCGTCGGTGGCGCCCCAGATGCGCCACAGGGCGGTGCGGCCGCGGCGGGTGTCGTCGCCATCCATGATGTCGTCGTGGATGAGGGTGAAGTTGTGGATCAGCTCCACCGCGGCGGCCCCGGGCAGCGCGGCGGCGGCGTCCTGCGCGCCGCAGGCCTGTGCGGAACAGAGAGTCAGGGCCGCGCGCAAGGACTTTCCGGCTCGGAAGGCGCCCGGCCGCCCGTCGCGGTCCCACCAGCCGAAGTGGTAGCCGATCATGGCGTGCAGCGGCTCGGGGAGCCAGCCGACCGCCTCGCGCAGCACCGGATCACAGGTGTGCTGGGTGTGGGCCAGCAATTCGGCTGCGCGACGGTCGGAATCGGTCTGACGGGGAGCCATGGTGTCCATCTGCGAACTCCTGCCGGGGCCTGACGAGCTCGAGCGGGTTGAACGAGATGGATTTCAAAGTAGGGGCGTGATTGACGGGTCGCTACGCACCGTCGCGCATGAGGAATATGCTTCGCGCGCATATTTCGGTGTGACAGGTTCGCGGCGGTGATCGAGATGTGGGGAAAGCACCCCGCCACCAGCAGTGAAGCACTATCGTTTCTCATCGCTCACGGAGAAGTGAGCGACATGTGAGGAGCACACACAAACATGAAGAATTCCCGCCGGGCAGGCATCGGCGCGACCGCGATCGGCGCCGCGGCCGCCGTCGCCGCGCTGACCGCCCCCAATGCGAGCGCCCTGGTCAACGGCATCACCGTCAGCGACGCCAAGGTCTGCCTCAACAAGGCCACCACCGTCACCGTCGCCGTCACCGCGACCTCGTTCCTGTTCGATGTCTCCCTGAGCGACAACGACACCTCGGTCGGCAACTCCAAGGTCTCCAACAGCCAGGCCGTCTTCACCTGGACCCCCACCACCACTGGCTCGCACACCCTCAAGGCGACCCAGGAAGTGATCTCCACCAAGACCATCACGGTGGACGTCGTGGACTGCACCCCGGTCCCCGTCCCCGGCACCGGCTCGTCGGCGAGCAACCCCCTCGCCGGCCTGCTGAGCAGCCTCTCGGCCAAGTAGGGCGCCGCGGACCTGTGGGTGGGGCGCACGGCCCCGCCCACAGGCCCGTCATCGGCCGCACACAGTCAATTAGTTGACCGGATAGGCTGGCCGCATGGCGCTACGAAACGCGGTCCTGGCCGCGCTGCTGGAAGGTGAGGCGTCCGGCTACGACCTGGCCAAAGGTTTCGACGCCCCCGTGGCGAACTTCTGGGTCGCCACCCCGCAGCAGCTCTACAAGGAACTCGAGCGCATGGCCGCCGACGGCCTCATCGAGACCCGCGTCGTCGAGCAGGAGCGCCGCCCCACCAAACGCCTGCACTCCATCACCCCCGCCGGGCGGGCGGCGCTACGCCAATTCATCGGCGAGCCCGCCAAACCCACCGCCATCCGCGACGAGATGATGGTGAAGGTCCAGGCCATGGAACCCGAGGACGCACCCGGTGTGCGGACCGCCGTCGCCGCGAAACTCGACTGGTCGCGCGCCCGGCTGGCCCGCTACGAACGCCTGCGCACCCGCATGCTCGACGGTCGCAGCGAGCAGGCGTACCTGGCCGAAGTCGACCGGGTCGGGCCGTATCTGACCCTGCTGCGCGGAATCTCGCTCGAGCAGGAGAACATTCGCTGGGCCGAGTTCGCGCTCTCGGTCATCGACCGGCGAATCGCGGCCCACGCGTAAGGTTTTCGCACCCGGTCAGTTCGACCGCAGATCCTCGATCGCGAGGCGCAGGCGGTCGTCCGCACCGTCGTCGGCGGGCGCGGACAGCACGACGCCCTCGGCCAGACCGGCGTAACGCTCCCGCAGCAGATCCGGCAGCGCGGCGTAGTCGGCGCAGATGAGCAGGGCGTCGAGAACGTCGTCGGTCATCACCGCGGACAGCCGGTCCCACTGGTTCGCCTGCACCAGATCCCGCAGCCGGTCGAACAATTCGGGCAGACCGAGCCGGACCAGCGTCGACTTGTAGGACGGGGTGGCGTAGAGGAAGGCGAGCAACCGGCGCATCCGCTCGCGCTCGCGAGCCACCCCCTCGGCCGTCGCACCCAGCGCGACCGGAGCCGAGGCGATGATCCCCGGCGTGGTCCGCCCGGCCGCGGCCGCACCTTTCTCCAGCGCGGGCCGGACCACCTCACGCAGATAACCCGGATCGGAATTGGTGGAGTGCGTGATCACGCCGTCCGCGAGACGCCCTGCCAGCGTGCACATTCCGGGGTTGACCGCGCCCAGCAGCACCGGCGGCGCGGTGGCCGTGGGCCCGGGATTGAAGTACGGCTGCATGCGTGTGAGCCGATAGTGCTCGCCCTCGTAGCGGACCGGCCCACCGGAGGCGAAGGCCGCGAACAGCTCCCGCACCGCCTCGACGTATTCGCCCATCCGCGACACCGGTTCGGTCCACGGCATCCCGTAGCGGCCTTCGATGTTCTGTTTGATCTGCGTGCCCAGACCTAGTTCGAAGCGTCCGCCGGAGAAGGCGGCCAGGTCCCACGCCCCGTAGGCCACCACGGTGGGCGAGCGCACGAAGGCCAGCGTGATGGCGGTGCGCAGGGTGATCCGGGTGGTGTGTTCGGCGGCCAGCAGCGCCACCGCGAAGGAGTCGTGGATGGTCTCGGGAATGTGGATCCCGTCGAACCCCAGGGCCTCCATCCGGCGGGCCACCGCGGGGACCTGGGACAGGGGTAGACGTGGGTCCAGGGCTGCAAAGACTCTCATCGACCGTCTTCCTCGCATGTCGCGCGTAGTTTCATGGCTGCGGTGTCGACGCCGACCGTAGCGAACCGGACGCCCCGGGTTACATTTGCGCGGTCCGCATTCCTCTGCGAAAGGGTCACCCATGTCGATCGCCGCTGACAAGGTCGTCTCCATCGAATACACCTTGACGGCCGACGACGGCGAGGTGCTGGACACCTCCGTCGGCGACGAGCCGCTCGTCTACCTGCACGGCGCGGACAACATCGTCCCGGGCCTGGAGCAGGCGCTGGAGGGCAAGAGCACCGGCGACGAGCTGACCGTCGTGGTCGAGCCCGAGGACGGCTACGGCGACTACCTGGCCGAGCTGGTCAGCAGTGTGCCGCGGGACATGTTCGAAGGCGTCGACGAGCTCGAGCCGGGCATGGAGTTCCACGCCGAGGCCCCGGACGGCGAATCCCAGATCGTGGTCGTCCAGCAGGTCGACGGCGACGAGGTCATCATCGACGCCAACCACCCGCTGGCCGGTCAGCGCCTGAACTTCGCGGTCAAGGTAGTCGACGTCCGCGACGCCACCGAGGACGAGCTGGCCCACGGCCACCCGCACGGGGACGACGACCACGATCACTGATCGGTCCCGCTGAAGTCCGGTGCGCCCCGCGCGGGTGGGCTGCCGGTTCACCCTCGGCGCGGGCGGGCTGTGCGACTACCTGTTCTCCACCTCGGCGACCATCGGCGAGGGGCTGGCCACCGTCGGGCCGTTCATCAGCGACATCAGCACCAACCACCGGCTGTCGATGGTGGAAGAGGACAACGGGGAAACCGCCCGCGACCTGACCCACCTGTGGGCCGTCGGCTCGCTACTCGGGCGGCCCCGCCGAGTGGCGGCCGGGCCGTTCGGCGCTAGGAGTCGATCGCCGAACGCCGCGTGTCGGACGGCGGCCTGCCGGCGGTGCGGTCCTGACGGTCATCCCCGATCAGCGTCGTCGGGGCCGACCATCGAAGCGGAGCTGGGGCGGTTGTCGTCGCGGACCGCGTGGAGTCCCTTGAACTTCGGATTCGCCTGCGGCATGGGCAGATCCAGCAGGGCCGGATCCAGGACCAGCACGGTGCGTCGGGCATCGAAGGCGAGGTCGCGCACCCCCAGCACCACCGCGATGCCCTCGTAGACCGGGTCGGCGCCCACCGTCGTCTCGGCGCGCTTGATCGGCTGCCGCATCTGCACCGCGTCGCGCTGCATGGTGACCAGCGCCCCGATGTCGTGTTCGAGGGCGAAACGCCGGATTTCGGCGGGCAGCATGGAATCGTCACGCACCAGCTCGATCTCGTCGCCGCGCCGTTCGATGGTGTGGCGCGCCAGCGAGCAGGACCGCTCCGCGAATCGGATCGCGGTCTCGAACGCCTGCCGGACGGTGGGCTGGCTCATGACCGCGCGTTCGACCGCGCCCAGCTGCGGTGCACGACAGGTGAGTCCGGCCATCAGCCCGAAACCGGCCTCGTCGCCGATGCCGTGCACGATATTGCGCATCACCGCCACCTGTTGCTCGAAGGTGACCTCGGCGCCGGCGTGGGTGAGCTGTGAGTCGCGGATGCCGGTGTGGCGCAGGACGGACGCGATCGACAGCCCGCGGGCCAGCGCGAAATCCACCAGCAATGCCGTGGAGGAGATCGGGCGCATACGGTACGGCGGCCGTGCCGGCCTGTGATCGATCACCGGAGCCCCACTGTCGTCTCTGGTTGGTTGCGCATGTAGCCCGCTGCGAAGAGTGCGGTCTCCGGGTACACCCGCGGCGCGGCCGGTGCGCCCGGATCCCGTATACAGCTTGGTGAACCGCGGGCGGCGCGACCAGCACCGATCGCGCCAAGCCGCCGCTGTTTGCGCCACCGTGTGCCGTTGATCGACGAGTCACTGACGTGCGGCGGGCCCGGCGCCGGACAGGTCGGACTCCATCAGGGCTGTCAGCAGGTCACCGCCGGCCGGGTTGCCCGCGTTCCGAATAGCCCTCGCGCACCGCGGATTCCACACCATCCCCCCTGTCATCCGCTGGACCCTCGCCGAGGTGCCCGGCAGCGACGTCCGCCTCGCCGCATACGGAGCCCTGCAACCGGAAGGCCTGCGGCTGCGGGCCGTCGCACGCTGATCAGCGCGGGCTCACTTGGGTGCGATTGCCTGCGCGGGGAAGTCGCGGTCGGGAGTGACGGTCTGCCCGTCGGATCCGAGGGTGAGGGTGACGACGGCCGGACCGCCCGACGGGCAGCAGTTGGCGTCGTTCCCGGCCAGCCAGCGGTACTGCACCTGCACCGTGCGGCCGGTGGATCCGACCACGCTCGTGTAGGAAGTGGAGCGCTTGGTAGCGGTGCCCAGGTAGCCGTCGTGGTTGAACAGCATGATGTGCCAGGGCGAACTGGCGGTGCCGTGCGGAGTCCCAGCGCGGACCCACAGCAGGGTCGGGCACGAGCCGACGGCTGCGTCGGTGCCGCTCTCGGCATAGAAGCCGTCCCCGCCCACGCCGCCGCCGAGGGTGGCGAGCGCCTTCGTGACCACCGGCGAGGTGAGGCTGACACACTGGCCGTTGGCAGCGGTGGCGGGAGCGGTGTCCGCCGGAGGGCGCGAATTGCCTTGCGAATTCTCCGGCGACTGCGCCGGGGCCGTGGCCGGCGCGGATTCCGCCGCGCTCACCGTCGTGGCGGGCAGGTGCTCCCCGCCGGGGGTCGTCGTCGCTCCGTCCTGGCAGCCGGCCACCGCCAGACTCACGGCGGCGGCTGCGGCGATGCCGATGATTCGTTTCACGGGAAGTCCTTTCAGAAGCGAACCCCGGGCCGCGGGGCCCGGGGTTCCTCGGTCGATCCTGTTTCGCGACAGCGCTCAGAAGCAGTACGGGAACTTGCAGCTGTGCGGATCGTTCGGGCCGAAGATGGCCGCGATCAGACCGTTGATCACCACGTCCGCGCCCGCGGAACCCGTGCTGATCGCCACGTCCTGCACTCCTGCGACAGCTTCGGGCTGCGCGGCCTGGGCCGTCGCGGTGGCGGGTGCGCCGATCAGCACGCCCGCCGCGAGGACCACCAGAGACTTTCGAATCATGTTGCTACCCTTTCGCCGACGTACCCCTCGACAGTAGGAATCGGGGTCGGTGAGGTCCATCGGACGAATGCCCTATTTCTTGCCTAGGGCGTCCGCGCCGGTCAGAGCGGGCCGAGGCGGGCGAGTTCGACGCGGTTGGTGACACCGAGCTTCGGAAACGCCCGGTACAGGTGGTGGCTGACGGTTTTCGGGCTGATGAACAGCTTGGCCGCGATCTCCTTGTTCGTCGCCCCGGCCGCCGCGAGCCGGGCCACCTGCAGCTCCTGCGGCGTCAACGCGGCGGCCTCCGCCGCCGGGGGCGTCGGCGGCCGCTGCGCGGCATCCCCGGCGGCGCGTAATTCGTTGCGGGCGTGGGCCGCCCACGGCAGCGCGCCGAGCCGGTCGAAGGTGTCGACCGCGACGCGCAGCTGGGTGCGGGCCTCGCCGATGCTGCGTTCGCGGCGCAGCCACTCGCCGTAGAGCAGTGCGGTGCGGGCGTGGTCGTACCAGAGTCCTTCGGCCGCTTGCAGTTTCAGCGCGCGAGCGTACCCGTCGCCGTGCGAGTACAGCAGCCCGTGACTGCGCAGCGCGATCGCCTCCGCGAACGGCGAACCCAGGGCCGCGGACCACCGTTCGATCTCCGCCATCGCCGGCGCGGCCCGCTCGGGCTGCCGCGCGCGCACCGCGGCCTCCACCAGGTCCCGCAGCAGGTGCAGCCAATGGCCGCGCAGCCGGTTGGGGATGCGGTGCAAGGTGTCGAGGCGGTCCAGGGCCGGTTCGTACCGCCCGTGCCCGAGATCGAGCAGCCCCCTGGCCCATTCGCGGTGCACGTGGTCGATGAAGTTGTCGTGCGGGTGCGGCCGGCGTGGATCGTCGAGCAGATCCCGGCACCGCTGCTCGTCGCCGCGCATCCCGGCGATGAGCGCGAGATAGCCTTCGCCGAAGGCGATCTGGCCGACCTGCCCGATATCGCGGGCCACCCGCAGCGCGTGCGTGACGATCTCCTCGGCCTCCCACAGCCGGCCCAGCATCAGCTCGGCCGCACCGGTGTAGATGGCGCCGGTGGCGAACCTGCCGACCATGCCCTGGCACTGGGCGTTATCCGAAATCCGCTGTGCCAGCGTGCGGGCGTCCTCGAGATCGCCGATCAGCATCGCCTGCCCGGTGGCGGCCAGCGTCAGCGCGGGATCCTCGGTGTGGTGGCCCGCGGCGACGGTGGCTCGGATCGCGGCCACCCCGGCCGCCAGTTCACCCGAATGCAGCTGTAGCGCACCCGCGACCGCCCGGACCAGCGCGTCGCGCTGCTCGGCCGGTAGTCGCAGCGTGGCCAGCCGGTCGCGCGCATGATGCGCGGACGCGGGTTCGCCCAGGATCCAGGACGCTCGTGCCGCGTCGATGAACAATGGCCCGGCCCTGCCGGGTTCGACGGCGGCGACCTCCTCGGCGGCCGCGAACAACAGGTCCCGGGCGGTGCGCGGATTCCCCTGCTCGAATTCGATCAGCGCCTTCACCCACCCCAGCCGTGCCCGCCCCTCGGCGTCGAGCGGCAGCTGCTGGGCGGGCCGACCCAGTTCGTAGGCGCGCCGGAAATTGCCCGCGGCGGCGGCCCACTCGATGGCCAACAGCATTCGGCGACTACGGATCTCGATATCGGGGGTCAGCGCGGCGGCCCGCTCCGCGGCGGCCGAGGCCGCCGAATACCCGGCCCGATCCACCGCTCGCACGGCCGCCGCCTCCAGCAGGGCCGCGATCGCCTCGTCGGGGCCCACCGTCGCCGCCCCCAGATGCCACGCCCGGCGATCGGGGTCGTCGTCGGAGGCGGCGGCGAGCGCGGCATGGACCGGCTGCCGTTCACCGAAGGCGGCACCGTGATAGGCCGCCGCCCGCACCAGGGGATGGCGGAACCGAATCGCCTGCGCCGTCACGTCGATCAGTCCGGCCGCTTCGGCTTCCGCGATACCCGCCGGATCGACGCCGAGCGCATCGAGCGCCTGCAGCACCAGCCGCAGATCCCCGGCCGTCTCCGCGGCGGCCGTCAGCAGTGCGGTGCGTGCCGCGGGCGAGCGTTCCGCGATCTGCTGCTGGTACCCGCTCGACAGCCGCGACGGTAGCGGCAGCGGCCCCACCGGCAGCGCGTCCAGGTCCATGCGCGGAAACTCCAGCAGCGCCAGCGGATTTCCCGCCGCCTCCCGCAGAATTCGCTCCCGCATGTCCCGCCGCAACCCCGGCCAGTGCGCGGCGAGCAGCCGCGCGCAGGCGTCGTCATCCAATGGCGTCAGGTGAAGTTCGTGGATCCCCGGTAGCGCCGCCTCACCCCGGCTGGCGAACAGGAGCACGATTCCCTCGGCCCCGATCCGTCGCGCGGCGAACCGAAGCGCTTGCGCCGAAGCGGAATCCAGCCACTGCACGTCATCGACCGCGCACAGCACCGGCCCGCCGTCGGCCAGGTCCGCCAGCAGCGACAGGGTCGCCAAACCGACCAGGAATGGATCGACCGTCGCCGCCACCGGCAGCCCGATCACCGCGCGCAACGCGTCGGCCTGCGCCGGCGGCAGCGAATCCACCGGCAGCACACCGGCATTCGCGCCCGCCGCGATCAGCAATTCCTGCAACCCCGAGAACGGCAGCTCCGAATCGCCCTCCACCCCGGCGCACCGCAACACCCGCCAGGACTCCCCGGCCAGTTCCACCGCCCGATCCAGCAGCGCCGTCTTGCCGCCACCGGCCTCGCCGACGATTTCGACTGCGGCGCTGCGCCCGCCCGCGGCCCGGCTCAGCAGATCGCTGATCTGCCCTTCCTCGAGCGCGCGGCCATACAGCATGCACTCCAACCTATATGGCCGCCTGGCGGCCGACGGCGTTCAGGTGACGCAGGGCTTCGGAATAGGAGGTGATCAAGGAGGTTTCGGCGTAGGGGACGCCGAGTTCGGCGCAGAAGGTGCGAACCATCGGCTGCGCCGCGCGCAGGGCCGGTCGCGGCATGGACGGGAACAGGTGGTGTTCCACCTGATAGTTGAGGCCGCCCAGGGCCAGATCGGTCAGCATGCTGCCGCGGACATTGCGAGAGGACAGGACCTGACGGCGGAGGAAGTCGGTGTTGTCGCCCTCGGGGAAGACCTCCATGCCCTTGTGGTTCGGGGCGAACGTGCAGCCCATGTAGAAACCGAACAGGCCCTGCTGGACAGCGATGAACACGAGCGCTTTCACGGGCTCCAACAGTAGGAAGACCCCGGCCAGATAGCCGACGGCGTGGGCGGCCAGGAACGCGCCCTCCCGGACCCGGTGCGGGATCGGCCAGGTCAGCACCGCGCGCACGCTCGAGAAGTGCAGGCTGCCCGCCTCGAGCAGCAGCAGCGGGAAGAACAGCCACGCCTGATAGCGGAAGATGAAACGCCGCCAACCCTTTTCGGTGGCGGCGCGCGCCCCGGAATGAGCCAGGATGCCGCTGACATCCGGGTCGTCGCCCTCGGTATTGGGGTGCGCGTGATGACGGTTGTGGTTGCTGGTCCACCAGCCGATGCTCACCCCGGTGGCGAGATTGCCGACGACCAGCCCGTACCAGTGGTTGGCCCGGCGGGTCCGGAAGATCTGTTTGTGCCCGGCGTCATGGCCGAGGAACGCCAACTGCGCGAAGACCGCGGCCAGCACGACCGCGGGGCCCAGCATCCACCAGGAGTCGCCGATCGCCCACAACGCCGCCCAGGCGGCCGCGAAAACCGCTGCGGTGGCGGCGGTCTTCCACGCGTAGTACGGCAGCCGCCGTTCCAGCAGTCCCGCCTGCCGCACCCGCCGCATCAGGGCCGCGTAATCGCTGCCACGCGGGCGCACGAATTCGGGCGTCACCGGGGGCGGGGTCTGTTCCCGCACCGCCGGTTGGGGTCGTGCCGTCACGATGACCAAGGGTTTTGCACATCCTGCTGTCGAGGTGCGCGGCGATCACGCGTGAGTGCCCGCCGCGGCATGGGATTCCGAATTCGGGCACAGTACCGGCAACGGCTCCGGGCACCCGACACCAGCCTGACGCGCGAGGGTCACTATCAGATGAACGAAACGGGTTCCTGTGCGGTCGGTTTCGAGTACTTTCGCAACACAGTCCAGATTCGTCGCTGACCGGCGACGGGACTTGTGCGGGTAGAAGGGCTGATCATGGCGTCGGACTACATCGTCATCGGGTCCGGCAGCGCCGGAGCCATCATCGCGCGCCGGCTCGCCGACACCGGCGCCACCGTCACCCTGTTCGAGGCGGGCCGTACCGACCGCAGCCGGCTGGTGCGCAAGCCCGGCATGATCGGCCCGATGCACAGCGTGCCGCAGCTCAAGAAGCTGATCGACTGGGGTCACTACACCGTCGAACAGAAGCACGCCCTCGGCCGCACCGTCCCGCAGACCCACGGCAAGGTGGTCGGCGGATCGAGCTCGGTCAACGGCATGGTCTTCGTGCGCGGCAACCGCCGCAACTTCGATGACTGGGCAGGGGCGGGCAATACCGGCTGGTCCTACGAGGACGTGCTGCCCAGCTTCAAGAAATTCGAGTCCTTCGAGGACGGCGCCAACCAATTCCGCGGCGACTCCGGCCCGATCAAGGTGATCCGCGCCCGCGACCTGACACCCGCCTCCGAATCGTTCATGCAGGCCCTGACCGAGACCACCGGAGTGGCCCACAACCCCGACTACAACGGAGCCGAGCAGGACGGCGTCTCCATCCTCCAACAGAGCAACAACAACGGATTGCGCTACAGCACCTCGGTCGGATACCTCGACGACCGCCCGAAAACCCTGACCGTGCTGGCGAACACCCAAGTGCTGCGCATCCTGATCGAGAACGGCCGGGCCGTCGGCGTCGAATACCGCAGCGGGAACCGGACCGAGGTATTGCGCGCCGACCGCGAAGTGATCGTCAGCGCGGGCGCTTTCGGCTCCCCGCACCTGCTCATGCTCTCCGGCATCGGCCCCGCCGACCACCTGCGTGCCTTCGACATCGACGTGACCGCCGATCTCCCCGTCGGCGACAACCTCCACGACCACCTGTTCGTCCCGATGTCCTTCGCCATGCCGACCGCCCTGCGCCGCTCCTCACCCGGCTACTTCGCCCGAGCCTTCCTCCGGGAATCGTTGCGCAACAACAGCACCTGGCTGGCCCGCAGCGTCTTCGAAGCCGTCGCCTTCCTGCGCACCCCCTACACGACAGGCATCCCCGACCTCCAGCTCCACGTCCTGCCCTGGAGCTACCCCGGCCCCAACCAGGACGCCCCCACCCGCCACATCCCCGATCCTCGACAGTCCCTCACCATCATGGTGACGATGATCTACCCCCAGAGCCGGGGCACTCTGCGGCTCACCTCCGCCGACCCCACCGCGGCTCCCGCCATCGACCCCAACTACCTCGCCGAACAGCAGGACATCGACACCTTGGTCCACGGTATGGAACTCACCCGAGAAGTCATGGCCGCCAAGTCGATCACCTCCGCCGTCGACACCGAAATCTCCCCGGGCCCCCAATACCCGAGTCGCGCCGACCTGGCTGCTGAAGTCCCCAACCGCGCCACCACCGTCTACCACCCCGTCGGCACCTGCCGCATGGGTGTCGACGACCGCGCGGTCGTCGACCCACACCTGCGAGTCCGCGGCATCGAGGGCCTGCGAGTGGCCGACGCCTCGATCATGCCCAGCATCGTCGGCGGCAACACCAACGCAGCCACCATGATGATCGGCGAACACGCCGCCTCGATCATCCTGAGCTGAGCGGGCCTGGCCGATGCGCCGTGATCAGATACCGTCGAGGCGAGCCAGCTCGTCGAACACGGCCTCCGCGGTCTTGCGTTCCAGCTCGATCTCGGCCTCCACCGCCGGTGCCAGCGCCGGATTCTCGAGCGCCAAGCCATTGGCGAAGATGGTGGTATTCGCGCCCACGTCCGCGATCACCAGCATCGGCTTGGTCGCCACACCCTTGCCGAGCACACTGTCGAGACCCTCACCGACGAAATAGAACCGCCACAGCGGACCCATCTTCGCGCTGTAGATCCGGTCGGTTCGCTCGGTGATGGCATCGCCGGTAGTCGCGATACTGGCGACGATCGTGAAGTAGTCCCCGGCATCGGCCGGCGTGGACCCCGCCTCCGCGACAGCCCGGGGCAGATCCACCACCAGGTGCGCGTTGTATCCAGCGAGCGCTACGCGAGCAGGCGAGGCCGAACAATCAGCCGCCAGCGCAAAGTAGTTGCGCCAGTGCGCTTCCGGAGTGCCGCCGCTGAACTCGGCATGCACATTGTCGAGAAACCTGCGCAGCAGATCGAAGCTGATCCGATGCGCATAACGAGGGTCCGCGAACGCTCGCGAATCGTGCTGCAACGGCATGACAGCGGCCGCTTCCACGGTATCGAGACCACTCGCAAAGGTGCCGCGCCGATCGGCGTGCCGCTCGAAGATCTCCGTGATGCCGTGCTCACGCGCGACCGCGTCATCCAGCCTCGCCAGCTCATCGTCCCCGGCGAGGGCACTCATATCGGACAGCCGCGCAATCTCGTCGACCTCGGCAGCCGAAAGGACCGGTGCGCAATCGGGCGATACTGCCGGGATGGCCAGCGCAGCCACCGGCGTGACGACCGAGGCAGCGGCGACGGACAGTGCGGCAGCGGAACGCGCAAATGCATTGAGCACGATGGAGTTTTAGCAAGCTTTGCCCGATAGGTGGGGGACCTGCCGTTCGCTCGGTGCGCCGCGTCGGCGAATCTCCCTGGTGACGGGCATATTCCATCGCGCTGTGATGGTCGTCATATGCGAACCGGGTTCACTGTCCAACCCTCCCGTGACCGCCGAATTCCCTTGTTGCACATGGGGCCGGACGGCTGGGGTGCGGAAGCCTTCGACGTTCTTGATCCTCGAGAAAGTTCAATCGGAGCGTGATGGTTTCGTCTCCCGCGGCGAAGGCATCGCCGACCATACGAGGTGGGCGCATCCCAGCGGCTGGCATCGTGTCGTCGATTGGTTCGACGACCTGTAGCCTCGAAGGCACGATCCGCCCGGTTATCGTTGATTCGTCACGAATGGGAGAATGCGGACGTGAGCGTCGGAAGTATGCGGTATAGAACTCAGCACGGAGCTCCGGCGGGTGTCATGGCACTCGTCGGTGAATAGTCCGATGTCGGACCAGGAAGGTCCGGGGCGAGGATCCCTGCCGGGACCCGGCTCGAACAGGTCCGATGCGGTCGAACGGCTGCGCGCGAAGCTGGAAGCCATGCGGGCCGGCGAGACCGCCACCCCCGACGCCGAAGACTCGAAACTCACCAGACTGCCGCGCCGGCCGCGCCGCACCACCGAGACGGCCCCCGGACCGCCGCCGATGCCCTGGAATCCGCCCGGCGGCTCCATCTACGATCCCGCGCCGACCCGGCCGGTCACCCGGGCCGAACTGCAGGGTGAGACCGGCTGGCTGCCCGTCGACCCCGGCCGCGCACCCCACCCGGCCGCCGGCGACGCCGCGAGCCGCGGCGACGGCAGCGTCATCGATTTCGACGCGGCCCGCCGCCGCCGAGCCGGTGACAACGCCCCGGCCACCGGCATCCGGCCCATCGCCAAACCCCGCCGCATCCGCCCCGGCACCGACGAATCCACCGCGGAACACCCGGCGCCCAGCGCCTCCGACCCGGACGATCCGGCCCCGCGGCGCTGATCGCTCGACACGCCCGCCGCTCGCGAGATCAGTTCCCCAAGGGCTCCGGTTCTGCACAGTCGAGGGTGATGGATCCGAGTCGCGCGACAGCCACCCCCCGATCCTAGGGTTCCGGCAGGGTGCGGAAGCACGCGGAATAAGCTCGGTCTCAGCGTTTGGCACGGCCCTTCAAGTGTTGCCCGTCCGCAATCAGAGGAGGCGTCTTGAGCAGGGAACCGAACCACAGTGTTCAACCGGACTTCGAAGCGCTGTATCGCGACGCGTCATCGGAACAGGACGCTGCCTCATTGATCCCCTGGGACATCGGCGGCCCACAGCCGGTAGTGCAGCAGTTGGTGGCCCACGGTGCCGTGCGGGGCGAGGTGCTCGACCCCGGGACCGGCCCGGGACATCACGCGATCTACTACGCATCCAAGGGCTACTGGGTAACCGGTATCGACTCGTCCCCGTCGGCGATCGAGCGGGCCGAACGCAACGCCGAGCGCGCCGGGGTGCAGGTGGACTTCCAGGTGGCCGATGCCACCACACTCGAGGGCTTCGAGGATCGGTTCGACACGGTCATCGACAGCGCCTTCTACCATGTGTTCCTCGATGACGAAGAAGTCCAGACCCGGTACGCGCAGGCCCTGCATCGGGCCACCAAACCGGGGGCGTCCCTGTTCATGTTCGAATTCGGCCGCCACAACGTCAACGGCCTTCAGCTCGAAGGTTTGCCGGCGGAGAATTTCGAGCGAGTGCTTTCCGCGGGCGGGTGGCGCATCGACCACCTGGGAACCACCACCTACGAGGCCAACTTCAGCCCGGAGACGTTCGCTCACATGACCAAGGAGATGAGCGACGACCCTGGATGGGCTGATCGGATGCAGCCGATGATCGAGCAACTCCAGATCATCGGGCCGTTGCTGCAGAACAACCGGGTGCACCTGCCCGTGTGGGCGGTGACCGCCACTCGCCTCGACTGACCTCGTACGTCGGTCTGCGGTGGCAGGATTCGGGTGTGGGTGACTATTTCGAACGAATCGTCGACCTCGATGTGACCTCGGCCGAGGCGAGCACGTTGGCCGCACACATGGTGGACTGGATGGTGTCGCGGCGATGGCTGCTTCGGCAGACTTCGCGCGACGCGATGTACAGCAGTCAGGTCGACGAAGGCTATGTGCCGGGCGCGGACTGGCCGCAGATCACCGAGAATTGGGCCGCCGACTGGATTCCCGGCCCCGTAGCCGTCATCGTCGGACGCCACGACCACTACTCCGGACGGGGTTACATCGAACCGGCCTCCGCGGTATGCCCACACTGCCAGGACACCACCGTGATCATCGACTACCCGGAGGAATGGGAAGCCGATCCCGCTGTATGGCAGCCATTCTCGGACGCCATCAACGCTTGGAAACAAACAGGCACCGGCGCGGCAATCTGCCCCTCTTGCACCACACCGAGCCCTATCACCGTCTGGCAGTGGGCAGACGACTTCGCTCTTGGCAGTCTCGCCTTCGACTTCTGGAGTTGGCCGCCCCTCACCGAGGACTTCATCATCGAATTCGCCAGCCGGCTCGGGCACCGAATCGAACACCACATCGGCAAGTTCTGAACCGGGGATTTCGACAATCAGCTGAGCGCCGCGTGGTGACTTTCGAACTCGGTACGGAGACCACCTGCGTGGCAGACCTTGTCACCGCGGGCGCACCCGGCGACCGGGCGCGGTGCACCGATGACGACATGAGCCTCACCGCCGCGGCGGCTGACCCGACCGCTGATGAATATCTGCACGCGAGCACTTCCTCTTCGAGCGACGATTTCTGCTGTGACGGTCCAAATTGCTGCTCGGGCCGGGTGGATAGGAAGAGTCTGCGGGCCGATCCACCCGGCTGCCGAGCACGATGCGCCGCTCGGGAGGTGGTGAAGCGGGCATCGATTCCGGAGTCGTCCACGGTTGACCCCGGTCGGATGATCCGAAGTGAGAATGCGGCGTGATAACCCGCCGGATCCACGCCGCGCTCCACGATCGGCTCACCCGCAAAGCACCGTATCGAGATCCTGGGCTGGAGCGGCCCGAATGCCGCTCTGATGGCACGAATCGAGAGTGTCCAGGCACGGAAAGTCACCGACATCTAGAAATTAGCCAAGTGATCGAGATTGTCGTGCAGAATGCCGGTCAGAACCGGCCCGACCGGTCGGTGAACCTTAATGGGGTGAAATGACCGATCTGATGGGATCGCCCGCGCACGAACTGCTCGCGCAGATCCTCGCGCGCTACGGCAGCATCGACGTCTTCATCGCCCGCCTGCACGTTCTGCTGGACACACCCACCGTCGAGCACCCGGCCGCGGTGGCACCCTCGGCCGGTGGCCGGCACCGGCTCGCAGAACCTACGGGCACAGTGCCGATGACTACCGCAGCCCCACCTCGCCCACGTGGCTGAAACCTGGGGTTCCGGGCTACCGAGAGGCGGGCGCAGGCGGGGGCAAACCGTACCGGCGCTAACGCGGTGATGCCCCGGCATAGTCCCCGGGCATCACGAAAATGGTTGTGGCTGTGGCTATTTCTTGGCCGACGCGTGAGCTGGTTCGTTGTGCTGTTGAACGAGTCGTACAGGTCGAGGCCATCGCTGCGTTCGCCGAGCATTCCCGTGCAGACAGCATCATCGCCCGGCCTCCGGTTGCCGCCAGCAAGGACGCCGGGATATTCGATGCGACGGCCGCGGCCCACCGTCTATCGGTTCTGGGGCGGAATCGATTCCACCGTGTCTTTGGATCGGCTACCGGCAAACCATTCACCTGAGTTCACGCCCGCTATGGAACCGACCTTGACGAGTGGTGTCGAGACGATGGTGGCTGCTGCGCTGACCTGGTTCGAGAACGTGCTGTGTCCACCATGTGAGCGACAGCCGGATGCCATGGCCGATCGGAGGGGCCGCAAAGGTACAGGGACCGTTCGAGATTGTGTTTGATCGGAACCAAGACCAGGTCGTCACCTTCCATACCCGCAGCGGACTCGGGTACCACGGTCACGCCGATTCCTGCCCTGACCATGGAGAACAAGGTGCTCAGCTGGCGCACCCGATGCGTGGGTCGGAATTCGGAACGGGCACGGCGGTGCAACTCCCGAATGTGCGGCTCGCAGCCGCCCATCGACAGCAGCAGCGGATCGTCGGTGAGGTCGGCGATGTCGACGACGGCCTCGGCGGCCAGCGGATGGTCCCTTCTCATGGCCGCGCAGAAGGTGTCTCGCGCCAGCAGTACCGCTCGCGTCGGTGCTTCGGACGGGTCGACGAGCACCGCCGCATCCGCGGTCGCATCACCGAGCCATCCAGCCACTTCGGCCTCTTCGCCTTCCAGCACAACAACTCTCACTCGGGGCAGTTCGACCTCCCAGGCGTTGAGGAGATCGGGAAGCAGGGCGTGACAAGCGGTCGGCGGCGCCGCGAGTGTGATCGAACCGAAGGGGACGCCGGTCCGGCCTCGCAGCACGTCCTGGGCGGCTGAGGCGGCCGCCACCGCGACCCGGGCGTGCTCGAGAATGCACTGACCCAGGGCGGTGGGGGTGATGGGGAACTCTCGCGTCACCACAGGCTGTCCGCTGAGGCGCTCGAGCGCTGCGATCGTGTGTGATACGGCGGACTGGCTGACGCCGAGTTCGGCTGCGGCCGTGCCGAATCCGCCGGCGTCCACGACCGCAACCAGGGTCTTGAGGTGTGTGAGTGAGATGTCCATGAATCTTCCTCATGATGTGACCAGTTCATGTCATTGGACTCATGTATAGCTCACCGGCAGACTGAAACGCGATCGAACGACTCGTGTGAAAGGGGCCCTTCCGATGACCCTGGTCGAAGCTGGAGCGCGAACGAGGGCCAGTTGGGTGCCGAAGTTCGTTGTGCTGTCGGGGATTTGGGGTGCCAGCTTCGCTCTCATCAAGCATCGCTGTCGATGCGGGTGTCGCCTCGGTGTGGGTCGCGTTGTGGCGGTGTGCCTTCGGCGCGCTCGCGCTGATCGTCGTGTGTGCGGTGCGTCGGGAGGCGCTACCGCGCACGCGGTCGATATGGGGCCATGCTGCTGTGGTTGCCCTGCTGGTCAACGCGATTCCTTTTACCCTGTTCGCGCTGGCGGAGCAACACATCGGCTCGGTGCTGGCCGGCCTGATCAACGCGACGACCCCGATCATGACGATGGGCTTCACCATCCTGCTGGTCCCCGGCGAGCCACTGACCCGACGTCGGGTCGAAGGAGTCCTGATCGGGTTTGCAGGCGTGGCTTGCCTGCTCGGAGTCTGGCGGGGCATGGATGCCGACACGGTGGGCGGTATTGCCCTCTGTCTGGGTGCCACCCTCTGCTACGGCGCTGGATTCGCCTACACCCACATGTTCCTCACCAAGCCGGGGAGTTCGCCAGCGGTCCTGTCGCTGACCCAGTTGCTCGCCGCCACACTGGAATTGACCCTGATTGCCCTGCTGTCCGGTCGTGTCCCGACCGTGCCGGAGTGGCCTGGCGCTGTCGGTCTGATCGTTCTGGGCGTGTTCGGCACGGGCTACGCGTTTGTGCTCAACATGCAGGTGATCGCCTCCGCCGGGGCGACGATCGCCTCGACGATCACCTACGTCGTCCCGATCTGGTCCACCATCCTGGGTGCAGTGCTGCTGTCGGAAACTGTCCGCTGGAATGCTGTTATCGGCGGGATCGCAGTCGTCGCTGGCATTGTCGTGACACGCTCCCGGCCTGCCCTGAAATGAATCCGATTGCGGGGAAGCGGGACCGGGTTCAGCGGCACAACCCGCCGCTCGATGCAGCGCGAGCTACTGGCCCTGGCCATTGCCACACCGCCGGTCACCGGTGAGATCCCGAAATCGATCACGGCCACCGTGCACTGGCTGAACCGCGGCGGTTCAACGCTCGGTCTTGAACTCACCAACGATACGTGCCAGCGATACCGGGTCCTGCAGCATCGGCAGGTGACCCGTCGACAGTTCGCTGCGGAACTCCGCGCCGAGCTCGGTGGCGTGCCTGCGTTGATCCGCCGCGGGGATAACCCGGTCCGACGAGGTCACGACATACCCGCGTCGCGCCGGAAACGTTCGCGCGGACACGCCGTCCCGATAGAGGTGTTGCGATTCCGGCTCGAACTGCGAGACGATGCGCGAGGTGTCGGCCTCGCCGAGTCCCGCGCACACCCCGGAGCGGATCGCGTTCTCGGGAGGCCTGGTTCCCGCGAACCGCATGATCAGACCCATGACGAGCTTCTGCGGCATTGGCATGGCACCGAGGAACGACTTCCCGATGCCGGGCATCGACGCCGCGACGCCGAGGATGCCGTCGAGCCGCTCCGGCGCGATGGCCGCGATCTCACTGGCCACGACCCCGCCGATCGAGTGGGCCACGACGGTGAATACGTGGCCGGGTGCCTGCTCCAGAACTGCGTCGGCGTAGTCCCGCAGAGTGGCGTCCGCGCGACGCGGGTAGGTTGCGACGACCGATTCGACTTGCAGCGAATTTCGAACATCGTCCCAGATCCAAGCTGGAAGTCCTGCGCCGCTGAGGAACAGTATCGGCGTTGTCTGCGAGGCGGTCATGGTTGCTCCTGTATTGGGCTGTCGGTGCGTTGTTGCTGATGTGCTGGCCGCAGTCCCCGGGGAAGGACCGCGACCAGCGGTGACGCGACTGACCTAGCCGAGGTGCGCGCTGGCGGATTCCACGGTCTGCTTGAAGATGCTCATGCCTTGGTCCATCCCGGCGCCCATCTGAATGGTGAGCTCATCGGGTTGCACGTCGTGGATCCAGACGAACCGGCTGCGGCCGTCCTCGTGCGGGAGGACTTGCATCGACGCGTTGTCGTGTGTCGGCTGCATGGTGTCGCCGATGATCGAGAAGACGAGACGACGCTGCTCATCGTCGAGCGCGATGAGCCGCTCGCGCAACACGGTCCCGTTGGCGAATGTGACAACCCTGATGTCCGGTTCCTCGACCTGGCAGTCGGTGACGAAGCCAGGCGCCATCCGGACGGGCCCGTCGGTGAAGTCGCTGATGATCGCCCACACTGTCGCGGGGTCGGCATCGATGATGATCTCTTTCTGCACGGAGGCCATATCTGTCTCTTCTCTGGTGTGGAGATACGGGGATCGTGAAGTTGATGGGCGCGTCTATGCGGCGACGACGCAGAACTGGTTGCCCTCGGGGTCAGCCAGCACGACCCACCCGTCGAAGCGCCCCACTTCGGTCGCGCCGAGGGCCCGAATCCGGTCGACCTCGCCCGCCAGGTCATCGGCGAACAGGTCCAGATGCAGCCGATTCTTGCCCTCCCGGCCTTCGGGCACGACCTGCAGGGACAGGCCGGCGCCGGTCTTGTCCGAGTCCTCCAGATAGGTGGTGCCTTCGTCCGAGGACGCGACTTGGTACCCCGTGACCGCCTGCCAGAAGGCGGTGCTGCCTGCCAGGTCGTTCGTATCGATACAGATGTTGCCAATGCTGACGCTCACCAACGAGCCCTCTCATCTAACTGACGTACCGGTTACGTCAGTTAGGTAACCTACCATGGCGACTAGCCGGGTAGGGTGCGAGAGGTGAAGAATGAGCGGACTGCCGATCTTGTGCCGGACCTCGCAACCGGGACGGCGCCGATGCCGCTGCGCACGATCGAGCAGTTCATCAACACCCGCCGCCGCGACAGCGACGAGATCGCAACCCCGCCACAGCTGGCGAAGTGGTTGCACGCCAACGGCCTGACACCAGTCGAGACGGTGGTGAACGCCGAGCAGCGCGACCGCGCCGAACGGATCCGCGAGGGACTACGCGCGCTGATCGCAGAGAACAACACCGAGCCGGTCTCGAGCCCACGCCCAGACGGCCTCAACCCCGCCGCTCGTGCCGAATTCGCCGAACTCACCCGAGACTTCCCGTTGATGCTCGACGTGACTGTTTCCCCGCCCCGGCTGGTCGCCTGCGCCCCGACGCCGGTCGAGGCGGCGCTGGCCAGGCTTCTCGCCATCGTGGCCGAGGCTGTGGCCGAAGGTACGTGGACGCGACTGAAGGCCTGCCGGGAGCCGAGCTGCCGATGGGCCTACTACGACCACTCACGCAATCGCCGCCGGACCTGGTGCTCCATGGATATCTGCGGCAACCGCGCCAAAGCCCGTGCCTCACACCACCGCAAGTCCACCACGCCCTCGACCGCGGGCCAGTCCACCAATCGATAGGTCCGCGCCGTCGGCCTGGCGATCTCACGCTGCCATCCGGGGCAGGCGTGGAGTGGCGTCGCACAGGTCTGGTCAGCTCGCCGCCGAGCACATCGTCGATGTCGTGCGAGTCCTGCACCAGCGCATGGATATCGACCGCTGTCGCAGTATGGTCGGGGCGTGATCGATGAGCGCAGACCGCTACTGTTCCTGACTTCGGTTGCGCTGTCCTCGATCCCGTTCTTCGTGTTGGGCGCAGTCACCGGCGAAATACGGCTGGGCGCAATGCGACTACCCGCGAGCGCGGCCATGTTCATGATTCCCGTTGCCGTCGCCGCGGCACTGACCTGGCGGTATTCCGGTGCTGCGGCGGTGCCGGGGCTGCTGCGGCGGGCCGTGGACCGTCCCGCCGCCGCGCTGCGCTGGTACGTGCTTGCTGTGTTGCTGCCGGTGGCGCTGGCGGTGGGGTCCGCGGCGGCCGTGTGCTGGACGGGGCAGGCCGGATGGCGGCTGCCGCTGTCCCCGGCCGCCGCACCGGGGCTGGTGCTGGTTTTCCTGATCGCAGCGACCTGCGAGGAGCTGGGCTGGACCGGATATGCGATCGAGCCGTTACGGCAGCGCTTCGGCATGTTGCCGGCCGCGCTCGGTCTGGGCGTCTATTGGGCGGTCTGGCATGTGATTCCGTTGTTCGAGGCGGGACATCCGGTGGGTTGGATCGCCGGATGGTTCCTCGGTGCGGTCGCCATTCGGGTGCTGATCGTGTGGCTGCACGATCGCACAGGGCATGGAGTGAGTGCGGCGATCCTGATGCACGTCTCGTTCAATGCCACCGCCGCCTATACCCCGGGGCTGGACCGGCCGATCAGCGTGATCACCACCGGCGTCCTCACGGCCGCGCTCACCGCCGGTCTGATGTGGAACAGCACATCTCGGACTCCGCGGGCAATCGACGCGTTGACGCATTGACCCTCTCCCGCAGGCGTGGCCGGCGCATATCGCGTGGCTGCATCGACCGGTCACAGCACCCGCTGGAGGACTTCCTCCAGCGGTGCGTCGCCCTCATCCGGACGAGTAGCCGGACCGCCGATCAGGATCTGGTCCCGTGTTGGATGTACTACTCGCGGCGAGGGCGTAGCCCTGCGAAGAGACCGAGTACGACGACGGCCACCAGCCACACCGCTACTCCCGGGACTGCGAGGACAACCGTTCCCCACAGCATGATGAACGGCCCGTAATACGCCACTCGGGCCCAATATCCGCAGGGGCCCACATCTTCCGGAACGGTCGCGCATTCGGGGTGGCCGATGCCCGCGAAAGCCAGGGTCGCGAGCATCGGAATCGTAACTGCCACAACGAGTATGGTCGTCAGGCTCACGATCGCCAGGTTGACGGTGGAGCGGGAGGGGACTGACATACGCCCTCTCACCGGATCGACGCGACCCCGGTCTCGATGACGCTGTCGGCGGCGTCCCCATCGAAGATGTCACGATGTCCACGCGCGGTGTCCATATATTCCCGAACCCTGTGGATGAGGCCGCCCCGCAACTCGAAGACGAAGCAGTAGTCGTTGCGGTACCTGTTCCCGTTCGCCAGCGTGGCGCTCATCGTCTCCTCCACGATCACCCGATCCCCATCGGCATAGAAGCCGTGGAAGTCCACGGCGACATCACTGACGAACAACCGCGAGAACTCGTGTGCCAGAAAGTGTGTGATGGCCTGCCTGCCGATCATGTGACTCGGACCGTCGAGCGCGACCGCGGTCGCGTTGCCCGCCGGAGCAAGCCATTCGGCATCGGCGGCGAAGAACGCTGCGATCTGCTCAGCCTCGTGGCTGGCGAACGCACGCCACGCCGCCTGGACGATGGCCTTGCTGTCGGTAGTCATGACTCGACGGTACAGACGTGCACACCTGTCACTCTGGCGGAAAACGGACGAGATCAACCACGCTGGGACCGCCCGCCCCGCGCATAGGACCGCGAAACGTATTTTCTTGCCGCTGGTCGCGCGGGTGACAACCTGTCCGACGAACTGAAGGCCCGGATCGACGCCTGGACGCGGTGCACGACTTCCCCGCGGAGGGCGTCCCCGCCGCGGAAGCCGGGCGGGCGGCTTCCGCGGCCGCACGTCACCCCGCGACAGGCGCCGATCGGGTGGAGGCGACGAAGTCGCCGATCCACGGCAGCACGGCGTCCCGCACCGGAATGCTCTTGGGCGCAAGTCCATTGGCTGCCAGCAGATCGGCGGCGCGCTGCTGCTCGTCGAGGAAGGCGTCCGAGACCGGGTGCACGCCGAAGGGGCGGCCGCGCAGGGCGGATTCCCACGCGTCGAGGTCGGCGGTGCCACCGCGGGCGACGATGTCGTCGACGAAATACTGGGCCGCCGCGCGCGGGTTCTCGATGATCCAGGCATCGGATTCCTGGAGGGCGGCGAGGATGGTCTCCAGTGCCTCGCGGTTGTTCTCGGCGAAGTCGCGGCGGGTGAACCACAGCGACGGATGGCTGAACACGGATTCGGTGTCGACCAGCGTGTGCAGCTCGGCGACGGCCTCGATCGCGGCCAGCCCGGGGTACGCGCCCACCCACGCGTCGAGGTCGCCGTCGATCAGTGCGGTCCCGCCGTTCACGTCGGTGTCGACCGGTTCGATATCGGCCCAGCCCAGGCCCGCCCGGTCCAGGGCGAACAGCAGCAGCGTGGTCTGCCAGGATCCGTGCGCGATGCCGACCCGCTTGCCCTTCAGATCCGCCACGGTGTCGATGCCGCTGCCGGCCTTGGCGACCAGGCGGCCGTTCTCGATGCGCGGCCCGGAGATGCCCAGGTAGACGATGTCGCGGTCGTTGGCCAGCGCGGTGACCGGCGGTGTGAACCCGGTGCCGATGATGTCGTAGCCGCCCTCGGTGAACAGCCAGTCCGAATGCAGCGACGGCAGCGCGGTTTTCACGTCGACCGGTGCGGCCGCGGGCAGGGCGCGCAGGTCGACCCACTCCACGTCGGGCAGGGCGCGTTCGACGATGCCGCGGTGCCGCAGCACGAACAGCGAATTGTTGTGCGGGAAGTAGCCGATACGAATGGGCATGGAGAGCTCCTTCGGTGGATGAACGGGATTCAGAGCAGGCCGCGGCGGCGGGCCTCGTCGGCCAGACCGGTGCGGCCCCACTGCACCGCCAGGTTGGACGGATCGAATTCGGCGGAGCCGCCCAGGGTTTCGGCGATGGCCTGGTACTGCGCGCCCTCCTCGAGCAGGACGACGAGCTTGGCCAGTTCCAGCAGTCCGCCGCGGCCGATGACGTTCGCGCCGCCATTGGCCTCGAAGATGGCGATCAGGTCCGGGTCGGCGGACAGTCGGTCGAGGATGAAATCGCCCGCGCCGATGCTGCGGTCGATGTGCGGCGGGATCTCACGAGACAGGGTCAACCGCTGCACCGCCGCGTACCGGATGGGGAAGGTGCGGTGGGTCTGCGCCCACCCGCCCAGCCACGGCGAATGCACGTGCACCACGGAGGTGATCTCCGGATGCGCACGGAACACCTTGGCGTAGCCGGTGACGAAGCCAGCGGATCCGGTGCCGGACAACACTTCTCCGTCGAAGGTCGCGACGACCGGCGCCACGGTGTGATCGTCGGCCCACGGGCCGGGCTCGTTCAGGGCGACGGCGATGTCCTCGCCCGGCACCCGCTCGACGAAGTTGACGGTGCCGTTGCCGGTCACGGTGCCGGTCTCGCGCAGCACCCGGAACGCCTTCGCGGCGTCGCGGGCGGCGGTCGCGGCGAAATCGGCGACGGTGTCGGTGAGCCGGGTCTCGGTGGTGGTCATGGCTTCTCCAGAGGCTTGGTGATGGATGGGAGTTCCGGCTCAGTGCGCGAGCGACAGGGCGGAGACGGAGTCGGGCGTGGTCAGGCGGGAGCGGCCGAGCAGCGGCAGCACCTCCTCGCCGACCCGGTACGCCTCCTCGAGATGCGGATTGCCCGCGAGAACGAAGGCGTCGACGCCCAGCCCGACCAGCTGGTCGAGGCGTTCGGCGACCTGTTCGTAGCTGCCGACCAGTCCGAAGGCGGGACCACCGCGAATCAGGCTGAACCCGCACCACACATTGGGCTGCACCTCCAGATCCCGGTAGCCGGTGATGGTTTCGGGCACCCAGCCCTGGATCCGGGCCGCGCCGACCGAATCGCCCTGGGCGGCCCGGTTGGCGGCGTCGCGGTCCACGAAGGCCCAGCCCTTCTCGATCTCCGCCCAGGCCGCCTCTTCGGTGTGCCGGGCGACGATGTCGATGCGGACCGCGAATTTCGGTGTGCGGCCGATCTTCTCGGCGTGCGCCCGTACCCCGTCGAATTTGGCCCGCAGGTCGGCGAAGGGTTCCAGCCAGGACAGGTAGTAGTCGGCGTGCCGTCCGGCGGCCTGGACCGCCGCGCCCGACGACCCGGAGAAGTAGACCTCCGGGAACGGCTGTCCGGCCAGTCCCGGCGGTAGCGCCGCCTGCTCGCCGCGGAAGAAGCGACCGTCGTGGGTGAACGGCTCGCCGTCCCATACGCCGCGCAGCACGTCCAGGAACTCGCTGGTGCGCGCATACCGGTCGTCGTGCGAAACCTTGTCGCCCCACCACAATTGGGCCGGGCCGCCGCCACCGCTGATGATGTTGTAGACCAGTCGCCCGCCGGTCGCGCGCTGCAGGCTCGCCGACATGCGGGCGGCCTGCACCGGATGCAGGAAGCCGGGCTGGAAGGCGACCATGAACCGGTAGGTGGTGGTCTCTCGCGCCAGGGCGGCCGCCACCGCCCACGGGTCCTCGGTGACCGGGAACGACGGCAGCAGACCGCCGAGGAATCCGGCCGACTCCGAGGCGCGGGCCACCGCGGCGACATGGTCGATGTAGCCGTAGCCGTCGAGTTCGCCACCCCGGATCGCGGGCGCGATATTGCCCGGCCCGTATCCGCCGGCGTGCCCGCGGTTGTAGCGGCGCGGCGTGCGCAGGGACGCGTGATCGCCCTCCATGCCGATGCGCCAATAGATGTCGATGGTCATGCGATGGCCTCCTTCAGGACGCGTCCGGCCGGGTCGGCGAGATGCAGCAGGTGCTCACCGGCGCGATGCACCTCTTCGATGTGCGGATGACCGGACAGCACGAAGCTGTCCACACCGGCCGCGGCGTACTCCCGGAGCCGGGCCGCGACCTGCTCGTAGCTGCCGACCAGGCCGATGTCCTGTGGGTAGCCGAGTTCACCGAATCCGGCCCAGCGACCGTCACCCAAGCTCCGCGCGGACGCGTCCGCGTTGCCGGGACGCAATTCGCGCCACTGCCTTTCGACACGCGCCCACGCCTCCGCCTCGGTTTCGCGGGCGATGACGGGCAGCTCCAGCCCGGCGCGCACGAGACGGCCGTGGCCCGCGGCGCGACGGCGCAACTCGGCCAGGCCGTCGGCGAATCCGTCGGGTGTCTCGGTGAAGACGTGGACATCCGCGTGCCGCGCCGAAAGTTCGAGCGCCGCTGCGGAATTCCCGGTCAGATGTACCTCGGGGAGCGGGAGCCCGGACAGGATGCCGCGGAATCCGCCGTCGATCACGTCGTAGAACTCGCCCGCGTAGTCGAACCCGGTGCCCCGGAACCCGGCGCCCGCAACGGGTTCCGCGTTCCACACACCCTTGGCGACGGTGAGGAACTCCGCGGCCCGCGCGTACCGGTCGTCGCCGCCGACCCGATCCCCGCGCGCCCGCTCATCGGCCGGGTCGGTGTCCACCACCAGCCGCCAGGCCAGCCGCCCCGCCGAAAGTCGTTGCAACGTGGCCGACACCTTGGCCGCGTACACGGGAGTGCCGAAAGCGGGATGGAATTCGACGATCACCCGCGCATGCCTGGTCGCGCGCAACGCGCCACCGGCCACGACCCAGGACTCCTCGCCCAGCGGATCGTACGGCGCGAGCACCCCGTCCAGGCCGTTCAACTCGGACGCGTCGATGATCTGGTGCAGGTCGTCGAACGGCCCGAACCGGCCCGGTCGCACATCGGTGGCCGGGGTCGCCGGCGCGGGACCGCCGAATCCGCCGCGCCGCCGCAGCTCCGGGTTCGCCCGGCGGCCGTCGCCGCGGCTGGGCAGTCGCCACAGGTATTCGGTCATGCCGCCACCGTCCCGGCGGCGACCAGGGCGCGGGCCTGCTCCAACGGCTCGGGCGCGACCCAGGATTCGAGATCGAAATCGGCGGCCAGGAAGCCGTGGGTGTAGAGGAACCGCTGCTGCACGCCCAGCAGTTCGACCCGCTCCTCCGACAGCGACGGGTGCAGGCCGCGGTGGAACTCCTCGCCGTAGGCGGCCACGACACCCTCGGGGCCGGACAGCGTTTCGCGCTGCAGGACGGTGCGCACACCGTCCAGGTCGCCCGCCGCCCAATCCGCGGCGCGCAGACTCTGCGCCAGGAAGCCGACCACCACATCGGGCCGGGTGTCGAGGAGTTCCTGGTGCACCGTGATCGGTCGCGGCGTGCCATTGTTCACGCGCAGCCGCTTGGACCCGAGCGCGTCGAGATCGATCGCCACCCGCAGCCCGTGTTCGGCTGCCACTTCCTGCGCCCGCGCGCCCTTGACGTAGACGGCGTCCACGGTTCCGGCGAGCAATTCGTCGACACCCCAGGTCACACTGCGCCGCCGCTCCTGAATCTCGGTGCGCACCTGAGGATCCCGCTCCACTCCGATCTCCACCACCCGCACGTCGGCGAGGGTGAGCCCGGCCGTTCGCAGCGCGTTCGCGAACCCGTGCAGCGCCATCGCCCGCGGGAAACTGCGCGCCTGATCCGCGGCCCACGCCGGAATCCCGACCCGCAGGCCCGCCAGCTCCGCGGCCGAGGTCACCTGCGACTGCGGGCCCACCAGAATCGCCTGCGACTCGTCGATCCAGGTCAATCCGATCAGCCGGGTCGGCGAACCCTGCGCGCGGGCCGCCAGCGCGGGCACGTTGCCGCCCTCGCGGATCAGCCCCGACAGCTCATGGGAGAAGTGGAAGCCCGCCAGCTCCGGTCCGGCGTCCTGCAATACCCCGAACTTCAGGCCGCCGCTCGCGGCCGCCTCGCCCAGCCAGCCGAGGCTGTGTGCCAGGCCGCTGGCGGTGGGGACCGGGCAGCGGGTGTACCAGAGGGTGTCGGTCATGGTGTGCTCCTGGGGTTTTCGGTGGTGCGGCCGACGCCCAGCTGGGCGAGGAAGGCCGCCTGATAGCGCAGGGCCGCCGGGTCGGTGCGGTCGCGCGGATGCGGCAGTTCGATCTCGGTGTCGACGGCGAAGCGCCCGCGGTCCAGCACGAGTACGCGATCGGCCAGCCGCACCGCCTCGTCGACGTCGTGGGTGACCATGAGCACCGCGGGCCGGTGCCGCGCCACCAGATCGCCGACCAGGTCCTGCATCTGCAGCCGGGTCAGCGCGTCCAGGGCGGCGAACGGCTCGTCGAGCAGCAGCAATTCGGGTTCACGCACCAGCGCGCGGGCCAGCGCCGCTCGCTGGGCCTCACCGCCGGACAGGGTGGCCGGCCACTGCCGGGCCTTTCCGTCCAGCTGCACCTCGGCCAGCGCCCGCAACCCGGCCGCCCGCGTCTCGCGCGAACGACGCTGGCCGACAATCACATTCGGCAGCACGCGCTTGGAGGGGATGAGCCGGGGTTCCTGATAGACGGTGGTGCGGGCGGCGGGCACCAGCACCTGCCCCGCGTCGGGCAGTTCCAGACCGGTGAGCAGACGCAGCAGCGTGGTCTTGCCGGTACCGCTGGGCCCGAGCAGCACCACGAACTCGCCGCGCCGGATGGTCAGGTCGATGCCGTCCAGCACAGTCTTGTCCCCGAATGTCTTGTGCAGCCCGGTGATCGAGACGGCGACGGGGCTCCGGTTGCGCGACTCGACGGCGGTCATCGGATCGCCACCTGTCGCCGCCACGGCATGCCGAACCGCTCGGCGATCCGCACCAGCCCGTCGAAGACCAGGCCCAGCACCGCGTACAGCACCACGCACAACACCATGTAGTCGGTGCGGTTGTACTCCTGGGCCAGGGTCACCAGGTAGCCGACGCCCTCGGTGGTGCCCACCTGCTCGGCGGCGATCAGGCCGGTGATGCTGATGGACAGGCACACTCGCAGCGCCATCAGAATGCCGGGCAGCGCGGACGGCAGGATCACCTCGAGCACCAGCCGCGGCCCTCTCAGTCCGAACCCGCGCGCCGCCTCGACCACCTTGCGGTCCACATTGCGCACGCCCAGATAGGTGTAGGCGTACATGGGCGCGATGGTGGCCACCGCGATGAGCAGCACCTTGTACAGCTCGTCGATGCCGAACCAGGCGATGAACAGCGGCACCAGCGCCAGGAACGGCACCGCCCGCACGATCTGCATGGTCGAATCCACCAGTTCCTCACCGAGACTCGACAATCCGGCCGCCAGGCCCAGCAGCAGTCCGCCGCCCACGCCCAGTGCCACCCCGAGGGCGGCGCGGGTGAAGGAGGCCGCCGCGAAGTCGGCCAGCTGCCCGCTGCCCAGCAGTTCGGTGAACGCCGACCACACCTTGGGCGGCCCGGCCAGCACTTGCGGCGAGAGCGCCCCCGTCGCCGAGCCGATCCACCAGGCCGCGAAGATCACCGTGGGCAGCAGGAACCGCAGCGGCACGGAAATCCAGGTGGGCCTGCGCTTCTCGATTCTGGTGCGGGGCGGGGCGAGCGCGCTGAGCGCGTCCGCGGCGGGGGAGTCCGCTGCCGCGGTGGCGGCGACGAGGACGGCCATGTCAGCGCTCCTTCAACGCGGCCAGCTGCTCGGGGGTCAGCTTGGACTTCAGGTCGTAGAAGATGTCCGCGGCGGTGATCTTGCGGGCGATGACGCCGTTGCCCGCGAACAGGTTCACCACGTCGGCGAGGTCGGCGGCGTCGGACTCCCTGGGCAAGCGCGGCTGGGTCGCCTCCGCGTCCACGCGCAGGGCGTCGGTGAGCCGCTGGCCGCTGAGCGCGCGCGGGCCGGTCTTCTCGAAAACGTTCTCGAACTCGGCCGGAGTCGCGCGCTGCCGATCGGTCAGGCCCTGCAGCACTTCCAGGTACTTGGCCGCGACATCAGCGTGCTTGTCGAGGATCTCGGTGCGGAACACCACCACCGTGTTGTCCTTGGAATCGATGCTCTGCTCGGTGGCGATCTCCACGCCGCCATTGGCCTTGGCCTCCTGGTACGGGACCAGGAACGAGGCCCAGGCGTCCACCTTGCCGGTGGCGAAGGCGGAGGCGGCGTCCTTCTGCTGCAAGGGAACCCGCGTCACCTTGTCGGCCGGGACGCCCGCCTGTGCGAGAGCCTTGAGCAGGATGTACTCGCCCTTGGCGGCCGGATTCACCGCGACCCGCTTGCCCACCAGATCCGCGACCGAGCGGATGCCGGAGTCCTTGCCGGCCAGGATCCCGCTCTGATCCTTGCCCGCCGGATCCTGCACCGCCACGATCCGGACCGGCACGTCCTTGGACAGCGCACCCACCACCGGGCTGAACGCCGCGCCGGAGACGTCGAGCTCCTTGGTGTTGAACAGCTTCAGCATGGAGCTGAAACCCGGTGTGGTGGTGACCCATTCGATGCGCGCGCCCAGCGGAGCGAGCGCCTTGTCGAAGGTGCCGTCGCGTTTGCCGACCGCGAGCGGCCCGGAATTGCCCGGATCGACGACCTTCAGGACGAGTTCCGGTTTCGCCGCGTCGGTGGTGGCGCCGGACCCGCACGCGGCGACGAGAGCGATGACGGGGGCCAGTGCGAAGGCGAGACGCCAACGGTTCGGCCGGCGCGTGCGAAACATCGTGGGGCACCTCTTCCAACTCGGGAACCGATCGCGATGTCGATCGATGCCCTGGGACAGTAGGGATGCCGCCTTGGCGTGGCGAGGTAATGCTTTCCGAGGATCGGAAGGCTTGACAGTGATGGGTCGAAGCCGTTATGGCCCGGACGATTCCCGGCATCTGCTGAAATGACTGCTCATCGACAGAGTTTCACTCGTCGTGAGGCGAATCCGTTCGCGCGCAGCCTTTCCGAATAGTGGAAAGCGCGGCGATTTCGCGCCGTCCGGCTGTGTTACCGTCGCTGCCGTGGAAGCCTCCGGAGTGCAGACCGTCGCCCGTGCCCTGTCGGTGCTCGAATGCTTCCGGGGCGGCGACGAACGCGGCGTCTCGGAGATCGCGCGGCAACAGGGTCTGGCCGTGAGCACCACTCACCGCCTGCTGAAGGCGCTCGTGGACGGCGGATTCCTGGAGAAGAACGAGGAATCCAGCCGCTACCGCATGGGCGGCGCCCTCGCCGAATACGGGCAGATCGCCTACCGGCAGCACCGCATCTACCTCGCCGAACCCTGTCTGGAACAGCTGGCCGGCACCACCGGGGCCAATGCCTCGGTCGCCATCCGGCACAGCATCCACGCCGTACTGCTGGGCACCAGCCGCTGGCGCGACTCCGACGGCCACCGGCTGCAGGGCGTGCGACTTCCCCTGCACGCCAGCGCCCTCGGCAAAGCCCTGCTGGCCTGGTCCGACACCACCGACGAGGAACTGCGCGCGCTGCCCTACGACGAGGGCACCCCGCGCTCGGTCTCCGGCCCGGAGGAACTGCGCCGCGAACTCACCCGCACCCGCGAGCGCGGCTACGCCTACAACGACGAGGAACTCGACCCCGGCTTCCGCACCATCGGCCTGCCCATCCTCGACCGGGCCGGCCGCTGCCGCTTCGCTCTCGGCCTGCGCGGCCCTGCCACTCTCATGATCCCCGAACGGGTCCCGTTCCTGGTCGAACTCGCCAAGGTCACCGCCGCCGACATCGCCGCCCGGTTCGAGGTGGCGGCCGACGCATAGCGGCATCCGGACGGCAGCCGGCCGTGGGGGAGCGGGTCAGAGTCGCCGGAAGACCCAGCGCGCGCGGGGTTCGTCGCCGACCCGGCCGAGCAGCGCCACGGGCACGGCGGAAGCGGTGTCGCCGTAGAGGGTCAGGCTGGGGTCCGACGCCAGGCTGACGCGGTGATTGCCGCCGGTTTCGCTCACATACCAGAGTCCGGTCTCGGCGACGCCGCACAGGTTCTGGCCGACGGAGTAGGTCAGCGGGTCGAGCTGGACCGGGTGCAGGCACAACCGGGTCGACGAGTTCAGCAGCTGGAACACCGGCCCGGCGGGACGGTAGGTGATCAGCACCGGCTCCCATTGATTGAGGTCGGCGCCGTTGTCGGCGATCGAGCGTACGCCCGTCTCGGGCGCGACCGCCGGGCGCAGCGTCAGCGCCGGTTGCGACTCGAGGAAGATTCGATACCGGCCCCCGCGTAGGGGTTCGGCGTCGGCGGGGGTGATCGCGAACATGGCCAGCAGGATGGTGGCCACGATCACGAGGACGGTACGGGCGGACATGACGCGTTCGGTCCTTTCACGGGAGATCACGGACGGGGATGAATCGCACTGCGCACGAGCGAATCCGGAACAGTGGCGGCCCGGATCGCGGACACGGACCGCCACCGTTCCTATTCGAGGCCGGTGCGGCTTCGGCGTGCCCGATTTGCTCCATCGCGGGCAAAGTTTCCGAAAAGCCCGGTGTTGTAGTGTCTACGCGGATGCCGGATGGCCCCTGTCACCAGGCACGAAGGCCCGTTCATCCAAGGAGTGTCGAACCCATGACGGCTGCTCGGAACGAGCGTGTTCTCGCTGACCAGACGGGCGAGACCATGCAGTTCGTCGCCGACCTGCGCGATATCGCCACGCCCGACCCCGGGTTGCGGCAGGTGACCGATCCGGCCGTGGCGGCCGCGTTGATCGGACGCGAGGTCCAGGATCGGATCGAAGCCGTACTGAGCGCTTCCGGCGCCGATCCGGTGGTGCTGCTCTCGGGTGGCGTCGACTCGATCCTGGTCGCGGCGGCGGCCGTCGCGGCGGGTGCCCGCCCGCACGCGATAACCATTGTCTCCGAGGGCGGTACGGACCAGGACAACGCCGTCGCGGCGGCGCGGGCGCTGGGTCTCACCCACGAGATGATCGAGCTCGACGAGCCCGCGATCGTCGACCTGGCCCGGCGCGCGATCGACCTGCTCGGGGTGCCCGAACTGTGGGAGGTCACCTACGCGGTCCCGCTGCTCGCGGCCCTGCCCGCGCTGGACCGCATCGACGCGGTCGGACCGATCCTCACCGGCAGCGGAGCCGATGCGATCGTCGCGGGCGGCAAGGCACTGCGGCACCCGATCGACTCGCCCGAGGCCGTCGAGGAACTCGACCGGACCATCCGCAAGGAATCGGCCGGCAACTTCGTCCACGACCGCCTGGTGCCGGACTTCTATCCGCGGATCATCGGGACATACGCCGACCGTTTCGTGCACGTGTTCCAGACCGTGCGCCTGTGGGAAGTCGCCGAGACCTTCGGCCCGACAGCGCTTTTCGGCGACCACGATGGCCGTCCGGCCGACAAGGTGTGCCTCCGGCTCGCCTGCGAGGCGCTGCTGCCCGAACCGGAGCGCGAACTCGCCTGGGCGAAGAAGTCCGCGATCCAGCGCTCGGCGGGCATCATGGGCGCGCTGGCCACCGCCGCCCGGCGGCGCGCCGCGGCCATGCCGGGCGCCACGGTCTACGGCGACCCGATGACCGAACCGTTCGAGTCGGTCGCGACCCGGCTCTTCCTGGCTCTACTCACCGCGGATCGAGAGCAGAAAGGCACCCCATGACGACAGCCGCAAGCTCGGCGACCGGAATACCCGCCATCGTCAGCGCCGGTGACCTCACCGACGACGACCTCGCCGCCCTGTACGCGTACCCGGCCGCCACCGAGCCATCCGTGCGCGCGAATTTCGTTGTCTCCCTGGATGGCGCGATCAGCACCGGCGGTTCCTCGCGTGGGCTGACCAGCCCGCTGGACCAGCGCGTCCTGAAGCTGCTGCGCAGTCTCGCCGACGTCGTGCTGGTCGGGGCGTCCACCATCCGGGTGGAGGACTACATCGGGATCCGCATCCCCGAATCCGGTCGGGAGCGCCGCAAAGAGCAAGGCCTGCAGCCGATTCCGCCGCTCGCCGTGGTCAGCGGCCGCGCCGACATCGATCCGAAGTCGCGGCTGCTCACCGATACCCTCGTCCCGCCGATCATCCTGACGACCACGACCGCTCCGGCCGCGGCCAAACGCGACCTCGCCGCCGCCGGCGCCCAGGTCGTCGAGCTCGGCCCTGATCGTGTCGAGACCGCCGCCATCATCGACACCCTCACCGGCCTGGGCATGCGCCGCATCCTGTGTGAGGGCGGCCCCAGCCTCGCCGGTCAACTGGCGGCGGATGACGCGCTCGACGAACTCTGCGTCACCACCGCACCGGTCGTGGTCGGCGGGGACGCCCGCCGCATCACCCACACCGACCGCCCGGTCCAGCTGACCATGAGCTGCGAGCACATCATCTTCGATACCGACGGCTTCCAACTCGCCCGCTGGGCGCGAAAGTCATAGCCCGGACGGCGCAGCGATCGGGTTCTCACTGGCTTCAACGGGTTTGGAGGCGACCCTGAAACGTGGGCCGTTCGGTCGACCCCTCGATTTTCAGGAAACTGCCTGCGCGCCTTGACTGCGGTGTTCTTCGCGTGGATTTCCGATCACGAGATCGCTGGCAGTACAACATGTTTCGGGTAGAGTTACGCGATCCTCGCCGGGCGAGGGCTCGCTTTGCAAGCTCACACCTCCGTGTGGGGCCACTGACCAGGGCGTGTGTCACGGCTCACATGGCGGTTTCGGGGCGTGTCGCGGCCGGTACTGTCCTGTTTTGTCAAACATGCTGAGCGATCATCATGGGCGATTACCCCCGAGCGGGCCCCGTACCGACGCAGACCGGTCCGGGGCTCGGTCGGTTGAACGGGCCCGCGTTGATTCGAAATCCGGTGTGTCGCAGCGTTATTTCGCTGTCGTTCCCGGGCTGGTGGTTATCGTGGACCGATGGTTACGCGGGCTAAAGAGTTTATTGCCGGAGAAAGATGCCGGTGTGCGGAGCCCGAAGTGACCGACCGGATGCTGGTCATCGGCACACTGCTCGCGGTCGCAGCGCTGGTATGGCACGTCTACGCACTGCCGCTCGGCAATCCCTACTACGGCCTGTTCAACAATGGCGTCGACCTGGATGTCTACCGGGCGGGCGGCGCGGTCATCCGCGACGGGAGCAGCCTCTACGACGGACCGGTCGTCTTCGGCATGGATTTCACCTACACCCCGTTCGCGGCGCTGGCCTTCGTCCCGCTCACCGTGTTCTCCACGGTCACTGCCAAAGCGCTGTGGTGGACCGTGACCCTGGCGGCGCTGATCGCGCTCGCCGGGCGCTGCCTGCTCGCCCTGGGATATCGAAACACCGTGCGCACCTGGATGTTCGCGCTCCCTCTCGCGCTCGTGTGCACGGTACTGGAACCGGTGCGCACGACGATCTGGCTCGGGCAGATCAACATCTTCCTGGCCCTGCTGATCGTCTGGGACCTCACCCGCGCGCCCACGGCGCCGCTGCGCGGTGTGGGTGTCGGCGTCGCCGCCGGAATTAAGCTCACGCCGGTGTTCTTCCTCGTCTACCTCGCCTGCACCCGGCAATGGCGGGCCCTGGGCGTCGCGGCCGGCGCCTTCGCGGCCACCGTGGCGATCGGCTTCGCGGCGCGACCGGCGGACGCGTGGTCGTACTGGAGCAAACAGATCACCACGCCCGAACGGGTCGGAGCGGTCGATTCACCGGCCAACCAGTCCGTGAACGGCTTGCTGGCGCAGCTGCTCCGATTCTTCGACGTACGGCGATACACCGTGGACACGTTCGGCATGACCGTCTTCCAGCCGCCCGCCTGGATGTGGCTGCCGATCGTCGCGCTGGTCGCCGTGCTCGGACTGCTCGCGGCGGCGCTGGCGCACCGAGCACACCGGGAGCTACTGGCCGTCACGGTGACGGGTATGACCGCGGCCTGCGTGTCACCGTTCTCCTGGGGGCATCACTGGGTCTGGTTCATGCCCTTGGCGATCCTGGCCTGGCACTACACGCGCACGAACCCCACCCGCTGGGCCTGGACGGCTCTCGCGGCGGTGGCGCTGATCGGATTCAGCTGGTGGTGGACCTTCTCGGACCGCCCGCCCATGGAAGGCTCCCCGCACCCGATCGGCATCGGCCTGTTCATGCTGCCCCGCGCGGACCGCACGGTGTGGTGGGCGTACCTCACCGTGCCGACCTACGCGGGGTGCTATCCGCTGCTCATGATCGTGACGAGCTGCGTCGTGATCGGGCGCAGTCGATGGCTCAGGGAACGAAGGCGCCCATGGTCGGCAACCATTCGGTGATCCGCTTGTCCGTCAACAGCCCTTCCCGATTGAACGGGTCGTCCTCGAACAGCTTCGTGACCGCGTCCAGGTCCTCGGCCGACACCAGGATCAGCGCACCCGACCCGTCCGCGTACGGGCCGCTGGTGAGCACGATGCCCTGATCGACCAGGGCATTGAGCCAGGCCCGGTGCTCGGGGCGGTGGATGTCGCGGGCCGGGACGGTGGCCTCGGAGTAGACGTAGTGGACGGCGAAGACGGCCATGGGCTCGAGCGCTCCTGATCGAAGATTCGGATGTGCGACGTAGTGATGGATACCGAAGTATCAGAGCGTCAACAGCATTCGGGTATTCCCGAGGGTGTTCGGCTTGACGTAGGAGAGATCCAGGAATTCGGCGACACCGGTGTCGTAGGACCGGCACATCTCGGCGTACACCTCCGCGGTCACCGGCGTGCCCTCGATCTCGGCGAACCCGTGCCGGGCGAAGAACTCCACCTCGAAGGTGAGCACGAAGACCCGCCGCAACTCGAGTTCGCGCGCCACGGTGATCAGCTGCTCCACGATCAGCCGCCCGGCGCCGGTCCCCTTGATGTCGGGGTGCACCGCGACCGTGCGCACCTCACCCAGGTCGGCCCACAGCACGTGCAGCGCGCCGCAGCCCACGATCTGCCCGCCGAGTTCGGCCACCCAGAATTCCTGCACCGCCTCGTACAGCGTCACCAGGTTCTTCTCGAGCAGAATGCGGCCGGCGTAGATGTCGATGAGGCGTTTGATCTCGGGCACGTCAGAGGTTCGCGCTCGGCGGACGACCGGCGTTCCCGCCGCCTGCCCGCCGATCGAACCGCTGTCTGGTGCCCGTGTTGTCATGGGGTGCACAGTAGTCGGCCCGCGTACCGATAGGCTTGTCGGTGTGTCGCACATCCAGCTTCCCCGTATCCCGGCATGGTCCGGAAACCATGGCCGGTCCCGCGGCCGGTGGGGGCGCTGGTGACGGTGCAGCGTGACGAGATCGAGGGGCGCTGGGCCGACGCCGGCCCCGCGGTGAGCCCGGGCTTCGGGCACACTCCGCGCCCGGAGGCGATGCCGACGGTGTCTGCGCGCCCGGAAGCCTTGGCCGAGACCGAGCCGGTGCCGCTGCTGAACATCGCCAATGTGCTCACCGTTCTGCGCATTCTGATCGTGCCGCTGTTCCTGCTCGCGCTGTTCGCCGGCAGCGGGCACGACACCAAGTGGCGCTGGATCGCGGCGGCGGCCTTCGGCATCGCCGCCATCACCGACCGCATCGACGGGCAACTGGCCCGCAAATACGGTCTGGTCACCGACTTCGGCAAGCTGGCCGATCCGATCGCGGACAAGGCTCTGATCGGGGCAGCGCTCATCGGCCTGTCCATGCTGCACGACCTGCCGTGGTGGATCACCCTGGTGATCGTGGCCCGCGAACTGGGCGTCACGCTGCTGCGCCTGGCCGTGGTCCGGCGCGGGGTGATTCCCGCGGGCCGGGGCGGCAAGCTCAAGACGCTGGTCCAGTCGGTCGCCATCGGCGTGCTGTTGCTGCCGCTGTCGGGCGGATTCGCCGCGGCCGGAATGGACTTGATGTATCTGGCCGTGCTGCTGACCGTGGTGACGGGCCTCGACTACGTCGTGCAGGCGGCCCGGCTCTGGTTCGGGTCACCGGGCGGCAGTCGTGCCGCGTGAGGTTCGGCCCGACATCGAGGCCCTGCTGTCGCGAGTAGCGACCGCAGCGCCCATTCCGCCCGACCCGCTCGTCACCTCAGTGCCCGCCGCCGACCTGGTCGCGGCCCTGACCGCCGCCGGGCAGACGGTGGCCACCGCGGAATCGCTGACCGCCGGACTGCTCAGCGCCGCCATCGCGGGAATTCCGGGCGCCAGCGCGGTGTTACGGGGTGGACTGATCGTCTACGCCACCGACCTCAAAGGGTCGCTGGCCGGTGTGAATGCCGACACGCTGGCAGTGGATGGTCCGGTCGCCGCGAGCACCGCCGAACAGCTGGCCGTCGGTGCGCGTGAGCGCTGCGGGGCGGACTGGGGAATCGGACTCACCGGAGTCGCCGGACCCGAACCACAGGACGGCCGACCGGTCGGCACGGTATTTCTAGGCATAGCGGGTCCGGAGTCCACCGAGGTGCTTCGGTTGAAGTTGCCGGGAGACCGGTGGACGATCAGGGTGGGCGCGGTTCGCGCCGCGGTCACCGAACTCGTCCGCATGGTCCGGGACGAGTGACGAGACCGGGAACGCGCGGCCGACGCCGGACGTTGTCCAGTCAAACGCTGGGTCCGGCGAGACGAGTGTGAGGAGAACGAGATGACGCTGCTGCGAGAAGCCATCGGGGAAAGCCTGCGGCGCGCTCGGGTCGCCCAGAGCCGGACCTTGCGCGAGGTCTCCACCTCCGCGCGAGTCAGCCTGGGGTACCTGTCCGAGGTGGAACGGGGTCGCAAGGAGGCGTCGAGCGAGCTGCTCGCCGCCATCTGCCAGGCCCTGGACGTGCCGCTGGCACAGGTGCTCTTCGACGTGAGCTCGACCATGGCCGACGCCGACAAGGCCGCCGCCAAGGTGCCCGTGCGGGGTGGCGACGGTGACGTGGCGATGGCCGCGGATGGAACTTTCGGCCCCCGCATCGTGATTCCGGCCCCGAAGTCGGACCGTCTGGTGCTGGTGGCCGCCAAGTGATCGCTGTACTGAGGGGCCGAAAGGGATAAATTCTCTGTAGGCTTTCGTTCCGGAGGCGTCGTGCTGTTGCCGAAGTCTCCGAAACGGCCGTTGCACAGTGGAGATATGGGACAACAGGGGTGCGCGACGGTCGCGCACTACTGTCGCGCTACGGGGCGCGGCACGTCATATGGAGGCGGGATCAATCGATGGCTAATCCGTTCGTGAAGGCCTGGAAGTACCTGATGGCCCTCTTCGACTCGAAGATCGAAGAGCATGCGGATCCGAAGGTCCAGATCCAGCAGGCCATCGAGGAAGCCCAGCGCCAGCATCAGGCCCTGTCACAGCAGGCCGCGTCGGTGATCGGCAACCAGCGCCAGCTGGAGATGAAGCTCAATCGTCAGCTGGACGAGGTCGAGAAGCTCAATGCCAATGCGCGCCAGGCGGTTATGCTCGCCGACCAGGCCAACGCCTCGGGCGACACCGAGAAGACGATCCAGTACACCAATGCCGCCGAGGCTTTCGCCGCGCAGCTGGTGACGGCCGAGCAGTCGGTCGAGGACCTGAAGGTGCTGCACGACCAGTCGCTGCAGGCCGCCGCCCAGGCCAAGAAGGCCGTCGAGCAGAACGCGATGCTGCTGCAGCAGAAGGTCGCCGAGCGCACCAAGCTGCTGTCCCAGCTGGAGCAGGCCAAGATGCAGGAGCAGGTCTCGGCCTCGCTGCAGCAGATGGACTCCACCCTCTCGGCTCCCGGCACCACCCCGAGCCTGGACGCGGTGCGCGAGAAGATCGAGCGCCGCTACGCCAACGCCCTGGGTTCGGCCGAGCTGGCCAACAACTCGGTGCAGGGCCGCATGCTGGAGGTCCAGCAGGCCTCGATCCAGATGGCCGGACACAGCCGCCTCGAGCAGATCCGCGCCTCCATGCGCGGCGACGCGCTGCCCTCCGGCGGTGCGCAGCAGCAGATTCCGCAGGGCCAGCCCGCCCAGCCGGCCGCCCAGCCCTTCAACAAGGGCCAGGCCGCCCAGCAGTAACTGCTGCGCGGAAAGTAGTACACGATGGGGAGATCGCGGGCCGAACAGAGTCCCGCGACCTCCCCTGCGCGTTTCCTGCGCCGAACCCGGACGAAAACCCCGGACCCCACCCCGGGCTTCCCCTCACCCTTCGGCCCGTCGGCAACCCCTCAGCCGCCCGCGCAACCCGAAACCGTAATTCCCGAAACGGCTTCCATGCCGCCCTCGGCTGCTGTCCCAGCGCCGGATCGCGCCGCTGACTATCACGCGGCCACTGGTCATCGCGCACAGACTTACGTGGCCCTCTCGGGCCCGGCGCCGCACACCATGAACCCTCGCGGCCCGGCACAGCCCGTGTTCGCCCCTGATCCGGCGCGTGGTCGCGCAGATTTCAGTGCGCCACCAGGATTCGCTGAGGATCCTCGGGCCGGTCGTGGGCGCCGGGCGAAGAAGCGGGCGCGGCGGGAGCGGGCCACCGAGGCGGTGCGGGAGGTGTTGGCGCCCACCGGGTTCGAGCCCGAGGAGTTGGCGCAGCGGCTGCCGGACACCTTGCGGGGTGTGGGGGAGCAGGCATTGGTGGCCGTGCGCAAGTGGGCCGATCCGCGGGAGCGGGAGCTGCGGAAGCGGCGGCGGGCCCGGCGGCGGAGCTTCCGATTGGGGACGGCTTCCGGGTTGACCACGGCGGGAACCGTTGGACTGGTGTTGATCTCGGCACCGGCGTGGGCGGTGGTGGTGGTCGGTGGCGGCGCGGTCGCGCTGGTCACCGGGACCGCGGTGACCGCGCGCCGGTACCTGGATATGCGGCGGGAACCCTTGCCGCAGGCGACGTTCGTCCCGCGCAAGCTGCCGCCGATCCGGTCGGCCGCACGGGCTTCGATCGCCCGCCTGGTTCGAGCGGAGCGGGCGCTGCACGGATTGCACGCGCAGATCGCGCGTTCGGGCCGACTGCCCGCCGACGATCTCGACGACACCCTCGAGACGGCCGCCTCGGGTGCGGCCGCGCTGCACGCGCTGGCGCAGGACGTGGTCGCCATGGAGCGGGCCTCCGGTGCGCTGGGCGTGAATTCACCCCTGGGCGAGCATGTCCGGGCCGTATCGGTCCGATTGGACGGCGGCGTCATCGAATACGAGGGCATGGTGGCCGCGGCGGCCCGCGTGCTGGCGGTGCCGGAGAGCGCCGCGGTGGCCGACGACCTCGGCTGGGCCATGGTCGGCCTGCGCGATGCCGCCGATCGCCTCGACGGCTGGGCCCAGGCGCTCACCGAACTCGCCGACCAGCGTTTCCGCACACGTCCCTGAGACCGTGCCGATCAGCGCCTCCACCCGCGTTCCCCACGGACCCCGAACCAGGGTCCGCCGAGAAACCGATGCTCGCCGCGCGACCACCGCACGTAGGGCGCTCCCGCGCTCCGGACCAGCTGTTCCGCCCGGACCGACTGCCGGGCACTCGCCCCTGCCCAACACTCGCCGACGGTTCGGCCACCTCGGGGTGAACCCTGAACTGTCCCGGATTTTGGCGCTGACCTGGTGATTTTCTCAGCCTGCCGACGCAGTATGGATGGTGTCGGATCGCGCGGACGGCGGTTCGGAGACTAGGGAGGCAAGGAATGTTCTGGAAGATTCTCGGCGTCGTCGTCCTCGTATGGATCGCGTTCATGATTCTCGGCTGGCTGATCAAGAGCCTGTTCCCCATCCTGATGGTGAGCGCGGTGATCTTCGGCCTGTACCTGCTGTACAAGGCGGTGTCGGGGTCCAAGGACAAGTCGCCGCTGGGCAAGTACTGACGATCGAGCCGAACGGACCGTTCGCCCGGGGTAGCCCGGGCGGACGGTCCGTTCTCCGTATGATCGCCGTATGGCTACTGCTGTCGTTGCCACCGCTTACGGTGGACCGGAAGTTTTGTCGCTCATCGATGTCGAGGTGCCCGAACCGGGGCCCGGCGAGGTCACCTTCGCGGTTCGCGCCGCCGGGGTGAATCCGTTCGACTACAAGTTCTACAGCGGTGCGTTCGGCACCGATCCGAGCAAACTGCCGCTCCGGCTGGGCCTGGAGGCCGCCGGCGTGGTCACCGCCGTCGGCCCGGACGCGGTGGGACCGGCCGGGCCGATCTCGATCGGGGACGAGGTGCTCGCGCCGGTGAGCGGCGGTTACGCCACCGCGGTCACCGCGAACGCCGCGCGCGTCGTGCCCAAGCCGGCCGAGGTGGATTGGAAGCAGGCCGCCGGCATCCTTAGTGTTGGCGGCACTGCGGTACATCTGCTCGCCGCCACCGGCGTCGGTCCCGGCGACACCGTCCTCATCCACGGCGCGGCGGGCAGCGTGGGCGCGCTGGCCGCGCAGTTGGCGGTGGCGCGGGGCGCGCGGGTGATCGGCACGGCCTCGCCGCGCGGCCATGAGCGGTTGCGCTCCTACGGCGTGGAACCGGTCGAATACGGTCCCGGTCTCGCCGATCGCGTCAAGGCGTTGGCCCCCAAGGGAATCGACGCCGCCATCGACACCGTGGGCACGGACGAGGCGGTGGACGTCTCGCTCGAACTGGTCGGCGATCGCGACCGATTCGCGAGCATCGTGGCCTTCGGCCGGGCCGCCTCCGACGGTTTCAAGGTGCTCGGGATGGGTCCCGGCGCGGATCCGGGCACCGAGATCCGCGGCAATGCGTGGCGGGAGCTGCTGCCGCTGCTGTCGGAGGGCAAGCTGGATCTGGCCATCGCGAAGACGTTCCCGTTGGCGGAAGCGGCTGCGGCGCATACCTTCGTGATGGACGGCCACGCCGGTGGAAAGGTCATTCTGCTGCCCTGATCGACCCCGCCGACTTTGGCGAATCGTCCCCTCCGAGTGACGCGCACGGCATATGTTGTTGCCCACAACATATGCCGTTGCGTACGGTCGCAACCCAGTGACCGCCGCGTGCAGTGTCATTGAAAAGAGGGTCACCCTGATGAGGACGAAAAGCGCACTCCCGCCGAACAAGTCCGGACGCCGACGGGGTTACGCCGCCGCGGCGCTGGCCCTGACCGGCCTGCTCACCCTCACCGCCTGCGGATCCAATTCCAGCACCACGACGTCCTCGTCGGCCGCGCCGTCCGGCGGCGGCGCCAACGGCACGGTCGGGGTCATCCTCCCCGAGACCGCGACCTCGGCCCGCTGGGAATCCTTCGATAAACCCCTGCTGCGAAAAGCCTTGAACGAGGCCGGATTCGACGCCGACGTGCAGAACGCGCAGGGTGACGTCCAGAAGTTCACCACCCTCGCCGACGGCATGATCGCCAAGGGCGTCAAAGTGCTGATCATCGCCGCCATCAACGGTGAGGTCGGCAGCGCGGTCGCGGCAAAGGCCAACAAGGCGGGCATCCCCACCATCGATTACGACCGCCTCAACCTGGGCGGATCCTCCGACTACTACGTGTCCTTCGACAATGTGAAGGTCGGTGAGCTGCAAGGTCAGGGCCTGGCCACCGCGTTGAAGGACAAGCCCGGCGCGCAGGTCGTCGAGATCGAGGGCGCGCCGACCGACAACAACGCCACCCTCTTCCATCAGGGCCAGCAGAAGGCCTTGCAGCCGCTCTACGATTCGGGCGCGCTGAAACTCGTGCGCAGCCAGCCCATCGACGACTGGAATAACCAGAAGGGCGGCACCACCTTCGAGCAGATCCTCACCGGCAACAGCGGCAAGGTCGACGGCGTGGTCGCCGCCAACGACGGCCTGGCCGGCGCGGTGATCACGGTGCTGAAGAAGAACGGCCTCAACGGCAAGGTGCCGGTGACCGGCCAGGACGCCACCGTCGACGGGCTCAAGGCGGTGCTGCGCGGGGACCAGTTCATGACCGTGTTCAAGCCCATCAAGGACGAGGCCGAGAACGCGGCGAAACTGGCCGTGGCCCTGGCCAAGGGCGACAAGGCCGCCGCGGACGCGCTGGCGGTGGGCGTGAGTCAGGATCCCAAGGGCAAGCGGGACGTGAAATCGGTGCTGCTGCAACCGCAGTCGATCACCAAGGCCGAGGTCAAGCAGGTGGTGGACTCGGGCTTCGTGAAAGCCTCCGACGTCTGCTCCGGTGACGTGAAGTCCGCCTGCGCCGCCCTCGGCATCGCCTGAAGGTTCGGACATGAGTGAGCCGCTGCTCCGAATCACCGGCCTGAACAAGAGTTTCGGGCCGGTGCACGTGCTGCACGACGTGGACCTCACCGTGCCGGCGGGAGAGGTCACCGCACTCGTCGGCGACAATGGCGCGGGCAAATCCACGCTGGTGAAATGTGTCGCCGGAATCCACGCCGCCGATTCGGGCGAAGTGCGATTCCGTGGCGAACCCGTACACCTGCGTGGCGCCAAGGACGCGGCGGCGCTCGGCATCGAGGTCGTCTACCAGGACCTGGCCCTGGCCGACAATCTCGACATCGTGGCCAACATGTTCCTCGGACGCGAGCGCGGCAAGCCGTGGCTGCTGGACGAGGCGAGCATGGAGGAGGCGGCGCGGCGCACCCTGGCCTCGTTGGGGGTGCGCACCGTGAAATCGGTGCGCACCCCGGTCGCGGCCCTGTCCGGCGGGCAACGCCAGACGGTGGCGATCGCGAAAGCCGTTTTGTGGAACAGCAATCTGGTGCTGCTCGACGAACCGACCGCCGCGCTCGGCGTGGCGCAGACGCGGCAGGTGCTGGATCTGGTGCGGCGGCTGGCCGAACAGGGGCTGGGCGTGGTGCTGATCAGCCACAATCTGGCCGACGTGTTCGAGGTCGCGGACCGGATCGCGGTGCTGTACCTGGGGCGGATGGCCGCGCAGGTGCGGACCGCGGAGGTCACGACCGGTCAGGTGGTGGAGTTGATCACCGCGGGACGCTCGGGTGATCTCGGTTTGGCGCGGCCCGAAGCCGTGGCGCTGTGAGCAAGGTGGTGGCCGGTGAGCGAGGAATCCACTGATATGACCAATGTTTCGGAATCGGAGTCCGTCGCGGAGACGGCCGTCACCGACTTCGGGATCGACACCACGACACTGTCGACCCGGGAAGCCCTGCGCGACTATGCGGCCCGGCTGCGGGGCGGCGAGATCGGTTCGCTGCCCGCGATTCTCGGCCTGATCGCTTTGGTCGTCTTCTTCTCGCTGCTGTCGGATGTGTTCTTCTCGCTCAACAACATCGCCAACCTGCTGGCGCAGGGCGCGGGGCAGACCATCATCGCCATCGGGATCGTGTTCGTGCTGTTGATCGGGGAGATCGATCTGTCGGCGGGCACGGCGTCCGGGGTGGCGGGCGCGGTGCTGGCCATGCACTACGTGGACAACGGGAACCTGCTGACCGGCATGGGATCCACGGTGTTCTTCGTGTTCAACGCCATGCTGGCGCTGGCGGCGATCCTCGCGGGACTGCTGCGGATCTGGCCCGGGGTGGCGTTCTCCCTGCTCGGGATCCTGTTGACGGTGCTGGGCCTGCCCGCGAATCCGTGGGTGGAGATGCTGCTCGCGGTGTGCGTGGGCGCGGCCATCGGGTCCATCACCGGGTTCCTGATCGCGAAGATCGGGATGCCGTCGTTCGTGGTGACGTTGGCGCTGTTCCTGGCCTGGCAAGGCGTGATCCTGCAGCTCATCGGGGAGGGCGGGGTGCTGGGGATCAGCTCCTCGCACGTGCTCGACGCGGTGGCGAACGGGAACCTGTCCACGGTGGGGAGCTGGCTGCTGTGCGTGGTCGCGGCGGGCGGGTACGCCGCCGTCACGCTGGGCGGGCACTTCCTGCGCCGGCGACGGGGACTGGTCACCGCGCCCACACCGCTGGTGGCACTGAAGGTTTCGGCGCTGTCCGGGTTTGCGATCGTGGTGACCGCGCTGCTCACCGTGAACCGTTCACCGAGCACGTTCATCGTCATTTCCGGTGTGCCGTATGTGGTTCCGATCGTGCTGGTGCTGCTGGTCGCCGGAACCTACGTGCTGACTCGCACCACCTACGGGCGCCACATCTACGCGGTCGGCGGCAATGTGGAGGCGGCGCGGCGCGCGGGCATCAACGTGACCCAGTTGCGGGCCAGCGTTTTCGTCATCAGCTCCGCCTGCGCGGCGATCGGGGCGATCGTCTACTCCTCGAAGGTCGGTTCGGTGGATCCGCAGGCGGGCGGGCTCAATACGCTGCTGTTCGCGGTCGGCGCGGCCGTGATCGGCGGCACCTCGCTGTTCGGCGGGCGCGGGCGGGTCGCCGACGCGGTGATCGGCGGCGCGGTGCTGGCGGTGGTCTCGAACGGCCTGGGCCTGCTGCGGCAGCCCGCGGCGGTGGTGTCCATCGTGACCGGGCTGGTGCTGCTGCTGGCCGCGACCGTGGACGCGCTGTCGAGACGCCGCGTGGCGATGTCCGGCCGGTGAGCCGCGCAATGGTATTACCGAGTCCATGACCGTCGCCCGTCCGGACGAGGTGCGCCGGTTCAACCGGTCGACCCTCCTGCGGCTGCTACACACCGGAGGCCCCGCCACGCGCGCGGCCCTCGCAGCCGAACTCGGGCTCAATCGATCCACCATCAAGATGCTCGTCGACGGGCTCGCCGAGGACGGCGTGGTGGAGGAGAAGGTGCCGCGGGCCGCGCGCGGCGCGGGCCGGCCGTCGCTGTTGGTGTTGCCGCAACCGGAGGCGGCGGTGGTGCTGGCGGTCGATGTGCAGGTCGAGCACGTGGGCATCGCGCTGGTCGGATTCGGCGGGCAGATCCTGAGCCGCAACAGCTGGAATCTGCGTGGGCGGCAACGGGAACCGGACGAGGTGATCACCCACGTCGCGGAATCGTCGGCGGTACTGGCCGAGGATCTGGGACTGCGGCCGGTGGCGGTGGGCGTGTGCGTGCCCGGCGTGGTGCGGCGCGTCGATGGGCTCGTGCACAATGCCGGAAACCTGCGCTGGGGCGAGGTGGCGCTGGGGCAGCGGCTGCGGGCGGTCCTGGATCTGCCGGTGCGGGTCGGCAACGACGCCGAATTCGGTGCTCTCGCAGAGCATGTCAGAGGTGCGGGCCGGACTGCGGCCGACGCGGTATTCGTCTCCGCGGACGTCGGGGTCGGGGGCGGGCTCATCGCCAAGGACGCGTCGCTGCGCGGGTCGGCGGGGTATCTCGGCGAGATCGGCCACATGACGGTCAAGCCGGGCGGCCGAATGTGCTACTGCGGCAACGAAGGCTGCTGGGAAACCGAGGTGGGGGAGGCGGCGCTGTGCCGGGCCCTGGGCATGCCCGAGCACGGGCCGCGCGGCGCGATCGTCGCCGAATTGCGTGCGCTGCAGGAGGATTGGGAGACCAGGCTCGGTGAATACCTGGACTGGCTGACCCTCGGGCTGGTGAACGTCGTGAACATCCTCGGACCCGAACTGGTGGTGCTCGGCGACCTGTTCACCGCATTGCCGGAGCCGGGGATCGCGCGGGTGCGCGAGCAGGTGCACCGTCGCAGCATGGTGAGTCGCGCGTTCGGCGGCGTGCGGATCGAGAAGTCGCGGCTGGGGCCGGATCTCAAGTTGCTGGGCGCCGCGGAGGCGGCGTTCGAGAGCGTGCTCGGCATGTTGTGACCGTGGTCCGGGGTGTCAGGCGCGGGCGAGATGAATGGTTCGGGGTGCGAAGTTCGTGGCATGCTGGCGCGTTCGGGTGCGCCCGGAGTTGAATACAGGCATGGAGCAGCTTCCCGAGGACTGGCAGCGCGGGATCGTCATCGCGGCGCATCCCGACGACATCGAGTACGGGGCCGCCGCCGCGGTCGCACGGTGGACCGGGCAGGGCAAGGACATCCGCTACGTCCTGGTCAGCAGCGGTGAGGCCGGGATCGCGGGCCTGGCGCCCGCCGAGGCCGGGCCGCTGCGCGAGGACGAGGAACGGGCCTCGGCCAAGATCGTCGGCGTCGGTACGGTCGATTTCCTCGGCTACCCCGACGGCCGCATCGAGGAATCCCTCGCCCTGCGCCGCGACCTGGCCGCCGCCATCCGCCGCCACCGCCCGGAAATGGTGGTGCTGTTCAACTTCGGCGACACCTGGGCCCGCGGCTACGTCAACTCCGCCGACCACCGCGCCGTCGGCCGCGCCGCCCTCGACGCAGTCTCCGACGCCGGCAACGAATGGATCCACCCCGACATCGCCGAGCTACCCGCCTGGTCCGCCCGCTGGGCCGCCGTCTACGGCGTCGCGGACGGCAGCCACGGCCTCGACGTCACCGACACCGTCGACGCGGCCGTGGAATCGCTCACCGCTCACCGCCGCTACCTGGAGGTCCTGAGCCCCGAGCCTGTCGAAGCTCAAGCTCGCGCCGTCATCGAGATGACCACCGGCCCCAAGGAGGGCTTCTCCGCCGCCCGCGCCCTGAGCTTCGAGCTCTACCACTTCGCGGGCTGAGAAGACGTCTCAGCGACCCGCCGCCCGGCTACCGCGCCGTTCCCCGAGGATCGTCCGCAGGTCCGGCGGCGGGAGTCTGTCCGCGGGCGGTTCGGGCTGGTGAGGGCCTTCTGCCTCGAGGGCGAGGTCGGCGGCGGTCAGGTTCGTGGTGAGGGATGCGATGAGCGCGGTGAGGTCCTGGGTGGCAGGAGGCGCAGGGCTGGCGTGCCGATACTGCTGTTGCTGTGCCGGTCGGACGCTGGTGGCGGATTCGTGGCAGTAGGCCGGGAGTAGGGCGTCGCCGGTTCTCGGGCGACGCGAACTCGGAAGTCGGGTGAGGTTCCGGATGTGTCGGGTGGGTGTGGGACGCTGGCTGCGTGCGAGTAGCGGTGGTGGCCGGGCCTGATCCGGGGCATGCGTTTCCGGCGATTGCGTTGTGTACGCGATTGCTGGCGGCCGGGGACGAGCCGGTGTTGTTCACCAGCCCGCGGTGGTTCGATGCCGCGCGGGACGCCGGGATCGGGGTGCGGCGGCTCAAGGGCCTCGCGCCCCGGGCCGAGGACGACGACAACGACGCCGGGGCCCGGATTCATCAACGGGCCGCGCACATTTCGACGGAGATCCTGCCGGATCTGAGCGCCATGCTGCCCGAACTCGTGGTGTCGGATGTGCTGACCGCGGGCGGCGGGATGGCCGCCGAGCGGCTGGGGTTGCCGTGGGTGGAGCTGTCGCCGCACCCGCTGTACCTGCAGTCGAAGGGGCTGCCGCCCATCGGCAGCGGGCTCGCGGTCGGCGAGGGTCTGCGCGGGCGCGCCCGGGATTCGGTGCTGCGCGGGTTGAGTTCGCGGGCCGTGCGGCGCGGGGAACTCCAGCGTGAGCAGGCGCGCGAGAGCATCGGCCTGCCGGCGCAGGATCCGGGGCCCACCGCCCGGCTGGTCGCGACCCTGCCCGCCCTCGAGGTGCCGCGACCGGACTGGCCGGACAACGCCCACCTGGTCGGGCCGCTGCTGTGGGAGCCCACCGATCGCATCCTCGACCTGCCGCCCGGTGACGAGCCGCTGGTCATGGTTGCCCCCTCCACCGCGCAGACCGGCCAGGTCGGTTTGGCCGAAGCTGCGCTGGAAGCCTTCCAAGGCGCGGGCGTGCGCGTCGCCATCTCCACCCTCGACACCCCGCCCGCCGACCTGCCCGCCTGGGCCACAGCCGGTTTGGGCCGCCAGGACGAACTGCTGCGCCACGCCTCGGTCGTGATCGGCGGCGGCGGGCACGGCCTGCTCGCCAAGACCCTGCTGGCCGGAGTCCCGATCGTCACCGTCCCCGGCGGCGGCGACCAGTGGGAACTCGCCAATCGCGCCGCCCGCCAAGGCAGTTCGATCTTCGTGCGGCCACTGACCCCGGAAGCCCTGCGGGACGCCGTCAAGCGCATCCTCGACGACCCCACCTACACCGCGGCCGCCGCCACGGCCGCCGCCGGTGCGACGGTCACGGTCGACCCCGTCGCCATCTGTCACGCCGCGGTCGGCTGACCCCGGCGCTATCTGTCGGGCCGACAGTCGACTGACCCCGTCGCTATCTGTCGCGGCGAGTCGGCTGAATCCGTCGTGTCTTCGCGGCATGGGCGGTGTGGCGCATTCCGGGGATTTGCCCGGAAACGGCAGCGCTGACCGGCCGTTCGGCGGGTTCAGCGCGGTGGCGTAGGCTCGCGGCCGTGCGGCTGACGGAGTTTCAGGAGTTGATGCATACCGAGTTCGGGACGGCGCGGGCGGACGCGCTGCTGACCGACCACGTGCTGCCGTCCATGGGGCGGACCGGCGCGCAGGCCATCGAGGCCGGGGTGGATCCCCGTGACGTGTGGCGGGCGCTGTGCGCGGAATTCGATGTGCCGAAATCACGCTGGTGATCGTGGCGCGGGCGCGCGACGCCGTGATCGGCGAATCGCGCTGAGCCGCAGCTACTCCGAGTGCTCGGCCTGCGTCTTCTTCGCGTAATGCCGCGTCGCCTTGGCGCGGTTGCCGCAGGCCGCCATCGAGTGCCAGCGGCGAGTGCCGTTCTTCGAGGTGTCCAGGAACCACAGGATGCACTGGGGATGCGCGCATTTCTTGATCCGGTCGGGGGAGCTCGCCAGCAGCTGTAGCAGGTTGTCGGCGGCGAGCCAGCCGGGTAGCCAGGCCGGGTCGCCGACCTCGGGGAGCGTGGCCGGGCCGTCGGGGGTGAGGGCGCGGCGGATGCGGCCGTGCTCGAGGATGGCATTGAGATCGTCGGCGGTCTCGCCCTTCACCGCGCGCAGGATCGCCTCGCGGGCGGTCACCAGCGCGCGCAGCGTGGCCGCGTCGGCGGGCAGATCGAGGTCGTTGTCGGCCAGCCACCGCCGTGCCCCGGCCACATCGGTGAGCAGATCCTGCCGGCCCGACGCCGCGATCCAGCGCGTGTTGAGCAGGTCCAGAGCGAGCGGTTCACCGAGGTGGGGACGTGGTTCGGGCACGCTCGAGGATAACCGGCTCCCTGCCGTCATCGGATCACCCACACCTTTCTGATCGACCCTTCCGACCAGTCATAACCATCAAAACCAACTATAGGGGTTGACGGTGGTCGGCGGCCGGGGTTACGTTCTAACCTGTCAAACAAACAATAAGGGTTAGACCATTCCGAAGGGGTTCACCATGACCGCACCTGTCCTCGCCCCCGGGCACATCGGCCTCAATGTCACCGACCTCGACCGCTCGGTGTCCTTCTATCGGCGCGCCCTCGGCTTCGAACAGCTCGGCGCCGGCGGCGAAGGCGCGCAGCGTTTCGCCTTCCTCGGGCGTGACGGGCAGCTGCAGGTCACGCTGTGGCAGCAGAGTGACGGCGAGTTCTCGGCGAAAACGCCCGGCCTGCACCACCTCTCGTTCCAGGTGGACACCATCGAGCAGGTGCGCGCGGTGGAGACCGCGCTGAAGGACCTCGATGTCGCGTTCGCACACGACGGTGTGGTCGCCCACGGCGAAGGCGCGGCCTCGGGCGGCATCTTCTTCATCGACCCCGACGGCATCCGCCTCGAGGTGTACGCACCGTCCGGTGCCGAGCGCGCGCCCGCGCCTTCGGGAGCCGCGCCCACCTGCGGCTTCTTCTGACCAGGAATATCGGAGTCCCGCAGCGGGATCAGCGGCGGCAGGGCGGCTAGGTGGCGGCCCGAGGGGAGAGCACATGAACGACACACAGATCCGGGAGTTGCCGGACGGGGTCGGCTACCACCCCGGCGAACTAGCGGTGCAGCGGCGGATGGGGCAGGCCGATATCGCGCAGCGGGTCGGCCGGATGATCCGGCCCGACATCCCGGACGCCGCCGCGCAATTCCTGGCCGAGCAGCCGATGGTCGTGCTGGCCGCGGCCGACGACGCCGGGCGCATGTGGGCGGGCCAGCTGGCCGGTCCGCCGGGATTCGTCCACGCCACCGATGCCCGTGCCATCGAGGTGGACGCGGTTCCGGTCACGGGTGATCCGCTGGCCGAATCGCTGCGGGACACACGGCATGTCGGGATGATCGCGCTGCAGCCGCAAACACGTCGCCGGATGCGGGTGAACGGGGTGATCGCGCCCACCGCGACCGGACTGCGCATCGATACCGAACAGGTGTATTCGAACTGCCCGAAGTACATCTCCCGCCGCGGCGTCGAGGAATGGGTTGCCGGTGCGACGCCGGCGGTGCGCCGCGCCACCGAACTGGATGCGGCTCAGCGGCAGCTCATCTCACGCGCCGACGCCTTCTTCGTCGCCTCCGCCGACGTCGACGGCCATGCCGACGCCTCCCACCGCGGCGGCAATCCCGGCTTCCTGCAAGTGCTTTCCCCGACCCACCTGCGCTGGCCCGACTACCGAGGCAACTCCATGTTCATGACCCTCGGCAATATCGCCGCCGACCCGCGCTGCGGACTACTGGTGCCCGACTGGCGAACCGGCACTACCCTGCAACTCACCGGCACCGCCGAGATCGCCTGGGACGAAGCCGTTTTCACCACGGGCGCGCAATGCGCCGTCGATTTCACCATCACCGAGGTCGTCGAGATCTCGGGCGCCACACCCCTGCGCTGGACCGACCCCGAACTGTCGCCGGTCAACCCCTGACCCGGCGATCCCTACCCCTGAAAGGCCCTCCCCATGCGTCCTCCACTGCCGCCCTTCGACCTCGAATCCGCGAAGCTCAAGGTCCGCGCCGCCGAAAACGCCTGGAACACACGCGATCCCGAAAAGGTAGCGCAGGCGTACACCGAGGATTCCGTCTGGCGCAACCGCGACGAATTCCTCACCGGCCACGCCGAGATCGTCGACTTCCTGAAGCGCAAATGGTCCACCGAGAACGGCTACGCCCTGCGCAAGGACCTGTGGACCTTCACCGAGGACCGCATCGCCGTCCGCTTCCAGTACGAATGGCACGACGACGCCGGCCAGTGGCACCGCAGCTACGGCAACGAGCTCTGGGAATTCGCCCCCGACGGCCGCATGTCCCGCCGCGAGGCCAGCATCAACGACGTCCCGATCCCCGAGTCCGAACGCCGCATCTTCGGCCCGCGCGGCGCGGAGGAGGACACCGCGGGCCTTCCTCTACGCTGACCGGGGCGGGGGTTGCGGAGGGGTTGCCATCGGGTGTTTCGCGTGTCGCTCAGCGCGTCGCTTGCGTCGAACACCTGTTCGTCTAAGCTCGTCGTCGGAAGTTGTCGGTGCCTCCCTCTAACGTGGGCGCCAACCACAGCATGAGACTCACCCGTTGAGAAGGGGACAGACGATGGCACCTCCGGCTTTCGATCGTGAAAAGGCCCTCGACCTGGCGTTGGCGCAGATCGAGAAGGGCTTCGGCAAGGGCGCGGTCATGCGCTTGGGAGAGGAGGCGCGTCAGCCGATCGCGGTGATCCCCACCGGGTCCATCGCGCTGGACGTCGCGCTCGGCATCGGCGGGCTGCCGCGCGGCCGCATCGTCGAGGTCTACGGCCCGGAGTCCTCGGGTAAGACCACGGTCGCGCTGCACGCCGTCGCCAACGCGCAGGCCAACGGCGGTGTCGCGGCGTTCATCGACGCCGAGCACGCGCTGGATCCGGACTACGCCCGCAAACTGGGTGTCGACACCGACGCCCTGCTGGTCTCCCAGCCCGACACCGGTGAGCAGGCACTCGAGATCGCCGACATGCTGGTGCGTTCCGGTGCCATCGACATCATCGTCATCGACTCCGTGGCCGCTCTGGTGCCGCGCGCCGAGATCGAGGGCGAGATGGGTGACAGCCACGTCGGTCTGCAGGCCCGCCTGATGAGCCAGGCGCTGCGCAAGATGACCGGCGCCCTGAACAACTCGGGCACCACCGCCATCTTCATCAACCAGCTGCGCGAGAAGATCGGCGTCATGTTCGGCTCGCCGGAGACCACCACCGGTGGTAAGGCGCTGAAGTTCTACGCCTCGGTCCGCCTGGACGTCCGCCGCATCGAGACGTTGAAGGACGGCTCGGACGCGGTCGGTAACCGCACCCGCGTGAAGGTCGTCAAGAACAAGGTCTCGCCGCCGTTCAAGCAGGCCGAGTTCGACATTCTCTACGGTGTCGGCATCTCCAAGGAGGGCTCGATCATCGACATGGGTGTCGATCAGGGCTTCATCCGCAAGTCCGGCTCCTGGTACACCTACGAGGGCGACCAGCTGGGCCAGGGCAAGGAGAACGCCCGCAAGTTCCTGCTCGAGAACACCGACGTCCGCGACGAGATCGAGAAGAAGATCAAGGAGAAGCTCGGCATCGGCGCTGACGTCACCGTCGAAGAAACCGCCGCCGACTTCTGACCATGACCTCGCGGGATTCCGAAGGGCCCCGGCGCACCCCGCCGGGGCCCACCCCCCAACTGGACGCGGTAGAACGCCTCCGCCGCCAACTGGAGTCCCGCGACGCCAAATCCGCGCGCCGCGGATCCCGATCCGGTAGGTCCGGAGGGTCCGAGCCGAGCCACGACCTCTTCGGCCGAGACTCAGCCGACCCCTACACCTCCACCGCCGGCTGGAACTACGGCCCCGCCGCCCACGCCGACACCTACCGCCCTGCCGCCGAACCCAATCCGGCCGAGGGCGCCTCTGCGTGGCGCACCACAGACGCACCCGACCCAGCCACTGCGCACCCGTCGGCGCGCGAGGCCGCAGCCCGCGAGGGCATGGACGGCGAGGCCACAGACCGCGACTGTGAGGGCACAAACCACGAGGCCTCGGCCCGTGACCGCGAATCCTCGGCCGGCAGTCCCAAGTCCTCGGATGCGAACCCGGAGCCCCCGAACCGCGGCCGTCGCTCCTCGACCCGCGCGTACAGCGACGATCCGTTCGCACGGACTCCAGAGCCTCTCGCCGACGAGGCGGAGCCCACGAATCCATCCCGCCCCCATCGCCGTTCGCCCGCCGGGCGAGGCCGCTCACCGGGGCAGTGGCGAGAGGAAGCGCCCACTGCGCCCGGCAGGATCCCGTCACCGGGCACTTTCCGAACGTCCGACCACTCCGAGCCCGACCGGCCGGTATCGAACAGCCTCGAGCCGATTGCGTCGACCGGGGTAACTACGCCGGGCTCCGCCTACGAGACGACCACGGCCCCTGTGGGTTCGGAGGCAGACAGCGGTCAGATTCTTCACCGAGGCGATGAGCACTCGACAATAGGAACCGCTGTCGGCGCGGGAGAGTCGACTTCGGCCTCGAAAACTCCTGTGGACAAGCTGGCGGCGGCGCGGGCGGCGTTGGCCGAGGCCACGGCAGTTGCCGCGGCAAATGCGGCCCAGGCTGCCGCGGATTCGGATCGGCGTGGCCGGCGGGGGAGCCGTGCGAAGGCTGCGGCCGCGGTGGAGCTGGAGCCGAGTGGTCTCGAGGATGAGGATGGTGTCGAGGGCAGTACCCGTCGCCGGGGGCGTTGGGGTGGCGGGAACTCGGTTGCGGGGGAGACATATTCCGGTGATGGCGCGAGTTCGGTTGCGGTGGGTCCGTATCCCGATGACAACGAGACTTCGGGTCGGGAAGGTTCGCACGGGCGGCGGGGTGGCCATCGCCGTGGGGCGTATGCGGAACGGGCCGGGAGCGACGGGGTCGACTCCGAGGATCGTGAGGGTCGACGTGGGCGGCGTGGACAGCGGCGGAACGGGGCCGGTGCGGAATCGGCTGGATCGGGTGCTCCGGCGGGTGGCGGTACCGAAGCGCAGGCGAGGGATGTGTGTCTGCGACTGCTGACCGATCGGGCTCGGAGCCGGTTCGAGCTGGCTGACCGACTGGCGGACAAGGGTTTCACCGCCGAGGTGGCGAAGCGGGTGCTCGATCGGCTGACCGAGGTCGGTCTGATCGATGACGCGGCTTTCGCCCAGCAGTGGGTGCACTCGCGCCACACCTACTCCGGCAAGGGCAAGAAGGTCCTCGCTCAGGAGCTGCAGCGCAAGGGAATCGCCCCCGAGCACGCCGAACCGGCCCTCGAACAGGTGACCCCCGAAGCCGAACTCTCCCGAGCCGCAGACCTGGTCCGCCGCAAACTCCCCACCCTCGCCCTGGACCTCGACCGCGACAAGGTCATCCGCCGCCTGGTCGGCCTGCTGGCCCGCAAGGGCTACACCCCCGGCACCGCCTATTCCGTAGTCACCGCCGAATTGGCCACCTACTCCGCGGACCTGTCCGCCCACGCCGCCAACCAGCCAATCGACCATGACGACGAATCCGACACCCCCACCACCCCTTTCCCGATCCACCGAACCAAGCCCACCCAACGTCGCGACCCCGCCCCCTCGTCCACCGAGGATCCCGCCGACCCCGCTGACGCCCCCTCACCCGAGGACGACCACGCCCGCGCAACCGAATTGGTCCGCGCCAAGCTCCGCACCCTGTCCCCGAATCTCGACCGCGAGGCAACCACCCGCCGCCTGGTCGGCCTGCTGGCGCGCCGCGGCTACCCCTCCGCGATCGCCTACAACGTCGTGACCACGGAGTTGAACGCCGCGAACTTCGTTGCCGGCCCCCCCGATCGCGCCGACGAAACACCGGTAGGCGCGGCGTCGTCGCAGCCCCGCCGCTCGCAGCTCACCTCTCCGCCCACCGCCGAGGTCGATGACGAGCACACCCGAGCCACCGAACTGGTCCGATCCAAACTCCGCACCCTCCCGCGAAACCTGGACCACGCCAAGGCCACCCAACGTCTCGTCGGTCTCCTGGCCCGCCGCGGCTTCAGCGCGTCAACGGCCTACGCGGTCGTGAAGGCGGAATTATCGAATGCCGCCCGGGGCATCGACTGACAGAATCGGCCGATGACCGACGGCATCGCGGCCGCCCTGCAAGACCTGGAGCAGGCGTTCGCCCGCTATCCCAGGCGGCTCGTTTTGGAGCGATGCCCACATTGCGGCCCGCCGGTGCGAGTCGGCGATGCCGACCTCTTCTGGTTGAGCCTCAAACTGGGCAACACCATCGGCACCGCTGACGACGCGAAAGCGCTGCTTCCGTTGCTCTTCGAACGCCTCGTCACAACCGAGGAACTCGACCCGGACATCATCCTCGGCAAGCTCGCCAACCTGAATTGGCGATCCTGGTCGCCCGCCGAACAGAACGCCGTCGACAGATTCCTGAACCAGACGTGGCGCGTCCTGCTGTCCGAATTCCCACCCCGCACAGGTGCCTTCCACGACGCTGCGTCTTTCCTTCGTTCCCTGACGGCCGCAGCTTTGTCCCCGACCCGATTCTTGGCGATCTGGGACGAAACCACCGGTCGGTCGGCAGACCGCCATTTGGCCACTTTCATCGAAGGCGCCCAATTCTCGACCCGCCTCGACCCGGCAATCCGTCAGTGGATTACCCGGGAATCCCTGCAGGCCAGACTGTTCCACGCCTTCGAACGCGAATTCTCCGACCCCACCTGGTCCGCCGCGTTCGCCAACGCCTACGACCTTGTTGCCGCTAGTTCCAGCGCCTGAGCTGCTCGGTCAGGTTGACAGCGCCCGCAGGTATCGGCGGCGGAAATAGCGTTGGGCGAGTAGGAGGATCGGGAAGGCGGCGCGCCAAGGGGCCTGGGGTGCGGGGCGGGTGAGGGAGCGCAGGGTCAGGTGGATGGTGCCGTCGGGGGTGAGGTGGAGGATGAAGGCTTCTTCGCCGGAGACGGGGTGGCCGGGGAGGGTGCCGTAGGCGAAGCCGCGGCGGGTGGGGGTGTCGACGACCGCTACGACTCGGACGGGTTCGTGGATCGCGAAGGGAGCCCGGCCGGCTGTGATGCGGAAGTTCGCGCCGGTCGTTGCGCGGGTGTCGGGGGTGTCGAGGGGCGTGACTCGGAAGCCGCTGCGCTGCTTCACACCCCAGCGGAGGAGTTCTTCGCTCGCGCGTTCCCAATGATCTGCGCCGTGGCCGATGACCGTCGTGCCTTCGAACTGCCGGAATCCGGGCGCCGTGGCGGTCCAGGTGGGGTCGGCGGGTGCGGTCGCGCCGATGGGGAAGTAGGTGAACTCCGCTGCGCCCCGGGAGTGACCGTCCGGTCGGTCTGGTTCCATCGATCCACCATAGCGGCGGGGCGACGGTTCTCGCGTCAGTGCAGGACACCGCCGGGTCGGCGAGTGGAGAGGGCGCGGCGGGCGTGGCGGTGGTTGGTGTGGCGATGGGCCCGGGGAGCGGGTGGGGGTGGGGAGGATTCGGGGGTGGCGGGTTTGGTGTGGCGGGCTGCGAGGATGCGGGCTAGGCCGTCGGAGGCCAGGACGGAGCCGAGGACTGCGGCGAGGGCGGTGAGGCCTGCGAAGAGTCCGGTTGCGATGGTGGCCAGGAGGAGCCCGAAGACGAATTCTCTTCGAGCGCTGACGTCTTCGGTCATGAAATTCAGTATGCGAGCTGGGGGCGCGGCTTGTCCGGCGGTCGGGCAAGCCGCGCGGGTCAGTTCTGCGGTTTCTGCAGGGAAACGTCGGAGACGAGGGCGTCCATGCCGGGGGGAGCGGTGATGGTGGCGGCGGGGACTACGGCTCGCGAGCCGTGTTTGCGGGTGCGCAGCCACTTCTCGACGCGGGTCGCGACCACGGTCAGGGTGTAGTTGATGATGATCATGATGATGGCGACCACGATCAGCGACGGGATCGGATTCTGTTCGGCCGCACCGAGTTGCGCGCCCGAGCGCACGATTTCCAGATAGGTGATCTGGTAGGCCAGCGCGGAATCCTTGAGCGCCACCACCATCTGCGAGATCAGCGCCGGCAGCATGGCGGTGACTGCCTGCGGCAGCAGGATCGACACCATGACCTGCGTCTTGCGCATGCCCAGCGCGACCGCGGCCTCGCTCTGCCCCTTGGGCAGCGCGCGGATGCCCGAGCGCACGATCTCGGCGATGACGGACCCGTTGTAGACGGTCAGCGCCGTCACCGCGGCCGCCAGCGCCAGCTGATCGGAGGGGAAGACGTTCTGCTTGGCGAACAGGTTGTAGAGGAAGATCATCAGGATCAGCACGGGAATGGCCCGCGAGATCTCCACCACCACACCGGCGAACCAGCGGACCGCCCGATGGTCCGACATGCGCAGGATGCCGAACAGCATGCCCAGCGCCAGCGCCAGCACGATGGACAGCGCCGCCGCCTCGAGCGTGCCGCGCAGACCCGGCAGCAGGTAGGTGCTCCACACCTGGCTCTCGGTGAACGGCTTCCATTTGGCGGCGGTGAACTGCCCCTTGTCGGAGAGTCCGCGGTACACGAACCACAGCGCCGCGGCCGCGACCGCCACCGCGAACACCGAGTAGATCCGGTACCGCAGCCGCGCCCGGGGTCCGGGCGCGTCGTAGAGCACGGACGCCGTGGTCATCGCGCCACCTCGAATCGTTTGGCCAGCCAGCCGAAGAACAGGCCGGTCGGCAGGGTCAGAATCACGAACCCGAGCGCGAAGATGGCGCCGATGTTCAGCACCGCCGCCTCGTTCTCGTTCATCTCCGCCATGAGCAGCGCGGCCTCACCGACACCGATGGCCGAGGCGATGGTCGAATTCTTGGTCAACGCGATGAGCACACTGCCCAGCGGCGCGATCACCGCGCGAAACGCCTGCGGCAGCACCACCATCCGCAGGTTCTGCCCGAAGGTGAACCCGAGCGATCGCCCCGCCTCCGACTGCCCGAACGGCACGGTGTTGATGCCCGACCGCAGCGACTCGCACACGAAAGCCGCGGTGTAGAAACTCAATCCGAGGATCGCGAAGCGGAAGTTGTTCTCGGAGATACTGTTCGGCCCCTCCGAGGCGAGCCGCAGTCCGAGCGTGGAGTACAGGCCGAGCGAGCAGAACACGATGATCAGCGTGAGCGGCGTGTTCCGAATGATGTTGACGTACAACGTGCCGATCCAGCGGGCGATCGGAATCGGCGACACCCGCATGGCGGCGACGATGGTGCCGAGAATCAGCGCCCAGAACCCCGAATACGCCGTCAGTTTGATGGTCACCCAGAACGCGTCGAGCAGTTTGGTGTGATAGCTGGAGATCAAGTCGAACACGACTGCCCCATTCCTCCGATCGGAAAACGAAGCGTGCCAGGTGATTTCACGACGAGATACTGCGTGGAATCACCCGGCACGAGTCCGTGGATCAGTACCGGTCGACCTTCGGCGGCTCCGGCACCTGGAAGCCGGTGGCGCCGAATTCCTTCTCCAGCGCCGCCTTCCATGCGCCGGAGGTGATCATGGCGTCGATGGCGTCGTTGATCTTGCCGCGCGACTCGGTGTCGCCCTTCTTGACGCCGATGCCGTACTTCTCGACGGTGAAGGTATTGCCGACCACCTTCAGCGCGCCCGGCGACTGTGCCGCGTAACCGCGCAGGATGATGTCGTCGGTGGTGACCGCGTCGACCGCGCCGGACTTGAGCGCCTCGACACACAGCGAGTAGGTGTCGTACGTGATCAGCTGCACCTCATGGGCGCTGACGTACTTGTCCTTGATGTTCTGCGCCGGCGTGGAGCCCTTCACCGAGCACAGCTTCTTGTTGCCGTTCAGCGATTCCGGCCCGGTGATGTCGGTGTTGTCCGACCGCACCAGCAGCGACTGCCCGGTCTGGAAGTAGGGGCCCGCGAAATCGACCTTCTCCTTGCGCTTGTCGGTGATCGAATAGGTGGCGACGATGAAGTCGACCTGCCCGTTCTCGATCAGCGTTTCGCGCTGCGCCGACGGCGACTCCTTGAAGGTGATGTTCTCCGCCTTCACCCCCAGCTTGTCGGCCACGTAGGTGGCGACGTCGACGTCGAACCCGCTGAAGCTGCCGTCCTTGTTGTGCAGGCCCAGGCCCGGCTGGTCGTACTTGATGCCGATGGTGAGTTTGCCGTCGGCCGCGTGCTGACTGGCGGTCTTGTTGCTGCTGCCGCCACAGGCGGTGACAGCCAGGGCCAGGGCAGCCACACCGGCGGCAATCCTGAGCGCGGGGTTGATCCTCATCGAACGTCCTGTTCTCTCAGTTTCAGTGGGAGAGGATCTTGCCCAGGAAATCCCTGGCTCGATCCGATTTCGGTGCGGTGAAGAAGGATTCGGGTTCGGTGTCCTCGACGATCTGCCCGTCGGCCATGAACAGCACCCGATTGCCCGCGCGGCGCGCGAAGCCCATCTCGTGCGTGACGACCAGCATGGTCATGCCGTCCTTGGCCAGCTGCACCATGACGTCGAGCACCTCGGACACCATCTCCGGGTCCAGTGCGGAGGTGGGCTCGTCGAACAGCATGACCTTGGGATCCATGGCCAGCGCGCGGGCGATGGCCACGCGCTGCTGCTGTCCGCCGGAGAGCTGCGCCGGGTACTTGTCGGCCTGATTGCCGATACCGACCCGGTCGAGCAGTTCGAGGGCCCGGGCGCGCGCCTTGGCCTTGTCGAGGCGCCGCACCTTCACCGGCGCGAGCATCACGTTGTCGAGAATCGTCTTGTGCGCGAACAGGTTGAACTGCTGGAACACCATGCCCACGTCGGCGCGCAGCTTCGCGAGGGCCTTGCCTTCCTCGGGGAGCTGCACACCGTCGACGGCGATCTCACCGGAGTCGATGGTCTCCAGCCGGTTGATGGTTCGGCACAATGTCGACTTGCCGGAGCCCGAGGGTCCCACCACGATCACGACCTGCCCCTTGGGCACTTCGAGATTGATGTCACGCAAGACGTGCAGCGCGCCGAAGTGCTTGTCCACATTCCGCATCGAGATCATCGGCGCGGGAGTGCTGGTGGAATCGGCCACGTCGGTCATGACCAGTGACCCTAACCACCTTGCGCCCGAAATGCTCGTCTTTGCCGGTCCGGCCCGCATTGAGCCGGGACTCGACACCCCCGCGTAACCAGCGATTGATGCCGCCGAGACCACTGCGCCCGGTCAGCCGTTGATCCGGCGACAATTCCACGACCATTCGCCGGGGCCGCCGCGGGGTCCGGGGTCGCGCGGCATGGACGGGTTTAGGGCCTCCGCCGAGCAGCTATTACCCTGGTTGAGTGAATTCCCCGGCCCGGACCTACGAGGTCCGCACCTACGGCTGCCAGATGAACGTGCACGACTCCGAGCGACTCTCGGGTCTGCTCGAGGACGCCGGCTACGTCAAGGCCGTGGCCGGCGATACCGCTGACCTGGTCGTATTCAATACCTGCGCGGTGCGTGAGAACGCCGACAACAAGCTGTACGGCACCCTCGGCCACCTCGCGCCGATCAAGGCCGAACGCGAGGGCATGCAGATCGCGGTCGGCGGCTGCCTGGCGCAGAAGGACCGCGACACCGTGGTCAAGAAGGCGCCCTGGGTGGATGTGGTGTTCGGCACCCACAACATCGGCTCGCTGCCGGTGCTGCTGGAGCGGGCCCGCCACAACGAGCAGGCTCAGGTCGAGATCATCGAATCGCTCGAGGCGTTCCCGTCGACGCTGCCCGCCAAGCGCGAGTCCGCGTACGCGGGGTGGGTGTCGATCTCGGTGGGCTGCAACAACACCTGCACGTTCTGCATCGTGCCGGCGCTGCGCGGCAAGGAGGTCGACCGGCGTCCGGGTGACGTGCTCGCCGAGGTGCAGGCGCTGGTCGAGCAGGGCGTACTCGAAGTCACGCTGCTGGGGCAGAACGTGAACTCCTACGGCGTCTCCTTCGCCGACCCCGAAGAGCCGCGCGACCGTGGCGCTTTCGCGAAACTGCTGCGCGCCACCGGCAATATCGAGGGCCTGGAGCGGGTCCGCTTCACCTCCCCGCACCCGGCCGAATTCACCGACGACGTGATCGAGGCCATGGCCGCGACGCCGAATGTCTGCCCGCAGCTGCACATGCCGTTGCAGTCCGGCTCGGATCGGGTGCTCAAGGTGATGCGCCGCTCCTACCGCAGCGCCAAGTTCCTCGGCATCATCGAGAAGGTGCGCGCGGCCATGCCGCACGCCGCCATCACCACCGACATCATCGTCGGCTTCCCCGGCGAGACCGAGGAGGACTTCCAGGCCACCCTGGACGTGGTGCGGCAGGCGCGGTTCACCAGCGCGTTCACCTTCCAGTACTCGATCCGCCCCGGCACCCCCGCCGCGACCATGCCCGATCAGCTGCCCAAGGAGGTCGTGCAGGAACGCTACGACCGGCTGATCGAGCTGCAGGAACAGATTTCCCTGGAAGGCAATCAGGCGCTGATCGGTTCGACGGTCGAACTGCTGGTCGCCGATGGCGCGGGCAAGAAGAACGACAAGACCGCCCGCATGTCCGGCCGCGCCCGCGACGGCCGCCTGGTCCACTTCCGCCCGACCATGAACCCGGCCGCGGGCAGCGAGATCCGGCCCGGCGACATCGTCACCATCGATGTCACCGGCGCGGCTCCGCACTACCTGATCGCCGACGGGGAGATCCTGACCCATCGCCGCACCCGGGCCGGCGACGCCCACGAGCAGGGCATCACGCCCAAGACCGCGCCGATCGGCGTCGGCCTGGGCCTGCCCAGCATCGGCGCGCCGATCATGGTGGAAACCGCCGCCGCAGGCTGCGGCTCCGCGTGCGGCGACTGACGGGCGGGTAGCGGGTGCCGCTGCCACCCCGGCAGGGATGACAGCGGTGCGCGCTCAATCGTGGGGCCACTGACAACTACGCAGCGTCATAGGGCAGGATCGCTTGGGGACGTGCAGCGGATTCGTCGTCACGGGGACTCCGCCCGGCACGCCGCCGACCAATCCGCGACTGCGCGCGCGAGCGCTGTGCGGGAACGCGACAACCACGGCATGAGCGAGGATCGCAGCGGTATGACCGAGCAGCAGCCCACTGGCTCCGACGAGCCTCGTGACCGGCCGGAGCAGTCGGAAGACGAAGCAGCACAATCGGATACGGCGTCGCAGCAGGCGCCCGACGCGAACGAGGAGAGCATGAAGTCGGCCGAGCACAGTCAGGACTTCGAGCAGTTCCGCGCGGACCTCGAAGCCGTCGAACGCAAGATCGCCGGTGAGATCGACCCGGGCATGCGCGCCATGGTCGTGGCGGGCTCGGTGTTCGTGCTGCTGGCCTCGCTGGTGCTGCCGCACGCGGGCAAGACCCGCGGCTTCGACGTGCTGCTGTACGACACCGTCGCCCAGGCCGACCACATCGGCCTGCCGTCGCGGGTGTTCGTCTGGTTCGTCGTGGTCTTCGGCATCGGCTTCTCGGTGCTGGCGCTCATCACCCGCCGCTGGCTGCTCGCCTGGATCGCCGTCGCCGGTTCCGCGGTCGGCAGTGTCTTCGGCGTCCTGTCCATCTGGCATCGCCAAACCCCCGGCCTGGGCAACTACCACGGCGCGGGTCCGGGCGTCGGCCTGATCGTCGCCACCCTCGCCATCATCGTGCTGACCTTCCACTGGGTCCGCGTGGTGTGGGCCCGCACCTCGGTGCAGCTGGCCGCCGAGGAACAGCGCCGCCTGGCCGAGGCCAAGGCCGAGGAACAGCAGCGCCGCCGCCTCTTCGGCGAAGAATGAGCTGACCTCTCCGGCGCAACGCCGCAAAGACCGAACAGCCCGGCTGCAACCGAATCAGGTTGCCGCCGGGCTGTTTTCATAGCATGGGGCTGGACCGAGATGGCCGGCACACGGGATCGCCTGGGCTGCAAGGCAACCCAGGCGATCGTCCGTCAGCGCTGGCTGACCGCGCCTTCGGCGGCCTCGGCCCATTCGCGCCACTGCTTGGCCTGTTCCAGGGCCTTCTCCGCGTCGCGGGTCTTGCCCGCGGCCTGGGCCTTGGCGGCCTGTTCCTCGAATTGGGCGACGCGCTCGCGGAACTGGGCGGCGCGGGCCATGGCCTCGGGGTCGGTGCGGCGCCACTGGGCGTCGACGGCCTCGCGGACCTTCTTCTCGATGGCGCGCAGGCGCGATTCCAGGTCGTGCATGCGCTCGCGGGGCACCTTGCCGATGGCGTCCCACTTTTCCTGGAGTTCGCGCAGTCCGTTGCGGGCGGCGTCGAGTCCGGTGTCGGGGTTGATGTGCTCGTAGGCCTTCAGCAGTTCTTCCTTGAGGGAAGCGTTCTGCTCGAACTCGTGGTCGCGTTCGCTGGCCGCGGAGTTGCGGGCGGCGAAGAAGACGTCCTGAGCGGCCTTGAAGCGGCGCCACAGCTGCTCGTCGGCCTCGCGGGGGGCGCGGCCGGCGGCCTTCCATTCGGTCAGCAGGTCGCGGAAGACGGCCGCGGTGCCGGACCAGTCGGTCGAGCCGGACAGTTCCTCGGCGCGGACGCAGAGCTCTTCCTTGCGGCCCTTGGCGGCGGCCCGCTCCCGATCCAGGTCGGCGAAGTGGGCGCCGCGGCGGCGGTTGAACGCCTCCCGGGCCTTGGAGAAGCGACGCCACAGCGCGTCGTCGACCTTGCGGTCCACGCCGCGAATGGTCTTCCACTCGTCGAGGATCTCGCGCAACCGATCACCGGCGACCTTCCACTGGGTGGATTCGTTGGCGATCTGCTCGGCCTCGGCGGCCAGGGCTTCTTTGCGCTCGGTTTGCTCGTGCCGGGTGCGGTCCTTCTCCTCCTTGGCGTGCGCGGCCGCCTCGTCGGAGTGTTCGATGATGGCTTGCAGCCGAGCGGTCAGACCGTCCAGATCGCCGATCACCGCGGCCGTCGGCAACGTTTCGGCAAGCGCGGTGGCGGCGGTCTTGGTCTTGCGGGCGTCGGTGCCGGCGGCCAGTCGGGCCTCCAGCAGCGCCACTTCGGTGGCCAGATCGTCGTAGCGGCGGCCGAAGTGGGCCAGGCCCTCGGCGGCGTCACCGGCCTGCCAGGAGCCGATCACCCGCTCGCCGTCGGCGGACTTCACCCAGGCGGTGCCGTCCTCGTCGACCCGTCCCCACTGGCTGGGGTCGCTGACGCTGGGCACCACGACGGGGTGCGGATGCGCGACGGCCGGGCCGGGCATGGCGTGCGGTTTGGGAGATTCGGGTTTGCGGCGCGGGCCGCCCGGGCGGGGTGCGGCGGTAGCCGCCGGTGAAGGCGTGGCGCTCACGCTCGGGGCAGGCACGGCGGCGCCGGGCTGGGGCGTCGGGGTCGACTCCGGGTGGGTAGCCTTCTCGTTTCCGTTGTTGTCGGTCATAGCTCCTCGTCCCTGCCGCGCGTCACGGCTGCCTGGTTACGCCCTAGCTCATCGGTCTAGCTCATCCCATTCAACCAGGCTGAGATGCGAAATGCTGTCTTTGAGCCCGCTTCGGCGGCGCGGCGATCGGCCGGGGTGGGGCTGGTGAGGTGCGGTAGCGCTACGGTTGACGGCGTGTTCTGTGTTGCGTCACTGGTCCCCTCGCCGCCCGTGCTGGTACCCGAACTCCAGGGCGCGGCCGGGGCGGCCGTCGAGGGGGCTGTCGCGGAACTGCGAGCCGCGGTCTTGGCGGCGGCCGGGGAACTGGCCGCCCGCGCGTCGCGGTGGGTCGTGCTCGGCGTGGCGGAATCGGGGGCGGGTTCGGGCGCGGCGGATTCCGGTGGCGTGATCGGTGCGGATGCGGTGGGCACATTCCGGGGATACGGCGTGGACCGCCAGGTTGGTTTGGCGGGGGCGGTGGCCGAGCGTGTCGCCGCAGGACTTGTCGCGGACCCGATGCTGCCGTTGCCCGCGCTGATCGCGGGCTGGCTGCGCGAGCAGGCCGCGCCGGACGCGATCGCCGAATGCCGCCTGATCCCCGCCGACGCCGGCGCGGACGAGAGCCTGGCCTTCGGTAGGGAGCTCCGAGCCGAACTCGACGCGGTGAACGAACCGGTCGGTGTTCTGGTGGTGGCCGACGGCGCGGCGACGATGTCGCTGAAAGCCCCGCGGTACCTGGACGAGCGCGCAGAAGGCGTGCAGGAGACCATCGATCGCGCCCTGAGCGCGGGTGACCGCCAGGCCCTCGCAGCCCTGGACACCGCACTGTGCGCCGAGGTCGAGGTGGAAGGCCGCCCCGCATTCCAGGCGCTGGCCGGCCTGTTCGCCGCCGACGCCGCCGACCCAGAAGTCGAAACCCGCTACGCCGCAGCCCCGTTCGGCGTCGCCTACCACGTTAGCGTGTGGCGGCCGCGTGCCCTCGGCGCCGGAAACGGGGCCACCCCGTGACCGGCACCGACACTCCGCCGAGCGCCGCGATCCGCCCCATTGCGGTCGTCGGACCCACCGCCACCGGCAAATCCGATCTGGCCCTGGACCTGGCCCAGCGCCTGAACGGCGAGATCGTCAATATCGATGCCATGCAGCTCTACCGCGGCATGGATATCGGCACCGCGAAACTGCCGGTCGCCGAACGTCGCGGCATCCCGCACCACCAGCTCGACGTGCTCGACATCACCGAGACCGCCACCGTCGCGTCGTATCAGGCCGCCGCCCGCGCCGACGTGGAGGCGATCATGGCGCGCGACCGCACCCCGGTCATCGTCGGCGGCTCGATGATGTACGTCCAAGCGCTGCTGGACGATTGGGACTTCCCGGCGACCGATCCGGAGATCCGCGCCAAATGGGAGACGGTGCTCGCCGATCGCGGCACCGTCGCCGTGCACGAGGCGTTGAAGCAGGCCGACCCGGTGGCCGCGAGCACCATCCTCCCGACCGACGGCCGTCGCATGGTGCGCGCGCTGGAGGTGGTGGAACTCACCGGCAAACCGTTCGCCGCCTCGGCCCCGCAGATCGGTGAACCCCGTTGGGGGACAGTCATTATCGGCGTCGATCGCGACACCGCCGAACTGGATGCCCGCATCGAACTGCGCACCGCGAAGATGTTCGACTCGGGTCTGGTCGAGGAAGTCGAGGGTCTGCTCCCGCACGGCCTGCGCCACGGCCAAACCGCCCGCCGCGCCATCGGTTACGCGCAAGTCCTCGATTTCCTGGACAACGAATACGACCTGAACGAAGCTCAGGAGCGCACCTTCATCGGCACCCGGCGTTATGTCCGGAGACAGCGGTCGTGGTTCCGCCGAGATCAGCGGGTGCGATGGGTGGACGGCGCGGATCCCGCCTTGGCGGCGACCGCGCTGGCCCTCCTTGACTCCTCACCGATGAGGGACGAACAGGAACCACTGTGACGCGTCGCGCGAACACACGCACCGCCGCGGTCGGGGTGTGGCAGGCATATCTGACCACCCGCGCCGCACGCACCCGGGATTCTCGATTCCTGGTGCAGGGTGCGCGGCCCATCAGCCGCGCCCTCGAATGCCGTTGGCCGCTGGAGACTCTGGTCTACCGGCTGGGTGACCCCGAACCGTCGCCGTGGGCGCGGCAGCTGCTCGATTCCAGCGGCGTGCCCAGCGTCGGCCTGGTGCCGGAGGTGATGGCCGAACTGGCCGAACCGAGCGAGCCGGTGCCGGAACTGGTGGCGGTCGCGGTGACGCGCCGGCCCGAGCTGGAGGATTTCGCACCCGGCACGGCGACGGATCCGGCGACCGTGGTGGTGATCGACCGGCCCTCCTCGGCGATCCGGCTGGGCGCGCTGATCCGTTCGGCCGCGGCGTTCGGGGCGGGCGGGGTGATCGTGACCGGTTCGGGCGTCGACCATTTCGACCCGCAGAGCGTGCGCGCCTCCGACGGTGCGCTGTTCGCTGTTCCCGTGCTGCGGACCTCCGGGCCGGCCCAGGTGGCGGCGTTCCGGGACCGGCAGCGGGCCCGCGGTGTCGCGACCCGCATCGTCGGCAGCGACGATCGCGGCGGCCTCGCCCTCGATGACGCGAAGTTGGATGGCGGCACCGTTCTGGTGCTCGGCGACGAGAGCGAATCCCTGGCTCCGGCGTGGCGGCAGGTGTGCGACGAACTGGTCTGTATCCCCACCGATGGCACCCTCGGCGCGCCGTCCGCGGCCGCGGTGGCCCTCTACGAAATCTCCCGGCAGCGCCGGGCGCTACCGTTATAGCCATGACGAGCGAGAACAGCGCCGCTGATATCGAATTCAGCAAGGGCCACGGCACCCAGAACGACTTCGTGGTGCTGCCGGACCCGGACGCCTGGCTGGAGCTCACCGAATCCCGGATCGCCGCCCTGTGCGACCGGCAGCGCGGGCTCGGCGCGGACGGGGTGCTGCGCGTCGCGCGCGCTGGCGCGCTGATCGAGACCGGCGTGCTGGCCGGTCTGCCGGAGGGCGTCGGCGCCGAAGACTGGTTCATGGACTACCGCAACGCGGACGGGTCCATCGCCGAGATGTGCGGCAACGGGGTCCGGGTGTTCGCGCACTACCTGGTCGCGACCGGACTGGAGTCGCGCAACGAATTCGTGGTCGGGTCCCGCGCGGGCGCGCGTCCCGTGGTGGTGCATCACGCCGACCCCGTGCACGGCGAAGTGACCGTGGCCATGGGCCGTGTGAAGAACCTGGGCGCTTCGACGGCGACGCTGAGCGGACGTGAGTTCACCGGTCTCGGCATCGACGTCGGCAACCCGCACCTGGCCTGCGTCGACCCGGAGCTGACCCCGGCCCTGCTGGCCGGCCTCGACCTCGAGACCGCACCCGGTTTCGACCACACCCTGTTCCCGCACGGTGTGAACGTCGAGATCCTCACCCCGCTGGCCGTCGGCTCCGACGGTGAGAAGGGTGTGAACATGCGCGTGTACGAGCGCGGAGTCGGCGAAACCCGATCCTGTGGAACGGGAACCGTCGCCGCGGCGGCCGCCGCCCTGGCGCGTGACGGCTTCGACCTGGCCTCGGATGTGGGGCATGTGAAGGTTCACATTCCGGGCGGCGTGGTGACGGTCGGCATCGAGAACGGTGCGGCGTGGCTGCGCGGCCCGTCGGAACTGGTCGCGACGGGCCGCATCGCGGCCAAGTGGTGGCAGGACGCCTGAGCGGATCGCTCACGCCGCGCCGGCGCTGAGCATCGGCTTCGCGCCGACCGCTGAGTGAGCGATGTCGTCGGTGCGGACGCTGTGCTCGGCGGGTCGGGTGTTGCCGGTCAAGGCGATGCCTTCTGCGAGGGCGACGTGTCCTGCGGGAGCGGTGCTGTCTGCGAGCACGGGGTAGTCGGTGTAGCCCTCCTCGCCGCCGACGTACATCAGGTGTGCGTCGCGGACGGTATTGAGGGGCGCGCCGGTCCGCAGACGCTGCACCAGATCCGGGTTGGCCAGGAACGACCGGCCCAGTGACACCAGGTCCGCGCCCGCCGCGAGCAGTCCCCGCGCCGCGGCGGCGCCGCCGTCGGCGGGGAGCGGGACGCCCCAGCCGAGGTTCGGGTTCGCGATCAGTGTGGTCGGCCACAGGCTGCGGATCTGTTGGAAGAGGGCGCTGTCCGGGTCGGCGAACACCACGTGCAGATACGCGGGCTGCCGTTGCGCGAGGGCCGCTACCAGCGCCGGGTACAGCTCGTCGGTGTCGCTCTCGGCGATGCCGTTGACGTTGACCCCGGGCGCGATTCGCACCCCGACCCGCTCGGCGCCGATGGCCGCGATCACCGCGTCCACGACCTCGAGGGTGAACCGGATCCGATTCGCGATCGATCCGCCGTAGCCGTCGCCGCGCTGGTTGGTGTTGTCGGACAGGAACTGGTGCAGCAGATACCCGTTGGCGCTGTGGATTTCGACGCCGTCGAATCCTGCCGCGACGGCATTGCGGGCGGCGGTGGCGAAATAGGCTACGGTGTCCCGGATTTCGTCGACGGTGAGCTCGCGCGGAGTGACGGCCTCCTGGTGCCCGGTGGGTGTGTGAACGGTGTCCGGCAGCGCGATCGGCGAAGGCGCGACGGGGGTCAGGCCGCTGTTGTCCGGGTGCCCGACCCGTCCGCCGTGCTGGAGTTGCAGGACCATGCGCCCGCCCGCGGCCCGCACCGAGTCGGTGACCCGCCGCCAGCCCGCGATGTGCGAATCGGTGTGGATGGCCGGGATATTCGGGTAGGTCAGTCCGACCTGATTGGGGGTGGCGGCTTCGGCGATGATCAGTCCGGCGCTTGCTCGCTGGGTGTAGTAGGCGGCCATGAGATCGGTCGGGGTCCCGTCGGCGGCGGCGCGATTGCGGGTCATCGGCGCCATCACGAGGCGGTTGGGGAGTTCGAGTGCGCCGACGCGGCCGGTGGTGAAGAGGTCTGCGTTCGTCATGCCGGTAAGGTAAAACCTGACATCAATGTGAGGTGCAAGCCTCGGATTCCGGAGTACCGCATGCGAATCGGTGAGCTGGCAAAACGCACCGGCGTGAGCGATCGGTCGCTGCGCTACTACGAGGAGCAGGGCCTGCTGGTGGCCACGCGCACCCCGGGCGGCCAGCGTGACTATCCGGAGCTCGCCGTGGATCGGGTCATCCATATCCAGGAGCTCTTCGCTGCCGGGCTCAACAGCAAGAAGATCTTCGAGATCCTCCCGTGCATGCGCGACGTCGACGGCGGCGCGAACGAGCGCGCCACCCCCGAGTTGGTGGACGAGTTGCGCGCCGAACGCGACCGCATCGACCGCACGATCGCGGACCTGCTGCGATCCCGCGAGGTGCTCGACGATGTGATCGTGCGCGCAGGGGAGCGGTTCGTCGCCAGGTCGTGAGCGATGCCGCGGGTGGTGCGTGGTGGTCGCCTCGAAATAACCGAGTGCGGCCGTTCGTTGGGACGTGGGACTATGGAGGTGTATGAGTAAGCCAGAAACGTATGAGTTCACTCCCGCCGAGGACCTCGACGAGGAGATCAACGACGCGCCCGAGACCGGCCGCAATGGCTGGTCGGCCGCGCCGACCGTCGGTGAGCAGCAGCTCGAGGAGCGCGCCGCGCTGCGTCGCGTCGCGGGTCTGTCCACCGAACTCGAGGACGTCACCGAGGTCGAGTACCGGCAGCTGCGACTGGAGCGCGTCGTTCTGGTCGGTGTCTGGACCGAGGGTACGGCCGCCCAGGCCGACGCGAGCATGGCCGAGCTGGCCGCGCTCGCCGAGACCGCGGGTTCGGAGGTGCTCGACGCGCTGATCCAGCGCCGCGACAAGCCGGACAAGTCCACCTACATCGGCTCGGGCAAGGCCGACGAGCTACGCGGCATGGTGCTCGAGCACGGCGCCGACACCGTCGTCTGTGACGGTGAGCTCTCGCCCGCGCAGCTGACCGCGCTGGAGAAGATCGTCAAGGTGAAGGTCATCGACCGCACCGCGCTGATTCTGGACATCTTCGCCCAGCACGCCACCTCACGTGAGGGTAAGGCGCAGGTCTCGCTGGCCCAGATGGAATACATGCTGCCGCGACTGCGCGGCTGGGGTGAGTCCATGTCCCGGCAGGCCGGTGGCCGCGCCGGCAGCAACGGCGGTGTGGGTCTGCGTGGTCCCGGTGAGACCAAGATCGAGACCGATCGTCGCCGGATTCGCGAGCGAATGGCCAAGCTGCGCCGCGAGATTCGCGAGATGAAGACCGCCCGCGATACCAAGCGTGCCAAGCGTACGTCCAGCGGCATCCCGCAGGTCGCGATCGTCGGCTACACCAATGCGGGCAAGTCCTCGCTGATGAACGCGTTGACCGACGCCGGAATCCTGGTGCAGGACGCGCTGTTCGCCACCCTGGATCCGACCACCCGCCGGGCGGCGCTGGAGGACGGGCGTGAGGTCGTGTTCACCGACACCGTCGGCTTCGTCCGCCATCTGCCTACGCAGTTGGTCGAGGCTTTCCGTTCCACTCTTGAAGAGGTGACGGGAGCGGACCTGCTCCTGCATGTTGTCGACGGTGCCGATCCGTTGCCGGATCAGCAGATCAAGGCGGTCCGTGAGGTCATCGCGGATGTTCTGAAGGACACCAAGACGCCGCCTCCGCCGGAGTTCCTGGTGGTCAACAAGATTGACGCGCTGGATCCGCTGGAGGTTACGCAGCTGCGTGGCTGGATGCCTGATGCTGCCTTCGTCTCGGCTCGTACTGGTGAGGGGCTCGATCAGCTTCGTGACCGGCTCGGCCAGATTTTGGGCGGACTGGATGTCGAGGTCAGTGTGCTGCTGCCGTACACGCGGGGCGATTTGCTGGCTCGTATTCATGCGGACGGCAAGATCCTCAGTACCGAGCATGTGGAAACCGGAACTCGGGTTCGTGCTCGTGTCCCGAACAGCCTTGCGGGGCAGTTGGCTGACTACGCTCACGCGGGTGGTGGCCAGGACGAGGCTGCCGAGTCGGACTTCGGCGCTGCGTAGGAAAACCAAAGAAAAAGAAGACTAAAGATAAAAGACGCCTGGAGAAGGGAGAGGGTGGCCGAGCTTGCGAGGCCCCCTCACCTACCAGCCCCACTCACGGTTCGGCCGCGCAGCATCCCGGGGAAAACGAAGGGATGGGGTTTGCGGTTTCTGTAGGTGATCCGTGCAGTCCGTGGGCCGGGATCGGCGGGATTCGGCTCTCGACTTGGCGTCAGCCCAAGTGCGGTAGGGCAGGCGAGGCGACCACACTCTGTGTAGTTTTGCGGACGCGCTTGTGGCACGAGCATTCGTGACGCACGCAGCCCGAAGGGCCCCACCTTGGGTGAGGCTCGGGCTCGTATTAGGGGCGTGACCACCATTTGACCGGTGGGCGTGTGCGATCACGCAGTCGTGCCAGGGATGCGGCCATCAACTCGCCCGCGTGGTGGCGGTCGTTGACTTGGGGCTTACCGGTCGGATCGATGTGGCGTGGCGCGATCCACCCGGTGCGGCCAGCGTGTTCTGAATCCTGCGGCATGGCAACGGTTTTCCAGCCGCCGGGCCCATCGTGGATGAGCGCGTGGCAGGCGTCGCAGGCCAGGGTCAGGTTTTCGATGTCGGTGGTCCCGCCCTTGGCCCACTCGGTCACATGATGCACCTGAGTGAGAGTGGCAGGTGCGCTGCAGCCGGGTCGGGTGCAGCCGCGTTCGGTGGCGATCAACGCCATCCGCTGGGCGGAGTTGGCGAGGCGCTTGGTGCGGCCCAGGTGCAGGGGGCGTCCGGCGTGGTCGAAGATCGCCAGGAACGGCTTGGACTTCTGTGCCAGCTGCAACGCCTGCTCCAACGGCACCGTCCCGCCGGAGGCGGTGGTGGCCACACCGGCAGCGGCTTCGACCTCGGCCAGCGACATGGTGATGATGGTGGACACGGGCAGGCCCCGGTGCTGGCCCACGTGGGTGGGACCCATTTCCGGGCGCAGGAATGCCACCATGGCGTCGTGGTTGCGCTGGGCTGCGGTGCGGGTGTCGCGACGGGCAGCACGCTCCAAACCGGCGAGCGCTTCCTCATCGAGACCATCAGTCGTCCAGGGGCTTTCCGCGTCATCAGGGTTGCACATGCCCGGCTGGGCCAGGCTGGCGAAGATCGGATCGAACAACGCCCGCGCGGCAGGCGTCAGCTCCGCGGTCATGGTCGACATGCCGTCCACACCCTGCTTGCTCAGCGTGATCCCACGCCGCCGCTGCCGGTCACCGTCGTCGGTCAACCGTCCGTCGGGGTCGAGGTAACCCAGCAACCGGTCCCCGACCTTCGGGAGATCGTCCGGGCTGGATTGGGCGGCGAAGCTGGCCAGCTGGAATTCGGCGAGCTCCCGCAACTCCGGGTCGACCTTGC
>NZ_BAAGUM010000013.1:0-181406 GCF_054781395.1 Nocardia tengchongensis
TCCCCCGCTGGAATGACTTCGAGCTCTCTGAACGCACGCTACTGCCGCATACCGCGCTGACCGAACCGGCCAGTGCGAGGGGCCGGCGGTGAGATCGGCGGCGGCCCAATGGTGTCGGCCTCGAGGTGGGATCGGCCAGAACCGGTTGGGGTGCTGGCCGATCGGTTGCCTCACTGCCGGTGTCCGCGCCGAGCTCATTCAGCTTGCGGCAGTGGAGGACATCGAAGGGATGGGTACCGCCGACCACGGGGGTCGGGCCCGCGCGACCGGCGGCACCCGGATTGCCTCTCCGGAGTAGAGGCAATGCGAGCGGAGTTGGGGAGTCACTCGCATCGGAAACGGTAGAGACCAACTGGTCAGAACTGAAACAGCTATTCAGAGGCAATTCATCAGCGGGCATTGTGAATCGCCAGAATCGATGGTGGAGAGCCGAACTGGGTGCGTTCGTGCTCGATTCGGGCGGTGATCGCCGCTACCGTCCAGCGTTCCTGAGTACGATGGGTGCGACGGGGAGCACGGGAGACCAGCCAGGTCAGGGCGCTGCCGGCGGTCGAGCCGAGGAGGAAGACAAGCCACAGGGTGGTCATCGCGGGTCTCCCGGGTGCGGGGTGATGGAGTCGGGGATGCGGCGGGTGCGGGCGGCGAGGTCGTGGGAGAGGTCGGCGTAGGCGAGGGAGAGGTCGGCCAGGCGGGTCCAGGCGTGGTGCAGCAGGCATTCGGGGTCGGTGGCAGCCAGTGCGGAGCGGGCGGCCACCGAGAATTCGGCCATCCGGTCCACCACCATGCCGAGGGTTTCGGTGTGCAGGGAGGCGGCGGCGAAGGGGCGCGGCAGGGCGTGCGCGGTCCAGCGGTCGATATCGTGGATCAATCGCACACGGGCGCAATCGATTCCGGGCCGCTCCCCCTGGTCGGCGACATGGCGCGCTTCGTGAAGACTGGCCAGTTCGTAGGCGGCCTGCAACAGCGGATGCGGCACGGCGACAGTGCCCGCACAGGCATCCAGGAGCAGATCCTTCGACGGCAGATCGGTGTACATTGATTGCTCCCCTCGGCTTTTCGCTTTCGAGACTTCAGTAGACACCTGCGGCAATAGAATTGGCACGTCGAAACTAGTAATTCGACTAATTCGATCGGTAACCCAGTATGGAGCAATCAGTTTGGAGCGTCCCGGATAGCGAGGCTAACGAAATGGCTGGATCAACTCTCCCGCTCAGAGCACTCGGACGGCTGCTGCGGGGGCACCGAATGGGCTCGGGCAAGAGCCAATTGGCCGCCGGTCTGCACATCGAGATATCTCCGCAGACCCTCGGACGAATGGAGGATGGTCAGAAAATAAAGATCTCAACCGTCCAGATTGGTTCACTGCTCGACTTTTATGGAATCGACAATCCGAGCGCGGAGCGATCCGAAGTGCTCGGCTTGTGGGACGAGGTCAAACAGGAAGTCCGGGCCGCCAAGCGAAACGGGACGTCGGCGGGTTGGTGGCGGGCCTATTCCGACCAGTACGCGTACCACTTCGACCAGTACCTATCGCTGGAGGCCACCGCCCGCAGCATCACCATCTTCCAGCTGGCCCTGATCCCCGGGCTGTTGCAGCATCCCGAATATCGGCGCGCGATGATCCGGATCGCCGATCCGGCATTATCTGCCGTCGATGTCGAACGACGACTGGAACTGGCTGCCCGCAGGCAGACAATGATCGCCGATCGGGCGGACGCGCTCAGGATGAAATGCCTACTGTCGGAGGCGGTTCTGGGACACAAGCCGGGCGGCCGGAAGGTCATGGCCGAGCAGGCCCGCTACCTTGCCGACCTGTCCACCCGGCCCAACATCTGTCTACAGCTTGTGCCCCTGGACGCCGACGATCACCCGGGGCTGGTGGTCCAGTCGTTCACGCTGCTCGAATTTCCACCTTTGTCGAGTCGCAACCTGACCGAGCCACCGGTCGTCTACGTCGAAGGATACGAAGGTGCCCTGTACCTGGAGCACGCCGACGTCATCGACCGGCATCGGCGGGCGATCGCTGGAATCGAGCAGGTAGCGTTGAGCGAAAGCGATACCAGGCAACTGTTTTCGAGGATCGCAGAGGAGTACCGGGCGTGATCGATCTATCCACCGCACGATGGTTCAAATCCACCAAGAGCCCGAACGCCGACACGTGCGTCGAGATCGCGCATCTCTCCGCCGGCGCGGTCGGCGTCCGCGACTCGAAGGATCCGGCCGGCCCGGCCCTGGTGTTCTCCGGCGAACAGTGGGATCGCTTCCTCGACAGCGGAATCTGGCGAGGCTGAATCCCACTGCCGCACCGTCAGAACGGGACCTGGGTGTCGAACGGGGCGGGGGTGGTTCCTCGTCCCGAGACGGCGCGGCAGAACTCGATGGCGTCGAGTTCGAAGGCTTCGCCGTCGCCGCCCGGGGTGGCCCAGGTGCCGCCGGCGGGGCCGGTGAGGGTGAGGCGGTACGGCTTGCCGTGGCGGGCAGCCCATTCGCGGACCACGTCGTCGACGATGCGGCCGTCGTGGTCGGCGGTCAGGGCCAGGGGGCGGCCGGTGGCGCGACTCAGGTCGATGCGGTGCATCCAGGGGTCGCGGGTCAGGATGACGTCGATGAGGAAGCCGAGGGCCCACGTCTCGGCGACGCCGTTGATCACTTGCTGATCGCCCATCGGGCGGCGGCGCAGGAATCCGGGCGTGCGGCGACGGCCCTTGGCGGCCTTCGGGCCGATATCGGCGACCTTGACGACCAGTTCGGCCGGTGTGTACCTGCTGAATTCGCGGACCTGCAAGGCGGTGAGCGCGTCGACCATCTCGGCCTCCCCTCCGGGCCGCGTGGCCGCGATGCGCATCTGGCGGCGGCTCTCGAGGGGCGAGGAGGCCATCCTGGCCATGCCCACCACATGCGAGACCAATTGGTGCACTGTCCATTCCGTGCATTCGGTGGGTCGATCCCAGTCGCCCGGCGCGAGAGCGGCGACGGCATCGGCGACGCGGGCGTACTCGTCCGCCGCCAGCCGCATGGCGTCCGGGCGGGCGATGCCGGGCTGCAGCGGCGACTGGACGGCGCCGCGCTCTGTGGTCTGGTTGTCACGCATGGCTTCCCCTAATGCGGTTCGGGCCCCGATATTGCGGGGTCCGGCGGCAGGCCCACGCCGTCGGCCCACATCTCCACGGCCCGATCCAGCAGGCGGCGGCGAGTGTCGCCGCCGGGATCATTGGCCAGCTGCTGATCCACCAGGCCGGCGATCAGGGCGAAGAGGATCTCGACATCGTCGCGGTCGGTCACCCCGGCCGCACCCAGCAGATCGACCGCCGACTGCACCGACCGCACCGAGGGCGCGAACGCCTCCTCCGACGGAGTGAAGCCGGGAATCGTGCGCTGATTCATCAACTGGTAGCGCGCCAGGTCCGCCACCGAGAACTCGAAGAAGGTCCGCGTCATGGCCCGGAGCCGGGCCCGCGGCGTGTCCGGCAGCGCCTGCTGCGCCTGCGCGGCGACCCGCTCGCACTCCTCCCAGGCCGCGCCGAACATGGCGTCGTAGATCGCGTTCTTGGACGCGAAGTGCGTGTACAGCGAGGGCGCTCGCATCCCGACCCGATCGGCCACCTCCCGCAGCGTGAGCTGGGCCAGGCCGTGCTCGCGGGCCACCGCCCACGCGACGTCGAGAATCTCCCGCCGAGTCGCCTCACGGCGTTCGGCTTTCCTATCGCGCGTAGTTTCGCCTAACACAGTTAGGAGTGTGAGCCGGATCACGTGAAAAGTCAAGGGAACGGGATCAGCCGACCGACCAGGGGGTGCGAGCCGATCGACGGCGGTTCAGGTGCCGCCGGCAGCGGCGAACCGGTCCCAGCGAATCGAGTACCGCCCGGAACCTGCGAACCGATGTCCGCGATTCCAGTACGCCAGCAATCCGCGAACCGATCCCCGCGATTCCAGTACCCTCGGCAGCCGCGCACCGATCCGCGGCTGACGGTCACTCTCCCGGCGGGAAAGCCGATCGATCCGAAGTCAGGCGCAGACCGCCGGCTAGGGCGTCAGCCATGGTGTGCAGCAGGGGGTTTCGGGTGACGGTGCGCCAGGCCGCGGCGTAGGTGATGACCAGGGGGCGCGGGCGGAGGGGACGCCACACCAGGCCGGGCACCGAGGCGGTGCGGGCGGAACCGACGCCGATCGCCTCGGGGCGCAGGGGCAGAAATTGGAGCATCTGGGCGTGGCTCATGGCGCTGTCGCTCAAGACCACCGATGCGCCGCGTTCGCGGAGCTGCGCGAGGACCGAGTCGTGCACCTCCGGGGCGGCGTCACGGGCGAACATGATGAGTTCCTGGTCGCCGATGCGACCCGGCTCCACCGAAACCGCTGCGGCCAGCGGGTTCTGGCGCGACATCACGATGCCGAGCTCCTCGTCGGCGATCGGGGTGCAGGTGAGGTGATCGGCCAGGCGGACCGGCAACCGCAGGACTGCCAGATCCACGTCGTCCCGATCGAGCAGCCGCGCCTGATCGCCACTGGTGCCGGTGGTCAGCGTGACCCGCACACCCGGCTGCCGCGCCTTCACCAGCGCCTCGATCCGGCCGGGCAGCCAGGCGGGAGCGCCGTTCACGATGCCGAGCCGGAACACCGCGTTACCTGGCTGGGCGACCGCCCGCGTCTCCCGCAGCGCGATCTCGGCGGCCTCCAACACATTTCGCGCCGTCTTCAACAGCACCTCGCCCGCCGCGGTCAACTCGACCCCGTGGTTGCCGCGGATCAACAGCGGCCCGCCCACCTCGCGCTCGATGGCGCGGATCTGCTGGCTCAGCGTCGGAGTGGAGATGAACAACCGCTCCGCCGCCCGCCGGAAATGCAGCTCTTCGGCCACCGCCACGAAATACCGCAATTGCCGCAACTCCACCCCTGAACTGTAGGCGGCGAAAGCGTCGCGGGGACAACCTGATAGCCGGGCCGTGAACGGACCCCTGGCCGCCGGACGGCCGATGTCGAAACGGGGCTACACGTTCACCCGAGTCCCGTGGGGCACGCTCCACCCAGGGCGAGCGGCATCTCGACCGCCGGAACGAACTAGGCCCAGCCCGGATGCGGTGCGGGCTGGGTGACGGTGGCCCAGCGCTCGGCGATCCGGCGACCTTGGAAACGCCACAGCACGAAACCCTGGAACGTCATCGGCTGCCCTGTCACCCGGTCGGTCCAGCGCCAGATGTTGCGGCACATGACCTTGTCGCCCTCGGCGAGCATCTCCACCACCGTGACATGCAGTCCTGGCAGCGCCTCGTACAGGCCGAGCATCATCTTTTCGTCACCGATCAGGTCGGTGGGTTCACCCCCGGGCCCGTCGTGGTCGAGGAAATCGGGGGTCATATTGCGGTGGATGACGGCGGCATTGCGCCGGTTCACGAACTCCTCGAAATGGTCCGCGACGAACTGCTTCATGGAATCGAGGGAGAGGTCGGTGGGCATGATCGCCTCCTCTGCACGGCCGCACGACCATTCCATGGTGCCGCCCGATCGCTCACGCCGGTAAGCGATTGGGCGGCAACAGTTCAGAGGATGGGCAGTGTCAGAGGTTCGCCGGTCGGACGACCATGACGGACGAGGCGCGTTTGCCGGACTCCTGGAGCAGGGCGATGGCGTGGCCGGACGGGTCCAGGGCCGCGTAAACGCCGGGGAGACCGACCGGTTCGAGCCAGCGGCCGTTCCGGAGATCGTTCGCCTGCGTCTCGGTGATGTCGCGGACCGCGAAGGCGGTGCGGACGGCCGCGTCGATGTCCAGGTTGAGCACCGGTTCACCGGCCGCGGCCGCCGCCTCCACCTGGTCGAGGGTGCGGGCGTGATCGAGAGTGAAGGGGCCGACCGCGGTTCGGCGCAGGGCGGTGAGATGGCCTCCGACGCCCAGCTTTTCACCGAGGTCACGGGCCAGGGCGCGGATGTAGGTGCCCGAGGAGCAGTCCACCGCCACGTCGAGGTCGACGAAATGGGTGTCGCCGGTGTCGATGTCGCGGCGGGCCAGGATGTCGAAGCGGCTGACCGTCACCGGACGGGCGGCGAGCTCCACTTCCTCACCGGCGCGGGCGCGGGCGTAGGCGCGCTCGCCGTTGACCTTGATGGCGCTGACGGTGGCGGGGACCTGCTGGATGTCGCCGGTCAATTCGGCTACCCGCGCGGCGATGTCGGCATCGGCGAGGTGGCCCGCAGCGGTGGTCGCGGTGACCTCGCCCTCGGCGTCATCGGTGATGGTGGACTGCCCCAAACGGATGGTCGCCGTGTACGACTTGGTGGTCAGGATGAGCTGGCCCAGCAGTTTGGTGGCGCGCTCCACGCCCAGCACCAGCACGCCGGTCGCCATCGGGTCGAGAGTGCCGGCGTGGCCGACCTTCTTGGTGCGCAACAGCCTTCGGCTCTTGGCGACCACGTCGTGACTGGTCCAGCCGCCCTCCTTGTCGACGATCAGCAGACCGCCGAAGGCATCGACCAGCGGCGGCAGCTTCTCGCGCTTCGGGCCGGGCTGACCACGGCGCTTCCCGCCGCGCGCCGCCGTTCCCTCAGCGGTCCCTGCCGCCTCGGATCCCGCTGCCTCCGAGCCGACGCCGCTCGCCACCGTGCCGGACGCCGCCGAGCCGGATGACGCTATCCCGGTACCGGATTCCGCGGGCACCCCAGCCTGCACCGCCGTCGATTCCTGACCCATCAGGCCTCCACGATCGCGGTGAGAATGAGACCGTCACTGATCACCCAGCGGCCGTCGAACGAGGTCAACGGGGTGCCGCCGTCGGTGACGGGGCCGGGGATCAGCAGGTCGGAGTGGAAGGTGCCCGCGCCGCCGGCGGCGGACTCCTCGTCCACGGTGAAAGTGATGTGCGCGTCCTCGAAGCCGAGCCACAAGCCGGTCAGGGGGAACCACGCCTTGTAGGTGGCCTCCTTGGCGCAGAACAGGAGTCGATCCAGGTGCAGGCTGGTGCCGGGGAGCACGGCGGAAAGCCACTCGCGTTCGGGCTCGAGGCTCACCGAACCCAGTACACCATCGGGGAGCTGACCGTGCGGTTCGGCATCGATGCCGATCGAGCGGAAACGCAGTTTGTGGCCCAGTGCCGCGGCGCGGTAGCCGTCGCAGTGGGTGAGGCTGCCGACGATGCCGCGCGGGAACACCGGCTCGCCGGTGCCACCCTTGCCGATCGCGACCGCGGGCTCGCCGAGCTGGGTCAGCGCCTGCCGGGCGCAATAGCGCGCGCCGATGAAATCACGCCGCCGCTTCTCCACGGCACGGGCGATCAGATGCTCCTCGCCGGGATGCGGTTTCAGATCCTCCGGGTAGGCCGTCAGCTCCGCCGCCGCGACCCCGTTCGGGAGAATCCTGCCGAGAATGCGCGCCGACTCCGTCGCCGCGACTGCCCGCTCCTCGATGACCCGCCTCCTGATCGCTACCACCAACTGCCGAATCGAGCCTACCGGGCAGCCGAGGTGCGGACCTCCCCGCGGGACAACGCCCGCTCGCCGAGAACCGCGCAACAGCTGTGCGGACGACTCGCGACCAGTCTGCCTGGCGGAACCTACGCCGTGCCGGGCGGACCGCACCGACGCCTCGCTATCGGGTTGGCCGGAGCGGAGGCGCGAGCGCGGACGCCACCGTTGACCACCGCGCGGGCAGCCGAAGCTGCCGCGCACGGCCTGCGGGTCGCCTCAGACCAGACCGCGGCGGCGTTCGGCCTGCTCCTTCATCTTCAGGGCGGCGGCCTGCATCTCCGGGGTGATCTTGAAGTGGCCGCCCCACTCGTTGAGGGTGTCGCCGTAGTCGGGGACCGGCAGGATCTGGCGCAGCAGCTTGTCGGGGAGGCCGCGGCGCTGCCATTCGCGGGGGTAGCCGAGGGAGACTTCCTCGAAGCGGACGCCGTCGTACCAGGTGGTGCGGGGGATGTGGAGGTGGCCGTAGACCGCGCAGACCACGTTGTAGCTGGTGTGCCAGTCGGCGGTGAGGTCGGTGCCGCACCACAGCGCGAACTCCGGGTACCACATCATGTCGACCGGCTTGCGCAGCAGCGGGAAGTGGTTGATCAGGACCAACGGGGTCTCGGCGGGCAGGGCGTCGAGGCGGCGCTGGGTGTACTGGACGCGGGCATGACACCAGGCGTCGCGGGTCAGGTACGGCTCGGCCGAGAGCAGGAACTCGTCGGTGGCCACCACATTGCGTTCGCGGGCGATCGCCAGGCCCTCGGCCTTGGTCTTCGCGCCCTCGGGCAGCCACGAGTAGTCGTAGAGCATGAACAGCGGGGCCAAGGTGACCGCGCCGCCGAACTCCTCCGCGCCCGCGCCCTCCCACACCGGGAACGGGTCCTCGGGGGTGACGACATCCAGGTCACGGCACAGCGACACCAGGTAGTCGTAGCGGGCCGCGCCGTGCATCTGCACGGGATCCTTTGCCGTGGTCCACAATTCGTGATTACCGGGCACCCAGATGACCTTGGCGAAGCGGCCGCGCAGGGTCTGCAGGGCCCAGCGGATGTCATCGGTCTTCTCGCCGACGTCACCGGCCAGGATCAGCCAGTCCTCCGGGGAATCCGCGTGGATCGCCTCGACCACCGGCTTGTTGCCCTGATGACCGACATGGATGTCGCTCACCGCCATCAACTTCGGAGTCACCCGGTTCCGCCTCTCTGTTCACGACCGTCCTGGCAGCAACCATCCCGGCCTCCACCAGATTCCCATGCGAGGCCAGCCGCTACCCATGCGGGGGACGAGCCGCCCTCACCGCACCCAGCGAATCCGGGCCGCAGCGCCGAAACCGGCCGCGACGGTGAGGGTTCCGGACGGCTCACGACGACACGACGCCACCGCCACATGACACGGACGCGGGATCTCGGCGGGAATCCGCACCCCGCCCTCGATCTCGTAGCGCATATTGGTGACCTTCCAGCGCTGCGCCCGCGGATCCTCCGGGTCGACGGGCGGCGCGTCGGGACGGGCCACCACCATCACCTCGGTGATACCGGTCGGCCAGTCGAAGACCAGCAGGCCGTCACGCTCGGACAAGGCCCGCACGGTCGGCAGACCACTGGGTTCGAGGTCAGCGGCCGCGGGAGTCCCGCCGGGGCCATTCGACGGGAACCCGTCGGGTCCGTTCGCAGTGGGAGTCCCACCGCGGCCGTCTGCACCGGGAGTCCTGCCGGGTCCGTTCGCAGCGGGAGCGCTGCGGGATCCGTGTGCGCCAGGGGTTCCGTCGGCTCCGGTTGCCGCAGGCGTCCCGTCGGGTTGGCCTGGCGTGGATGGCTGGTCCGAGCGGGTCACCTCGGAAGCCCTGCCCGAGATCGACGCCACCACGCCATACACCGGCATCGGTCCGGCAGGCGCGCCACCGTCCTCCAAGGCTGTGCCGCGGGTGCGGCCCACCACCCGCCATGAGCCGTCCGCCAGTAGCCGGGTGACCCGGTACTCGACCTGTTCGGTCGCCGATGAGGTCCAGGAGATCACCACCGTGCCGTCCGGTTTGCGGGCGGCCGTCACCCGGCCGGGCGCGCCGACCCGCAATTCGGCCAGTGCCGCGCGCGCCTCGGCATGGTCGGCGCACACGTCCAGGACGGCCAGCACGGCCTGCATGCGCAGCGCCGGATCCGCGGGCAGCGCCTCGAACAAACGCCCCGCCTCGATCACCGCCGCCCGCGCCCGCCCGATCAGCAACTCCCGGCTCGCGCCACGCGGATCCGGGTTGGCCACATCGGCCGCCCGCCGATCCAGGAAATCCAGATGCTGTGACAGCGCCTCCACGAACCGCCGCCCCGCACAACAGGACACGGCACCGCGCCAATGCACGACCGCCTCGGCCAGCACCCGGTCGATGTCCTCCCCCACCGCGCGCACCGACCGCGCCGCCACCGCGTCATCCCCCACCAACCGGCGTGCGTCCACGACGAACCCCGCCGCCTCCTTGGGTCGCCCAGCCCGCAACGACGCCCGCGCCGCCCGCAACGCGGCCTCCCACGGCCGACCCGACTGCGTCCCAGCGTCATACGGCGTCCGCTGCCACTGCTCCGGCTCCGGCGCCCGCGACCGGTCCGGGCCGCCCGCCCAACCGCCATCGGACCGCGTCTCACGCGAGGCACTCGAATCGTTCTGTGAGCCGGGACCTCCCGTCCCCGCCCCAGACCGGGAGGGTCTGGTGAAATCGATGCGCGCGGAACCGTCATGCCCACGGGCGCTCGCGGGACTCTGGGCATCAGATGCGCCGGACCCGGATCCACCGGCCGAGTCCGATCCAGCGGCCGCGCTGCCCGCCGCGGCGGCATGACCCGCCGCCGCACCGGTGCCCTGATCATGCTGCGGTCCAGGACTTCCCGCCGCACCATGACCACCCCGTGCCCGGTCCGCAGATCCACCGGCCGCACCGGTGCGCGGCGGGTTGGTCGAGTAAGTCGACGATGTTGTGGCAGTGCCTGTTTGCGCGGAACCGGTCGGGCGGGGCGGGGCCGCCAAGTGTTCGCGGCCCTCGACCGTGGTGCCGAGTTCGTCGGCGAGGGCGATGAGGATGCGTTCGGCGGCGGCTCGGTCCAGGCCGCCGGCGATGGCGACGCCGAGGAGGTAGTCGAAATCCGGTGCTACCAGGAGGTCTTCGACGAGGACCGCGGCGCGGACCTGGGGGCGGAGCTGGTCGGTGACCGATTCGGTGATGGTGAGCAGGTAGGCGTCGACCATCGGGCCGCCGGGTTCGAGAAGGTCGCCGATGTGGATCAGGAGCTCGTCGAGGACCACGCGGATGCGGCCGGGCGGGAGTTCTCGGGCACGGGCGCGCAGGGCCTCGGCGCGCAGGCGGATCTCGGTGGTGCGGTGGGCCGCGGAGAAATCCATGTCGAGCAGGGACAGCAGGGTGGGGACCGGGTCGCTGTCGCGCAGGCGCTCGAATTCGGCTAGCAGGGAACGGATCTGGCGGCGCAGATCCGAACTCAGGGCGGGCGCGGCGGGCGGCGGTGGCGGGGCCGGAGCGTCGTCGATGATGCGGTGGCGGCGGACCCGCTCGGCGACCTCGGCCACCGTCAGGCCACCCAGGCGGCCGATGTCCTCCAGGCCGGGGATCTTGCCCGCCGGAATCCCGTTGTGCCGCTGCACCAGCCGCCCGATGGCGGCATCGAGCATCTCGAAGCGTTCGGCGTCGCGGCGGTCGCGCAACTGCCGCACCCGGTCGGCCTCGTGCAGCCGGGAACCGGTGTGCAGCAACGGACCCGACAGGTCGGAGTGCGCGTCCACCAGCAGCCCCGCGAGCACCCGGAACTTGGGGTGATCGCGCAGCTTCTGCCAGAACGCCCAGACCTCCGCGACCCGCGCGGCCACCTCGTCGTCACTCAGGCGGGGCGCGTCGGCGAGCGGAATGTCGTACAGCTCGAAGGCATCGGATTCGGCGAGCCCGCCGCGGCGTTCGACGGCGGCGAGGACGCGTTTGCGATAGTCATTGGGATCGAAGGCGTGCATGGCTTTTCGTCGGACAGCGTACCGGTCAGGAGTTACGGCGGCGGGTGCGCTGCAGCTGATCCAGCTCGCGCTCCACATCCGCCTGCGACAGGGTGGCCCCGGTCTGCACCGACAGGGTCAGCGGCAGATCGGCGTCCACATGGTAGGCCGTCACGTGCAGCACACCGTCGAATCCCATCTCGAAGGTGACCCGGACTTCACTACCCTCCGGATATCCCGGCGGAATATCGCGAATCCTCCCCTCCACCAGCACTTTCGTATCCTCGGGCCGGGTCGACGCCGCCTGGCCCTGCTGCTCGACGATGGTCAGCTCGATCTGTTCCTGATCCGCGCGCACCGTGCCGTAGGAGCGCCGCACCTTGATCGGCAGCGTCTGATTGCGATGCACCAGCCAGCTCGCCGCCAGCCCGTTGAACGGATCCAGCGCCAGCACCCCGAACCCGCGCGACACCACGGTGTCCACCTGGATCTCGATCATGCGCCGCACCAGACTCACCGGCTGCCCGAAGGATTCGGCCACCCGCGCCAGCGAGGACTCCAGATCCCCCGGATCGGCGGCGCCGAGCGCGGCGCCGTCGCGCAGCCGGCCCCGGGTCACCAGATCCGCGGCGACGAGGCGCTCCATCTCCAGCTTCTCGCCGTAGAGGGCGGCGCCGCGCGCCACCGACAGATCCGGGTCGCGCAATTCGCCGGTGAGCCCGAATTCCTTCTGTAGCTGCTCGGCCACCATCGGCATCCGCGAGGAGCCGCCGACCAGCAGCAGCCGGTCCACCCGCCGCACCCCGCGCTGCTCGGCCGCGGCCAGCACCGCCTTGGTCAGGTCCAGGGTGCGGCGCATGAGCGAGGCGGTCAGGGCCTCGAGGTCGGTCCGGGTCAGTTCGATCACCGCTCGCGCGCCGTCGTGCGCGATCACCACCTCGGTGGTCTCGGCCGCGGTGAGTTCCTGTTTGGCCTGTTCGGCGGCCAGCACCAGCAGCTGGGAGCCGACCGAATCGTCCAGCGGGTCTTCGGCATCGGGGTTGGCCGTGCAGAACTGCTGGGACAGGTACAGGGCCAGCCGCTCGTCCCAGTCCGCGCCGCCGAGCTGATGGTCGCCCTCCACTGCGAGCACCGAGATGCGGCGGTCGGCCAGTTCGATGACGGTGGCGTCGAAGGTGCCGCCGCCGAGGTCGTAGACCAGCACGGTTTCGCGCGCGGGACCCTTGTCGAGTTCGATGCCGCCGTCGAGCCGCCCGAAACCGTAGGACAGCGCCGCGGCGATCGGCTCCGAGAGCACGCCCGCCACGTCGAATCCGGCGTAGGTTCCGGCCTGGATGGTGGCGCGGCGCTCCTCGTCACCGAAGTAGGCGGGCACCGTGATCACCGCCCGGCGCACCGGTTCGCCACCGGAGAACTCGGCGTCGGCGGCAAGGCTTTTCAGGATGAGCGCCGAGACCGCGGGCGCGGACCACAGCTGCCCGTGCGCGCCGAACCGCCATTCCGCGTCACCCATACGGCGTTTCACCAGGGTGCAGACATTGTCGGGATCCAGGCGGGCCTGGCGGCGGGCGCCCTCGCCGACCACGTGGTCGGTGGCGGAGGCGAACAGCACCACGGACGGGACGGTCGGTTCACCCTTGAGACCGATCAACACCTGGGGCCGGCCATCGGCGTCAATTGCCGCAATTGCCGAATTCGTTGTGCCCAGATCGATTCCATAGACCCCCATGGCGGCGATGGTAGCAGTCACCGCCGACACCTGGGTCTATCGTTCCACCATGACCGATCCAGCCCCGGCGGCCACGATTCCCCAGGTGGACCCCGCGACCCCGCTCGACCGCATCACCGAACGCATCGACGACCTCGCCCGCGTCATCGCCCGGCAGGCCGCCACCATCGAGCGACTAGCCGACGCGGCCAAACTCAAGGACCGCGAGGAGCGCGCCGAGGCCGACGCACCCCTGCTCCGCGACCTGTTCGCGCTGCACGGCTTGGCCCAGACCTTCGTCTCCACTTCGAATTCCGAGCCGGACCGGCAAGGCTTCGAGGCCATCAACCGCCGGGTCGAGCGCATGCTGGCCGAACGCGGCGGCGAGCTGGTGACGCCGTTCCGGGGCACGGCGTTCGATCCGGAGACCATGGAGGCCGCCGAAGTCGCCGGGACCGACGACCCGGAGGCGGACAAGACGGTGGAGTCGGTCATCCAGCCGGGCCTGACCATAGGCGATCGCTCGATCCGGCCCGCGAAAGTCGTTGTGCGGCGGTATCGCAAGCTCTGATTCCGGAGCAAAACTGACACTTGTTCCATTAAGCGAAGTCGCTTAACGTCGGGTCCATGACCTATTTCACGGCCACCGCGATCGTCACGGGCGCCGCCTCGGGCATCGGGCGCGCGCTCGTGACCAGGCTGCTCGGCCACGGGGCGCGCGTCTACGCCGTCGATCGCGATGCGGCGGGCCTGGACGCACTGGCCGCGAGCAGTTCCGGGGAGCTCACCACCCTGGTCGTCGACGTCACCGCGCGCGAGTCCCTCGCCGAGGTGGTGGAGCGCGTCATCGCCGACCACGGGCGACTCGACTACATGTTCAACAACGCGGGCATCGTGGTCGGCGGGGACTTCGCGAACATGACCGACGCGACCTGGCGCAAGATCGTCGACATCAACTTCTGGGGCGTCGTCCACGGCACCCACCTCGCCTACGCGCGCATGCTCGAACAGGGCGGCGGGCACATCGTCAATACCGCCAGCAGCGCCGGCGTCATGCCGGTCGCCCGCTCCACCGCCTACGCCGCCACCAAACACGCGGTGGTCGGCCTGAGCACCTCGCTGCGCGCCGAAGCCGCCGAACACGGGATCAAAGTCAGCGTCGTACTGCCCGGCGTGGTCGACACCGGCATCTTCGACAATGCCGTGAACCTGCCCGGCTACAGCTACCGCGCCGGCATCGACAAGCTGCCCTTCGCCAAGGTGACACCCCTCGACGCCGCCGACGCGATCCTGCACGGCGTGGCAAAGAACAAGCAGTACATCAGCTTTCCGGCCTACAACCGGATCATCATCGGGCTCAATCGACTGCTGCCCGACGTGATGGCGCCGATAATCAATCGCGGAGGACGCAAATGAAGCAGCAGTATCGCAGCATCGATGTCGGCGAACCGATGACACGGTTCGCCCGAGGGTGGCATTGCCTCGGGCTCGCCGAAAACTTCCGGGACGGACAACCACACTCGATCAACGCCTTCGGCACCAAACTGGTGATCTGGTCCGACAGCAAGGGCGAATTGCACGCACTCGACGGCTACTGCCGGCACATGGGCGCGGACCTCGCCTACGGCAGCGTCAAGGACGACAATATCGCCTGCCCCTTCCACGATTGGAGGTGGCGCGGCGACGGCAAATGCGCCGCCATTCCCTACGCGCGGCGCGTTCCGCCGTTGGCCCGCACCAGATCCTGGATCACCTGCGAGGAGAACGGGCAGTTCTTCGTGTGGAACGACCCGGAGGGCAATCCCCCGCCGCCCGAAGTCGCCATTCCGCACATCGAGGGCATCGACACCGACCGGTGGAGCGACTGGGACTGGAATTCGGTGCTCATCGAGGGCTCGCATTGCCGCGAGATCATCGACAACAACGTCGACATGGCGCACTTCTTCTACATTCACTTCGCGTACCCGGTGTACTTCAAGAATGTGTTCGAAGGGCATGTGGCGACCCAGTTCCTGCACTCCAAGAGCCGTCAGGACATCAACGCCAAGTCCAACTACTCGCAGGAAATGTCGCTGCTGCGTTCGGAGGCCTCCTATTTCGGGCCGTCCTACATGATCAACTACCTGCACAACGACTTCGGCGACAACACCGTCGAGGTGGCGCTCATCAACTGCCACTACCCCGTCACCCACAACTCCTTCATGCTGCAGTGGGGCGTGAGCGTGCAGCGCATCGAGGGCCTGCCGCCGGAGAAATCCGAGAAACTCGCCAAATCCTTCGGCAAGAGCTTCGGCGTCGGCTTCCTGCAGGACGTCGAGATCTGGAAACACAAGACCCGCATCGACAATCCGCTGCTCACCCAGGAGGACGGGCCGGTCTACCAGCATCGCCGCTGGTACGAGCAGTTCTATGTGGACGTCGCCGATATCACGCCGGAGATGACGGGCCGCTTCGAATACGAAGTCGACACCACCCACGCCAACGAGAACTGGCAGGCCGAAGTCGCGGGCAACCTCGAAAAGCAGGCCGCCGCACAGGCGAACGGCGCCGAATAACCCCGGGCCGGGGCGGATTACGACATCCGCCCCGGCACGTCGGCCCCGACTCGGGCCCAGCGGCCGGACAGCGCCCGCCACGACACCGCGATCAGGCGCAGGATCAGGAAGGCGACCAGGCCGGTCCAGATTCCGCCGATGCCCCAATCGAATTCGAGGGACAGCCAGATCATCGGGAGGAAGCCCAGCAGGGCCGAGCCGAGGGTGGCATTGCGCAGGAAGGCGGCGTCACCCGCGCCCAGCAGAACGCCATCGAGAGCGAAGACCACACCGCCGATCGGGATGATCGCGACGAAGAACCACCACACCACATTGGTGCGATCCAGCACGGCGGGGTCGTCGGTGAACAGGCGCGGGATCACCGAGTGACCGGCCGCGAAGAACACGGCCAGCACCATCGCGAACACCGTCGACCACGCCGTGAGCCGGCGCGCCAACCCCTGTGCCCCGCGCGCATTCCCGGCCCCGAGCGCCGCCCCGACCAGCGTCTGCGCGGCAATGGCCAGCGAATCCAGCGTCAGGGACAAAAAGTTCCACAGTTGCAGCACCAGCTGATGCGCCGCCACCGACGCCGCCCCGAACCGCGCGGCCACCGCCGCCGCCGACACGAACGACGCCTGGAACGCCAAGCTGCGCACGATCAGATCCCGGCCCAGCACCAGCTGCGCCTTCATGATCTCGAAATGCGGCGCGACCGGCACATGCGCCTTCCACAGCGCCCGCACGAACAACACGCCCGACACCGACTGCCCCGCCAGGTTGGCGACCGCCGACCCTTCCAGCTCCAGCCGCGGCGCGCCCAGCAGCCCGTGCACCAGCGTCGGGCACAGCACTCCCGAAACCACCAGCCCCGCAATCACATACAGCAACGGCCGCCGCGTCTGCTGCACCCCGCGCATCCACCCATTGCCCGCCATCGACAGCAAGATCAACGGCACCCCGAACAACGCGATCCGCACCCACGACTCCGCCTTGTCGGCAATATCGGACCCGCCCGCGATGGCCCGAGTAATCGGCCCCGCGAACACCTGCACCACCACCACGATCGCCAGCCCCACCCCCACCGCGATCCAACTGGCCTGCACCCCCTCCACCACGGCCCCGCGCTCATCCCCCGCCCCGTGCCGCCGCGCCGCCCGCGCCGTCGTCCCATAACTCAGAAACGTCAACTGCGAACTGACCTGCGCCAGAATCAAACCGCCCACCGCCAGCCCGGCCAGCGCCAACGCCCCCAACCGCCCCACCACCGCCATGTCGAACAGCAGGTAGATCGGCTCGGCGACCAACACCCCCAGCGTCGGCACCGCAATCCCGAGAATCCGCCGCGGCCCCGCACCCGCCGCCTCCGCACCCCGCGCCAGAGCCCGCGCACTCCTGGCCGCTTGCTCGCTCGCCGCCGACGCCCCTCGCGACGCTGCCCGAGATCCCGGATCCTCCCCGCCGTCTGCCACGACCTCCGCACCGCTCATGCGCCCACCATCCCATATGGGATGTGGCCGAACCGGCCACCGAGGGCTCTGAGCGGCAAATATATGGTTCGAATCGCGAGCCCATCGACTGTCGGCTCGACTGCAACGAGCGAACCGCCGGCTATCCGCTCACGCCCTGGTCCCGGCGGTGTTTGCTCACGTGCGGCGCCTCGAACAGCGTGCCGACGCGCCGGTGGCCAACGTTAGATGCGCATGTCCGCATTTGAGCATGCGGACTGGACCGTCGGTCAATCACTGACACGGCCCGCCAGCGTGGCCCTGAGGACTCGAGTGCCCGGTCGTTCGCGGGCGCACCACCGCGAAGTCGCGTGTGTGGCAACGCCCGCCGGAGGCCGGACTCCCCCTCAGGCCGCAGGCTGCGGGTCCCCGGAACATGGCGGGGAGGCTGCGGTTTCAATCGCGGCGGGAACGCCACCACAAGGCCGCAACGGTGACGGCGGCTGCCGCGAGCGCGGGACGAGCGTATGGGGAGCGAGGGCGGGATGGGGTGGTGCCGCGGATGGCGGCCATGCGGGGTGGGGTCGGGTGGACGGGGTGGAGTTCGAAGACGCGGAAGGTGCGGCCGCCGGAGAGGTCGTGTTCCATTTCGTAGCCGGGCCAGAATTCGACGGCGGTGTCCCAGGCGCGTTTTCGTTCCACGCCGGTGATCTGGGTGACGGTGACCGGGAAACGCTGGCCGCCGACGTGGACGACGGCGGTGGCGGCCGAGCGCAGGTTCGCCGACCAGGACGGGTGTTCGGTACTGCCCCAATTGGATCCGATCAGCAGGATGCTGTCGTCGTTCGGGACGTAGAGCAGGGAGGTGGTGCGCGGCAGGCCGGTCTTGCGGCCGACCACGGTCAGTTCGAGGGACGGCAGGCCGGCGATATCGAGGACGCCGTGGCGGCCCCGGGTGGCGCGGCGGACCAGGCGGTCGGACGCGAGAATGGTGCCGGATCCGTGCATGACCCAGCGATAGGTGCCGAGACGGCGGGCGACGCGGGGCAGAACTGTGGACGCCATGGGAATTCCTCACGGGTATCGGGAGTCCCGCGAACGCGGTCGCGCATGCCTTCGCCCACGTCGAGAATGCTGAAACGTCCTTGTCATCAAGCGTATTCGCGCGGAGCCCCCGGACGGTTCCCCCGGCACGCCGTCGGCGGGGGATTGATGTCGTATCTACTGTTACCACAGACCTGCGTATACGGCAGGGTGATCACGCACCACGGGCGCAATCACTCAATGCGATTGCGCCCGTGCATCATCCGGAACGGCCCGTGGTCAGATCAGGTTCGCGGCCTCGAGACCGTCGAATACCGTCTCGGCCGTGTCGTACATGACGCCTATTTCCACCGCGGCCGCGTCACGCAGGGCCGGGGTACCGAGCGCCAGGCCATTGGCGAAGGAGATGCCGCGCATGCTCTGGAACATGACATAGCTGGTGGTGTTCTCCCCCAGCACCGAGTCGACGGCCGGGCCCACGCAGTAGGCGTGGAAGAAATCGGCCAGCTTCGCGCCGTACACGGCGTCCAGGTCGGCGGTGATGTTGTTGGTGGTCGCGATCAGCGAGTCGCCGAGGGCGAAGAAGTCGCGGGCGTGGTCGGCGCGAGTGCCGGTGGCGGCGATGGCCTCCGGGAAGTCGATGTGCAGGTGCGCGTCGAGAGCAGCGGCGGCAACGCGGCCGGCCGAGCGGGACGGGTCGGCGGCCAGGTCGTAGTAGCGCGTCCATTCCGGAGACACGGTGCCGCCGGTCAGGTGGGCGTGCAGGTTCACCAGGTAGATGCGGAAGAACTCGGCGCTGACCGCGCGGGCCCACTCCGGGTCGTCGAAGTCGCCCTGGTCCAGAACGGGGTTCGCGTCGCGCAGGATATCGCGGTAGAAGATCGCGAAGATACCCCGGCGGTCCTGCGTGCCGGACAGGATCTCGGCGACACGCTCCATGCGGCGCTGACCGTCGTGCAGGTCGGTGACGGTGGAGGGGTCGGACAGGGCGACCAGTTCGGCGTGCTCGGCCGGGGTGAGGGCGCGCGCGGCACCGGTTTCGGCGGGCGCGACGATGCCGGCAGATCCGCTCGGCACGGCCGGTTCGGCGGCGACGGCGGTTGCGGCGGTGGAGGCGGCGATCGCGGTGGTGACCGCCAGCGCCAGGGCGAGGCGGGTGGCTCGAACCATGACTGGGTGACTCCCGGGGGTGGATTGCTCCCCGGGGATTCACCGAGGACGACGTGGTCCCCGGAGTCTGCCAACCCCGCAAATTGATAGCAAACCGCGATGATCGCTGGCCCGAGCCCCGCGAGGAGCCGAACAAGCCAGGGGCACAACGCAATCCGCGGCCCGCGGTTACCGCACCCGGCGAGGCCGCCGGTGCGACGATTCACGGGTTACCAGAACGGTGACCTCAGTCACCCAAACGCGCTTTCAGCGTCTCGACCAGATCGTCCTGATCACCGATCGCGCTGTACCCGGCCGCATAGCGATGCCCGCCGCCACCCAGGCCGACCGCCACACGAGCGACATCGACACCGGGGCTGCCGTCGGCATTGGCATGCGAACGCAGCGACACCGTCCAGCGGCCCGGCTCGGTGCGAGACTCCTTGAAGACAGCCGCCACCTGAGCCTCGGCGGCGGTGCGGATCAGATCGATGACACTCTCCACCTCCTCGGACCGGACGGCCTCGGTGTCCTCGCGCCGGACCACCGCGTAGACCAGGCCCGCGCCGCCGGCGGCGTCGGGCAGCAGCTGCGCCGACCCCAGCACCCGCGACAACATGGGCAGCCACGCGAAGGGATGCGTGTCCATCAGGGTGCGGGTGATGGCCGCACCGTCGATTCCGGTGGCCAGCAGACGCTCGGCGAGGGTGTGCGAACCGGGGCGCACCCATTTGAAAGAGCCTGTGTCGGTGACCAATCCGGCGTAGAGGCAATGCGCGATGTTCCGGTCGAGCGGCTCGGACCAGGCATCCAGAATGCGGGCGATGACACCCGCGGTCGACTCGGCCGCCTCGTCGACGACGTTCACCGCGCCGAAGCGAGTGTTCGAACGGTGATGGTCGATCACCAATGTGGTCCCGGCCCCGGCCAATCGGTCACGCAGCACGCCGAGGCGATCGGCGCTGCCGCAGTCCACCGTGACCAGCACGTCCACCTCGGCCGGAACCTGATCCGGCGACACCAGCAGCTCGGTGCCGGGCAGCGAACGCATGGAGACCGGCAAGCGGTCCGGCTCGGCGAAGCAGACGACGACGGGAACCCCGCGCCGACGCAGCACCTGCGCCAACGCCAGCCCGCTGCCGACGGTATCGGCATCGGGCTGGATGTGGCACAGGATGGTCACCGATTTCGCGGCGTCGAGAATCTCGACGGCCGGAGTGACATCGACGGGGGTCACCGCGGGTCAGGCTTCGTCGTCGTCTTCGTCCTCGTCGCTCTTGTACGGGTCCTCGTCGCCGGCGTAGCTGGCGCCGACGGCTACCTGGGCCACCCGGGCGTCCACGGCGCGAGCCTTGGACAGCAGCTCGTCCATCTCCCGCGCCGCCTCGGGCACGGTGTCGAGCTTGAAGGCCAGCGTGGGGGTGAACTTCACCCCGGTGCCCGCGCCGACCTTGGAACGCAGGATGCCGGCGGCGGCCTTCAGACCGGCCGCGGCCTCCGCGTAATCGGGTTCGGCGTCGAGGGTTTCACCCATGACGGTATAAAAAACAGTCGCCTCGCGTAGGTCACCGGTCACCTTGGCGTCGGTGATGGTGACGAACCGCAGTCGCGGATCCTTGATCTCGTACTCGATCGCCGTTGCGACGATGGACGAGATGCGCTTCGCGAGTCGGCGTGCTCGGGCTTGATCAGCCATGACGAGCGCTCCTCACTTCTTCAGTCTTCGGGTCCGAAGATGCGCCGGCGTACCGACAGCAACTCTAACTCCGGACGGTTGGCGACGTGCCGTTCACATTTGTCCAGCACCTCGGTCAGGTGGTTCATGCCGTAGCTGGCCATTGCCACACCGAGCAAGGTCCGTCGATAACGGTCATGATCTCCGCCCTCGGTCACACTCACGTCGAACCGTTTCAGGTCCGCGAGGATCGGGCGGATGACAGAGCGCTTCTCTTTCAGTGAATGCACATCACCGAGCAAGATATCGAACTCGAGCGCTCCGAAAAACATCTTTTCAGTCATATGAACGCGCCCCGGGGAATGCGCGCACAGTTACCCGGAAAGGCTGGGTCATAACATAAAACACGGGCACAACCCCGCCGGACCCGAAGGCCCGGCGGGATCGCGTACTGCTACTGCCTAGTCGCGCGGCTTCTCCCGCAGCTCGTAGGCCTCGACGATGTCGCCTTCCTTGATGTCGTTGTACCCGACGGTCAGACCACATTCGTAGCCTTCGCGGACCTCGGTCACGTCATCCTTCTCGCGACGCAGCGACTGGATGGTGGTCTCGGTGATCACCACGTTGTCGCGGATCAGGCGCGCCTTGGCGTTGCGCTTGACCGAACCCGACAGCACCCAGCAACCCGCGATGTTGCCGAACTTGGAGGAACGGAAGACCTGGCGGATCTCCGCGCGGCCCAGCTCGTGCTCCTCGTAGATCGGCTTGAGCAGACCCTTGAGGGCCTTCTCGATCTCGTCGATCGCCTGGTAGATGACCGAGTAGTAGCGGATGTCCACGCCTTCGCGGTTCGCCAGCTCGGTCGCCTTGCCCTCGGCACGGACGTTGAAGCCGATGATGATCGCGTTGGAGGCCGACGCCAGGTTGACGTTGGTCTCGGTGACGCCACCGACACCGCGGTCGATGACGCGCAGACGCACCTCGTCGCCGACATCGATACCGAGCAGCGCCTCTTCGAGGGCCTCGACGGTACCGGAGTTGTCGCCCTTGAGGATCAGGTTCAGCTCCGAAGTCTCCTTCAGAGCGGCATCCAGATCTTCCAGGGAGATCCGCTTGCGGCTGCGCGCGGCCAGAGCGTTGCGCTTGCGAGCGTTGCGGCGGTCGGCGATCTGACGCGCGATGCGGTCTTCCTCGACCACGAGCAGGTTGTCGCCGGCGCCGGGCACCGAGGTGAAACCGATGACCTGGACGGGCCGCGACGGCATGGCCGCCACGACGTCGTCGCCGTGCTCGTCGACCATGCGGCGGACACGACCGTAGGCGTCACCCGCCACGATCGAGTCGCCGACCCGCAGCGTGCCGCGCTGGATGAGCACGGTCGCCACCGGGCCACGGCCGCGGTCGAGGTGGGCCTCGATGGCCACACCCTGCGCGTCCATGTCCGGGTTCGCCCGCAGATCCAGCGAGGCGTCCGCGGTCAGGACCACGGCCTCGAGCAGCGACTCGATGTTGGTGCCCTGCTTGGCGGAGATGTCGACGAACATGGTGTCGCCACCGTATTCCTCGGCCACCAGACCGTATTCGGTCAGCTGCTGGCGAATCTTCTGCGGATTCGCGCCTTCCTTATCGATCTTGTTGACCGCCACCACGATCGGCACATCCGCGGCCTGCGCGTGGTTGATGGCCTCCACCGTCTGCGGCATGACGCCGTCGTCGGCCGCGACCACGAGGATCGCGATATCGGTGGCCTTCGCACCACGGGCACGCATGGCGGTGAACGCCTCGTGACCGGGGGTGTCGATGAAGGTGATGGTGCGCTCTTCGCCGTTGACCTCGGCCTCGACCTGGTAGGCGCCGATGTGCTGGGTGATACCGCCGGCCTCGCCCTCACGGACGTTGGCCTTACGGATGGTGTCCAGCAGTCGGGTCTTACCGTGGTCGACGTGACCCATGACGGTCACGACCGGCGGACGGACCTGCAGGTCTTCCTCGTCGCCGTCGTCCTCGCCGTAGGTGAGGTCGAAGTTGGCGAGCAGCTCGCGGTCCTCGTCCTCCGGGGAGACCACGTGCACGACGTAGTTCATCTCCGAACCCAGCAGCTCGAGGGTCTCCTCGTTCACCGACTGGGTCGCGGTGACCATCTCACCGAGGTTGAACAACGCCTGCACCAGCGAAGCCGGGTTGGCGCCGATCTTCTCGGCGAAGTCCGACAGCGAGGCGCCGCGGGCGAGGCGAACGATCTCGCCGTTGCCGCGGGGCAGCCGCACGCCACCGGCGATCGGAGCCTGCTGGTTCTCGTACTCGGCGCGCTTCGCCCGCTTCGACTTACGGCCACGACGCGGAGCGCCACCCGGACGTCCGAACGCACCCGCGGCACCGCCGCGACCGCCACCGGAACCGGGACGGCCACCGCCGCCACCACCGGGACGACCCCGGAAACCACCGGGAGCACCCGTGTTACCGGCACCGGCACCCGCACCAGCGCCGCCACCCGCACCGGGAGCGCCGCCACCGCGGTAACCGCCGCCACCGCCACCGGGGCGACCGCCGCCGGCACCGCCCGGACCACCCGGACGCGCCGGACGGCCTGCGCCACCCGGACCGGCCGGACGCTGAGCGCGCGCGGGCATGGCACCCGGGTTCGGCCGAGGCGGCATCGAACCGGGGCTGGGACGCGGACCACCGGGACGGGGACCGCCCTGACCGGCAGCAGCCGGACGCGGACCACCCTGACCGGGACCCGGACGCGGACCGCCCTGACCCGGAGCCGGACGGGGACCGCCCTGACCCGGACCCGGACGCGGGCCGCCCTGCGGCTGACCCGGACGCGGGCCACCCTGGCCGGGGCGCGGACCGCCCTGACCCTGGCCGCCCTGACCCGGACGCGGGGCCGGACGCGGCGCCGGACGTTCCGGTGCCGAAGAGAAGGGGTTGTTACCGACGCGCGGCGGCTTCGGACCCGGCTTCGGGCCACCCGGACGCGGGGCACTGCCCTGCGCCGGAGCGCCACCCTGCGCCTGCGCCGGACGCGGAGCATCCTGACGCGGGGCCTGCGGAGCCGGAGCGGACGGGGTCGCCGGCGCGGAAGCCGCTGCGGGAGCAGGGGTTTCACGAACGGCGGGCTTGGGACCCGGAGCCGGGGCCGGACGCGCTGCAGGAGCGGCCGGGGTGGCCGCGGCGGCCGGAGACTCGGCGCGGGCGGCCGGAGCCACCTGCGGAGCCGGGGCGGGGGCCGGCGCCGGAGCCGCGGGGGCCGGAGCCGCCGGGGTCGGACGCGGGCCGGGACGGGGACCGGCACCCGGAGTCGCCGGCTTGGCAGCCGGACGCGGGGTGCTGTCACCACTGGGCTTGGGGGCCGCCGGCTTGGCGGATCCACCGGCGGGGGCGCTCTTGGGTGCGAGCGACTCCCGCAGTCGGCGCGCGACGGGTGCTTCCACCGTCGAGCTCGCCGACTTCACGAACTCGCCCTGCTCCTTGAGCCGTGCGAGTAGTTCTTTGCTCGTGACACCGAGTTCTTTAGCCAACTCGTGCACGCGGGCCTTGCCTGCCACTGCTCTCCTCACTCAGAGGCCGAGCGTGACAGCCCGCATTACAGCGGGGCGTCCGCGCGACCTCGACTAATTTCGAAGGCCGATCATTTCTGGGACTTCACGGTGTGCTCATGAGTGCTCGTGCCTGTTCTCTACGTAATGCTCCAGGGCTGAGATATCCAGATGTCCGGACACTCGTAGTGCTCTGCCGATCGCTCGGCGCCGAACTGCTTGACTCAGACAAACCGAAGAGGGGTGCAACCAAGCACCCCTTCCGGGAAGTCTGCGCCGCGGATCCGGAACGACCGCAAAGGTTTGCCCACTCTCGGCAGACCCTTGCGCCACGACCCGCATCAGATCGACAGCCAGCTCGCGTCTGCGACATCCGATGCAGGTCCGGACGGGTGCCGATCTTGCTGACACCCGCTCGGCGCGCGGAGAAGTCGAAGACTCGCGCTGAGCCTGCGTCCACTCTACCGCTCTCACGTCCCGATCTCCGCATCCGTACCCCTTGGAAGTTACCAAGCTGTCATCCCGGGGGTCTGTTTCACAAATTCATCGGCCGACCGGGCCGGACCGATCGAGCAAGATCAGCCCGGCTGCCGACGGCGTCAGCTCCGGTGTGAGTCGGAACCGCCGGCCGCCGCCGCGGGACGTGCGCCGCCCTGCGTGTCGGCCGCGGCGTCGGAACGAATATCGATCCGCCAACCGGTGAGCCGGGCCGCCAGGCGGGCATTCTGGCCCTCCTTGCCGATGGCCAGGGAGAGCTGGAAGTCCGGAACCACCACGCGTGCGGCACGCGCGTCCGGGTCCACGATGGTGACCGAGACAACCTTCGACGGGGACAGCGCATTCCCGACGAAGGCGGCCGGGTCCTCGGCGTAGTCGATGATGTCGATCTTCTCGCCGGCCAGCTCGCTCATGACATTGCGCACACGCTGACCCATCGGGCCGATGCACGCGCCCTTGGCGTTCACGCCCGGGACGGTGGACCGGACCGCGATCTTGGAACGGTGCCCGGCCTCGCGCGCCACGGCCACGATCTCGACCGAGCCGTCGGCGATCTCGGGGACCTCCAGCGCGAACAGGCGGCGCACCAGGTTCGGGTGGGTGCGCGAGAGGGTGATCTGCGGGCCGCGCGGGCCGCGGGAGACGCCGACCACGTAGCACTTGATGCGGTCGCCGTGCTCGTAGGTCTCGCCCGGCACCTGCTCGGCGGGCGGGATGACACCCTCCGCGCCGTGCGCCTCGGAGCCGATGCGGACCACGATGGTGCCGCGGGCGTTCATGCGGGCATCGCGCTGCACCACACCGCCGACGATGTCGCCCTCGTGCGTGGAGAACTCGCCGAAGGACTTCTCGTTCTCGGCGTCGCGCAGCCGCTGCAGCACGACCTGGCGGGCGGTGGTGGCGGCGATGCGGCCGAAACCTTCGGGGGTGTCGTCCCATTCGGAGATGACATTGCCGTCGGCGTCGACCTCGCGGGCCATCACGCGCACCACACCGGTCTTCTGGTTGATGTCGATGCGGGCGGTGGGCTGGTGGCCCTCGGTGTGCCGGTAGGCGGTGAGCAGCGCGGACTCGATCGCGGAGATCACGGTCTCCATCGAGATCCCCTTGTCGGCGACAATCGCGCGCAGGGCTTCGATTTCGATGTTCATTCCACGATCCCTTCGGTCGGTGAATCGGATTCTGTTGTTTCGAGGTCGGTGTCCTCCTGGGCACCGGGCTGGGGACGGCCCGGCGCTACTCCCCCCGCGAGCTCCAGCTCGGCCGCGCCCGGTGGACTGAATTCCACTTGCACGACGGCCGATTGGATGTCGGCCAGCGGCACCGTCACCCGGTGTGGCTTCCGCTTGCCACCGAGAACCAGCGCGACATCGGTATCGGTACTGACGCCGACGCGGGCCTCGAACGTGGACTTGCCCTTCTCCTCCGGTGATTCGGCGCCGGGGTTCAGGGTGATCTTCACCTTGCGACCCTGCGCGCGCTGCCAGTGCCGCAGGGTGGTGAGGGGCCGGTCGATGCCGGGGGTGGTGATCTCGAGCAGATACGGGGTCTCGCCGAAGTCACCGGCGTCATCGAGGGTCTGCGAGATCTCGGTGCTCAACTCCGCCACGGCGTCCAGGTCGGGGGATCCGTCGCTGTCGACGGTCACCTTGACCTTGCTCGCTGGACCGGCAGCCGAAATCGCAACGCCTTCGAGGTCGAATCCTCGGCGTTCGACGAGCTCAGCAACTAGCTGGCTCACCCTTTCCTCGGTCGGCATCGGCATATGGGGCGGCTCCTGGTTCAGTTGTGACTGGTTGAGTTGTCGTTTCGGCGAATTACCGTGCCGAAGATCTAGCGTAACGCGCGAAAAGAGTGTAAAGGACCAGCCGACCCGCCCAAGTTCGGCATGGTCGGCGCTGCGGCACTCACGGCGTGTCCAAAGCGACGCGCCCATGACGGTTGCCCGTCGTTGCTGCTCACAGCCTATCGGACGGCCCTGGCGCAGCAAGCTGTCCGCGACGGCTGGCACCATGTATGCCGTGCACAGCAGTCAGAGCGGCCAGCCGGCCGATGTCGTCGGTCTCACGGTCCCGCCGGACCGAACCGGGTCCTCCGCCACCCGGATTTCCCGCCCGGTGAACCGGCGTTCGGCGCTGCGGCTCGCCGGTGGGGGCGCACTGGCGGTGGCCGCGGTGGGCGCGACCGCCGCGTGCACCAAGAACGAAGCCCCGGCCGCGCCGGACCCGCTGCTGGCCCAGGAGACCTCCGCCCTGACCGACGCGGCCGCCGCGAAAGCGGCCATCGCCACCGCGCCGGACCGGGCCGGAGTCCTGCAGACCATCGCCGATCAGCGGACCGCCCATGCCCAGGCGCTGCGCACCGAAATCGACCGCGCCATCGGCGTTTACGGCGACGGCACCACCCCGAGCCGCCGCACCCCGCCGCCCACCGCGATCGCGGTCACCACCCCGGTGACGGTGGCTGCGCTGCGCACCCAGCTCGGCGCGGCGCAGCGCTCGTCCGCCGACCTGTCGGCCACCCTTTCCGGATACCGCGCCGGCCTGCTCGCCTCGATCAGCGCCTGCTGTGCCACCCACGCAGGAGTCCTTCTCGCATGACCACCGCCGACCAGCAGGCGCTCATCGATGCCCTGAGCGCCGAATACTCCGCTGTCTACGCCTACGGCGTCATCGCCGCCTACGCCAACCACGACCGGGACAAGGTGGTGGCCGAATTCACCGCCGCCCACCGGGCCCGCCGCGACGCCACCATCGACGCGCTGAAGGCAAGCGGCGCAACGGTTCCCGAACCGGCGGCCGCCTACACCGCACCGTTCCCGGTGAACGATCCGATCCCCGCGGCCAAGCTCGCGGTGACCGTCGAATCCGATACCGCGGCCTGCTGGCGCGCGGTCGTGGAACGCGCCGGCGACCCGGGGCTGCGGCGCACCGGGATCGACGCGCTCACCGAATGCGCTGTGCGCCTTGCCACTTGGCAGTCCATCCTGGGCGCGGCCCCGGTGACGGTCGCCTTCCCTGGTCAGGCCTGACCGATACCGGGAAACCGGTCCGCAGGGTTACCGGGAATTCGCCGGGTCCGCACTTTCCGTTCGCGTTCTCGATCACGGGACACAACCCTGGATCGATAGGGTCTGTGCGGCGCGGCTCCTTTCGCATTTTTCCTGCCGTGCAACGAAATTCGGTGCGAGGTCGACAGGAGATGCTGTGGCGGTCAGTGCTGCGCGGGAAGAAAAGGCTGCGCGGGAGGAGAAGGCGCTACGCGAGGTGACGAATCGCCTGGTCGACGACTATGGCGAGGCGCATCCCGCGGAGCGGGTCGAGGCTGTGGTGGGTGCGGTGCGCAAGCGGTTCGAGGGGCATTCGGTGCGAGATTTCGTTCCGATTCTCGTCGAACGGATTGCGCGTCGGGAATTGGATCCGAAGCGGTCCAAGAATGGTGCGGCGCAGCTCGATCCGGCGAAATCCGGGCCGGTCGCCGAGAGCGGCACCTCGAATTCGCCCGATGGTCATCCGGCGGACACCTCGAGTGTGTTCGCGGCGGTGGCGGGACGGTTCGTGCCGGCGCGGCTGGTCGAGCACAAGCGGGTGCTGGGCGTGGCGGCGGCGGGCGTGGTCGCGGTGACGGCGCTGGCCGTGGTGATGGCCGCGCAGCAATCGGATTCGCCGTCCGGTGGCGGCACCGCCGCGCCCACGCTGACCACGGTGCACGGGGTGGTGGGGTCGGAGAAGTCGGCGTTCTTCGACGATCCGAAGGTGGCCGACGCGCTGCGCAAGCACGGTTTGCGGGTGGAGGTGGAGCCCGCCGGTTCGCGGCAGATCGCCACCTCGGTGGATCTGGGCAAGTACGACTTCGCGTTCCCGTCCAGCGCGGCCGCGGCGGAGCGGATCCAGCGGCAGCGCGGCGTGAGCGGCAAATATGTGCCGTTCTCCTCCCCCATGGCGATCGCCACCTTCAAGCCGATCGCCGACCTGCTGACCCAGGCGGGCATCGTACAGCCCGGCGCGACAACGACTTTCGACGTCGAGAAGTACCTGTCGCTGGCGGAGAAGGGCGTCCAGTGGAATCAACTGGACGGCAACTCGACCTACCCGGTCCCCAAGAACGTCCTGGTCTCCACGACCGACCCGCGCACCTCCAACTCCGCGGCCATGTACCTGGCGGTCACCGCCTACGTCGCCAATGACAACACCATCGTGCGCGGCGCCAAAGCCGAGGACTACGCGGTATCGCGGGTCTCCCGCCTGTTCACCCGGCAGGGCTTCACCGAATCCAGCAGCGACGGCCCCTTCAAGGACTACCTCGCCAACGGCATGGGCACCGTCCCCATGGCCTGGATCTACGAAGCCCAATACGTCGACGCCGCCGCCCACAACCAGCTCAAGCCCGACACCGTCCTGATGTATCCCAAGCCGACCATCATGTCCCAGCACACCGTTGTCCCCCTCACCGACAAGGGCGACCGCCTGGGCAAACTCCTCACCACCGACCCCGACCTCCAGCGCCTCGCCGCCGACCACGGCTTCCGTCCCACCGACGTCACCCTCTTCACCAACAACACCACCGCCCACCAGATCCCGGTCGACGCCAACCTCGTCAACCAGGTCACCCCACCCGACTACGACACCCTCGAACACCTCCTCGACGGCGTCGCCAAGTCCTACAACTGACGCGACAACGCGAAGCCCCGCCTCGACATCGAGGCGGGGCTTCGTCGTTCAGCCGAGTTTTGTTCGAACCGAGGCGGTGAGGGGGACTCCGCGGTCGACGATGTCGGAGACGAAGCGGCGGAGCAGGGGGTCGGTGGGGGTGCTGATCAGGCAGAACAGGTCGCGGGACAAGGGCGGGTGCAGGTGTTTCAGGGTTGCGGGGAGGGCGGGGCCGAGAGCCGTGGTCGGGACCAGGGCGATGCCGAGGCCGGATGCGGCGAGTTGGGCTGCGGTATTTGCTTGCCGGGTGCGCACGACGGGCTCGAGGGGGACGCCGTGGCGGGCGGCTTCGGTGTCGAGCCAGCCGGCGAGGCCGTTGTCGGGGTGATAGTGGACTACGGGTTGATCGTGTAAGTCGTTGAAGCTGAGGCGATCACGGTGGGACAGGGGGTGGCCGGCGGGGAGGACGGCGACGATTTCCTCGGGGCCGATGAGCTCCGATGCGCCGGTCCAGCGGGTCGGGCGGGGGCCGAGGGCGAGGTCGGCGGTGCCGGATTCGAGGTGGTGGACGAGGTCGTCGGCGCTGGTGGTCTCGGTGAGCTGAATGCGCACCTCGGGGTGGCGGCGAATCCAGGTGCGCAGGACGGGCGCCAGCAGGCTCGCGGTGAGGCTTTCGGCGCAGGCCAGCCGCAATACGCCGCCTTCTCCCCTGACCACCGCCTTACCGCTGTCGACAACCCGGGCGGCGGCGGTCAACGCCATGCGGGCGTCGGCCTCGACGGCGCGGCCGATGGCGGTGGCGCGCACCCCGCGCGGCAGTCGTTCGACGACCGGTGCGCCGATCTCGCGTTCGAGGGCGGCGAGCTGATGCGACAGGGCCGGTTGCGACATGTGCAGCAGCGCGGCGGCTTCGGTGATCGACCCCGCGTCCAGGACTGCGATCAGACATTCCAGGGCGCGCAAGGTAGACATTCGTGAATTCTATGGCAGAGATAGAAAACATTCATTCAGCGAAGGGATGATCTGCTTCCCGCATGGTGCTGAATCAGACATGACGACACTTCAGGACAAGACAATGGTCATCATCGGCGCCGGATCCGGCATCGGCCGACGAATCGCCGAGGACGCGACAGCCCAGGGCGCCCAAGTGATTTCGGCCGGACGCCCCGAGCTGGATCTGACCGACGAGGACACCGTGCGGGCGCTGGCCGAGCGGGTCGGTGAGCTGGACTTCCTGGTATCGCTGGCCGCCGACCACGCCAACGGCCCGATCACCGAGCTGGACCGCGACGCCGTGCACCGCGCCTTCGACGCCAAGGTGATCGGACCGATCCTGCTCGCCAAGCATTTCGCTCCCCGGTTCCGCGCCGGCGGCGCGATGCTGCTGTTCTCCGGCGTCGCGGCCTGGCGACCGACGCCCGGGCGCGTGGTCATGGCCACCACCAACGCGGCCGCCGCCACCCTGGCCGAGGCCCTCGCGGTAGAACTGGCCCCCTTGCGCGTCAACGCGATCTCCCCAGGCATCGTCGATTCGGGCGTGTGGGACGGTCCCGGCAAGGCGGCGTTCTTCCGAAGCGTCGCCGACCGCAATCCCGCGCGCCGCGTCGGGACCGCCGCCGACATTTCCGCCGCGGCCCTGCTGGCCCTGACGAATCCGTTCCTCACCGGAACCACCCTGCACGTCGACGGCGGCGGCAGACTCGTGTGAGAAGCAGCCACCAGGCGTGCGGCGCCTGACAACAGGGCGCCGCGAAGCCCAGGAATCCGGCGGGGGTCGGCGGGCTCAGCCGGTACTGACCTGACGACTTTCGGCCCCCTGTCCGGATTTCCGGACAGGGGGCCGAACGCGCGATTATCCAACGATTGGCGAAAGCTACTCGTCGGCAGCCACGGACCTTCCGGCAGCCTCGGATCTGCGCACGATCAGGCCCATACCCTCGGGATCCGACAGGAGCGAACGTCGCCGGTCGCTCGGAATAGCCCTCGGCCGTTCACCTTTCGGGCCACGATCAGGTCGCTTTCGACTGCGGTCACCTGTCAGAACTTCCTCGACAACAGGCTGCAGAACCGGGTTCCACGTCCGTGTCCACCACCGCCGCCCACGGCGAAACAGCAACGCCGGCACGGTCAATACCATCAGCGCGAGAGCGAGATTGCCTAACACCTCAGCGAGCACGCGCGGCACGACAACCCAGGCACACCCCAGCACCACCACCCCCAGCGGAATGACCAACCCCCAGTGCCCCGCCTGCACCGCCTTACCGATCCAAACCCCCGCCAGTAGCCCAACCATCATCACGGCCAAGACAACAACCGTCTCCGCGAAGTCCCCTCGCCGATGAGTCCGCCGCCCCACCCTCAACCCCCTACACGCTTACGACAACTGTAGTCAGGCGACTCCCTGACCTACCGACGCTCAGATGGTGACGTAGCGGTGCATTACTGCGGTGTCGAAGTGCCTCGTTTCTGCCAGTCGGAGGTGGATGCGCTTGTCCAGCAAAGGGAACATCGGGGTGCCGCCGCCGAGGACCACCGGTGAGACGAACATTTGGTACTCGTCGATGAGGCCGTGGGGGATCAGGGATGCTGCGAGGTTGGCGCCGCCGACTTCCATTACGCCGTCGCCTTCGGTTTTGAGTCTGCGGACCTCCTCGACTGCGTTCGCGCTGACCAGGGTGCTGTTCCACTGGACTTCGGTGAGGGTGCGGGAGAAGACGAACTTGGGTTTGGCCGTCCACAGGGCGCCGAATTCGCGGAGGATGGGGGATGCGTCTTCGGGGACGTGCGGCCAGTAGTCGGCCATCAGTTCGTAGAGGCGGCGGCCGTGTAGGGAGATGTCGATGTCGCGGTATCTGTCGTTGTGGAACTGGTGCAGTTCCTCGTCCGGGTCGGTCCAGTCGATGTTGCCGTCGCGGTCGTTGATGTAGCCGTCCAGGGTTACGCCGAACCCGTAGATCAGTTTCCTCATAGTCGAGTAGACCGCCTACGGGGTCGGAATTCATCGATGCTCAGCGGGCGTGTTCGTCGGGGTGGAGGTCGACCACGCCCTTGCCGGTCGCGATGTCGAGGGGGACCGAGACCTGGTCGTGGGCGATCAGCCAGGTGTCGCCGAGTTTGCGCAGGCCGTAGGTGACGCGGACCCACATGCCGGGGACGGGGACGCCGGATCTCGCGGTGCCGGAGAGGCGGGCGAAGGCGTGGCCGTAGGCGACATCGGCGCCGATGGTCAGGGTCAGGTCGCGGATTTCGTAGTTCACGGTTTCGAAGAACTGGAACACTTTTGTCCAGTTCGCGAGTTTGGCTGCGGTTCCGACGTGTTGGAGCGGGGGTTCGACGTCGAAGGACACGACGTCGGTGGTGTACAGGCGGCCCAGGGACTCGAGGTCTTCGGTGCGCAGAGCCTCGATCACGGCGTCGAGCTGTCGGCGGATCGCCGCTTCCTCGGCCGCGGCGTGGTCGGTGGTGGGCCGAAGGTCGTTGAATGCGTTCATGATCGGCTCCTAGGAGTTGACGAGAGCGGTGTTCGCGGCGCGCAACGGGGCGAGCGCGGCGCTCCAGGCGAGGACCTGGTCGAGGGTCTTGCCCAGCGCCGCGGTGTGCGGCGGGGTCGGGGTGAAGGTGTTGTTGTCGAAATCGGTGAGCACCGAGATCCCGACCTGGTAGCCGACATCGGCCAGGCCGAGGGTGCTGCAGACCGCGCGCAGCTGCACGACCGCCCGCGCGCCGCCGTTCACGCCGTAGGAGACGAATCCGACCGCCTTGTCGTTCCATTCGGCGAAGACGTGGTCGAGGGCGTTCTTCAGGACGCCCGGGTAGCCGCCGTTGTACTCCGGGGTCACGATCACGAAGCCGTCGAAGGGGGCGACGCGGGCCGCCCAGGCGCGGGTGTGCGCATTCGCCGAGGGGCCGAACATCGGAGGCACGGACTCGTCGAAGTGCGGGAGCGGGTGGTCGCGCAGGTCGATCAACTCGTAGTCGGCGTCGCCGCGCGCCGACGCCGCATCCAGGACCCAGCGGGCGACCTGGGCGCCGTTGCGGTTGGGCCGGGTGCTGCCGAGGATGATGCCGATTCTGGTCATGTCACGATCTCCTGGTTGGCCGGAACTGTCTCGGATGCACCGACGACGCAGCCGTCCGGAATGTCAGGTCGCCTCCGCCCACCCGTCGCCCCACCACCACCCCTGATCGAGACGCTTCGCGTCGCTCACATTCTGTGTCGATGATTCGTCGATATCGGTGAGTGGCACGCAGACCGAAGGAGCTGACCATGACCGACCCGCAGCTGCCCGCGGTGATGAACGAACGCCGTCAGCTGATCAACCTCGCCTACCGGCTGCTGGGGTCGCTGGCCGAGGCGGAGGACGTGGTGCAGGAGACCTACGCGCGCTGGTACGCGCTGTCGGAGCGGCAGCGGCAGGAGATCGCGGCGCCGGGCGCATGGCTGACCACCGTCGCGAGCCGGATCTGCCTGGATCTGCTCGGTTCGGCGCGCGCCCGGCGGGAACGCTATGTGGGCGAATGGATTCCGGAGCCGGTGCCCGGCCGCGGCGACTGGCTGGAGGGCCCGGTGTCCGCGGATCCCGCCGACCGAGTCACCCTCGACGAGTCGATCAGCATGGCTTTCCTCGTCGTGCTGGACTCCATGACGCCCGCCGAGCGGGTGGCGTTCGTCCTGCACGACGTGTTCCGGTATTCCTTCGCCGAGGTCGCCGACATCGTCGGGCGCACCCCCGCGGCGTGCCGCCAGCTCGCCTCCAGTGCCCGCCGCCGCATCGACACCTCGCGGGCACCGTCGAGCACCGAGCGCGCCGATATCGTCCGGGACTTCAAACGAGCGTGGGAGACAAAGGATATCGAGGCGTTGATCGGGCTGCTCGATCCGCGCGCGATCGCGACCGCCGACGGCGGCGGTCTGGTGCTCGCGTTCCTCGACCCGATCGTCGGCCGCGACCGGATCGCGGACGCCTGGATGGAGATCGCCGCCCGCGGCGGGCCCACGACCCTCATCGAGCGCACGGTCAACGGCCAGCCCGGCCTGGTCGCGGAGGTGGACGGCGCCGTCGTCTCGGTCTACGCCTTCGACATCGCCGACGGCCGGATCACCCGCATCTGGGTGATCCGGAACCCGGAGAAACTGCGCCCCTGGACGGCCGGCTGAACCCACGGGCCCGATGTCAGAGCAGGGCGGCGATCTTCTGGGCGGTCGCCTTGGCCGATCCGGGGTTCTGGCCGGTCACCAGGTTGCCGTCGACCACGACGTAGGAGACGAACGGGAGCATCGCCTTCTCGTAGAGCGCGCCACGCTTCTTCATCTCCGCCTCGGCGTTGTAGGGCACCAGCTCGTCGACGCGGGCGAGAACTTCCTCCTGCCAGGCGAATCCGGTGAGTTTGCGGCCCGCGACCAGGTAGGAGCCGTCGGAGAGTTCGGTGTTGAGCAGGCCGCAGTAGCCGTGGCAGACCGAGGCGACGATGCCGCCGCGTTCGAAGATCTCGCGCGTGATGCGCTGCAGGCCCGCGCTGTCGGGGAAGTCGTACATCACCGCGTGGCCACCGGTGAAGTAGATGGCGTCGTAGTCGGCCGAATCGATCCGGTCGGGGGCGGCGGTGGTGTCGAGCAGCGCCATCCGGGCCGGGTCGGCGCGCCACGCTTTCGCGGTCCGGTCGTAGTTGGGGAACTTCAGCGACCGCGGCTCCAGGGGGACGGGGCCACCCGCCGGGCTGACCAGGGTCTGCTCGAATCCGTGCCGTTCGAAGACGTGCCAGGCGTGGGTGAGTTCGGACAGCCACAGGCCGGTCGGGTGGGACGGGTCGTCGTAGTGGCCGACGTTGGTGACGACGTTCAAGATGCGTTTGCTCATGCGTGATCGTCCTTCGCGGCTGGTCGGTGCGGCTCCGGTCTCACTCGGCGAAACGAACTGGGGAAATCCTAGTCGCGGTCAGCGGGCGCCGATGCCCGGTTCGAGAATGGTCGCGGCGTTTTGCGCGCCGACGCAGGTGTTCCCATTGGCGTAGGCGACCTCGACGGTCATCACCCCGGTCGCGGTCCGGAGGCTGACCGTACAACCCAGAATGGTCTCCGGACCGACATAGGCGTCCCGGCCATTGATTTTGGTGACAGTCGGCGCCTGCCCGCCCGGACGATCGACAGCCGACTGAGCCGCGGCCAGATAAGCCTCATAACTCCGGACCGGGGCCACCACACTGGGATGCTCCAGCGACAAAGTCTCATGACCACTGAACGAGGTGAACTGACACTTCACCGAATAATCGCCGATGGTCGGAACATCCTTCCGAGTCTCCGGGTCATACCCGGCACTCCGAAGCGCACTCTTCGAAAACTCCTGACACGGATCGAACATCCCCGCCGGCTTGCTCTCCGACCCCGAACAGCCACCGACCAGGCCAACCGCCAGACCAGCAACGATCAAGCCGATCAAGTTCTTCCGCACACGCACCCCGTACAACGTTCACAACAGCGATCTCGGCCGCCGCAGCAGACCAGGCGCGACTGTACTCGGCCCGTTCACCGTCCGGGAAGCCGAGCTGTCCGCACCGCCCCGCTCGCTTTCGTATCCGCCGCGATCGGTCAACGGGTGGTGGAGATCTCGATCGAGCCGAGCCTGCAGTGCGCCATTCCGCCCTTGGCGGCAGTTTCGGAAATGCAGTCCCACCTTCCGCCGGCGTCGGGAATTCCGCCGACAGCCGCGCCACTGCCCTCGGCCATGCCTAGCTTGACATCCAGATAGTACTGGGACAGAACAGATTTCACGGTCGCGCAGGAAATGGTTCCGGCGTCGATCATGGTATCGATGGCCATACCGGTCGTGGTATTCACTGAGCCGCAATGCGTTCCAGGGCCGGGCAGAATCGGCTGCTGCGTCGTCGTCGTTGTGGTCGTCGTGGTTGTGGTGGTCTGCGCGACCGGGCTCGAGGTTGCCGTCGTCGAATTCGGTGTCGTCGTGGACGTCGAAAGAGCTGTGTCGCTTCCGGATTGGTCGTTCAGGAACACCGCACCGACCGCGATGGCCGCGCCGAGCAGAACCATGGCGGCGACAATCACTCCTACCCGTGCCGGCTTAGGAATCCTCCGCCGCAGGTCCGCGACCGCCTGCCCCGCATTGATCACGGTCTCGGCCGGTGGCGTCGCGGCCGTGGCGGCCGCGACGCAGGCTGCGGCCAGTTCCCCCGCGGTCTGGTAGCGCTGGTCGGGGTCCTTGGCCATGCCGGTCGTGATGACGTCGTCCAGGACGGTTCCGATCTGCGGGCGCAGCACGCTCGGCCGGGGCGGCGGCTGGGTCAGATGCGCGGCGATCTGCTGCTCCAGAGCGGTTGCCGGGTAAGGAGTTCGGCCGGTCAGGCACTGGTACAGCACGCAGGCCAGCGCGTACACGTCGCTGCGGGCGTCGGCGGTGCCCGTGGTGAACCGTTCCGGCGCCATGTAGGCGAAGGTGCCGATCGTCGCACCGGTGCTGGTCAGCCCGGTCTCCCCCACCGCCCGGGCGATCCCGAAATCGATCAGGTACACGAAATCGCCTGCCGTGATCAGCAAGTTCGAGGGCTTCACATCCCGATGCACCAGCCCCACCGCATGCGCGGCATCGAGCGCCTCACCCGCCTGCGCCACCACCGCGACCGCCCGCGCCACCGGCATCGGCCCCGACTCGGCCAGTAGCGAATCCACTCCGGCGCCGGTGACGAACTGCATGCAGATGAACAGCCGGTCCTCGATCTCGCCGTAGTCGAAGATCGGCACCACATGCGGATGCCCGAGCCCCGCCGCGGCTCGCGCCTCCCGCTGGAACCGTTCCCGGAACACCGGATCGGCCGCCATGTGCGAGTGCAATACCTTGACCGCGACCGTCCGATCCGTCTGATCGTCGTGGGCCCGGTACACCTGCCCCATGCCGCCCTCACCGAGCAGCTCCTGCAGCCGGTACCGGCCGAACCGCGTCCCCTCCACCGGATGCCCTCCCCTACCCGCGTTCAGCGCAGGCCGCGGCGCGTCGTGGCTTCGGTGGCGGCTGGGTTGTTCGTCACGGGGGCGACGGTAGCGAGGGAGGATTGAAAGATCAGCCGTGCGGGTGCTTCGCGGGCCGTTCGTACAGGTCAAGGGGTGTGCGCCGGAATTCCTGACCGGAAAACCGTGGTGGGTCAGTGGCTGCTGCCGGTGCCGTTCAGTAGCAGTGGGATTCGGCCGGCCAGGTCGACGGGGAGGTAGACGGGGGCGGAGGTGGTCCAGGGTTGGCTGGACTGGGGGTCGTATTGGCTGGGCATGGTGATGCCGGCCGGGGCGTAGGCGTGGAAGCCGTTGGCGCGGGAGGTGTAGGTGGCGCGCCACAGGTGGTCCTGGAAGGCGATGACGCCGGCGGTGTCGGTGTCGCGGGACGGGCCGCGCAGTGCGGCAACCTTTTTCGCGGCGCCGTCGGTGGACAGGTAGGTCAGGGTGCCGTCGGGTTGGCGCTCCGCCTCGATCGGGATGACGTCGGTCATGCCGTAGCGGGTGCGCAGGACGTCGGCGATGACGGTTTGGGCGTAGACGGGGATGGTGCGGGTGCCGCGGGCTGCCACCACGGCGGCGGCGAGGGCTTCGTTCACCGGTCCGGGGTCGCCCTCGGTGCGGGCGGGGTCGGCGCCAGCGGGAATGCGGTTGCCGAAGCTGTAGGCCAGCAGGAAGGTGAACTGGTCGGCGGAGGCGGTGGGGACGGGCCACAGGTCACTCGATCCGGACGCCGAACCACTGGCGGAACCCGAGGCGGAGGAACCGGTGTCGGCCAGGGCGACCGGGGCTCGGACCGCGAGACCGACCGTCAGAGCAGCGGCGAGGACGGCGAGTGAGGCTCTCATGATCATGAAGCTAGCCAGAGACCGTCGGCCACACAGGCATTCATTCGCTCAGCGGGACTGCGTCACTCCGCACGGGAGAACACCGCCACCAGGAAGTCGGACTCGCCGGTGAAGGGGCGCAGGTCCCAGGTCGAGAATTGCGCATCCGCGACGAGTCCGGCGCGCTGGGCGTCGGCGAGGAACTCGGAGAATTCGTAGCCGCGGTCGGCGCCGAATCCCACGACCAGGCGACCGGACTCGGCCAGGTGGCGGGCGAAACCAGCGAGTACCGCCGCGCGGGTGGTGGGCGCCAGGAAGGTCACCACGTTGCCCGCGCAGACGATGACGTCGAAGCCGGCCTCGACGCCGCGCGACGGGAGGTCCAGTTCGGCGAGGTCGCCGACCAGCCAGGTGGGTCCGGGGTGGTCCTGTTCGGCCGCGGCGATCAGGACGGGATCGACGTCGACGCCCACCACCGTGTGCCCGGCTCGGTGCAGGTAGCCGCCCACGCGGCCGGGTCCGCAGCCCGCGTCCAGGACGCGGCTGCCGCGGGCGAGCATCGCGTCGATCATGCGCGCCTCGCCGACGATGTCGGCGCCCTCGGCGGCCAAAGTCCGGAAACGTTCCACGTACCAGGTGGAATGTGCGGGGTCGGCAGCGGTGAGTTCCTCCCACTGGCTGGGGGTCCGTCCACTCATCGACTGTCTCCTCGTCATCTGCCCCTGTCTACGGTCCAGCCTGCCATTGCGGCGTCGGCCGCCGGCACCCGGCCGGGGAACATTGTCATCCCGTTCACATCGGCCGCGTTGTCGGTCAGGCCGATCAGGAACAGCACGATGGCGATGAACATGATCAGACAGCCGATCACGACGCCGAGCAGAACCCACACCGCGTCGCCGAGCTTCCGCCGCATGATTTCCCCTTTCGCTGTCGGACTACCCCGAATGTAATTCCTTGTCCGCCTTCGCGTCCGAGTCGAGAATCGGTCCGACGTCGGCGCGGGCGTGGCTCAGCGGGTGCGCTCGTAGCGCAGGTAGACGGTGCGGGAGTTCAGGGTCTGGGATTCGAGGAGACGCAGGTCGACGGGTGCGGCCAGTGGCGGGAAGTACGGGGTGCCCTCGCCGAGGATGATCGGGCAGACGAACTGGCGGTATTCGTCGATCAGGTTCTCGTCGATGGCGGTCGCGGCCAGGCCCGCACCGCCGACCGCGATCACTCCCGCGTCGAACCGGTCACGCAGTCGGCCGATCTCGGTGGCCAGGTCGGCGGTGGCGAGGCGAGCATTGCCCGTCACCGTCTCCAAGGTGCGCGAGAACACCACCTTCGGAAGGGCCCGCCAGACCCGCGCGAACTCCACCTCGACCTCCCCGGCCATGGTCTCCTCGGCGTTCTCCCACACCAGCATCTCCTGGTACAGCCCGCTCCCGCACACATACGCGGCGATGTGCCGGGTCTGCTCGAGATGGAAGCGCATCTGCTCCGGGAACGGCGCGCTCCACCCGATCTCACCGGTGGGGCCTGCGATGAACCCGTCCAGCGACACACTCATCGAATAGATCACGGGCAACATCGGATTCCCTCCTCAACGACAGGCATGACGCGCGCCTCGGTTCGGTAGGCCCATTCTGTCCGCTGCGCGCCGATTCGGGCGTGCCGACGCGACGGTGCCGGGAAACGAAAGTGGCGCACCACTCGGAGGTGGTGCGCCACTGGCCGGGTTGGTGGTCAGCCGCGGATCTTGGCTGCCACGGTGGCGACGGCGGTGTCGGCGGGGAGTTCTTCGGCGGTGCCGGCGAAGCGGTCGCGGAGTTCGATCTTGCCTTCGGCCCAGCCGCGGCCGACGACGACGATGTAGGGCATGCCGAGGAGTTCGGCGTCCTTGAACTTGACGCCCGGGGAGGCGGTGCGGTCGTCGAGGAGGACCTCGAAGCCGAGGGAATCGAGTTCGGCGGCAACCTGTTCGGCGCCGGCGCGGGCGCCCTCGTCCTTGTTGGCGATGACGACGTGGACGTCGAAGGGAGCGACCTCGCGGGGCCAGCGCAGGCCCTTCTCGTCGTGCTTCTGCTCGGCGAGGACCGCGACCATGCGGGACACGCCGACACCGTAGGAGCCCATGGTGAGGCGGACCGGCTTGCCGTTCTCGCCCAGCACGTCGACCTGGAAGGCGTCGGTGTACTTCTGGCCGAGCTGGAAGATGTGGCCGATCTCGATGCCGCGGGCGGCCTCCAGGACGCCACGGCCGTCGGGCGAGGGGTCGCCGTTGCGGACCTCGGCGGCCTCGATGGTGCCGTCGGCGGTGAAGTCGCGGCCGGCGACCAGGCCGACGTAGTGCTTGCCGGGCTCGTCGGCGCCGGTGATCCAGGCGGTGCCGGACACCACGCGCGGGTCGACCAGGTAGCGGACGCCGTTGGCGAGCAGCGCCTTCGGGCCGATGTAGCCCTTCACCAGGAAGGGGTTGGCCTTGAAGTCGGCCTCGTCGAGCAGTTCGACGGAGGCGGGCTCGACGGACGCCTCGAGGCGCTTCTCGTCGACCTCACGGTCACCGGGGATGCCGATGCCGAGCAGTTCGGTCTTGCCGTCGGGGTAGACCAGCTTGACCATGACGTTCTTGAGGGTGTCGGCAGCGGTGACCTCGCGGCCCAGCACCTTGTCGATGCCCGCGCCGTTGGCCCAGTCCACCAGGGTGGCGATGGTGGGGGTGTCCGGGGTGTCGTGGACGACGGCGTCGGCCTGGCCCTCGATGGCGATGGCGGGCGGCGCGGCGGTGACCACGGCCTCCACGTTCGCGGCGTACCCGGACTCGCGGCAGATGACGTAGGTGTCCTCGCCGACGGGGCTGTCGGCCAGGAACTCCTCGGAGGCCGAACCGCCCATGGCGCCGGAGGTGGCGGCCACGATCACGTACTTCACGCCGAGGCGGTCGAAGATCTTCTGGTAGGCCTCGCGGTGGGCGTTGTAGCTGTTCTTGAGCCCGTCCTCGTCGAGGTCGAAGGAGTAGGAGTCCTTCATGACGAATTCGCGGCCGCGCAGGATGCCCGCGCGGGGGCGGCCTTCGTCGCGGTACTTGGTCTGGATCTGGTACAGCGTGACCGGCAGATCCTTGTACGAGTTGTACTCACCCTTCACGGTGAGCGCGAACAGCTCCTCGTGGGTGGGGCCGAGCAGGTAGTCCTGGCCCTTGCGGTCCTTCAACCGGAACAGGCCGTCGCCGTACTCGGTCCAGCGGTTGGTGGTCTCGTAGGGTTCGCGCGGCAGCAGGGCCGGCAGCGAGATCTCCTGCGCGCCGATGGCGTTCATCTCCGCCCGGACCACGTCCTCGACCTTGCGCAGCGTGCGCAGGCCGAGCGGCAGCCACGAGTAGACGCCGGGCGCGATGCGACGCACGTATCCGGCACGCACCAGCAGCTTGTGGCTGGGCACCTCGGCGTCGGCGGGATCGTCGCGCAGGGTGCGCAGGAACAGGTGGGAGAGGCGGGTGATCACGGATGAACACAGTAGCCGCTGCTAGCGAACACTTCCCAAGGCATTACCGTGTTGGCTCGTGCTGGTGCTGCTGCCTCCCTCAGAAACCAAGTCCGACGGTGGTTCGGGCGGTCCCCTGGACCTGGATTCCCTCGCGATGCCGCAGCTCACGGCGGTGCGCGACAAACTGGTCACCGAGCTGATCGAGTTGGCCGCCGACGCGGACGCCTCGCGGGCCGCGCTCGGGCTGGGCAAGGGGGCTGACGCGGAGATCGCGCGCAACGCCGCCCTGCGCACCTCCGCCACCCGCCCGGCGCTGGATCGGTACACCGGCGTGCTGTACGACGCCCTGGATGCCGCGGGCTTCACGAAGGCGCAGCGCGGCAAGGCCGAGGCCCGGCTCGGGATCGGTTCGGCGCTGTTCGGTGTGGTGCGCGCGGGCGACTCGATTCCGGCCTACCGGCTCTCGGGCGGTTCCAAACTGCCGGGTCTGCCGACCCTGCAGTCGCTGTGGAAGTCGGTGCTGCCGGAGGCGTTGCGTGCCGAGGCGGCCGGGCAGCTGGTCGTGGATCTGCGTTCGGGCACCTATCAGAACCTGGGCCGCATCCCGGGCGCGATCACCGCGACCGTGCTCACCGAGCGTCCCGACGGCAAGCGAACCGTGGTGAGCCACTTCAACAAACACCACAAGGGTCTGCTGGCCCGCGCGCTGGTCCTGACCCGCACCGAGCCCTCGACCATCGACGCGCTGGCCCGCGTCTCCGAGAAGGCCGGTCTGCGCACCGAGATCGCGTCTCCGACCGAGCTGCTCATCATCACCGACTGACCTCGATACAGTGGCGGGGTGGAACCCAACGAGCTGTCCCCCGAGGTCCTCGAACTCGCCGGCAAGATCTTCGACCTCGCACGCACCGGCGACGCCGCCACCCTGGCCGCCTATCTCGACGCCGGCGTCCCGGTGAACCTCACCAACGACAATGGCGACACCCTGCTCATGCTCGCCGCCTACTACTCCCACCCGGAGGCGGTGACCGCCCTCCTGGACCGCAAGGCCGACCCCAACTTCGGCAACGACAAGGGCCAAACCCCGTTGTCGGGAGCGGTTTTCAAGGGCTCCGACGAGATCGTGCGCGCGTTGCTCGCCGCCGGCGCCGACCCGAACGCGGGCAGCCCGTCGGCCCGCGACGCCGCCGAAATGTTCGGCCAGACAAAGTATCTGGCGTTGTTCGACGCCTGAGGTCGAACGGTCCGGGCGCCGGAACGACGCGACATCTCCGCGCAATTATGTCGAGATCCGGCGCACTCTGCCGATAGTGTCGATCCGGTGGTACGAAGCGGTAGAACTGATTTCGGACAGTACGGCGAACCACTCGGGGAGGACGACGAGGGCGATGCGCCTTCGAGGGCGGGTGACGTCGCGGCGGTGGCGCTCGGCGTGCTGATCGGCCTGCTCCTCTTCCTGGCCCTGCTCTTCGCGTTCTGGTACGAGGTCGGCAAGGCTTTCGGCTCCGAGAACGCGGCCGGCGACCCGCCCGTTTCCTGGTATCGGGCCTGACACCGATGAGTTCGGGCGGGCGGCATCGTCAGCAGAGGGGAAATCCGAACCGAGCTGGGAGGTATCCCGAGTGTCGAACACTGTTTCTCGTGACGAGCTGTGGGGGCTGGTGCACGCCGAACGCGCCGCGCTGACCGATGATCTCGCCGGGCTGAGCGCCGCGCAGTGGGCGCAACGGTCGCTGTGCGGGGACTGGTCGGTGGAAGAGGTGGTCGCACACCTCACCGCGGGAGCGAGTACCGGGCGGCTCCGCTGGATGTTCAGCGTGCTGAGCAATCACTTCGACTTCGGCAAACACAATGACCGGCAGCTGGCCGCGCACCGCGCGACCACCCCGCAGGAGACGTTGGAGCGATTCCGGGCGGTCGTCGACAGCACGGTCGCACCGTCCGGACACACTGCGGCCTGGCTCGGTGAGGTGATCGTGCACGGCCAGGACATTCGGCACCCGTTGGGTCTGCCGCGCAAGCCGTCGATCGAGGCCGTCACCGAGGTGGCGCGATTCTTCGCGAGCCGCGACTTCACCGTCCCCAGCCACAAATCGATCCAAGGCCTGCGACTGGAAGCGACCGACGGCCCCTTCGCCATCGGAGACGGTCCCGTGGTGACCGGCCCGACGATCGCCTTGACCATGGCGATGGCGGGCCGGACAACCTACTGCGACGAACTCACCGGCGCGGGCCTGCCCACCCTGCGCGGCCGCATCTGACGCCCGTCACTTCCGCCAGAAGAAGTGGTGGGTGACGCCGCTGGGGCTGGGGATACGCTCCAGGTGGAAGCGGTCGGTGAGGGTGTCCGGGCTGGTCCAGAGTTGTTCGCCGCGGCCGAGTTCCACCGGGGCGACCGCAACGTGCATCTGGTCGATGAGGTCCGCCTCGAGGAAGGCCCGGACCGTGGCGACGCCGCCGCCGATCCGGACGTCCTTGCCGTCTGCGGCGTCCAGCGCCTGCGCCAGCGCCTCCTTGGGCGAGGTGTTCAGGAAGTGGAATGTGGTGGCGCCCCGGGTGATCGAGGGCCGGACATGGTGGGTGAGCACGAAGACGGGAGTGCGGAAGGGCGGCTCCGCACCCCACCAACCCTCCCATTCGAGGTTCTCCCACGGTCCACGCTGGGGGCCGAATTTGTTGCGGCCCATGATTTCCGCGCCGACATTTCGGTGCCACTCACGGGTGCAGTAGTCGTCGAGTCCGTAGCTACCGCCCGGCTCGGTGCGAGTAGGACCGTGCGCGGTGGCGCCGGACCAGGAGAACAACGCGGTCGCGTCGGCGTCCCCGAACGGACGCTCCAGACTCTGCCCCTCGCCCGCGCCATAGCCGTCGCTGGAGACGTTGAAGTTGTGAACCCGGACCATCTGCGCCATGGAATGCCCCTTCTGGTTGCAATCTGCAATCGGTTTCGACAGTATCTAGACTGATCTCGTGACGCAACCAGTTGCACCGGGCAAGTTGACTACCCCGCCGGGCAAGTCGGGCTGTCCGATCAACATGACCGTCGAGCTGCTCGGAGATCGGTGGAGCTTGATCGTGTTGCGCGACATCATGTTCAGCGGCGCGACCCACTTCCGTGAGCTGCTCACCGGATCGATCGAAGGCATCGCCTCCAATATGCTCGCGGCACGCCTGGCGAAACTGGTGGACGCCGGTCTACTCACCCGCGACGACGATCCGAGCCATCGGCAGAAGGTCGAATACCACCTCACCGAGGCGGCGATCCAGCTCGTACCGGTCCTGGCCAATCTCGGAGCGTGGGGAGCCCGCTGGCTGAACACCACCCCGGAACTGACCATCCGAGCCGAACTGCTGGCCGCGGGCGGGCCTCCGCTGTGGGAGCGATTCATGGCCGAACTTCGCGCCGTTCACCTGGACGGCGCGCCGACGCCGACCGACGGGGTCCTCGCGGAACTGACCGCGGCCTACGAGGAAACCGCGCGCAGGGAGCGAGAAGCCTCGACCGGGACGCAGTAGCTCGGTACCTCACACCAACTCGGACGCGGCACAATCCTTCGTCGAATTCCGCCGACTTGTTATTGGTCGGAAATCGCTGGCGCGATAGTTATTTCGTGAGAGCTTCCCACCGCCGCACCGCCAGCCGCCGGACCGTCCTCGCCGGGGTCGGGGCGCTCGCGCTCGGCACTGCCGTCGGGGCGACGGGCTGCCGTGAGACACCAGCCGCGCAGGCCGGTGGACTGCCGGTCCCCGCGGAGTGCGGGATCGACCACATCATCGTGTTGATGATGGAGAACCGTTCGTTCGACCACTACCTGGGCTGGTTGCCGGGTGCGAACGGCAAGCAGGGCGGTCTGACCTTTACCGATCGGAACGGGAAGGCGCGCAGCACCTTTCACCTGTCCACCACCCAGGGCTGCCAGTACAACGATCCCGACCACTCGTTCGAGGGCGGGCGCGTGGCGCTCAACAACGGCGCGTGCGACGGCTGGCTGCGGGCCGGGGACAATGACGAGTTCCCGATCGGCTATTACGAGCAGAACGATCTCGCGTTCTACGGCAACGCGGCGCCCGCCTGGACGGTGTGCGACAACTATTTCGCCGCGATCATGGCCGAGACCACGCCCAATCGTGTCTATCAGCATGCCGCGCAAACCGACCGGATCCACAATTCGATGACCGTGTCGACGCTGCCGACCATCTGGGATCGGCTGGCCGCGGCCGGAATCCCGGGTCGCTACTACTTCTCCGACGTTCCGTTCATCGGGCTGTGGGGCGCCAAGTACCTGTCCATCAGCCGCCGCTTCGGCAGCTTCCTGACCGACTGCGCGGCGGGCACGCTCCCGGCGGTGTCCTTCGTCGACCCCGGGTTCCTCGGCGAGGACTCCGGGACCTCGACCGACGACCATCCGCACGCCGACATCCGTGCGGGGCAGGCCTTTCTGAACCAGGTGTATCAGGCGGTCACCAAGGGCCCGGCGTGGTCGCGCACGCTGCTGATCATCAACTACGACGAGTGGGGCGGGTTCTTCGACCATGTGCCGCCCCAGGTCGCACCCGACGCCAATCCGGACTGGGGACTGCGCGGCTTCCGGGTACCGTGCCTGGTGATCTCGCCGCGGGCGCGCCGCGGGCATGTGGCACATCAGGTGTACGACCACACCTCGGTGCTGAAGGCCATCGAATGGCGGTGGGGTTTACCGTCTCTGACGCCCCGCGACGCCGCCGCCCGCAATATCGCCGAGGTGCTCGACTTCACCGGCGCACCGAATCTCGATGCGCCGCAATGGAATGTCCCGCCGATCAAACCGGGGTCGTGCTCCCCAGCCGCCGTGGCCGATTTCGAACAGTGGAACATCCTGCGCAAACTGGCCGCTTCGGCGGGGTGGAGCCTGTGACTACTGGGCGGAGTGACCCGGCAGTACGCAGACCGCGTCGAGGCCCAGCACGTGGTTGAGGCGGCCGAAGGCCAGCCACGAACCCAGGCACATGGACAGTTCGACGATCTCGGCGTCGGTGTACTGCTTCTTCATGCGCTCGAAGAACTCGTCGTCGAGGGCGTGGTGGTCGAGGGTGTACACCTCGGCGTATTCGGCGGCCAGCCGGACCCGGTCGTCGAAGTTCTCGGTGGTGCGCCAGTTGGTGACGTCGTCGGCGAAGGACTCCTCGACCTTCTCGCCATTGCGATCGGTGCGCCAGTCCAGGCAGAACAGGCAGCCGTTGATCTGGGCGATCCGCAGTCGCGCGGCCTCGAATTCGCGCAGGCCCAGGGTGCTGTGCGAGTACACGGCGAGGGAGAAGTTGGAGGCGGCGACACCGATACCGGGCACCATTTCGCCCCACACGTAGCCGATGGGGTCCTTGCCCTCGGGGATGTCGATGATCATGCGGTGCTCCTTTGAAGTGTCACTGGCTTCCGAAGGGCTGCGCGCCCAGGGTGCCGAACGGCAGGGGAACGTCGAGCGCGTCGTACAAACCGGGTTCCGCGGTCGCCAGCCAGGGCAGGGCGTTCACCAATCTGCCGACGGCCGTGGCGTTTCCGCCCGCGGAGTGATTGCCGTCCTCGTCGGTGGCCTGCACGGTGATCTCGATGCGGGGGCGGCCCTCGATGATGACGCGGTGCGCGCCCGCGCCGCTGTGCGGCTGCGGCCAGTCGGGCGCGCAGCTCGCGTGAATGCGGGTGACGTGTTCGATGACGATGCGCGGGCTGCCGTCGACGATGCCCTGCACCTCGAAGCGCACCGCGCCCTGGGTGCCGGCGTCGAACTTGCCCATCAGCTCGGTCTCGACGGTCTCCTCGAGCGCGCGGCGTTCCACCACCTCGCGAATGTCGGTGAGCGCCACGCCGAGTCCGCGCGCGATGAGCCGGATCTGGCCGCCCCACACCATGGTCGGGATGGTGGGCGCGAGCATGGGTGGCTGGTAGTCCATGGGCTGGCCCATGCCGACCAGGTAGCGCACCGAGTCGGGCTGGTCGTAGGTGGTGTAGTCGAAGATCTCCTGGCAGCGCAGCACGTCCACGGTGCTGCCGAGGCCGCTCATCAGCAGCGGCAGGACGTCGTTGCCCCAGCCGGGGTCGATGCCGGAGACGAACAGGGTGCCGCCGCCCTCGGTGGTGGCGGCGGTGACGCGGTCGCGCAGTTCGGCGGGGGCGCTGCGGTGGTCGTAGAGCGCGTACAGCGCTGGGGTGACCACGACGGCTCCGGTGCGCAGGGCGCGCTCGATGTCGGCGAGCGCGTCGTCGGGGCGGATGTCGCCGGAGGCGGCGTAGACGACGGCGCGGGGTCCGGCGGCGAGCGCGGCCTCGATGTCGTCGGTGGCCGCGATGCCCAGTTCGGTGTCCAGCCCGGCGAGTGCGCCCGCGTCGCGGCCCACCTTGGCCGGGTTGTGGACCAGGACGCCGGTCAGCTCCAGTTCGGGGTGCGCCGCGACGGCCCGGATGGCCGCACGACCGACATTGCCCGTGCCCCAGACCAGGGTGGAAATCATGTCCCGAAACGTAGCAAACGCTTGCTAGGTCGGTGTCCGATTCGGCTACATTGCGGTATGGATTTCGCAGCACTCGAATCGATTCGCGCACTCAAGTACCGCTACCTGCGCACCCTGGACCTGAAGCAGTGGGACGACTTCGCGGACACGCTGTGCCACGACATCGTCGGCTCCTACGGCTCCCCCTCGGGCGGACTGCCCGCGCAGTTCACCAGCCGCGACCAGATCGTGGACTACATGCGAGGGGCACTGGGCGGCAACATCATCACCGTGCACGTCGCCAACCACCCCGAGATCACCGTCGACGGCGACACCGCCTCGGGCAGCTGGTGCCTCGAGGACACGGTGATCGCCGCCGACTACGGGCTGCTCATTCGCGGCGCGGCCTACTACCACGACACCTACCGCCGCGAGGACGGCGTGTGGCGCATCGCCACCACCGGCTACCAGCGCATCTACGAGTCCAAGATGCTCACCGGCGAGCTGCCCGGCTACGCGCTGACCGCCAACCGCTGGGCGCCGGCCGAAGAGAACCGCTGACGCCCTGACGACGCCTCAGCGCTCGGCGGCGTCGACCGCCTTGCGCACGGTGTCGGCATCGGCCTGCGCCGCCCCATGCTCCCAGAACGGTTCACCGGCCGCATACGGCGTGCCGTAGACCGGAGTTCCCGGCTGGGTGCGCCAGCTCTCGGCGAGCGCGCCGATGTCGAGGGTGTCGTAGCCGAGCGCGCCGATCAGTTCCGCCACAGTGGTTTTCGCCTCACCGTCGTCCCCGGCAATCGGGAGGACGGTGCGCTCGTCACCGGCGGGACGAGCCAGGACCGCGAGGTGCTTGAAGTAGATGTTGTTGAACGCCTTCACGACTCGTGCACGCGGCAGATGCCGCTGCAGCAGTTCCGAACTGGTCGCAACCCCCGCGTCCAGGTCGGCGATCTCGCCGTCGCGCTCGGGGTAGTAGTTGTTGGTGTCGATGACCACCTTGCCGACCAGCTGCTCGGCCGGAACCTGCCGGTAGGCCTTCAGCGGGACCGTCACGACCACGACGTCCCCCGCGGCGGCCGCCTCGGCCGGGGTGGCGGCGCGGGCGCGCTCCCCCAGTTCCGCGACCAGTTCGGCCAGCGTCTCCGGCCCTCGCGAATTGCTCAGCACCACATCGATCCCCGCGGCCACGGCCAGCCGGGCCAGGGTGCCGCCGATATTGCCGCTACCGATCAATCCAAGCGTCGTCATGACCGCACCCAACGCGGGCCCGGCCGGGGTTGTTCCCACAGCCTCGACGCCCGCGGGAACCCGCCGGTCGGTCGTCAGCCCAAAGTGATGGCGTCCAGTCTGGTGCGCAGGAACTCGGCGGAGATCACCGGTTCCAGGCCTGCGACCCGGCCGATCGGCGGGTCCAGGGGTATCACCCGGGCGTCGTGGTCGAGTTCGTAGAAGTAGATCAACGACACCAGATCCTCGTCGGGCGCGGCGGTCTGCGGCGGCAGCACCCGGTGCCGGCCCGCGGGCCAGCGGTGGCCGCTCCAATACGACAGCAGGTCACCGATGTTCACGGTGACGGCCGCCGGGTCGTAGGGCGCGTCGGCCCAGCCGCCGTCGTCGGTGTAGACCTGCAACCCGCCCGCCCCGGGCTGGCGGTCCAGGACCGTGACGGTGCCGAAGTCGGTGTGCGGGCCGATGCGGAACTGCCCGGGTTCGGGCGGGCCGATCTCGGTCAGCGGCGGGTAGCGGTTGATGTTGCAGGTCCAGGTGGGGCGGCTCGCGAGATGCTCGAAAGGGTTGCGCGGCAGCTCGAGCGCCGCTGCGAACAGGGCGAGCAGCTCGTCGGACAGGACGCGGACGGCGTCGGTGTAGGCCACGAACAGCTCGCGCAGTTCGCCCACCTCGTCGGGCCAGACATTGTCGAGGAACCAGACCCGATCCACGAGCGGGTCGCCGGTGCGGGTGTCGGCGCCGACGGCGAAGGTCTCCTTCAGATCCGGCGGCGTCACGGTGCCCTCCGCATAGCCGTTGGCCTCCATCCCGGGACCGATCCAGCCGCGGCCGCCGACCGACACCGCGTAGCGCTGCTTCACCTCCGGGGGTAGCGCGAAGAAGCTGCGGGCCGCGGCCCGCAGCCGATCCGGAAGTCCGTGCGGCACGCCGTGTCCGCGCACCAGCAGGAACCCGGCGCGCTGCAGGCCCGCATCCACGTCGCGCAGCACGCCCGCCGCGGATTCGCCGCCCTCGCGCCAGCGGTCGAGGTCGATCGTCGCGATGGGGGTCATTCCGCCACTCCTATGTCCTCGTTCCAGAGTTCGGGCCGTTCGGCGATGAAGCGGGTCATCATGTCGACGCAGGCCGGATCGTCGAGCACGGTGACCGAAACCCCGTGTTCGGCAAGCCAATCGTGCCCGCCGGTGAAGGTGCGCGACTCCCCCACGATGACCGCGCCGATGCCGAACTGGCGCACCAGGCCGCTGCAGTACCAGCACGGGGACAGCGTGGTGACCATGATGGTGTCGCGGTAGTCGCGGCGGCGGCCCGCGGCGCGGAAGGCGTCGGTCTCGGCGTGCACGCTGGGGTCGTCGTGCTGCACGCGGCGGTTGTGGCCGCGCCCGAGCAGGTTTCCGGCGCTGTCGAACAGGGCCGCCCCGATCGGAATCCCGCCCTCCCGCAGGCCGAGTTGCGCCTCGTCGTAGGCGGTGGCCAGCAGTTGCTCAGCATTGATCATGCCGATCATGCTGCCACCGCCGCGCGCGAGATCCGGGAGCGCGCGAAGAGGGCGTAGGCCGCGCCGGAGAGCAGGAAGCCGATGAAGAAGGTGATGTCACCCAGCTGCGGGAAGGCCTTCGCGACGGCGCCGACGAACTTCTGCTGATTGGAGAACAGCAGCACGGACGCGATCAGTCCGATCAGGAAGGCAGCCACCCCACCCCAATTCGAGTAGCCGCGGTCGTAGAGCAGGTGATCGATGCGCCGCCCGCGGCGCAGATACTCGTCGACGAACACCACCCCGAGCCACGGTCCGATCCAATAGGCCACGATCAGCAGGAAGCCCTCGTAGTCGGCGGCCGCGTCCGGCAGCGCCCACCAGGCGACCAGGAAGCCGACCACCCCGAAGACCACCGACACCAGCGCGCGTTGCATACGCACCGAGAACCTGAAGCCCATGGTGACGAAAGCCATTGCCCCCGAATAGATATTGAGCGCGTTGGCGGCCACCGCGCCGACCGCGATGGCCAGCAGCGTCAGGTCCGCCAGCGGGGTGGGCAGCTCGGCGGTGAAGACGTCGGTGGGACTGCCCTGCGCGGTGGTCGTCACCGTCGCGGAAGCCGCGCCCAACAGCTCCAGCCAGCAGCAGGACAGGAACAGGCCCAGCGCCGCGTACCCGCCGACCGCGGCCCGCGCCGCCGTGGCGGGCAGGTAGCGGGAGTAGTCCGCCGCGTAGGGATTCCAGCCCGCCGCGTAGCCGAACGCGGTGCCCACGGTGAGCAGGAATCCACCCGCGCCGCCCAGGCCCCCGGCCGGTGCGGGCGCGCCGAGGTGAGCCTTACTCAGGATCACCACGGTGACGATGAGGAACACGATGGCCAGTACCGGGAAGGCGAAGCGTTCCACGGCCTGCACCAGGTTGTGCCCGACGACCGCGAAGACGGTCTGCGCCACCACGATCACCAGCAGTGCGGCCGGTTTCGGTAGTCCGGTCAGGGTGTTGAGCGCGAACGCGCCGCTGACGGAGTTGGTGGCGAACCACCCGACGCCGCACATCACCGACATGAAGGTCGCCGGCAGGATATTGCCGCGATGGCCGAAAGCCAAGCGGCCCAGCACCATTTGCGGCACCCCGTGCAGCGGGCCGCGAGCCGACAGCAGATAGTGGGCCGCCGCGCCCAGGGCGGTGCCCAGGGCCAGGCCCAGGCCCGCCTGCCAGAAGTTCATGCCGTACGCCGTGACGGCGAGAACGCCCACGAAGACGGTGGCGAACTCCATATTCGGAGACATCCACGTCCACAACAGTTCTCGCGGCGTACCGTGCCGGGCGTCCTCGGGGATGCGCTCGTCACCACCGGGTTCCACGGCGATCACGCGATCGCCGTAGGCCGGCCGGGCCTCGGTGTCCGTCATTGCTCTCACCTGCCACTCGTTCGGTCGATCGAGATCGGTATACCGACCTGCCAGAATTGTGCGGCCCGGATTGTTGCCCCGAGATGAATCGACGTTACCGACGCGAACCAATATCCTGACTTCAGTTCGCTGAACTCAGCCGCTAGGGTGAGGTCATGGACAACGCCTTCGCCCGCGACCTGTGGCGGGTGCTCGAACCGCTGCACGCCATCACCTATTTCGCCGCCGACTGCCGGGCCGCCAACAAGGCCGTCGGCCTGCGCGGCTATTGGATGGGTTACTTCGCGGCCCGCTCCGCCCCGTTCGGCGCGGTCGGTCCGTCGGTGGTGGAGGCGACCTTCTACGGCTTCCATCCGGCCATGGTCCGGCGGGCCATCCCCGACGCCTGGACCTACGCCACCCCCGAGGCGGTCATCGCGACCCGCACCATCGCGGCCGCGGCCGTGCTGCGGACCGTCGTGCCCGATATCGCGACCGTGGCCGCCCGCACCGTCCCGCACTTACAGCGGGCCATCGAGGCCGCCCCCGCCGCGGGCCGCGCGCTCTTCGCCGCCAACCGCGACCTGCCCACCCCCGGTGACGCGGTGCACGCGCTCTGGCAGGCGGTCACCGCCCTGCGCGAACACCGCGGCGACGGCCATGTGGCGTGCCTGCTGAGCGAGGGCATCGACGGCTGCGAGGCGCACGTGCTGTTCTCGGCCGCCAACGGCGTTCCCATCCAGATCTGGCGCGAGAACCGCGGCTGGACCGAAAACGATTGGCAGGCAGCGCACGAACGGCTCACCGCCCGCGGCCTGCTCGGCGCCGACGGCATCACCGCGGCCGGCCGCGCCCTGCGCGACCACATCGAGGCCCGCACCGACGCCCTCGCCATGACCGCCTACCGCGACGTCCCGGGCATGGTGGAAACCCTCGCGGTCCTCACCCCCGCCGCCCGCGCCGTGGTCCGCAGCGGCGAGGTCCCCTACCCGAACCCGATGGGCGCCGATCCGGCCTGACTCACCAGACGCCGGGGACCAGCTTCCTGGTGGTCAGCCGGTAGTTCTCGTAAGGGGCGCCGAGGGTTTCGACCAGCGTGCGCTCCTCCAGCCGGATGCGGCGCAGGAACGCGTAGACGGGGACCACGCTGGTCAGCAGCAGGCCGAGGTAGTTGCCCGACGCCAGCCCGAAGCCGACGGTGATGAGCAGAACGCCGGTGTAGGACGGGTGCCGCACCCACCGGTACGGCCCGTGACTGATCACCGGCTGATCGACGTCCACCTCGACCGTGGTCCGGAAGTGCTTGCCCAGCACCGTGATCGCCCATCCGCGCACCGCCAGGCCGAGCCACATCAGTGCGATGCCCACCACCTGCCAGGCCACCGCGGGTCCGGGGAACCGCAGCGGACTGTCCAGCGGCAGCAGGATCCCGGTGAAGCTGGCGACGGTCATGGCGGCCGCCACCAGCAGCATGATCGCCAGCCGGGTGCCGCCGTCGCCCGCGGTGGATCCGGTGCCGCGGACGCGATCCCGCAGCCGCAGGCCGATTTCGAGGGCCAGCCAGATCCAGGTGGTGTACACGGCGATGGTCATGTCCCGAGCCTGCCATCCGCGGGTGCGGGGGCGCATCCGGGACACCCCCGACACCCTCCCCGAGAATCCCGGTGCCGGGCAGCGGTTTCCGCCCTCAGCGCTCGTGGGACTCCTCGAGCACGGTCCGGCCCAGCAGTGCGTAGCGGTCGGGGTCGGTGCGTTTCAGGTAGAGGGCGAAGCCGATGCCGGCGAGGGCCACGGCGGCCACCAGGTACGGCGTCGCCTTCAGGATCATCGATCCGGCCTCGCTTCCGGCGGCGGTGTCCATATTGAGGACCAGCAGCAGGACCACGCCGATCATGGCCGCGCCGCCGGCGAGCGGGGCGACCAGAGTCCGGAACCAGTGCCGGGTTTCGGGGTGGTTGGCACGGAAGTAGGCGATCACCGAGAACGAGCACACCGCTTGCACGATCAGGATCGCCATGGTGCCCAGGACCGCCATCAGGGTGTAGAGACCGGCGTAGGGATCCTTGCCGGCCAGGCCGAAGGCCAGCACTACCAGGGCCGAGAAGACGGTCTGCGCCAGACCCGCGAGGTAGGGGGATCCGTTCTGCGGGTGCGTCTTTCCGATGGTGCGCTGCAGCGCGGGCACCACGTCCTCGCGGCCGAGCGCGTAGAGATAGCGGGAGGCGCAGTTGTGGAAGGCCATCCCGCAGGCCAGTGATCCGGTGACCATGAGCCACTGCATGGTGTCCACGGCCCAGTGCCCGACATAGCGTTCGGTGGGCGCGAAGAACAGGTTCATCGGGTTGTCGGAGCCCGCCAGCTCCATGGCCTTGTCCTGGCCGTTGCCGGAGATGGTCATCCAGGAGATGAACAGGTAGAACGCGCCGACACCGAGGACGGCGATCATGGTGGCGCGCGGGATGATTCGCTTGGGATCCTTGGATTCCTCACCGTAGATCGCGGTGGATTCGAAGCCCACCCAGGACCAGAAGGCGAAGAACAGGCCCAGTCCCGCGGACGCGCCGTGGAAGGCGTTGACCGGGTTGATCGGAGCCAGCGACAGGCCGTCGGGCCCGCCGCCGTGCAGCAGCACCGACACGCCCATCACGGTCAGCACCGTGACCTCGGTGGCCAGCAGGACGACGAGCAGCCGTTCGGCCACCGCGACACCGAACCAGGTGCCCAGTCCGTTGATCACCAGCATGAGGATCGCGAACACCCACCACGGAATGTTCACGCCCACCTGGTCGGCGACGGTGTTGTGCGCGAAGCTGGAGAAGATGCCGATCAGCGACGGCTCGAAGACCATGTAGGCGAAGGTGGCCAGCAGTCCCGCCGACAGGCCCGCGGTGCGGCCCAGGCCGTAGGAGATGAAGCCGTAGAACGCGCCGGTCGTGGTGATGTGCTTGGCCATCGTGGTGTAGCCGACACTGAACACGGCCAGCACCACCATGGCGATCAGAAACGCCGCGGGCGTGCCGATTCCACTGCCCGCCGACATCATGAAGGGCACGTTGCCGGTCATGGCGGTGATCGGCGCGGCCGTGGCGACGGCCATGAACACCACCCCGACCAGACCCACCACATTGGGTTTCAGCCGGGCGACCGCCGGTTCGGATGTGCCTGATCCCCCCGAAAGGACGGTTGGTGAACTCGGTTCCATGGTGCAACTCCTCATTCTCGGTCAACTGACCTGCGAGGAATTGTGCGGATGGGAATGTTGCCCGGATATGAAACGGAGTTACCGGAAGAAACCGGAGGTATGACGCGGGTCACTTTCCTTACGGTCGAACGGAAATTGCGCCGAGCGCTTTACGGATCGTATGGCACGCAAGTCGTTCGAACGGCCGCCACCACGGATCCGGTGCGCCTCAGCGAGTTTCGGTGGTGACCACCAGATCCCGGATGAGCAGGGCGGCGTGCAGCGAGGTGCGGGTCTCGCCGTCGTCGAGGTCGACGTCGAGGATGCGTTCGATGCGGGCCAGGCGGTCGTAGAGGGTGGGGCGGCTGATGGTGAGGCGGCGGGCCAGTTCGGTCTTGTTGCCGGCCAGGTCCAGGAATTGGCGCAGGGTGCGGGTGAGGTCGGTGGCATTGCGGATGTCGTGCCGCAGCAGGGCGCTGAGCTCGGTCTCGGCGAAGCGCTGCACACCGGGCTCGTCGCGGATCAGCGACAGCAGGCCGCGCAGGCGGACATCGCCGCTGCGGTAGAAGGGGCGCGGCGTCGAAGAATCCAGCGACAGTGCGACTTCGGCGACGTGCGCGGCCTGGGCGAGTTCGCGGGCGGTGTCCAGCAGCGAATCCGATTCCCCGCCCACGCCGATGACCGCGCGCTGCACGCCCGGCACCCGGCGGATCTCGGCCAGCATGGCCGCGCAGACCGCGCCGAGCACGGTGTCGAGGTCCCCGCCGCGCGCCACCGCCAGCACCATGGTGACCCGATTGCCGTGGTCGGGCGCGGCCAGCGCGGTCGCCTTGGTCAACGCCACCCCGTGCAGGGCCGCGTCCAGCAAGGCCGCCGTACGCCTTTGCTGCGCCACCGGATCCGCTTCCACCGCCGCCGCCACGTCCACCGCCACCGGGACGTAGCGGGCGCGGCGGGCCAGCCCGAGCGCGGCCGCCAGCGCCACGGCGTCGCGTTCGTCGGAGAGCCGGCCGTTGACCATGTCGTCGATGAGCCCGGTCTGCGCCTGCCGGTGCAGCCCGAACCGGTCCCGCTCGATCATCCGGTGCAGCGTGAGGGTCTGGGCGGCGCGTTCGAGCACCATGCGGGCGCGCGCGGTGGGCACCCGGCTCGACCGCAGGATCAGCCGCCCCCAGCGCTGCGTGTGCGGACCCACCGGAACGACGGTCGGATCGCGGTCGGACAGCAGGCGGGAGGTGGCCTCCCAGTGCTCGAGCACCGCCGACGTGCCGGTGTGGCGGGCGGTCAGGGCGAGCACCCGATGCGCGAGATCCTCGAGCACCACCGAGGCGTCCAGCATCCCGGCGGCGGTCTTGACGATCTCGGCCAGCGACGCCCGCCGCACACTGAGCGCGGTGAAGGTCTCGTGCACGGTCCGCGCGAATTCCAGCTCCTCGTACTGGTCGGCCACGATCACCCGGTGCACCGCCTCGGTGACCTCCACGAACCGCACCACCCGGTGCAGCGCCACCACCGGCAACCCGAGCCGGTCCGCGGTCTCGGCCACGATCGACGGCAGTTCCCGCACGTAGGTGCCCAGTTCGACGACCAGTCCGGAAACCCCGGCCGCCGCGAGGGATTCCAGATAGGCGACGGTGGCCGCGTCGCTACCGGCCAGCGCGTGCCCGGTGGTGAGAATCAGTTCGCGCCCGACCAGCAAGGTGGCCACGTCGGCCAGCTCGCTCACATGGACCCAGCGCACCGGCCGGTCCAGCGCGCCGCCGCCGACGACCTCGGGCTGACCGGCGCGCACCACCGGCATGGCCAGGATGTCAGCAACGCGCAGGAGCACCGACGAAGCGTAATACGAACTCGCGAATCGCGTACAAAATGTCGGGAGCCAACCGGCGGGTAATGGCGCAGAGTAGGGACGGACAACCACGGAATCGAGGAGACATGCAGACCATCGCACACTGGCTCGACGGTAAGACCTTCACCGGTTCCAGCACCGCGACCGCGCCGGTGACCAATCCCGCGACCGGGGTGGTGACCGGGCAGGTCGCGCTCGCCTCGGCGGCCGATGCGCGCACGGTGATCGAGTCCGCCGCGGCCGCCTTCCCGGGCTGGCGCGACGCCTCCCTGGCCCGGCGCACCCAGGTGCTGTTCCGGTTCCGGGAGCTGCTCAACGAGCGCAAGGAGGAGCTGGCCGCGCTCATCACCGCCGAGCACGGCAAGGTGCTCGCCGACGCCCTGGGTGAGGTGACCCGCGGGCTGGAGGTCGTCGAATTCGCCTGCGGCATACCGCATCTACTCAAGGGCGGCTACACCGAGAACGCGTCGACCAAGGTCGACATCTTCTCGGTGCGCCAGCCGCTGGGGCCGGTGGCGATCATCTCGCCGTTCAACTTCCCGGCCATGGTGCCCATGTGGTTCTTCCCCGTCGCCATCGCCGCCGGGAACACGGTGGTGCTCAAGCCGAGCGAGAAGGACCCCTCCGCGTCGCTGTGGCTGGCCGAGCTGTGGCAGGAGGCCGGGCTGCCCGACGGAGTGTTCAACGTGGTCCAGGGCGACAAGGTCGCGGTGGACGAGCTGCTGGAAAACCCTGCGATCAAGGCGGTTTCGTTCGTCGGTTCGACCCCGATCGCCCGGTACGTCTACGAGCACGGCACCGCCGCGGGCAAGCGGGTGCAGGCGCTGGGCGGGGCCAAGAACCACATGGTGGTGCTGCCCGACGCCGATCTGGACCTGGCCGCCGACGCGGCGGTGAACGCCGGCTTCGGGTCGGCCGGGGAACGCTGTATGGCCATCAGCGCGCTGGTGGCGGTCGGACCCATCGCCGATGACCTGGTCGCCCGGATCACCGAGCGCGCCGGCACGATTCGCACCGGCGACGGCACCCGCGGCACCGATATGGGTCCGCTGGTGACCCAGGCGCACCGCGACAAGGTGGCGGCCTACATCGACGCGGGCGAATCCGCCGGAGCCAGTGTGGCGCTCGACGGCCGGACCGTCACCGCCGACGGCGACGCCGCCGGATTCTGGCTCGGCCCCACCGTGCTCGACCATGTCACCCCCGACATGACCGTCTACACCGACGAGATCTTCGGCCCGGTGCTCTCGGTGCTGCGCGTCGACAGCTACGACGAGGCGCTGGCCCTGATCAACGCCAGCCCCTACGGTAACGGCACCGCCCTGTTCACCAATGACGGCGGCGCGGCCCGGCGCTTCCACAACGAGGTCGAGGTCGGCATGGTCGGCATCAACGTCCCCATCCCGGTCCCCATGGCCTATTACAGTTTCGGCGGCTGGAAGAACTCCCTGTTCGGCGATTCCCACGCGCACGGCACCGACGGCGTGCACTTCTTCACCCGCACCAAGGCCGTCACCACCCGCTGGCTCGATCCCAGCCACGGCGGCTTGAACCTCGGCTTCCCGCAGAACCACTGAACGGACACATGCGATGACCCTGCCCAATGGTTTGACCCCGGAAGCGGCGCGGGACACCGCCGCCCGCGCCTACGAACTCGACCGCAAGCACGTCTTCCACTCCTGGTCGGCACAGAAGTCGCTGCACCCGATGGTGATCACCGCCGCCCAGGGCTGCTACGTGTGGGACGGCGACGGCAACCGGCTGCTGGACTTCTCCTCGCAGATGGTGAACACCAATATCGGACACCAGCATCCGAAGGTGGTGGCCGCCATCCAGGAGCAGGCGGCCACGCTGTGCACCGTCGGCCCGGCGTATGTGAACGACGCCCGCTCGGAGGCCGCGCGGCTGATCGCCGAACGCACGCCCGGTGACCTGGACCGGATCTTCTTCACCAATGGCGGCGCGGACGCGGTCGAGCACGCGGTGCGCATGGCGCGGCTGCACACCGGGCGCTACAAGGTGCTCGCGACCTACCGGTCCTATCACGGCGGCACCGAGACCGCCGTCAATCTGACCGGCGACCCGCGACGCTGGCCCAACGACCACGGCAATGCCGGGGTCGTGCACTTCTTCGGACCGTTCCTGTACCGCACGCAGTTCCACGCCACCACCGAGGCCGAGGAGACCGAGCGGGCGCTGCAGCACCTCGAGCAGACCATCGCGCTGGAGGGGCCGAGCACCATCGCGGCCGTCATCCTGGAATCGGTGCCGGGCACCGCCGGAATCATGGTGCCGCCGCCGGGCTACCTGGCCGGGGTGCGCGCACTGTGCGACAAGTACGGGATCGTGTTCATCGCCGACGAGGTGATGGCGGGATTCGGGCGCACCGGAAAGTGGTTCGCCATCGATCATTTCGACGTGGTTCCGGATCTGCTGACCTTCGCCAAGGGCGTCAACTCCGGCTATGTGCCGCTCGGTGGCGTCGCCATCGCACCGCACATCGCCGCCACCTTCGACGACCGCGCCTATCCGGGCGGGCTCACCTATTCCGGGCACCCCCTGGCGACCGCGGCGGCGGTGGCGACCATCAACGCAATGACCGACGAGCGCATCGTCGAGAACGCCGCCGACATGGGCGAACGGGTGATCGGGCCCGGCCTGCGCGAACTGGCCGACCGGCACCCCAGTGTCGGCGAGGTCCGCGGTCTCGGCGTGTTCTGGGCGGTCGAGCTGGTGCGCGACCGCGCCACCCGGGAACCGCTGGCCCCCTATGGTGGCACCAGCCCGGCCATGACCGAGACCGTCGCCGCCGCCAAGGCCGCGGGGCTGCTGCTGTTCGTGAACTACAACCGCGTGCACGTGGTCCCGCCCTGCACCATCGGCGAGGGCGAGTTCAAGGAGGGCCTCGCGATTCTCGACCAGGCGCTGACCGTGGCCGACGGCCATACTGTGTGATCCGAGACCGCGGATTCTGATCCAGACTCGACCTTTCAGGAGCGCAGTGACTCAGCAGGACCTGCAATTCATCGGCGGCGCACGGCGATCCGGATCGGGTGCGCCGCTGTCGATCATCGCCCCCGCGACCGGCGCCGTGATCGCCACCGGTGCGGGAGCGGACGCCACCGACGTCGAAGCCGCCGTGGCCGCAGCCCGGGACGCCTTCCCGGGCTGGGCCGGACTCACCCCCGGCGCACGCTCGGACCTCATGCACGAGTGGGCACGGGTGCTGCGCGCCCGCGCCGCGGAGTTCGCGGCGATCGAAAGCGTCAACGCGGGCAAGCCGATTCGCCTCGCCACCGGCTTCGACGTGCCCGGCACCATCGACAATGTCGCCTTCTTCGCCGGGGCCGCCCGGCAGCTGGAAGGCAAGGCGGCGGCCGAGTACTCCGCCGACCACACCTCCGCGATCCGCCGCGAACCGCTCGGGGTGATCGGATCGATCGCGCCGTGGAACTATCCGATGCAGATGGCGGGCTGGAAGATCCTGCCCGCCGTCGCCGCCGGAAACACGGTGGTGCTCAAGCCTTCCGAGCTGACGCCGCTGTCGTCGCTGCTGTTCGCGGAGGCGGCCGTCGAGGCGGGACTGCCGCAGGGGGTGATCAATGTGCTCACCGGCACCGGCGTCGAGGCCGGGCAGCCGCTGGTGGCGCACCCCGCGGTCGCCATGGTGTCGTTCACCGGCTCCACCGCCGTCGGCCGGCAGGTGGCCGCCACCGCCGCCGGCGCGGTGAAGCGGGTCCACCTCGAACTCGGCGGCAAAGCCCCGTTCGTGGTGTTCGACGACGCCGACCTGGAGGCCGCCGCGCGCGGCGCGGTCGCGGGCGCGCTGATCAACGCGGGCCAGGACTGCACCGCCGCCACCCGCGCCTACGTGCAGCGCCCGCTGTTCGAGGAATTCGTCGGCCGCGTGGCCGATCTCATGGACCGGGTGACCCTCGGGCCCGTGGAGGATGCGGAAACCGATATGGGGCCGCTGATTTCCCGCGATCACCGCGACAAAGTCAGCGCCATGGTCGAGCAAGCCCGGGGCGCCGGGGCGAAAATCGTTCGCGGCGGCCGAATTCCGGACCACACCCCCGCGGCGGGCTCCTACTACGAGCCGACGCTCATCACCGGCGCCGCCCAGGACTCGGCGATCGTGCAGCGGGAGATCTTCGGCCCGGTACTGGTGGCGCTGCCCTTCGACACCGACGACGAGGGCATCGCGCTGGCCAATGACACCGCCTACGGGCTGGCCGCCTCGGCCTGGTCACGCAGTGTTTTCCGGACCCAGCGGGCCGCACGCGAGATCCGGGCCGGCTGCGTGTGGATCAACGACCACATTCCGATCGTCAGCGAAATGCCGCACGGCGGGTACCAGGCGTCCGGATTCGGAAAAGACATGTCCGCCTACTCATTCGAGGAATACACGAATATCAAACACGTCATGAGCGATATCACCGCCGTGGCGCACAAACCGTGGCATGACGTGGTCTTCCGCGCCGAATAGGTTTTCTGGGCTATCCTCAGAGCATCAGGAGGAGGCGGAAATGGACCGGCATCCGACGCAGGTTTTACGGTCCACCGTGCGCATGCCCCGCCGCTCCGAGGATCGCGCCGCCACCAGCTGACTTTCCCGAGAGCCGCCGACTGGTCCCGTCCGGGACCCTCGGCGGCTTTTTCGTACCCCGAGCTCGGTGACCCGCGGCAATTCGCCATTTCCGGCATGAGGGAGAGGGAGTTGATCGGCCATGTTGGCCAAAGGAAGCAAACTGTGGGCGTCGGCCCTGCGTGACGCAGCACCGACGCCGTACTGGACCGACCGGCCCGAACGGCCGGCCCCCACCGACCCGCTCACCACCGCCACCGAGGCCGACCTGGCCGTCATCGGCGGCGGATACAGCGGACTGTGGACCGCGCTGCTGGCCAAACAACGCAATCCCGCCACCGAGGTGGCGCTCGTGGAATCCGGCCTCTGCGGGCACGCGGCCTCGGGCCGCAACGGCGGCTTCTGCTCGGCCAGCCTCACCCACGGCCTGGCCAACGGGCTGGAACGCTTCCCCGACGAGATCGCCCAACTGGAACGCCTCGGCCGCGACAACCTCGACGACATCGAGAAGGCGGTCCTGCACTACGGCATCGACTGCGACTTCCAGCGCACCGGCGAAATGGAGGTCGCCACCGCGCCCCACGAAGTGGAATGGCTACGCGAGAGCCACGAGGCCGCCGCGGCCCTGGGCTACCGCACCGAACTGCTCGACACCGACCAAGTACGCGGCATCGTGCACTCCCCCACCTACCTGGGCGGCTGGTGGGATCGCGACGGCGTCGCCATGCTGGACCCGGCCCGGCTGGCCTGGGGATTGCGGCGCGCCTGCCTGGAATCGGGGGTGCGCATCTTCGAAGGCACTCCCGTGCAACGCCTTTCGAAATCGCACAACGGCACGCTGACCCTGCACACCCCGCACGGTGAGGTCCGCGCGCCCCGGGTCGCCTTGTGCACCAGCGCTTTCGCGGGACCACTACCCAAGGTGTCGCGGCATGTGGTGCCGGTCTACGACTACGCGCTGATGACCGAACCGCTCACCGACCAGCAGCTCGACAGCATCGGCTGGGGCAGCCGGATGGGTCTCGGCGATGCCTCCTACCGCTTCCACTACTACCGGCTGACCAGCGACAACCGCATCCTGTTCGGCGGCTACGACGCCATCTACCACTACGGCAATCGCATCGCGCCCGCCCTGGAATACCACGAGGCCACCTTCGAGACCCTGGCCCGGCACTTCTTCGAGACCTTCCCGCAGCTCGACGGCCTGCGCTTCACCCATCGCTGGGGCGGCGTCATCGACACCTGCGGCCGGTTCTGCGCCTTCTTCGGCTCGGCCTACAAGGGACGACTGGCCTACGCGGCCGGATACACCGGACTCGGCGTCGGCGCGACCCGGTTCGGGGCGGAGGTCATGCTCGACCGGCTGTGGGGCCTGGACACCGAACGCACCCGGCTGCGCATGGTCCGCTCCCGGCCGCTGCCGTTGCCGCCGGAACCGTTGCGCTCCGCGGGAATTCACCTCACCCGCTGGTCGCTGGCGCGCGCCGATGCACGTCAGGGGCGACGCAACCTGTGGTTGAAGACCTTGGACTACACGGGCTTGGGCTTCGACAGCTGATCGGCCGGGCTGTCGGGGCGGATGTGCAGGCGACGCGACAGCAGATCGAGGGCCGCGATCACCTCGTCGATGCCGTCGTCGCCGCCGCCGAGGGCCGTCGCGACCGCGTCGTCGATGGTGGTCGCCCGGACCTCGGCCACCCGCCCGGAGATGTCGCGGGCCGCTTCGAGCAGGGAGCGGCGGCGGTCGTGCGGATCGGTCTCGGCCACCACCGAACCGGTCTCCCGCAGCCGGGCCACCGCGCCCGAGACCGCGCTCTGCGGCAGGCCGGTGCGGGCGGCGACCTCGCTGATAGTGGTGCCCGAGTGCGCGAGGACGTCACTGAGGACGACCAGTACCGCCCGGTTGCCGCCGTGCGCCCCGGTGTCGGGCAGGGCTTGTTCGCCGATCTTCATCAGGGCGCGGCCCAGCAGGAACAGTTCGACTCCGTTCATACCGCGACAATACATCAAGCCTGATACATCACTCTTGATACATCAGAAATGATGGATTACAGTGGCTGTCATGACCACGATCGAAACCGCCACCCTCCCCGTCGCCGGCGCCGAGCTGTACTACGAGATCCGCGGCACTGGACCGATGCTGCTCATCTCCCAGAGCGGCGAGGGGGACGCGCGACGCAGCGAAGCCCTGGTGCGCAACCTCGAGAACGAATTCACCGTCGTCACCTACGACCGACGGGGCCTGTCGCGCAGCCGGATTCACGACGAGAACGCCCGGCCCAGCGTCGCCGCCCACGCCGACGACGTGCACCGGCTACTGGCCGCGGTGACCGATCAGCCCGTGCTCATGCTGGGCTGCAGCCTGGGGGCCTCGCTCGGATTGCACCTGGCCGCAACACATCCCGAGCAGGTGCACACCCTGATCGCGCACGAGCCCGTCTCACCCTGGCTGCTCGCGGCCACCCAGCGCGCACACCACCAGCGCGAACTCGAGGAATGCCAGGAGGTGTGCCGGGCGCAGGGGTGGCGGGCCGCGCTGGCCCCGATGGCCCGCACGCTCGGCATCAACCCCGCCGACCAGGAGATCGAGGAAGGCGTGCAGCTGCCGCCGATCACACCCGAAAGGGCCGGCAATTTCACCTATTTCATCGAGCAGGACTTCACGGCCATCCGCGAGGATCGGCTCGACGTCGCCCGGCTCGCGCGGACCACCACCCGCATCCTGCCCGCCATCGGACAGCGGACGCCCGCGCAGGTCTTCGACCGGCTGTGCGCCTTCGAACTGTCGCAGCTGACGGGCGTCGAGGTCACCGAATTCCCCGGCGGCCACAACGGCAACCTGACCCACCCGGCCGCCTACGCCGCGACCATTCGCGAGCTGGCGGCTGGGAATCGGTAGGGCCGGGCGGCCCGGGATCGGTCAGCGGGGCGAGCGCAGGACCAGCAGGGTGATCTCGCTGGGGGCGAACAGGCGCAGCTGCGGACCCCAGAACCCGGTGCCGCGACTGGTGTAGAGCTGGGTGTGATCGCCGTGCCGGCTCAGGCCCGCGACCACCGGCTGCTCCAGCCGGACCAGGTAGTGGAACGGCCAGATCTGGCCGCCGTGGGTGTGACCCGAGATCTGCAGCGCCACACCGGAAGCCACCGCGTCGGCGACCTGCCTGGGCTGATGCGCCAGCAGCACGACCGGCAGCGCCGGGTCCGCGCCGGTGAGGGCCGCGGTCAGGTCGGGACCGTGGCCGGGCAGGCCGGTGCCGGTGGGGTCGTCGATGCCGGCCAGCACCAGGCTGTCGCCGTTACGGGTGATGACCTCGTGCTCGTTGCGCATCGGCCGCCAGCCCAGACCGGCCATGTGCTCGATCCAGCCCGGGGCGTCACCAAAGTATTCGTGATTGCCGGTGATGTAGAACCGGCCGAACTCGGCCTCGACCTTGCCCAGCGGATCCACCTGCGCCGCACGCTTGGCCACCGAACCGTCCGCGAGATCACCCGCGTGGCAGGCGATATCGGGGCGCAGCGCGTTGACCTCGGCGACCACCTTCTCCGACCAGCGCAACCGGTCGGTGACGGCGAAGTGGGTGTCGGTGACCACGGCCATGCGCAGGCCGTCCAATCCGGCTCCGAGCCCGGGGATTTCGACCTCGACCGTCCGCACCCGCGGCACCCGGCGGGCGCTGTAGATCGCGTACGCGGTCAGGACTACGGCGACGGCGAGCACCGCGGCGGCCACCAGCCGCGACCGGCCCGGATCGTCGACCCCGGCGACCGCAAGGACGCCGCGGGCCACCGCGCCGATCGCCGACCAGGTGAACACCACCCACATCACCCCGAGCAGCGTGTCACCCACCAGGGCGGCCGCATCCGATTGCCGGGGGCCGTGACCGAGCAGCATGCCCGCGGGCAGCGCCAGGTAGCCGAGCGCGAACACCGCGGTGCCAAGCCAGAAGGCGGGACCGGACAGGGTGGTGTAGACCAGCAGCCACCACGGGAGCAGGAACAGCAGCGCGGGCACGCAGAGGAACAGAACCGCGCGGGGAACGTACTTCACGGGAGATCATCCTTGTCGGACCGAATGCCGCCGGACCAGGCGTGCTCTCCAACGTACCGCGTATCTGGATTTCACCGCCCCTCGGGAAAGGATGATCACACGTGACGGACCAGACCACCGGACGCGGCGCCCCGCACCTGGACGACATCTCCAAACGGATCATCACCGAACTCCAGGAGGACGGCCGCCGCGCCTACGCGACCATCGGCAAGGTGGTCGGCCTGTCCGAGGCGGCCGTGCGCCAGCGCGTCCAGAAGCTCGCCGACGCCGGCGTCATCCAGATCGTCGCCGTCACCGATCCGCTGCAGGTCGGACTGTTCCGGCAGGCCATGCTCGCCATCACCGTCGACGGCTCGGTCCAGCCGGTCGCCGACGCGCTGGCCCTCATCGACGAGATCAACTACGTGGTGATCTGCGCCGGCCGCTACGACATCCTCTGCGAAGCGGTCTGCCCCGACGACGAAGCCCTGCTCGATCTGGTGTCGAACCGCATTCGCGCGCTGGCGGGCGTGCGGCACGCGGAGATCATGGTCTACCTGAAACTCCGCAAGCAGACCTACAAGTGGGGCACGCGCTGAGGCTGTCGCCTATTCACCTGTGAGCGAGGCGATTTCGGCGGCCAGGTTCGCACGCGCGGGCGCTTCGAAACGCGCCCGGGCGGTCGGGGTGCGGAACAGCGCGGGGCCCTCGGCGAGGGCGGCGAGGACCGCGGCGCGGCCCGAGCGGAACAAGTCGTCGGGCACATGCGCGTATTCGGCGCGGACGGCCGCGGTGTAGGCGGCGTAACCGGATTCGTCGGCCGCCAGAATCGCGAGGTCGGCGTCGCAGAGCACCGCGCCGTTGCGGTCCGCCGGGTCCGGGTGGTGGCCGCCGGTCAGCCGGACCAGGCGCGCCACCTCGGCCACGGTGGCGGCGTCGAGTCCCAGTGCGGGCAGGGTGGATTCGGCCAGGCGGGCGCTGGCCTCCTCGTTGTCGGTGCCGTCCATGGCGTAGACCGCGTCGTGGAAGAAGGCGGCGTAGCGGACCGCGTCCAGGTCGGTGGCGTCGGCGGCGAGATCGTCGATGACCGCGAGCATGGCGGCCAGGTGTTCGACGGTGTGATAGCGGCGGTGCGGCTCGCGGTAGCGGCGGACCAGGTCCTCCCCCACCGCGTGGGCGTGCGGCCCGGCCAATGTCGTCCAGCGGTCCAGCAGTTCCGCGTCCAGGCTCATCCCCATCCGGGCAGTGTGCCGAAACTTCGGCGCGGAGAAAACCCCTCGAGTGCGGTGGCTTTCACCACTCAGGCCGCGCCGAGGGTCAGGTAGCGCTGCACGGTCGGGCCGACCTCGGCCACGATCTGCTCCTGGGTGAGCGCCACCACCGGTGGCAGCCGCAAGACGTAGCGGCACAACGCGAGTCCGAGGATCTGGGAGGCGATCAGGCCCGCCCGGTGCGGGGCGTCGGCCGGGTCGCCGAAACGGAGCACGGCGGGCATCAGCTGCTGGGCGAAGATGCGGCGGGTGCGTTCGGCCACGGCCTCGTCGGTGAGCGCCGAACGCATCAGGGTGAGCAGGATGTCACTGGTCGGCGGCTGTTCCCACAACTCCAGGAAGCGCGCCGCGAGCAGGCCGCCCACCGAATCCGGGTCGGCCGCACCGAGATCCGGCAACGCCAGGTCGACATCGAGTGCGGCGTCGAACAATCCGTCCTTGTTGCCGTAGTACCGCATCACCATCGAGGGATCGATGCCCGCGTCGGCGGCGATCGCCCGGATGGTCGCCTTCCGGTAGCCGTCCTCGGCGAAGCGCCGGCGCGCCGCCTCCAGAATCGCCGCGCGGGTGGCGTCCGAGCGCCGCGGACCCGTCTCCACAGTCATGCCCACAAGTGTAGGCCAACAACTGTTGACACCCAAGCGGCCCCGGTCGCCGTCAGTTCTTCTGCGCCTCGTCCTGCGCGTGCTGGGCCTGGGCCAGCTGCGCCGGGGTGTACCGCAGGGTCAGCGCCAGCAGGCCCATGACCGCGGTGCCGATCGCGCACACCAGCAGCACCAGGGTGTAGCCGCTGCCGAGCGCCGAGATCTGATGCTGCGACATCTCGCTCACCTTGCCCGTCGCGCTCTTGTCCAGCGACAACGTACGGGACAGGGCGACCGGGCTCAGGATGCCGACCGCGAACGGGGTGCCCATGTTCATGAACATCTGCCCGACCGCCGACAGCGGACCGATATGGGCCATGTCCACGCCGACCAGCACACACAGCGGCAGGATCACGATGGCGGTGCCGACACAGAAGCCGACGACCGACATCATCACCAGCAGCGTCGGGAAGTAGTCGGCCGAACTGTCCAGGGTGGAACCGAAATACAGCGCGCCCGACAGCACCACAGCCGCCACCAGCAGCAGCCAGCGCGCCTTCACGTACATGCACGCCTTCGACGCGACCGCGGTGCCGACACCCGCGCCCAGCGTGAACGGGATGCTGGCCAGACCGGCGTGCAAAGGGCTGTAGCGCAACACGTTCTGCAGGAACTGCGCCACGAAGAAGGTGGTCGCGCCGAGCACCCCGGAGGTCAGGAATATGGCGACGAAGGTGATCACGCGATCGCGGCTGTCGAACAGCGACCACGGCAGCAGCGGATTCTCGACATCGCGCTCGGCCAGCACGAACACCACCAGCAGCACCAGGCCGCCGATCACCGAACCCAGGATCGCCGGGCTGGTCCAGCCCAGTTCGGGCCCCTCGGTCGCGCCGAACACGATCGCCACACACGCCACCGTGCCCAGCACCGCGCCGCGCACATCCATGGACATGCGCTGGTGCACGGTGTCCCGCAGCTGGGTGACCGCGCCCCACACGATGAGCAGGCCGATCGGCACATTGATCCAGAAGATCCAGCGCCAGTCCACCTGGGTCAGCGCACCGCCGATGACCAGACCGCCGACCGAGCCGACGCCGACCATGGAACCGAAGATCGCCACCGCCTGATTGCGGGCGGGACCGGGCGCATAGGTGCTCGCCACCAAGGCGAACGCGGTCGGTGCGGCGATCGCCGCACCTGTGCCTTGCAGGGCGCGGGCCGCGATCAGCCAGGCCTCGTTCTGCGCGGTACCGCACAACGCCGAAGCGACCGTGAACAATCCGACGCCCAGGATCAGCATGCGCTTGCGGCCGAACGAGTCACCGAGCCGTCCGCCCAGCAGCATCAGTCCGGCGAACGGCAGACCGTAGGCGGTCACCGTCCACGCACTGCCCGCGTTGGACAGGCCCAACTGCTCCTGTAGTCGGGGCAGCGCCAGGATCATGACCGTGCCGTCCAGCACGACCATCAGCTGTAGCCCGCTGAGGACGAGTATCGCGAGCCCGAACGCCCGCTTGGTCACCGGATACTGCATCGTCGCAGCGGGGTTATCGAGCACCCGCCCACAATAGAGGATGCGGTGACCGGGGCAACCGGCCTCATTGCGCGAGTCAGGACTGGGCCAGGTCCGGCGCTCCCGCGGTGAAGCCGGCGGTCGGGCCGATGACGATGATCGCGGGCGGCCGGATGCCCTCGGCGCGGACCCGTTCGGCGACCGTGGCCAGGTCGGCGCGCAGGATGCGCTGGGTGCGCAGACTGCCCTCCTGGATCACCGTGACCGGGGTATCGGTGGCGCGGCCACCGGAAATCAGGGCGTCGGCGAACTTCTCGATACGCTCGACCGCCATCAGCAGCACGATGGTGCCGCGCAGGCGGGCCAGCGCGGGCCAGTCGACCAGCGAGTCCGGGTGGTCGGGGGCCACATGCCCGCTGACGACCACGAATTCGTGGGTCACGCCGCGGTGGGTGACCGGAATACCGGCCAGCGCGGGCACCGAGATCGCGCTGGTGACGCCGGGCACCACGGTGACCGGGATGCCGGCGTCCACGCAGGCCTCGAGTTCCTCGTAGCCGCGGCCGAAGACATAGTTGTCGCCGCCCTTGAGGCGGACCACGAACTTGCCGGCCTTCGCGCCCTCGATGAGCGCGGCATTGATGTGCTCCTGGGCCATGGCGCGGCCGTACGGGATCTTGGCCGCGTCGATGACCTCCACGTCCGGGCCGAGCTCGGCGAGCAGCTCCGGCGGCGCGAGCCGGTCGGCGACAACGAGATTCGCGCGGGCCAGCAGCCGGCGGCCGCGCACGGTGATCAGGTCCGGATCGCCGGGTCCGCCGCCGACCAGCGCCACACCGGGGGTGACGGGGGCCGAATCATCGGTCACCACACCAGATTGCAGGGCCTCGAGCAGCGCGTTACGGACGGCGGCCGAGCGGCGGTGCTGACCGCCGGCCAGCACGCCCAGGGTCATGCCGTCGTGGCGGGCGGTCGCGGGGGTGACGGCGGTGCCGAGGCGGGCGGTGTCGGCGCGCACGCAGAAGATGCGGCGGCGGGTGGCCTCCTCGACGACGGCCGCGTTGGTGGCGGGCTCGTCGGTGCAGGCCATGACGTACCAGGCGCCGTCCAGATCGCCGTCGGCGTAGGCGCGCAGCTCGATGGTCAGCTGCCCCATGCTCGCCATACCCTCGACCGCCGGGGTCACCTCACGGCTGATCACGTGCACCGCGGCGCCGGAGGCGATGAGCAGTCCGAGCCGCCGCTGCGCGACCGTGCCGCCGCCGACGACGACCACGCGGCGGCCGTTCAGATCGAGGCCGACCAGGTAGTTCGGGTCTCCGGTCTCGGCCCGGGAGTCGGGAACCGGCTGGTCATCGGGGGTGGCTACGGGGTTCTGCACAAGGATTCAGGGTACGGCGTGCACGGCCGCACACGACAATCGCCCGGCGTCCGTGTGGCAATCGATAGGAAGTTCACAGCGCACGCACCCGGCGCGCGCTGGAACCCGCAACATGCGACGGAACCGGCCCGATGGTTCTTATGCTTGATAGCTATGACGCGCGGGGTCATCGTTGTCTTTCGCACTTTCCTACTCGCCACGCTGCTGGCGCTCGGCATCACCACGGGGGTCGGCCACGCGGATCCGCCGGTGGAGACGGCATATTCGCAGCCGGGACCGTGGCAGGTCACCGAACAACGGGCCTTCACCTGCTGCGATTCCACCGGGGCGGCCTACGACATCTGGTATCCGACCGACCTGGGCGCCAACGGATTCCGGCATCCCATCATCACCTGGGGCGACGGCACCAACGCCCACCCGAACCAATACGCCTACCTGCTGCGCCATTTCGCCTCCTGGGGGTTCGTGGTCATCGCCACCGAGAACGCCGCCACCGGCTCCGGCGTCGACATCGCGGGCGCGGTCGACAAACTCCTGACCCTGGCGGCGGACCCGGCCGGCGTGTTCCACGGCAAACTCGACCCGGAAGCGATCGGGGCGGTGGGACATTCGCAGGGCGCGACCGGCGCCCTCAACGCTATGGCGCATTCCGGCGGCCGGATCAAGACCGCGGTGCCGATCGAACTGCCGATCCAGCTGATGTGCCTGTTCGGCCCGATGTGCCCGGATATCCGCGCCCTGGCGGGCGGCTCGGTGTTCTTCGTCAACGGCGCCGCCGACACCGTCGTCGCGCCGTCGAATCAGCTGCTGCCGCCGCAGCTCTCCGGCCTGGAGTCGATGCGCGCCTACTACGACGCGGTACCCGCCGGCATCCCGAAGGCGTGGGGCACCCTGGTCACCCCGAATCACAATGACGTGCAAGGCCAACCGGACTGCACCGGCGCCGCCTGGCCGTGCGCGACCGGCGTGCAGGGCTACCTCGGCTACCCCACCGCCTGGCTGGCCGCCCGCCTGCTGGGCGACACGAGGGCCCAGCAGGCGTTCCTTCGTGGCAGCGGCGAGTTCCTCGCGCCGAATCCACTGTGGGACAACCAGTGCAGTGACGTGACCGCGGTCAGCTGAAGCGCGGGATGTCCTGGACGAGGTGAATCCCGCCCTGCCGCAACTTGATGCCGCTCTCGTCGACGCGGTGCAAGCTCACGATCACCGGATGCCCGGACATGTCACCGGTCAGCGTCATCCGATCGGCGTCCGGGCGATCGAAGGTGAAGGTGGCCAACGGTTGCGGACCCTCGGCACCCTCCCCGCCGGGAGACAGCAGCGCCAGGGTGTGCGCGGTCGGGTCGATCTTCGCGCCGACGGGGGTCAGCGTGTCGTCCATGCCCTGGAAGGCGGCCGCGTCGGGACTGTCGAACACCAATCGCCGCCACCGGGTTTCATCGGTGAGCAGCGGCGGCACCGACTGCCCGTCGCGGGTGAACTCGGTGACGGTCCAGATGCCGTACAGCTCCGACCGCTCCCGGCCCGGGCCGTATTCGTTGTAGGCCCGGACACTCGTCACCACCTGCGCGATCAGGAACCAGACGAGCATCGCCACCTGCCCGATCGCGACGACCTTGCGGCCCCGGGGTCCGGATACCGGCTCGGGCGTCTCCGCCGGCCCGGCCGCGCCACCCGTCAGCACCGCCGTCAACCGCCGCGCCTCGGGAGCCAGCAGCACCAGGCACAGCAGCATCAGATGGAACGACAGCAGCTTCACCGGGATGTCGAAGGTCATGTTCAACACCCACACCTGCGCCATGCTCACCAGGCTGAGCAGCACGCCCGCCAGGGTCGTGCGTGGCAGCAGCAACAGAATTCCACCCAGCACCTCGGCGGCGCCGAGCATCATTTCGTAGACCGGCGAGGTGCCCACCTGCAGCCACAGCATGGAGGAGTGGGTGAGATTTCCCAGCGGCTGAATCAACGCGTCCAACGGCGGGACCGGCATTTGGGTCGGAACCAGTTTGGCGAAGCCGTAACCCAGCATCTGCCCGGCCAGGCACAGCCGGATGAACAGCAGGAACCAGCCGGCGAGGCGGCGGTACTCGGTGCGGCGGCGGTCCAGGACACTCCAGACGACGGTGCCCGCGACGGCGACTACGAGGACGCAGAAGACCAGCACCCACAGATACGCCTGATCACCACTGCCCGAGTTCAGGTTCAAGGCGACGTGGGCTCCGAAAACTGTACGGCCGACCCATTCCACGGGTGCGCTGTACGAGTTCACGACCGTGATCACCGAATTGTCGGGCAGCCATTCCTGGATCACGCCGAGAAATGCGAAGACCGGCTGCGGATAGAAAACGCAGAACAGTCCGAAATACAGAAAGGCGAATCGAAAGAGAATGCGGGTGGCGGGTCGCCATCCGGTGGCCCGCTCGGGTGGTCTCCCGTCCAGATCGCTGTCGCTGTCGGCTGTCAGCAGGCTCATCCCACGTCCCCTCGTCATCGATCCGGAACTTCGACGCTAGATCGCCGGGCCTGCCCGGCGCCTCGGTGAAGACCCTGAGCCGACCCGGAATATGCCTAATCGGAAGTCCTCCCAAGGGATTACGGGACAGCACGAGTCCCGGGCCGCAACCAACGACCATCCCGGTCAGCGGTACTGCTTACACGATTTACGAACATCGCTTCCCAGGCCCATCTAGAACGCGTTACATTTCTGGCACGTGTTACTCAGACCACATCGCTGATGATGCTGGTGCGCCAGAAGGGACGGCAATGTCCGCCGACGACCTCAATGAGAAATGGGAATTGACGGTCTCCGACCGCGATGACGACGAGCTCGCGACGAGACTGACCCAATGGCTGGCCGGCAAGGTCGAGTCGGATACCCCGCCCCGAGTCACCTCGCTCACCCACCCGCAGGCCGGCGGCATGTCCAGCGCCACACTGCTGTTCGACGCCGAGTGGACCGAGAACGGGCAGCCCGCGGGCGGATCCTTCGTCGCCCGGCTCGCACCGGAAGCCGACTCCTTCCCGGTCTTCGAGAAGTACGACCTGGGCGGCCAGTTCGCCATCATGGCGGCCGTCACCGAGGCCACCGACCTGCCGATCCCGCCGCTGTGCTGGTTCGAGGCCGACGACAGCGTGCTCGGCTCCCCGTTCCTGGTGATGCGCCGCGTCGGCGGACAGGCTCCCTCCGACAATCCGCCGTACGTGTTCACCGGCTGGCTCTACGACGCCACCCCCGAACAGCGGCTCGAGATCACCCGCAACACCGTCGACGTGATCGCGCGCATCCACGCCATCGAGAACCCGGCCGAGCGCCTCCCGCACCTGGACGGCGAAGGCCCCGCGCTGCGCCGCCACCTCGACGCCCAGAAGCGTTGGTACGCTTGGGCTCTCACCGACGACGGCTACAACATCCCGATCCTGGACCGGGCCTTCCAGTGGCTCGAGGACAACTTCCCCGAGCACCCGACCGCCGACGTGCTCAGCTGGGGTGACGCCCGCCCCGGCAACATCATGTTCGAGGGCCTCACCCCCAACGCCGTCCTCGACTGGGAGATGGCGGCCATCGGCCCGCGTGAACTCGACGTCGCCTGGACGCTGCTCATCCACCGCTTCTTCCAGGACATGGCCACCAAGTACGGCCAGCCCGGCGTCCCGGACTACATGCGCCGCTCCGACGTCGAGAAGCTCTACACCGAGGCCACCGGCCACACCCTGCAGGACCTGGACTGGTACCTCACCTACGCCGCGCTGCGGCACGGCGTCGTGATGGCCCGCATCTGGCGACGCATGATCCACTTCGGCGAAACCACCGAACCCGAGAACCGCGACGAATTCGTCATGCACGCGGATCTGATCGAAGCACTGCTCGACGGCACGTACGACTGGGATTGAGAGACGACGACATGATCGGTCCGCTGGACGAATACCCCATTCATCAGAGCCCGCTTCCCATGGCGCGGGTGGTGAGCAGCGATCGGAACTTCTACGACCGCAGCTACTACAACGCCATCGAGACCGGCGGCGACACCATGCTCATCACCGGGTTCGGCGTGTACCCGAACCTCGGTGTGACCGACGCCTTCGCCACCGTGCGCCGCGGCGACACCCAGCGCGCGGTGCGCTTCTCCGACGCGCTCGAGCAGCGCGGCCTGGACCTGGCCGTCGGCGGCTACCGCATCGAGGTGATCGAGCCGCTGCAGAAGCTGCGCGTCATCTGCGAGCACGACGACCTGTCGTTCGACCTGACCTGGGAAGGCGCCCACCCCGCGGTCGCCGAGCAGCCGCACACCATCATCACCAAACTGCACCGGCCCATCATCGACGCTCAGCGCTTCGCCCAGGTCGGAACCTGGTCGGGCACACTGAATGTCGACGGCGATGACTTCAGCATCGACCCGTCCGTCTGGTGCGGCACCCGGGACCGGTCCTGGGGCATCCGCCCCGTCGGCGAAGCCGACCCGGCCGGACGCGTGGCCGACGAGCCGTCCGAAGGCTTCTGGTGGCTGTACGTGCCGCTGAAGTTCGACGACTACTCGATCATCGTGATCGTGCAGGAGGAGCCCAACGGCTACCGCACCCTCAACGACGCCACCCGCGTCTGGAACGACGGGCGCGTCGAGCAGTTGGGTTGGCCGCGAGTGCATCTCACCTACAAGTCGGGCACCCGCATCCCGACCGCGCTGCGTCTGGAACTCACCACGCCCGACGGCAAGCCGCTCGAGGTCGAGGTCGAGGCCGGGACCTTCATCGCGCTCAACGCCGGCTGCGGCTACGGCGGCGACCCCGACTGGCTGCACGGCCAGTGGAAGGGACGCAACTGGTCCGAGAGCAAGCTCTACGACCTGACCGATCCGGCTGTGGCCGGGCGGATTCCGTTCGGCGTCATCGACCACGTCGGCAAGGCGCGGTGTGGCGGCGATGAAGGGTGGGGGTTGTTCGAGCACGGAAGCCTGGGTCGGCACGATCCGACCGGGTTCGCCGATTGGGGGTCTGTCGCGCCCTGATCGGGTGAAGTCGCAGCCCTCGCCGGTACCCAACCAGCCGGCGGGGGCTGTGGCGTTTTCAGGCGTTCGGCCACCAGTAGTGGTAGACGAGGTAGAGGCTCAGGGTCAGGCCGGGGAAGAAGATCAGGGCGCCGATCGGGATTCCGAGGGATGGGCGCCGGCCTCGGCGGCGGGCCATTCTTCCCAGCTGCCAGGTGGCTAGTCCTCCTGCTGCCCAGACGTACATCGGGAAGGCGCCGATGGTCAGGGTGATCCAGGGTGGGCAGGGGTGGCGCCAGCCGCAGTAGGCGGGGATGCCGTCCATGTCGCTGATGATCAGGAAGGTCAGGAAGGCTGAGCCGCAGAAGCCTAGGGTGCCCCAGAAGCGCCACCAGGTCAGGAAGGTGTGCCAGCGGTCGGGGGTGGGGGTGGGGTCGGCCACATGGCAGAAGATAGAGAACAAAGTGCTTTGGACCAAAGACCTGAGGGCTTTCTAAAGACGCAAAAGATAAAAGATGCCTGGAGAAGGGAGAGAGGCTGGCTGGGTCGGGAGGCTCGCTCACCTTCCAGCCTCATTGCGGCTCGGCCGTGGATCGTCCCGGTGTGGGGGTACAAGCACTCTGAAGTTGTCGAGGTACAAGCACCGTGAAGGTACGGGGGAGAGAGAAGAAGGTTCGAGGTCGTCTCGGGTCTTTGGTCTTTGGGTCTTTGTCTCGAGAAGGTGATCCGTGCAGTCCGTGAGCCGGGATCGGCGGCTGACGGCTCTCAACTCGGCGTCAGCCCAGGTCCGGTAGGGCACGCGAGGCGACCACACTCTATGTAGTTTCGCGCACGCCAGCAGGACATGAGCAGCTCGGTTTCATGCAGCCCGTGATCGCCACTTTCGGCAACTCGAATCGATCGCAGCCGCGATCGACTGCCCCACGTGATGGCGATCGTTGACTCGTGGCGTGCCGGTGGGATCAACACTCTTCGGCGCAATCCACCCCGTTCGCCCGCGATGAGGTGAGTCCTTGTCCATGACAACGGTTTTCCACCCATCCGGGCCATCGTTGATCAACGCGTGGCAGTGATCGCACGCCAAGGTCAGGTTGTTGATGTCGGTGGGTCCACCTTTGGCCCAATCGATGACGTGGTGGGCGGCGCACATCGAGGCGGGTTGTTCACAACCCGGGCGGGTGCATCCCCTGTCGCGGGCGATGAGTGCGAGGCGTTGGGCCCGGTTGGCGGTGCGGCGCGACCGCTGCAGGTACAGCGGCATCCCGTCCCCGTCGAGGACCGCGATCACCGGGTGAGTTCCCTCAGCCATCTTCAGCGCCTCGTTGATCGAGATCTGGGTACCGGTGTTGGTGGTGGCCACCCCGGTCCCGTTCGCCAAGTCGGTGAGGCTCATGGTGAGCACGACCTCGACCGGCAGACCCCGGTGCATCCCGAGCGCGCGCATGTTCACGCCCGGCTGCACGAGAGCCATCAGCGCGTCGTGGGTCCGCTGCCCCGCATCACGCCGATCCCGGCGCGCGGCAGCATCGAGAACACTGTCAGCGATGAACCCACCACTCGCGGTGGGGCTTTCCGGGTCCTCGACGTTGCACATGCCCGGCCGGGCGAGCTTGGCGAACACCGCATCCAAGCACGCCCGCAGCTCGGGAGTGATCCAGCCTTCAATGCGGGACATGCCATCCACGCCGGGACGGCACAGGGTGATCCCGCGGCGACGCCGACGGTCGGCATCGGACACAACCTTCCCGTCGGGATCCAGGCGGGCGAGGATGTCGCGCCCGATCTTGGGCAGATCATCCGGCCATCCGTCACGCGAGTGGCCGACGAGGATCTCCTCAGCCTCTGCACGGGATTCAGTGGGAATGTCGGTGGGAAGGTGGTCCATCACGTCCATGATGTTGCGCACGTGATCCCGCGAAATCTCCCCAGCGGCAAACGCTTCGGCCATCACGGGAAGCACTGCGGGACGCAAATGCCCCGACGGTTCAAAGAACTCTCCGCAGTGATGGGTCACCTTCACCCGCAGGGCCGCGTCGTACCGCGAAAGTCCGAGGGTGTGCCGCAGGAACGGCACCATCTTCCCGGCCCCGGAACGCGCGTGCAGCGAACGCTCCCCGGCTTCGATGATCAGCCGCGTATCCAGCGCCGCGAGCTGCCTTTTGCAGGCTTCGAGCTGCTGCATCAACGCCACGACATCCTCATCGGAGAACTGGGCCATCGCCGAGTTCTGAACGGATTCAGTCAGGGTCGAGACCGCGGCCGCCAGTTCAGCGATACCGCAGTCGTCGAGTGTCACCCCATTCGAATCCATGTGCTAATTCTACGCCCATGCGATCACCCTGGGAACCCGAAATGTCCAGTATCGCAACCCTTTTCACAATTCGAAACTAGAAATCTAGTTCGGCAGCCGCAATAACGATTCCGAACACAACCGTCTTCTCGAAAGCCAAATCCCCACCCCCACTGGCCAATACCGCCGCAGCCTCGGCAACACTCCCCACCCCCAAAGCCTCCGAAACCCGACCCGACGGATTGGGAACCGACACAGCCCCCAATTCCACAGCCGAGAACCCGACAGCTTCCGCACCCAACCGCGCCGCCGCCTCGACGAACCCGGGTTCCCCGACCCGCCGATCGATCGTGGCCAATCGACGGATCACCCTGTCCCCCAGCGCCTCCCGCATGGCCGCGACAATAAGGTCGGCGGCGGTTCCGGGCCGCAACCCGACACCGACCGCCAACTCACACGGCGACATCGATCCGAGCGAAATCGGCTGCCGCGGACACGAACCGGCCGACAGCCGCCGGGTTCCCAGCCGGATGCGTATGCAGGTAGGACGCGTGCACCCGGTCCAGAGCCGCACCCTCCCGAACAGTCTCACCGGCGGGAGAACGCCATGCCCAGGCCGGCGCGGCCGAACCCACGTTGGTCAACCGAGTGCGATGGAATTCATGACCGCGCACCCGTTCGCCCGCACTCCAGAGCGGAGAATCGGTGAGCGCCACCGCATCTCGATACCCGAGCGTCAAACGCGGACCGAACTCGGCGTCGGCGTCGAGCACACCCGCCATGCGATGACCGTCGAGCGTCCGAGTCAGGTAGAGCAGCCCGGCGCATTCGGCGTGAATCGGCATGCCACGACGAGCCCGATCGGCGATCGTCGCGAGCAGTCCCGTATTCGCGGCGAGCTCGGCGGCGTGCTCCTCCGGGAATCCGCCCGGAATGACCAATCCAGCTGTACCAGTGGGCAATTCGTCCCGAAGCGGATCGAAGACGCGGACCTCCGCGCCCGCCGCCGCCAGCAGCTCGCGGTGTTCCGCATACCCGAAGGTGAAAGCCGGTCCCCCGGCGATGGCCACCACCGGCCCCGATTCCTGCGTCGCCACTTCCTCGGCGGGATCCCACGCCCGCCCTTGCACATTCGATCCGGCCAACGCCGCCACCGCGCCCAGATCGATGTGCGCGGTCACCAGATCCGTCATCGCGTCCACGGCCGCCTGCGCCGCGTTCCCGTGCTCGACGGCCGGGATCAACCCGAGATGCCGTGACGGGACGGCCAATTCGGCCAGGCGCGGCAATGCGCCCAGGACCGGCAGTCCCACCCGGGCGCACGCGGCGCGCAGCACCTGCTCGTGGCGCTCGCTGCCCACCCGGTTGAGGATCACGCCGCCGAGCCGGATACCGCTGTCGTAGGTCGCGAATCCGTGCAGCAGCGCCGCCAGGCTCTGGCTGTGCCCGCGGGCGTCGACGACCAGGATCACCGGTGCGCCGAGCATGGCCGCGATCTGCGCGGTCGAGCCCTCCGCGATGGGGTCGGTGTTGTTCTCGTCGATGCGGCCGTCGAACAAGCCCATGACGCCCTCGACCACCGCGAGGTCACAGTCCCGGCTGCCGTGCAGGTACAGCGGGGCCACCCGCTCGGGGCCGACCAGCACCGGGTCCAGATTCCGGCCGGGGCGACCGGCGGCCAGGCCGTGATAGCCGGGGTCGATGTAGTCCGGGCCCACCTTGAACGGCGCGACCCGGTGCCCGGCGCGGCGCAGAGCGCCGATCAATCCGGTGGCGACAGTGGTCTTTCCGCTGCCCGACGCGGGCGCGGCGATGACGACGGCGGGGGTGCTCACCATTCGATGCCGCGTTGGCCCTTGCGGCCGGCGTCCATCGGATGCTTCACCTTCGTCATCTCGGTGACCAGGTCCGCGGCGTCGATCAAAGCCTGCGGGGCGTCCCGGCCGGTGATCACCACGTGCTGGTTGCCCGGGCGGTTGCGCAGGGTCTCGACGACCTCGTCCACGTCGACCCAGCCCCACTTGAGCGGGTAGGTGAACTCGTCCAGCACATAGAAACGGTGCTGTTCGGTCTCGAGTCGCCGCTTGATCTCCTGCCAACCGGCGGCGGCCGCCTCGGCGTGATCGTCGTCCGAGCCCTGCTTGCGGGTCCAGGACCAGCCCTCGCCCATCTTGTGCCACTCCACCGCGCCACCCGCGCCGGTGTCGTTGTGCAGCTGCCCGAGCGTCCGGAAGGCCGCTTCCTCCCCCACCTTCCACTTCGCGCTCTTCACGAACTGGAACACCGCGATATCGAAGCCCTGATTCCACGCCCGCAGCGCCATCCCGAACGCGGCCGTCGACTTCCCCTTGCCAGGTCCGGTGTGGACCGCCAGCACGGGCTGGTTGCGCCGCTGCCGGGTGGTCAACCCGTCGTCGGGAATGGATTCCGGGAGGGGAACACCCTTCGGCATCGGTCGAGGCTCCTTTCGCTGCGGCCAGGCACACCGCTCTCGACGTTCACGGTGCCATACCGCGATCACCGCGCCGCACAGCGGCCCGGCGGAGTCGCTGCGGCCCGGCCGGAATCGCTGCCGAGCCGATGCACCAGGCCTCGGAATGCGGCGGGCTCCAGCCGATACCGCACCCGTGACCGAGCGGCCGGATTCGAGTGTCTCGTGGGCGACTGGTCGCCGATCCCCTTGGTGCCGGTCCCATTGGTGCGGGTCCCGTTGGTGCGGGTCCCGTTGGTGCCGGTCTCCTCGGTCGCCCGTCCGCCGGCCGGTCATCGCTCCGGCGGTCGCGAGGCTACGCGGCGCGGGTGGCTCGGACGACGCCCGCGACCGCGTCACCGGTGAGGTCGCCCAATTGCAGGTAGCCGCCGCGCAGTTCGGCCGCGAAGTCGCGGGCCAGGCCGAGGCGGATCATGCCGCGTTCGCAGTCGACGACCATCGCGGTGACGGAGTCGGCGGCGAGCATGCGGGCAGCGGCGCGGGCGCGAAGGACCGGGTCGACGCCGCCGGTGGCTCGGCCGTCGGTGAGCAGGACGAGCAGGGGGCGGCGGTGGGGGTCGCGGGTGCGTTCGCGGCGGATCAGGTCGCGGGCCTTCAGGAGGCCCTGGGCCAGTGGGGTTTTGCCGCCGGTGCGGAGGTCGGCCAGACGGCGGACCGCGATGTCCACCGAGGAAGTCGGGGGCAGGACCAGTTCCGCGTCCGCGCCGCGCATGGTGATGACGGCGACCTTGTCGCGACGCTGGTAGGCGTCGCGCAGCAGGGCCACGACGGCATTGGTGACGGCCGAGAGGCGGTCGCGGGCCGCCATCGAGCCGGAGGTGTCCACCACGAAGACGACCAGATTGCCTTCGCGGCCTTCCCGATACGCGCCGCGCAGGTCGTCGGCGGCGAAAGCCAGCGGGCCCGCCAGGCGGCCACGCTCGAACTGGTGGGGGGCCGCGGCGAAGATGGTGCCCAGCAGGTGCAGGCCGGTGGAGGTGTCGTCGGTGGCGCGGACGATGCGGCCCTGACGGGTGCGGGCACGGGAGCGGCGGCCGGGAGCGCCCTCGCCGACACCGGGGACCTCCCAGCGCGGAGGCTTGGGGAGGGTGGCGGTGGGGGCGGCGATGCGGCCCTCGGCGGAGGGGCGGTCGGCGGAAGGGTTACGGTCCGGCCGTGGGTCGCCCGGGTTCTGGCTTCCCGCAGGGGAATCCGGAGCGAACCTCGGATCCGCGTCAGGAGAGCCCGGATCGCCGTCGTGCGGGCTCGGATCGCCGTCCAGGGCATCCGGGCCGCCATCGCGATTGCCTTGGCCGCCATCCACTGACGACTCGTCGTCCCGCGAATTCAGTTCCCCGGCAGGTGAATCGGCGTCGTCCGCCGGATCCTGCGGTCCCGCGCCGTCGTTCGGCGGGACCGCTTCACCTTTTCCCAGGCTGTCAGCTCCGTCGCGGTCGGCGCGGGCGGCTTCGTCGGCGGCCTGGCGCATGGCGTCGTCGAGTTGTTCCTCGCTGATGCCGGGTTCGTCGAACGGGTCGCGGCGACGCCGGTGCGGCAGGGCCAGTTCGGCGGCGATGCGGACATCGGCTTCGGTGACCGCGGTCGCGCCACGCCACGCGGCGTGCGCGGTGGCGGTGCGGGCCACGACGAGGTCGGCGCGCATGCCGTCGACGTCGAAGGTCGCGCACAGGGCGGCGATGCGGCGCAGCTCCACATTGTCGAGGCCGACCCCGGCGAGCCGGTCGCGCGCGGTCAGAATGCGTTCGGCCACTTCACGATCGGCGGCCGAGTAGCGGTCGGCGAACGCGCCGGGATCCGCCTCGTAGTCCAGGCGGCGGCGCACCACCGCCATGCGCACGTCCACGTCGCGCGAGGCGACGACGTCCACGGTCAGCCCGAAGCGGTCCAGCAGCTGCGGCCGCAGCTCGCCTTCCTCGGGATTCATGGTGCCCACCAACACGAATCGGGCCGGGTGCGTGTGCGAGACGCCATCGCGTTCGATGTGCACCCGCCCCATGGCGGCCGCGTCCAGCAGCACATCGACCAGGTGGTCGTGCAGCAGATTCACTTCGTCGACGTAGAGCACGCCGTGATGGGCGGCGGCCAGCAGCCCGGGCTTGAACGCCTGTTCCCCGTCGCGCAGCACCCGCTCCAGATCCAGCGACCCGACCACCCGATCCTCGGTCGCGCCCACCGGCAACTCGACCAGCCGCGCGGGCCGCGCCCCCGCCTCGTCGACCACCGGCGGCAGCAGCTGCGCGAGCGCCCGCACCACCGTCGACTTCGCGGTCCCCTTCTCCCCGCGCACCAGCACCCCACCGATCCCCGGATGCACCGCGCACAAGATCAACGCCAGCTGCAGCCGCTCCTGCCCCACCACCGCGGAGAACGGAAACCCGGCCTCATCACCGGCCGTACGAACACTCTCGGAGTAAGCCACAGGAACAGACACGCCCCAACTCTATGCGCGCCCCCAACCCCCACCCCCACGACCCCATCGCACCCGACCGGCCCACCCAGCCCCTCATCAGACCGGGCCGCTGAAACAGCCGCGCCCGCTGTGGGTTTCACAGCGGGCGCGGGGTGTGTTCCAAGGGGTGCGGGGTCAGCCGCGGCGCATCGGGATGTGGGGGATGCCGTCTTCGATGTACTCCGGGCCGTCGACCTTGAAGCCGTGCTTGGTGTACATGTCGAGCAGGTAGGTCTGGGCGTTCAGGCGGACCGTCGCCGAACCCGCTTCGGCCAGGGCGGCCTGCAGGAGACGAGTGGTGTAGCCGTGGCCGCGGGCCTCGGGGGTGGTACAGAGGCGGCCGATCCGGAAGGACTTGACGCCGTCCTCGTGCTCCTCCATCAGGCGGAGCGTGCAGATCGTCTCGCCCTCGTCATCGAGCCAGAAGTGGCGGGTCTCCGGCAACAGGTCGAAACCGTCCAGTTCCGGGTAGGCGCACTTCTGCTCGACGACGAAAACCTCTACGCGAAGTTTCAACAGCTTGTACAGCGTCGTGGTGTCCAGGTCTTGGGACCACGACCTTTTGAGAGCAACCGTTGACATCATCGCGTCTTGCTATCACATCTACGCGTGAGAAGCGATACCTGCGTGCATGGGCGTGTTGTCGGCGTCCAGCTGCAGGGCCTTGGTGGACCAGTCCCACACCTCGCGGTACAGGGCCTGGTTCTCCGAGAGCTTGGTGCCCAGCGACGGCACCATTTCCTTCAGTTTCGGCTCCCACGTGGAGAATTCGCGCGGGAAGCACTTCTTCATCACGTCGAGCATGGCGCTCACACAGGTGGACGCGCCCGGGGAGGCGCCGAGCAGGCCGGCGATGGTGCCGTCCTCGGCCGCGACGACCGCGGTGCCCAGCTCCAGCACGCCGCCCGCGCCCTTGCGGCGGATGACCTGCACGCGCTGACCGGCGACGATCAGCTCCCAGTCGTCGCCGTCGGCGCGCGGAATGAACTCCTCCATGACGCCGACCCGACCGGTCTGCGACTTGAGCAGCTCACCGACCAGGTAGTTGACCAGGCCCATCTCGGTCACGCCGACACCCAGCATGGAGAACAGGTTGTTCGGCTTCACCGACTTGATCAGGTCGGTCAGCTTGCCGTCCTTGAGGAACTTCGGCGTCCAGCCGGCGTACGGGCCGAACAGCAGGCCCTTCTCACCGTTGATGACGCGAGTGTCCAAGTGCGGCACCGACATCGGCGGCGCACCGACCGAGGCCTGGCCGTACACCTTGGCCTCGTGCTGAGCGACCAGATCCGGGTTGGTGCAGCGCAGGAACAGACCCGACACCGGGAAGCCGCCGAAACCGCTGATCTCCTTGATGCCCGACTTCTGCAGCAGCGGCAGCGCGCCGCCGCCCGCGCCGACGAACACGAACTTGGCGTTGATCACGCGCGCCTTGTTGCTGCGCAGGTTGCGCACCTTGACCAGCCAGGAGCCGTCGGACTGCTTCGACAGGTTGACCACCTCGTGGCCGAACGCGATGTCCGCGCCGGACGCGCCCAGGAAGGCCAGCAGTTCCTTGGTGAGCTCACCGAAATCGATGTCGGTACCGGAGTCGGTCCAGTTCAGGGCGACCGGGTCGGAGAAGTCGCGGCCTTTGGCCATCAGCGGTAGTCGCCGCGCGAATTCGGCGGCGTCGTCGATGAATTCCATCCCCTCGAACAGCGGGTGCCGCGACAGCGCCTCGTGGCGCTTGCGCAGGTACTCGACGCCGTCCTGGCCGTGCGTGAAGCTCACGTGCGGGATCGGGTTGATGAAGTTCGACGGGTTGGCCAGCACGCCGTTCTCGACCGCGTAGGACCAGAACTGCCGCGAGACCTGGAAACGCTCGTTGATGTCGATGGCCTTGGCGATCTCCACCGAGCCGTCGGCGTTCTGCGGCGTGTAGTTCAGCTCGCACAGGGCCGAGTGGCCCGTGCCGGCGTTGTTCCACGGGTCGCTGCTCTCGGCGGCCGCGGCCTCCAGGCGCTCGAAAATGGTGATCGACCAATCCGGCTGCACCTGACGAAGGAGGGCACCGAGGGTGGCACTCATGATGCCGGCACCGATGAGTACTACATCGGTCTTTTCAATCGTGGCAGCGTTCGACACGGCGGGGATCGACTTCCTTGTCTTTTTTGGGTCACCAGGTGGGGGTTAGGTTACCCGTCGTTCACTTGGACTCAATTCTGCCCCTGACCATTCCCGAATCCCGCTTCGAAATCCCCGAATGTGAGAGATCCCTCCCAAATAGACATCTACGCACCGCGGTCTATGTTGAGCGGGTGACCCGCGAAACGTCATCCACCACGTCTTCGACCACCACCTGGCAGCCCGACGTCCTGGGCGCCGACTACCAGCAGCTCACCCTCCCCTTGGGCCCCGATCCCGACGGCGAGGGCGACGCCGTCGCCACCCTGGTCCGCTACTCCCCCGCCGACGTCCCGGCCGCCACCCGCGCGGTGCTGTACGTGCACGGTTTCACCGATTACTTCTTCCAGGAACACCTGGCCCAGCACCTGGCCGCGCAGGGGTTCGCCTTCTATGCGCTGGACCTGCGCAAGTGCGGGCGTTCCCGGCGGGCCGGGCAGACCCCGCACTACGTCAGCGACCTGGAGCTCTACGACGAGGAGCTGAACCGCTCCCTCGAGGTCGTCCGCACCGAGACCGACCTGCCGGTGGTGATCATGGCGCACTCCACCGGCGGCCTGGTGACCTCGCTGTGGCTGAACCGGCTGGAGGCGTCCGGCGGCGTGCGCGCGCAGGGCATCACCGGGCTGATGCTCAACAGCCCGTGGTTCGACCTGCAGGGCCCCGGCTACTACCGATCGGTGGGAACGCCGATCCTGGAGGGCCTGGGCCGGTTGCGGGCCTTCGCCAAGCTGCCGCTGGGGGTGTCCACCAGCTACGGCGACAGCCTGCACCACACCGTGGCCGGTGAGTGGGACTACAACCTGGACTGGAAACCGTTGAGCGGCTTCCCCGTTCACGCGGGCTGGCTGCGCGCCGTCCGGCGCGGGCACCTACGGCTGCACAAGGGCCTCGACATCGGGGTGCCCGCGTTGATCCTGCGGTCGAAGGTCACCAAGTTCATGCGCAAGTACGGGCCCGCCGCCGACGTGTCGGACGTGGTGCTCGACGTGCGGCAGATCCAGCGCTGGTCGGGCTGCCTGGGTACGCGCACCAATATCGTGCCGATCGAGGGTGCGCGGCACGACGTGTTCCTGTCGTCGGAGACGCCGCGCACCGCGGCCCTGCGGGAATTGGACTCGTGGCTGAAGTGGCTGGCCGAATCACCAGAAGCTGGTGCGTAGCACCACTTCGGTGGCCAGTTCGTGGCCCGCTTCGGCGGCCACATCGGTGACATCCATGGGGACCAGCCGGAATTCGCCGTAGACGAACCGGCTGGAACCCTCGGCCACCTCCCGCGGGTACCGCTTGGTGGCCAGCAGGGTGGTGGGGATCTCCACCGGCGGGCAGGCGGCATCGCGGACGGTGCCGTCGGCGGCCGGGGCGGCCGGGTGACCGCCGCCCGCGGCGATGAGGCTCATGAACCGCCCGAAGCCGCGGGCGGCCAGTTCCCACGCCAGGTCGGCGCCCGCACCGCTGCCGACCAGGTTGGCCCACGGGACCTTCAGCTCGTCGAGGATGGCGAACACCGTCGCGGCGTCGAGGCCGTCGATCGATTCGATGGCGATGGTGTGCAGGTCCGAGGTCTGCAACCGTTCGCAGACCTGGTCGTAAACATCGGCCGGGTCACCCGCATCGGGTAGCAGCAGGACATGGTGCCGCGTGTCGGGCCCGCCGACTCGCACCGCCCACTCGCGGTCACCGACCGTGATCCGCCGAGATTCCATGGTCGATAACGCTACAGCAGCGGTGTTCGGGTCGAACGCGTGTCGGTCGGATTGTTGTGACCGGGGTCACTTTCCGACGGTGAGGGTCGGGAGATCAGCGGCGGCGCCCGCCTCGATCAGACGCTCCAGAGCGGCCTGGTCGAGGTGCTTCTCCATCAGATCGGCCAGCAGATCGAGCTGCGATACACGCACCTGATCGACCGAAACATCCTCGGCGACAACGAAACCGGTGCGGCCCGACCGGGCGGCGACCTGCCCCAGCCAAGCGCGGCGAAACTCGTCCGACTCCAATGCCCCGTGCAGGTGTGTACCCCAGATCGATTCGCGCACACTGCCTTCCGGCACGCCGTCGAGATCGAACCAGGGGCGGTCCGCGGTGCGGGTGACCCGGCCGTGGTGGATCTCATAGCCGTGCACGGGGAGATCACCGTCACCGGCGGGCGCGCCATGATCGCGGACACGGCCGGTGGAGCGGCGCAGCACCTTGGGGTCGGCGAACTCGATGTCGAGGTCGAGCAGGCCCAGGCCGGGGACCGTGCCCGCATCGGATTCGACCCGGTCGACGATGGTGCGGGCCAGCATCTGGTAGCCGCCGCAGATGCCGAGGATGGGTCCGCCGGCGGCCGCACGGGCGGTGAGGGCGTCGGCGATTCCGGTGCGGCGCAACCATTCCAGGTCGCTGACGGTGGATTTGCTGCCGGGGATCACCACCAGGTCGGCGCCCGCGAGGCGGGAGGGGTCACTGACCCAGCGGACCGAGACGCCGGGCTCACAGGCCAGCGCCTCGACATCGGTGGAGTTGGAGATGCGCGGCAGGCGGACGGCGGCGACGGTCAGCCAGTCGGCGCCCAGCGGCGGGCGGGAACGACCCACGGGGGCGTCGGCGACAGTGCCGAGGGAGTCCTCGGCGTCGATCCAGAGGTCCTCGGCGAACGGGATGACGCCGAGCGTCGGTCGGCCGGTCAGCTCGGTGAGCTGATCCAGACCTGGCCGCAGCAGGTCCACGTCGCCCCGGAACTTGTTGATGATGAACCCCGAAATCAGCTGCTGGTCTTCGGGCTCCAGAATCGCGACGGTGCCGAACAGGTGGGCCAGCACGCCCCCGCGATCGATGTCGCCGACCACCACGACCGGCAGCTCGGCCGCCCGCGCCAAACCCATGTTCGCGAGATCGGTTGCCCGCAAATTGATTTCGGCCGGCGATCCGGCGCCCTCACAGATCACCACATCGAATTCGGCCCGCAGCGAAGCCAATTCCTCGGCGACGATGGACCGCAGCTGCTGCCGATGCCGGAAATAGTCCTTGGCCCCGACCGTGTCGACGGCCTTGCCCCGCACCACCAGCTGCGAACGCCGGTCACTGCCGGGCTTGAGCAGCACCGGATTGAACCGGACGCTGGGCTCCAGCCCGCAGGCCCGCGCCTGCAACGCCTGCGCGCGCCCGATCTCCCCGCCGTCGAGGGTGACGACGGAGTTGTTGGACATGTTCTGCGCCTTGAACGGCGCCACCCGCACCCCGCGCCGCGCCAGCATGCGGCACAGGCCCGCTACGACGACGCTCTTACCCGCATCGGAGGTGGTGCCGGCAACCAGCAGCGCACCTTTCACCGCGTGCTGTACTCCGCTCGGGGGCGGTAGACGTAGTGGTCGCGGCCGCTGCTCGTGTACGCGTCGCGGTTGACGTACGCGTCGCGGCCGTCGGCGGCGGCGCCGTCCGGCTTCTCGGCGTCCTCCACCGGACGGCCGGCGGAGAGCTCGACGTGGCGGCGCATGGTGGCGCGCATGACGCCCAGGCCCTCGTCGCGGGGGTTCGGGGGCAGGACCCGGGAAGGTTTGCGGCGCGGGCCGCGGGAGCCGATGCCGCGCGTGGTGACGCCCCGCTGGGGCATGGCGATCTTCACGGCAGCGTCAGGATCTCTGCGCCGTCGTCGGTGACGACGAGGGTGTGCTCGAACTGGGCGGTCCACTTGCGGTCCTTGGTGACCACGGTCCAGCCGTCGTCCCAGATCTCGTAGTCGATGCCGCCCAGGTTGATCATCGGCTCGATGGTGAAGGTCATGCCCGGTTCGATGACCGACTCCACGGCGGGCTGGTCGTAGTGCAGGATGACCAGGCCGGAGTGGAAGGTGGGGCCGACGCCGTGGCCGGTGAAGTCGCGGACCACGCCGTAGCCGAAGCGGTTGGCGTAAGCCTCGATGACGCGGCCGATGACATTGAGGGCGCGACCGGGCTTGACGGCCTTGATGGCCCGCTTGGTGGCTTCCTCGGTGCGCTCGACCAGCAGGCGCACCTCCTCGTCCACGTCACCGGCGAGGAAGGTCTTGTTGGTGTCGCCGTGCACGCCGTGGATGTAGGCGGTGACGTCGATATTGACGATGTCACCGTCCTCGATCACGGTCGAGTCGGGGATGCCGTGGCAGATGACCTCGTTCAGCGAGGTGCAGCAGGATTTGGGAAATCCCTTGTAGCCCAGGGTCGACGGGTACGCGCCGTGGTCGAGCATGTACTCGTGGGCGATCCGGTCGAGTTCGTCGGTGGTGACGCCGGGCGCGACGGCCTTGCCGGCTTCTTCCAGTGCCTGTGCGGCGATCTTGCCCGCGATCCGCATCTTGTCGATGGTCTCGGCGGTCTGCACCCAGGGTTCGTGGCCTTCGTTGGCGGTCTTCTTCCAGACGTACTCGGGGCGCTCGATGTTCTTGGGGACCTCGCGGATCGGCGACTGCGTGCCGGGTTGGAGGGGCTTGCGGGTGCGCACAGACATGGGTACCAGACTATCTGCCGGTCCGAATGGTGGGATTCCCAGGTCCATGCCTGCGGGAATTCTTCCGGACCGTGGTCCGTTTATCCTGACAGTTGACTTGGCAACAAGACTCGAGAGGGGCATCGGCCGTGGAACTGGGACTCACGACATTCGCCGAAACACATCCCGTCGGCGGCAACGGGCCGGTACCGACCGCGGGCGAGCGGCTGCGGCAGGTGGTCGAGGAGGCCGTGGCCACCGAGGCGGCCGGGCTGGACGTCTACGGGGTCGGCGAGCACCACCGCAAGGATTTCGCCGCCTCCTCCCCCGCCGTCGTGCTGGCCGCCATCGCCTCACGGACCGAACGGATCCAGCTCACCAGCGCGGTCACCGTACTGAGCTCCGCCGATCCGGTGCGGGCGTATCAGGACTTCGCCACCCTCGACGGACTCTCCAACGGCCGCGCCGAGCTGATGGCCGGGCGCGGATCGTTCATCGAGTCGTTCCCGCTGTTCGGCTACGACCTCAACGATTACGACGAGCTCTTCGAGGAGAAACTGGCGCTACTGCTGAAGATCCGCGAGGAGGAGCCGGTCACCTGGTCCGGCAAGTTCCGCGCGCCTCTCGACAACGCCATCGTCTATCCGCGCACCGAAAATCGGCCGCTGCCGGTGTGGATCGCCGTCGGCGGCAGCCCCGAATCCGTTGTGCGCGCGGGACTTCTGGGCCTGCCGCTGGCCATCGCCATCATCGGCGGACAGCCGGCGCGGTTCAAGCCGCTGGTGGACCTCTACCACCGGGCCCTCGCCGAGGGCGGGCACGAACCGCAGCCGATCGCGGTGCACGCGCACGGCTACATCGCCGACACCGACAAGCAGGCGGTCGAGGACTTCTACGACTCCTACGCGCGAGCCATGTCCGGAATCGGACGCGAGCGCGGCTGGGGTCCGATGACCCGCCAGCAGTTCGACGCGCTGCGCTCGCAGAGCGGTTCACTGTTCGTCGGCACGCCCGACTACGTGGCGGAGAAGATCGCCGACGTGCGTGACACGCTCGGACTGGATCGGTTCATGCTGCACACCAGCGTCGGCACGCTGCCGCACGAGCAGGTGCTGCACAGCATCGAGCTGCTCGGCGCGAAAGTGGCTCCGCAGCTGGGCTGATCGCGGATTCAGTAGTCGGTGAGCTTGGCCTGGAAGGCGATCCGGTCGCCGCGGTAGAGCGAGCGCACGCGTTCGATCGGCACGCCTTCCCCGTCCACGCTGCGGCGGTGCAGCAGGAGCATCGGCAGGGCCGTCGTGCATTCCAGCAGGGCGGCCTCTCGCGGGGAGGCCAGCACGGTCTCGATGCGCTCGGTGGCGACGGCGTAGACCACGCCCATGCCGCGGGTGGCGACGTACAGCGAGGTCTGCGGGTCGTAGAACTCGCGCAGTACGGCGAAGCGGTGCAACGGCATCCAGGTGCTCTCCAGGCCGATGCGCTCCCCGTCGGCGAGCAGGATGCGTTCCAGGTGCATGACCGGGGTGCCGGGTTTCACGGCCAGGGCGTGGGCGGTGTCGGGGTCGGCGGGGACGTCGGACCAGTCGACCAGCAGCCGGCCCGGCTTGCGGCCGAACTTGATCGCGCCCTCGGTGTAGGAGCGTAAGGACAAGGGCTGCACCATCTTCGGGCGCGAGACCACGGTGCCGCGGCCCTGGCGGCGAATCCGCCCCTCCACCAGCAGTTCCCGCACGGCCTGCCGCACGGTCTCGCGGGCGACGCCGCAACGCAGCGCGAGTTCGCGTTCGGAGGGGACCGGGTCGCCCTCGGAGAGTTCGCTCAGCAGCGCTTCCAGTTCCGCGCGCACGCGATACGACTTGGGCATGCGTCCGGCGGGCGCGGAATCGGTTCCCGCACCGGCTGTTCCGGGCGCCGGACGGCCCGGCCCCGCCTGGTCTTCCACCCCGGCGGCCTCCCTCGTCTCCATGCCCCCAGCGTACACACGATTGGTCTATACCAATTATTAACCTACCGTTTCCACACGAAACACCCGTAGGTCTAGACCATTGCCCACGATGACTTCCATGCGATTGGTCATCATCGGCGGAGGGATCCTCGGCACCGCCCACGCCCTCGCCGCGATCGGGCGCGGCCACGACGTCGTGCAGCTGGAACGCGAGGCCGAGGCGCGCGGCGCTACCGTCCGCAATTTCGGCCTGGTGTGGGTCTCGGGACGCAGCGGCAGCGAACTGGAGCTCACCCTGCGCTCGCGGCAGTTGTGGGAGGAGATCGGCGGCAAGGTGCCCGGCGTGGGCTTCCGGCCCGCCGGATCCATCACCCTGATCCGCTCCGCCAACGAACTCGCCGTGGCCGAGGCCGCCGTGGCCCAGCCGTCGGCCGCCGAACGCGGCTTCGAACTGCTCGACCCCGAACGGGTGCGCGCCCTCAACCCGGCGCTGCGCGGCAAATTCCTGGCCGGACTGCACTGTTCGACCGACGCCGCCGTCGAATCCCGACAGGCGCTGCCCGCATTGCGGCGCTACATGGAGGCCACCGGGCGCTACAGCTTCTTCGCCGGGACCGAGGCGCGCGCCGTCACCGGCACCACCGTCGTCGACGACCGCGGCCGCCGCCACGAAGCCGACCTGGTGCTGGTCTGCCCGGGCGCCGCGCACACCGGCCTCACCCGCGAACTGGTCGGCGACATCCCGGTGCGCCGGGTGCGGTTGCAGATGATGCAGACCGCCCCCCTGGGCGAACCGCTCACCACCGCCATCGCCGACGGCGACAGCTTCCGCTACTACCCGGCCTTCGCCGGACCGGAACTGGATCGGCTCAATCGTGAAGAGGCGCAGCCGTTCACGGCCGCCCAGCACAAGATGCAGCTGCTGGCCGTGCAACGCCTGCACGGCGGGCTCACCATCGGCGACACCCACGAATACGACGAACCGTTCACCTTCGACGTGGACGAAGCGCCCTACGAGCACCTCACCGGCGTGATGGAGGAACTGCTGGGCCGCAAGTTGCCGCCGATCGTGCGGCGCTGGGCGGGCGTGTACAGCCAGTCCATCGATCCGGGCACCATCGTCACCCGCGCGCAGGCCGACACCAATGTCTGGGTGGTGACCGGACCGGGCGGGCGCGGCATGACCCTCGGCCCCGCGCTCGGCGAAGAGACCGCCGACCTCCTCAATCTCTGACCGTCCGACACCGCGAAGGAAACATCGTGAGCGACAAGCAGATCGAACTCGCCGTCCTCGACATGGCGGGCACCACCGTGGCCGACGACGGACTGGTCGAGCAGGCGTTCGAGGTGGCGATCACCGCCGCCGGCGTGCCCGCCGAGGGACCCGAGCGCGACGCGGCCCGGGCCTTCGTCCAGGACACCATGGGGCAGTCCAAGATCTGGTGCTTCCGCACGCTGCTCGGCGACGAGGACCGCGCCCAGCAGGCCAACCGCGCCTTCGAGGCCGCCTACACCGAGCTCGCCGAGGCGGCCGGGGTGCGCCCGATTCCCGGTGCCGTCGAAGCCATTTCGGCGCTGCGGGCCGCCGGGATCAAGGTGGCGCTGACCACCGGATTCAGCCGCGAGACCCAGGACAAGCTGCTCGACGCGCTGGACTGGAACGACATCGCCGACCTGGCGCTGGTCCCCGCCGACGCCGGGCGCGGGCGCCCCTATCCGGACATGGTGCTCACCGCCCTGCTGCGGCTCGAGGTCGACGCCGTGGATCGGGTTGCGGTCCTGGGCGATACGTCCAGCGACATCGCCACCGGGCTGGCCGCGGGCGCGCGCATCGTCGCGGGCACGCTGACCGGCGCGCACACCGAGGAGCAGTTGCGGGCCGCGGGCGCGACCCACGTGCTGGCCTCGGTCACCGAGTTCGCGCAGCTGCTGCTCGCCGAGCGCGGCTAGAGAATTCCGCGGCCCCGGCGCGCCTCGCCGGGGCCGCGGATCCACCCCCTGTTCCTACGATCCGACCCTCCCCTGAACTGAAAGTTGCAGTCACCGTGCGTAATCCGAACAACCGCCTCGCACGCACCATCGCCCGGACCGCCCTGATCCTGACCTCCGCCACCGCGGTCGCCTTCAGCCTCACCGCCTGCGGCGGCACCGGCACCAGCGACTCCGGCGACGGCAAGACGGTCACCGTCTACTCCGCCGACGGTGTCGGCGACTGGTACAAGACCCAGTTCGCGAAGTTCAAGGACCAGACCGGCATCGCGGTCAACCTGGTCGAGGCCGGGTCCGCCGAGGTGGTCAGCCGCGTCGACAAGGAGCAGTCCAACCCGCAGGCCGACGTGGTCGTCACGCTGCCGCCGTTCATGCAGAAGGCCGACAAGTCGGGTCTGCTGCAGACCAGCGGCGTCGACACCGCCGCCGTCGCGGCCGCCGACAAGGACGCGAACGGCAAGTGGGTGACGCTGGCGGGCAACTACCTGTGCTTCATCGCCAACCCCTCGGTCGATGCGACCAAGCTGACCTGGGACGACCTGCTGAAACCGGAGTACAAGGGCAAGCTGCAGTACTCCACCCCCGGCCAGGCCGGTGACGGCACCGCCGTGCTGATCCTGCTGCAGCAGCTGATGGGCAAGCAGGGCGCGCTGGACTACCTGGGCAAGCTGCAGGCCAACAATGTCGGCCCGTCCTCCTCCACCGGCAAGCTGCAGGCCAAGGTCGACAAGGGCGAGATCGTGGTCGCCAACGGTGACGTGCAGATGAACCTGGCCACCGTCAAGGAGAAGGGCTCGAAGTTCAACGTCTTCTTCCCCGCCTCCGCCGACGGCAAGCAGTCCACCGTGGCGCTGCCGTACCTGATGGGTCTGGCCAAGGGCGCGCCGCACTCCGACGCGGGCAAGAAGCTGATGACCTTCCTGCTGTCGGCCGACGCGCAGAAGTCGCTGCCCGACGCCTACGCGGTGCCGGCCCGGACGGACCTGAAGGACGCCGCGCCGTCCGCGGCCGGCGCCGTGTCGCCGGCGCAGGTGGTCAAGAACGTCGAGATCGTGCACCCCGACTGGACCAAGGTGCTCGACGAGCTCGACGCCGACGTGGCGGCCTACACCAAGGCCACCGGTAGCTAAATCACCCCACAGGAGCAGCAGCCATGTCCTCCGCGTTGACGACATCCACGGCGGTCACCGACACCACCGCCGAACCGGCCATCGTGTTCGACCGGGTCGGGGTCACCTACGGCCGCGGCCGCAAATCGACTGTCGCACTGGCCGATTTCAACCTGCGCGTCGCCGCGGGGGAAACGGTTGCGCTGCTCGGGCCCAGCGGTTCCGGCAAGTCCACCGCGCTCAAGGCGCTGGCCGGGTTCATCCGGCCGACCTCGGGCGCGGTGCGGCTGGCCGGCCGCGACGTCACCGACCTGTCCCCCGCCAAACGCGGGATCGGGGTGGTGGTGCAGTCCTACGCGCTGTTCCCGCACATGCGGGTGCGCGACAATGTGGCCTTCGGGCTGAAGGCACATCGGGTGGCGCGCAACGAGATCGGGGGGCGCGTCACCGAAGCCCTGGAGATGGTCGGCATGGGCGGCTACGCCGAACGACTGCCGCGCGAGCTGTCCGGCGGACAGCAGCAGCGGGTCGCGATCGCGCGGGCGCTGGCCATCCGGCCCAAGGTGCTGCTGCTCGACGAGCCGCTCGCCGCCCTCGACGCGCAGCTGCGCCAGAACATGCTGGGCGAGCTCCAGCAGCTGCGAAAAGCCTTGCCGGACACGGCGATGCTCTACGTCACCCACGACCAGTCCGAGGCGCTGGCCCTGGCCGACCGCATCGCGGTGATGCGAGACGCCCGGCTGGTCGACATCGACACCGCCCACAACCTGTGGCAGCGGCCCGCGACCGAGTTCACCGCCTCCTTCCTCGGCGGCGCGAACCTGCTCCCCTGCCAGGTCAAACACGTCTCCGGCACGGCCGCCCTGGTCACCGCCGGCGACCACACCCTGCGCGCCGACGCGCCCGCCCCGGGCATCGGCCGCCCCGACTGGGTCCCGAACGCCGAAGCCCAGCTCTGCGTCCGCCCCCACACCGTCCGCATCGTCCCGCTCACCGAGCGAGACGCGCTGCGCGCCACCGTGATCACCAGCGTCTGGAAGGGCGCCTCCACCCGCCTCCACCTCGACGTCACCGGCCTCCCCGCGGAACTCACCGCCGACGTCCTCGGCCACACCGACATCACCCCCGGCGACCACGTCGGCGTCCGCTTCGCCGACCCGGCCGGCGTCCTCATCCCCCCGGGCATCGGCACCGCGGCCGCGGCGGATAGCCCCGAGGTGCGCGCATGACCGCCACACCGCTTCCCTACCGCACACCCGGCGAATTTGCCTACACCCCAGTGGCATCCACACCGTTGAGCAGGGAACGACGAGTCTCCTTCCGGCGGCGAGCGATGGCCACCGACCTGTGGTCGCAGCTCTTCGCCGGTGTGGCGGCGGCCCGTGACCGGAGGGCGTCATGACAGCACTGCTCGAAACTCCTTCCGCGGCGGAGGCTCCCGGAGAGCGCCGGACCGGCTGGTCGTGGCGGCCGGTGGTGTGGGCGCTGCCGCCGGTGCTGGTGGTGGTGTTGATCGCGGTGTATCCGATCGTGCGGGTGCTGCTGGAGTCGACGAAGACCAAGTCCGGGCGAGGGGTCGGGACTTGGGCGGGGGTGCTGGAGGAGGAGTCGTTTCGGAATGCGTTGTGGCGCACCGTCACTATCGCGGTGAGTTCCACCGTCGGGTGTGTGGTGCTCGGGACGTTTCTGGCGATCGTGCTGGCGTTCGTGCCGTTTCCGGGGGCGCAGCTGGTGGGGCGGCTCATCGACTCGGTGCTGACGTTGCCGTCGTTCCTGGTGACACTGGCGTTCACGTTCCTGTACGGGACGGCGGGGGCGGTGAACGCGTTGATCAATCGGATCACCGGGGGGACAAGGCCGATGCTGGACTTTCTGAGCACGCCGTGGGGTGTGATCCTGGCCGAGGTCACCTTCTTCACGCCGTTCGTGGTGCGGCCGCTGCTGGCGGCGTTCGCGCAATTGCCCAGGGAGCAGCTGGATGTGGCGTCCAGTCTCGGGGCCTCGCCGTGGCGGGTGCTGCGGCAGGTGGTGCTGCCCGAGGCGTGGCCGGCGCTGGCGGCGGGCGGCAGCCTGGTACTGCTGCTGACGCTCAACGAGTTCGGGATCGTGCTGTTCACCGGCGCCAAGGGGGTGATCACGCTGCCCGCGCTGATCTACACGCGCGGCATCGTCACCTTCGATCTGCCGGGGGCCGCGGTGCTGGCATCGGTGCAGGTGCTGCTGTCGCTGAGCCTGTACCTCGGATACCGACTGTTGTTCGCGCGCCTCACCGGCGCGCGCAAGGAGAGCTGAACCATGCTGGTGTGGACGCGCCGCGGGCGGGCCGTGGTGCTCGCGGTCTTCGGGATCGTCGTCGCCGTGGTGTTCGTCGCGCCCATCGCGACCGTGGTGGCCGCGGCGCTGGCCGGACACTGGACCGGGCCGCTGCCCTCGGACCTCGGCTTCGCCAACTTCGATCGGGCGCTGTCGGGGGAAGCGGCCGCGAGCCTGTCGGTGAGCCTGCAGACCGCGCTGCTGGCTGGACTGTTCTCGCTGATCCTCGGCACCTGGGCGGCCCTGGCCTCGGCGGCGGCCCCGGCGTGGGTGCGGCGGGTCACCGACGCGGTGTTCCACCTGCCGGTCGCGGTGCCGTCGGTGGCGATCGGGCTCGGGGTGCTGATCACCTTCAATGAGCGGCCGCTGCTGCTGGGCGGCACCAAATGGATCGTGATCCTGGCCCACACGGTGCTGGTGCTGGCGTACGCGTTCAGCGGCGTCTCCGCGGCGCTGGACCGCCTCGACCCCGGCTACCGGCAGGCCGCCGAATCCCTCGGCGCGGGACCGGTCCGGGTGCTGCTGCGGATCACGCTGCCGCTGCTGCTGCCCGCCCTCGGCGCTGCCGCCGGACTGGCCATCGCACTGTCGATGGGTGAACTCGGGGCGACCATCATGGTGTACCCGGCCACCTGGAAGACCCTCCCGGTGACCATCTTCGCCACCACCGACCGCGGCGCGGTGTTCGACGCCGCCGCCAGCACCACCCTGCTCGTGCTCGTCACCCTCATCGCCCTGATCATCCTGGGCCGCTTGAAAGGACGTGCGGCACTCCGCTGAGGCGAGGCGGCCGCACCACACCGCTGACCAGGTCATGAGGGGATGGTCAGCGGTGTCTTGCGTCGAGGCCCGGGCGTGGCGGACAGTCGACCGGTAAACTCGCGACGAATGTCATTGATCGGGCGGGGGATTGTTCGATGGTGGTCGTCACTGGTCTGTCCGGCGAGTCCTACGACGTCGACGGCGAACCCTTCTATGCCGCGGGCAGCCGCTCCGTGCAATACCTGTGCCGGGATCCGCGCGGGCAGCAGCGGCTCTACAAGCTCTACCGGACGCCGGTCACCGCACCCGACGCGATCGAATGGGCCAGGCAGGCCATGCTTTTCGGCCGGCAGACCATGGCGGCCGCCGATGCCGCGGGCGGCTCCACCGGGGCCGCCGCCGAGGCGGTGAATTGGCCGATCGACCTCATCCAGCACGACTCGAGCCTGATCGGCACGGTGCTGCCGCTGATCCCCGTCGACTATCTGCAGCCCGACGGGCGGCCGCGCACCCTGGATCAGCTGTGGGCCGCGCCCGGGCAGACCGCCCCGTATTTCCGTGCGGGAGTGGCCATTCGGCTGTGCGACATCATCCGGGCACTCGAGGACCGGCAGCTCGTCCACGGTGACCTCACCCCCAAGAACGTGCTGTTGCAGGCGGCCGCGCCGCTGGCCTACGTCATCGACACCGCCGGACTGGCCCCCGCCGACCGGGTCCGCGACCGATACAAGGATCGGTACGACCTTGCGACGCTGGTGTACCGGACCCTGCTCCCCGACACCGCGGGCCCGCCCGGCGTGCCCTGGGAAGCCGGCGTAGCGCCCGCTTCCCTGGATCCGCGGGTGCGGGCGCTGTTCGATCGGGCCTTCGGCAACGGCGGATTCGGGCCGGACGCACGGCCTTCCGCGGCGGAGTGGGGCGATGTCCTGCGGGTGGTCTACGGCGCCGCCGCGCCGGCCGGATGGTCCGGTCCGCAGCCGCTGGTGTCGTATCAGCCCGCACCACAACCTGATTCGTCCAACACCGCGTTGAAGGTGATCCTCGGCGTCCTGCTGGTGGTGCTGGTGATCGCCATCGGAGTCGGCGTCGTCGTGCTCTCCGACAAGAACGACGGCAAGAGCAAGGCCGCCGGAACCACGACGACCACCACCACGGCGACGACCACCACCACCGCCCCGCCCACCTCGACCACGGTGGCGTTCGACAAGTCGACGCTCAACCAGCAGGCCACCGACAAGACCCCGTTCACCGCGGACGCGATGCTCCCGCAGAGCTTCACCGACAGCAAGGGCGTCGTGTTCACCCGCCGCTCCACCGGCGTGAAGGACTGCGTCGCCGCCAACATGTCCCAGAACGTGAAGACGGCGCTGCAGACCAACAAGTGTCAGCAGATGGTGACCGGCACCTACATCGACCAGTCGGACAAGATCCTGACCTCCCTGGAGGTGTTCGCCTTCCCCTCCAACACCGAGGCCGAAGCCATCTACAACGGCCTCAAGGGCCAGAACCAGACCTGGGACGTCTGGTGCCCCACCCAGGGCGTGGGAGCCAGCGTCTGCCAGTCCAACCTCGATACCCTGTGGGCCGCCACCTATTCCAGCTGGGGCCGTCAGCAGTACCGCTACCTCTACGAGGCGTACTCCCTCTACATCAGCCTCGCGGTGGACACCTCGCTGGCCCCCAACCTCGACGCCCCCTCCCGGACCCTGCTGCAACTGGTGGGCCCGGACAACTACTGGAAACCCCGCTGAGCCAACCCCTTTCGGGGTGAGGCGAGCGGGGATCAGATGTGCGCGGCGGCCGTCAGCAGAGCACGCGAGGTCGCGTCGTCGGTGGTCTGGATCAGTCCGGCGGCCAGCAGGTAGGCGGCGGCCATGTCGAGGGCGGAACGCTGGAGGGTGGTGAGGGCCGCGGTGAGGTCGCGGCCCTTGCGTTCGAAGCCCGCGCGGAGTTGGTGGGCGGAGTCGAAATCGCCGAAGCCGGTGAGGGTTCGGGCACGGTGGCTGCGGGCGATTTGCGGGTCCAGTGCGGCTGCGAATCGCAGGAAGGTCGCGGCGCAGGTGCGCGCGGTGGCGACGTCCAGGCGGAAGGCGCCGGCGGCGGCCTGGCGGTAGAGATCGGTGGCGGTGCCCTCGCCCGGGTTCATGACGAACTCCCTCCCCTTATCATTGTGAAACGCCGTATTACATCCGCGGTGTTGTGAATCGGCGGTCGTGTGAACGAAATACGACGCGAATTAAACACTGGTCGGTTGGTTCTAGGCGCTCCGTCAATGAATTCAGGGCGAGCGTGCCGCGCCAGTCGACCACGCGGCACGCCGGGCGGGGCGCCCCGTTGCGCCCGCCGTCTCGGCGGGCGACGTCTTACGGTTCGAGCGAGCTATTGGTCCGATAGCAGGACTCGGCTGACGTCACCACTGATGATCAACGATTCGGTGACAAGACATCAATTGTGTCAATGCATTTGGAATCATTGTTCTGGTAAACGGCGACGGCCACCGGCCACGTCGAATACGAGATCAGTGTAGCCGTCCACCAGTTCGGCCAGATGGTACCAGTGTTTATGGGTGTTATCACTGGAAGCGCCCTCGTGATCGATCACCTGATTGGCTTCGACCCAGCTCCGGGCCATGCGGTCCACGACCGCGCCCAGGCTCTCGGTGTGCATGGTGGCGCCGTTGCGGTGCTGTGGCAGTTCCTGTTCCACCCAATCGTTGATATCGTCAACGAGTTCGCCGCGGCGGCAATCGATCTCGCTGACCATCATGGGATCCCTTACCTCGGCACGCCGTTCGTGCAGTTCGGCCAGCGCGTGCGCCGACCGCAGCAATACTCGATCTTGAAATCGTCTCCCCTGGAAAGCGCAGAGCAATTGCGGAGCGGTCGGCAGAACGCCGGCTATCGACATGGTCATCGCGACTCCCTATACGCACCCGACTGCATCACTAATCGCACCAACATGATTGGTCTCCGGATTCAGCTATACCGGTCATCGGAACGGTTGTTCACGAATAGGCTAGCTGGATCATGCTCTTACAAATGCAAGAACGCAATACTGCGTTCTAGCAAGTGCGCCAAGCGAAAGGGTTGTCATGGCAGGCAAGCGCACCGTGCTCACCGTCCGTTTGCGGAGGCTGGCCGCGATGCTCCACGAGATGCGGGAGAGCGCCCAGCTCAGCAAAGAAGTGGTCAGCGCCAAGACCGGCATCAACGTCACCACGCTGTACCGGATCGAGACCGCTCAGGCCCGGCCGCAGCGCCGCACCCTGACGGCCATGCTGGACCTCTACGGCATCGGCGAGCCACAACGTTCAGACGCCTTGCAGTTGCTGGTCGACGCGTTACGACCCGGCATGGCAAGGTCTTTCGAGGATGCCGTGTCCGAGGTGTACGGCGCCTACATCAACTTCGAGGCCGAGGCGCTGTCCGCGCGCTTCTTCCAGTCCACCTTCGTCCCGGGCCTGCTGCAGACCGAGGCGTACGCCAGCGCGGTCTACCAGACCACCATGCCCAAGGTGTCGGATCAGGTTATCGAGCAACGGATCCGGGCGCGCCAGGAGCGCTCGAAGGTGCTCACCAAGGACAATCCGCTGGAGCTGTGGGTGGTGCTCGACGAGGCCGTCATCCGGCGCATGGTCGGCGGCCCGGAGGTGATGAACCAACAGTTCAGTCAGCTGCTCGACCACACCAACAAGCGGAACGTGATCCTGCAGATCCTGCCCTTCGACGCCGGCGCGCACCCGGGCATGCTGGGCTCCTTCACCCTGCTCGACTTCCCCGACCCCGCCGACCCGGAACTGGTCTACGTGGAGGGCATCGCCAGCGACGAGTTGATCGAGGGCCATTCCGAGGTGCGCCGCTACGGGGTGATGTTCGACCAGCTCCGGGCCATGGCGCTGAGCCCGCGCGACTCGATCGCCATGATCTCGGAGACCATGGCCACCCTGGACGGCTGATCTTCCACCCACCCCAGGGTGGGACAACGTGCACCCTCGGAGCGGATTCCAGCAGCACTGTGGTCGCTACCGGCGGAGGCGTGCGGGGGCGAGAGTGGATACATACCGAACGCCACCCCAAGCGCCCCCTCCGAGAGGATGATGTTCATGTGCACGACGGTCGAATCGCCCACCGTTGCCGAATCGCCCCAGGCCATCGCGGTGACCGATGCCGACTGCGAACTGAACCCCACCGAGCTGGATCGCTGGAGCAATCGAGTGGCGCGCATGCTGCTGCGGCTCGGAGCCCACCCCGGGGCGCGGATCGTGATCGCGGAGACCCCTCGACTGGAGGCCATGGTCTCCCGTCTGGCCATTGAAAAGACCGGCGCGATGCCGGTGCCGCTCACCACCGAAACCAGTGTGGCCCGTGCCGATTTCGGCATCACCACCAAGGCCGGGCGGGAGCTGGTCACCGACCCGAGCCGCTGGCTGGTGCTCGATGATCGAGACACGCTGGTGCAATATCTCACCGGCTCGGACGCCCCGCTCAGCGAGGCCGAACTGAACCTGGCGCGGAAGGCCTCCTGACCTCTCCGCTGCCGCCGCAGTCCTGGAGAAGGTCTCAGCAGTATGGGTTTCAGCAGTCCCCTGCCCTCCACCCCTGACAATTCGGCGGCATTCGCCCTTTCCGCCGCCCAGCGCGGCATCTGGTTCGCCCAGCAGCTGGCCGGCGACACCCCCGTCTCCATCGCCCAATATGTCGAGCTGACCGGCCCGATCGACGCGGACCTGCTGGCCGACGCGGCCCGCCGCGCCGGTCGCGAGTTCGGCACCGGCTATCTACGCCTGATCGAGATCGACGAGCTGCCCTGGCAGCTGGTCGACACCAGCCTCGACGACCGGACCCGGACCGTCGACCTGAGCGGCGCGCCCGACCCCGAGGCCGCCGCGCAGACCTGGATGCGCGCCGAGTACACCGCACCCCTGGACCTGACCCGCGACCGCCTGTGCACGATGGCCATGCTGCGCCTGGGCCCGGACCGCTGGTACTGGTACTCGCGCTTTCATCACATCCTGCTCGACGGCGTCGGCGCGCTCACCATGCTGCAGCGCACCTCCGAGATCTACAACGCCACCGTCACCGGGCAGGAGGTCCCGCCGGGCAAGGCCGAGCCGTTGCAGCGCATCGTGGAAGCCGATGCCGCGTACCGGAATTCGGACAAGCTGCAAGCCGATCGCGACTACTGGCGCGAACACCTGACCGGTCTGCCCGAACCGGCGAACCTGGGCCGCCGCACCGGCGCGGTGGACGCTCACCCGCGGCTGCTCAGCGGCGCGCTGCCGGAATCCACGGCGGCCCTGCTGGATTCGCTGACCGCGGCTCGATCCACCAGTCCGGCGCCGGTCGTGGTGGCCGCCTTCGCCGCCTACGTGGGCGCGATGACCGGGGCGGGCGAGATCGTGCTCAGCCTGCCGGTGTCCGGCCGCACCACCGCCACCCTGCGCCGTTCGGGCGGCATGGTCGCCAATGTGGTGCCGCTGCGGCTGCGCCTGTCCCCCACCGCCACCGTCGGCGACCTACTGGGCGCCACCCAGGGTGAGCTGACCGCCGCCCTGCGCCGCCAGCGGTACCGGCAGGAGGACATCTTCCGGGACCTGGGCTGGGCCATGGACGAGGTCGCGGGCTTCGGGCCTACGGTCAATCTGATGTTGGCCGACACCCGCATCCGTCTGGGTGGGGTGACCGGGCAGCTGCACGTGCTGACCTCGGGAATGATCGACGACCTGTTCGTCAACGTCTACCCGGGCACCGGCGGGGAACCCACCCACATCGACTTCCAGGCCAACCCCAACCGCTACGACGAACCCGAGCTGGCGGCCCTGCACGCCCGGTTCCTGGAGTTCCTGCACCGCTTCCTGGCCGGCGGCGCCGACCAGCCGCTGACCGCGCTGAGCGCGGTCTCCGATCAGGAGCGTGCCGTGCTCGCGCCGGCCCGCGGCCGGGATGGCGCCCGCCCGCACACCCTGCCCGAGATCCTGTCCGCCGGGGCCGAGCGCGCCCCCTCGGCCATCGCCCTGCGGGTGGGCGGCAGCGCCTTCACCTACCGCGAAGTCACCGAGTACGCCAACCGGCTGGCCCGGGTGCTGATCGCCGCGGGCGCGGGACCCGAACGCGCCGTGGCGATCTCGATTCCCCGTTCGGCCGAGTCGGTGCTGGCCATGTGCGCCGTCGCCGCGACCGGCGCGGCATTCGTTCCCGTCGACCCCGGGTATCCGATCGACCGCATCGAGCACATGCTCACCGACAGCGGCGTGGTCGCGGGTGTGACGGTAGCCGGCTCGCGGGCCGCGCTGCCCGATCGCGTGCGGTGGCTGGTGCTCGACGACCCCGAGACCGAACAGACCATCACCGCAAGCGATTCCGGGCCGATCACCGACGCCGACCGGCGCGCGCCCGTGCACCTGGACCAGGTCGCCTACCTGATCTACACCTCCGGCTCGACCGGCCTGCCCAAGGGTGTCGCGGTCACCCATCGCGGCCTCACCAACCTGGTCACCGGGTCGGGTTCGGTGTTCGGCGTGGGCTCGGACGCCGTGGTGGCGCACGCCGTCTCGCCCAGTTTCGACATCTCGGTGGAGGAACTGCTGGTCGCGTTCGCGGTGGGCGCGACGGTGGCCGTGGTGCCACCGGACGCCTACGCCGGCGACGACCTGGCCCGGGTGCTGCGCACCCTGGAGGTCACCCACCTGAATGTCACTCCGGCCGTGGCGGGTTCGCTGGAACCGGAGACGCTGCCGCGGCTGCGGACGGTGGTGGTGGGCGGCGACTCCTGCCCGCCCGAGCTGCCGGTCCGCTGGGCCGGGCGCTGCGTCATCAACGGCTACGGCCCGACCGAGGCCACCGTCACCGCGACGCTCAGTACACCGCTGAGACCCGGCGAGCCCATCACGATCGGCGCGCCGACCCGCGGGGTCGGCGCGATCGTGCTCGATCCCTGGCTGCGGCCGGTGCCGCCGGGCGTGGTCGGCGAGCTGTACCTGAGCGGTGCGGGCCTGGCGCGCGGCTACCACCAGCGCATCGGCCTGAGCGCGGGACGTTTCGTGGCCAGCCCCGTCGAGCCGGGCGCGCGGATCTACCGCACCGGTGACCTGGTGCGCTGGCGGCGGCGCGCGGGCCGCTGGGAACTGGAGTACCTGGGCCGCGGCGACACCCAGGTGAAGGTGCGCGGCTTCCGCATCGAACTCGGCGAGGTGGACGCCGCGGTGGCCCGGCATCCGGGCGTCGAGATGGCGGTCACGGTGGGCGCGACCACGCCGGGCGGGGCCACCGCGCTGGTGTCCTACGTGCTGGCCGCCGATTCGGTGGTCGCGCCCGAGGACGTGAAAACGACCGTCGCCCAGCAGCTTCCGGCGCACATGGTGCCCTCGGTGGTGATGGTGCTGCACACACTGCCGCTCACCCCCGCGGGCAAGGTGGACCGCCGCGCCCTGCCCGCCCCCGACTTCGGCTCGGGGCCGCGCACCGGGCGCGCACCCGCCACCGACAACGAACGCGCCCTGGCCGCGGTGTTCGAAGCCGTGCTGGGCGTGGAATCGGTTGCGGCGGACGACAATTTCTTCGCCCTCGGCGGCGACAGCATCGTGGCCATCCAGCTGGTGGCGCGCGCCAAGGCGGCCGGGCTCGGACTGCGCGCGCGAGATGTGTTCGAGCACAAGACCGTCGCCGGACTGGCCGTGGTCGCCACCGCGGCGGCCGCACCGGTGATCGAGGAACTGCCCGGCGGCGCGGTCGGCCCGGTACCGCTCACCCCGATCGTGCACGCCATGCTCGACCAGGGCGAGACGTGGCCCCGCTTCGCCCAGGCCGTGCTGATTCCACTGCCCCACGACATCGACCGGTCCCGGCTCCCCGGGGCCGTGCAGGCCGTGCTGGACCGCCACGACCTGCTGCGCAGCAGCCTCACCCACGAACCCTCCGACGACGGCCGCCCCTGGGTGTGGCGGGTCAGCGAGCCCGGGACCGTGGAGGCCGGAGCCCTCATCGACCTGGTGACCGCCGCACCCGACAGCGACGGCGAGGACGAGTTGCAGCGCGCCGCCGACCTTTTGGATCCCTCCGCCGGCGTGGTGGCCCGCTTCGTGTTCATCGACCGCGGCGCGGCGCTGCCGCTGCTGTGGGTGGTGCTGCACCACCTGGTCACCGACGGCGTCTCCTGGCGCATCCTGCTGCCGGACCTGGCCACCGCCTGGGCGGGCGGGACCCTCGCACCGGTCGGCACCTCCTTCCGCCGCTGGGCGCACGGCCAGATCGAACAGACCCCGGCCCGTGCGGGCGAGATCCTGGGGTGGCGCGAGATCCTCACCGCACCCGACCCGTACCTGGGCACGAGGGCGCTGGATCCCGCCCTCGACACCGTGGCCTCGATGGGTCAGGTGCGCACCGTTGTCGACCCCGACACCGCCACGGCCGCACAGGAATTCATTCCCGCGCGCTTCCACTGCGGCCTCGACGACGCCCTGCTCACGGCCTTGGCCCTGGCCTCGGCGCGGTTCCGGGACACCCGGCGGACACTGCTCACCGTCGAGGGCCACGGGCGCGAGGAAGCGGTGCTGCCGGGCGCGGACATCTCCCGCACCATCGGCTGGTTCACCAGCGTCTTCCCCGTCGCGCTCGACCTCGGCGACCTCGATCTCGACGACGCCTTCCACGGCGGACCGGCGGCGGGCGCGGCGCTCAAGGCGGTCAAGGAGCAGTTGCGGGCCATCCCCGACAAGGGCGTGGGCTTCGGCATGCTGCGCTACCTCGACGCCGCGACCGCGGCCGAGTTCGAGAGTGCTCCGGCACCGCAGCTCAGCTTCAACTATCTGGGCCGCACCGGCGCGGGCGTCGAACATCCCGGCGGCGCGGAAACCCCGTGGGTGCCGGTCCGATTCGCCGCCACCCAGGACGATGCCGCACCGCTGGCGGCCGTCATCGACATCAACGCCTTCCACACCGCCGCCGGCCTCGAGGTGACGTGGGCCTACGCGGCGCGGCTGCTGTCGGCCGAGCAGGTGAGCGACTTCGCGCGACTGTGGGGACTGGCGGTCACCGCGCTCGTCGCCCACGCCCGCCACGCGGGGGCGGGCGGGCACACGCCCTCGGACTTCCCGCTCGTCGCCGTGGACCAGGAGCAGATCGACGACTGGGAACGCGAGTACCCCGGCCTCACCGAGGTGTGGCCGCTCTCGCCGTTGCAGTACGGACTGTTGTTCCATGCCCGCTACGACAGCGACACCGCCGACGGCTACACCGTCCAGACCCAGCTCACGCTGGCCGGGCGGGTCGACGCCGGACGGCTGCGTACCGCGGCGGCCGCGCTACTGGATCGGCACGAGGTGCTGCGGGTCGCTTTCGTCGAGACCGCCGACGGCCCGCGCCAGCTGGTGCTCGGGCATGCCGAGATCCCCTGGCAGGAAATCGATCTCACCACCATCACCGAGCCGGCCGAACGGCAGCGGGAACTGGCCCGGCTGATCGCCGTCGACGCCGGCACCCGCTTCGACCTGGCCCGGCCGCCGCTGCTGCGGTTCAGCCTGATTCGCACCGAGGCCGAGGCGTACACGCTGCTGATGACCAATCACCATCTGGCCCTGGACGGCTGGTCGACGCCGCTGGTGGTGCGCGAGCTGCTGGCCGGGTATTTGGCCGCGGTCACCGGGCACGAGATCCCGCAGCCGCCCGCGCACTCCTATCGCGAATTCCTGACCTGGCTGGACGAACAGGACGACGACGCCTCCCTGGCCGCCTGGACCGAGGCGCTGGCCGGGGTCGACTCCCCGACCCGCGCGATCCCGACGCTGGCGGGCATCACCTCGGCCGAATCCGGCATGGTGTCGGCCGAATTCACGACCACGCAACTGGCGCAACTGACCGAGACCGTGCGCACCGCCGGGGCCACGGTGAACACGGCGGTGCAGGCCGGGTGGGCGCTGCTGCTGGCCATGCTCACCGGGCGCACCGACGTGGTGTTCGGCGGCACCGTGTCCGGGCGGCCGCCGCAGCTGTCCGGGGTCGAGGAGATGGTGGGGTTGTTCATCAACACCCTGCCGGTGCGGGTGCGGCTGGATCCGGGTGAGCGGGTGGGCGATCTGCTGGCGCGGGTGCAGGACGAGCAGACGCGGCTGCTGGATCATCAGCATGTCGGGCTGGCCGCCATCCACCGGGCGGTCGGGCTGCCGGAGCTGTTCGACACCCTCACCGTGTTCGAGTCCTATCCCATCGACCGCGAAACCCTCTCGCGGGCATTGGATATCGCGGGCATGCGGATCCTGGACGTGTCCGGCACCGACGCCACCCCGTACCCGCTCAACCTGATGGTGATTCCGCAGCGCGCCGCCGACGGCAGCGAAAGCCTGTGCATCACCGTCAAATTCATGGCCGACGAACTGCCCGAAGCGGCCGCGCGCAGACTGCTCGACCGGTTCATGCTGCTGCTGAACCAGATCGCCGAGCACCCCGACCGGCGCATCGCCCAACTGCAGCACTGCGATCCGCTGGAACGGGCGCGGCTGGCACCGGTCCGCGGCGGCGCGCCCACTCCCCTGCGCACGCTGCCCGACATCCTCGCCGCCGGCGCACGCGCCAATCCCGACGGCATCGCGATCAGTTCGGGCACCGTGTCCATGACCTACCGCGACCTCGACGCCTGGTCCAACCGGTTCGCGCGCATCCTGTTGGGGCGCGGCGTCGGCCGCGAGACCTTCGTGGTGCTGGCGCTGACCCGGTCGGTGGAATCGGTGGTCGCGGTGTGGGCGCTGGCCAAGACCGGGGCGGCGTTCCTGCCGCTGGACCCCAACTATCCGGTCGAACGCATCGAGCACATCCTCACCGACTCCCGCGCCCCGATCGGGGTGACGGTGTGCTCGGTCGGCGAGACCCTGCCCGGCAGCATCGACTGGCTGCTGCTCGACGACCTCAACACCATTCGACGCGTCATGACCGTCTCCGACGCGCACATCACCGACGACGAACGCGGCGGGCCGATCAACCTCGCGCAGACGGCGTATCTCATCTACACCTCCGGGTCGACCGGCAAGCCGAAGGCCGTGCTGCTCAGCCACCGCGGACTCGCGAATCTGGTGGCCTCCCAGCAGAGTCTGCTCGACCTCGACGAAACCTCCAGCACCCTGCAGGTCGCCTCGCCCAGCTTCGACGCCTCGGTGCACGAGCTGCTCATGGCGCACGGCGCGGGCGGGCGGCTGGTCATCTCACCGCCGGACGTGTACGGCGGCGGCGCGCTCGAGGAACTGCTGCGCACCGAGGGCGTCACGCACGCGGTCATCACCCCGTCGGTGCTGGCCACCATGAACCCCGACGGGCTCGATGACCTGACCTGCCTGTCGGTGGCCGGCGAAGCGGCCGGTCCCGAACTGGTGACCGAGTGGTCGGCCGGACGGCGCATGGTGAACCTGTACGGCCCCACCGAATTCAGCGTGTGGGCGACCGGGCCCGGCGAACTGCGGCCGGGCGAGCCGATCACCATCGGCGCGCCGGTGCGTGGGGCGCTCACGCTCGTCCTCGACAGCTGGCTGCGGCCGGTGCCCCTGGGGGTGACCGGCGAGCTGTATCTGGCCGGGCCCGCACTGGCCCGCGGCTACTTCAACCGCTTCGGGCTCACCGCGGCGCGATTCGTCGCCAACCCGTTCACCGCGCCCGGCGCGCGCATGTACCGCACCGGCGACATGGTGCGCTGGGTCGAAGTCAAGACCACCGACGGATCGCAACTGGAGCTGGAATACCTGGGGCGCAGCGACTTCCAGGTCAAGATCCGCGGGCTGCGCATCGAACTGGGCGAGATCGACGCGGTACTGGCCGCCGACGACCAGGTCGACTACGCCGCCACCCTCGGCTGCCCGGGACCCGGCGGTCAGACCGTGCTGGTCTCCTATGTGGTCGCCGCGGCGGGACAGCGGCTCGACACCGAACTGCTGCGCACCCGCATCGCCGCCGCACTGCCCGGCTACATGGTGCCCAGCTACCTCATCGAACTCGACGACGTGCCCTTGACGCCGGTCGGCAAGCTGGACCGGAACGCCTTGCCCGCACCGGATTTCGCGACCCTCGACCAGCGCTACCTGGCCCCGCGCACCGGCATCGAGACCGCGGTGGCCAAGGTGTTCGCCGACGTGCTCGACACCCACGAGATCAGCATCGACCGATCCTTCTTCGACCTGGGCGGCAACTCGCTGACCGCGACCCGGGTCGTGGCCCGGGTGAACGCCGCCCTCGGCGCGACCATCGCCCTGCGCGACCTGTTCGACGCACCCACCGTCGCACAACTGTCCGCCCGCATCCTGCCCGGCACCGAGATTCCCGGCCTGCCGGCCCTGGCCCCGCGCATCCGCCCGGACCGCATCCCGCTGTCCCCGGCCCAGCAGCGCATGTGGGTGCTCAACCGGCTGGACCCGAACTCGGCCGCCTACAACATCACCGCGGCACTACGCCTGACCGGCGCCCTCGATGTCGCGGCGCTGCGCCGGGCGGTCGCCGACGTGGTGACCCGCCACGAATCACTGCGCACCATCTACCCCGCCGATGCCGACGGCCCCCGCCAAGTGGTGCTCACCGCCGAGGCCACGGCCCCGGAAATCAGCTTCGCCGACACCGACGACGGCCCCGACCTGCACGCCGCCATCGCCGAAACCACCGGGACGGGCTTCGATCTCACCCGCGAGGCCCCGCTGCGCGTCCACGTGCTGCGCCTCACCCCGCGGGCCGTCGGCGGCACCGAGCCCGAACACGTGGTGGTGTTGGTGGTGCACCACATCAGCGCGGACGGGTCCTCGATGGCGCCGCTCGCCACCGACCTCGTCACCGCGTATCTCGCGCGCACCACCGGCGTGGAGATCGAACGGCCGCCGTTGCCGGTGCAGTACGCCGACTACTCGATCTGGCAGCGCGAACTGCTCGGCGACGAGAACGACACCGAATCCCGTGCGGCACACCAGGTCCGGTACTGGAAGGAACGGCTCGCGGCCGCGCCCGACGTGCTCGAACTGCCCACCGACCGGCCGCGCCCGGCGGTGCAGAGCCTGCACAGCAAGGACCTCGAATTCCGGGTCGACGCCGGATTGCACAGCGCGCTCACCGAATTGGCGGCCGCCACCGACACCAGCCTGTTCATGGTGCTGCACGCCGCACTGGCGGTGCTGCTGTCCCGGCTGGCCGGGACACCCGACATCCTGATCGGCACCGCGGTCGCCGGGCGCGGCGAAGCGGCCCTCGACGATCTGGTGGGCATGTTCGTCAACACCCTCGCCCTGCGCACCCCGGTCGACCCCGCCCTCGGGTTCCGGGACTTCCTGGCGCAGGTCCGGGCCACCGACCTGGACGGCTTCGCCCACGCCGAAGTCCCGTTCGAACGACTGGTGCAGGTCCTGGATCCGCCACGCTCCACCGCGCAGCATCCGCTGTTCCAGGTGTCGCTGTCGCTGCAGAACTTCGAACCGCCCACGGTGGAATTCCCGGGGCTGCGGGTCGAGGTCGAACCCATCGTCCGCGACGCCTCACAGTTCGACCTGACCTTCGATCTGCGCGCACCGCTGCCCGGCCTCGACGACGAAGCCGGGCTCGAGGGCACCCTCACCTTCGCCACCGACCTGTTCGACGAGACCACCGCCGCCCGGCTGGTCACCCGGTGGCGGCGCGTCCTCACCGCCGTCACCGCCGACCCCGGCATCCGGCTGTCCGACATCGAACTGCTCGACCTGGCCGAACGCGCCGCACTGATCCCCGTGCGCGGCCCCGGGCACAGCGGATTCACCACCCTCGCCCAGGTTTTCCGGGCCGCCGCCACCGCACACCGGCTGTGCCCGGCCGTCATCGCCGACGGGCGTGCGGTGTCCTATCGCGAACTCGACACCGCTTCGCAGCGCCTGGCCATGCAGCTCTCGGCCGCCGGCGCCGGATCGGAAACCGTTGTGGCGCTGGCACTGTCCCGGGGCGCGGAGCTGCTCACCGCGATCTGGGCGTGCGCCAAGGCGGGGGCGGCGTTTCTGCCCATCGATCCCCGCCATCCGCTCGACCGCATCGACCACATGCTCACCGACTCCGGCGCGATCCTCGGCCTCACCACCGGTGCGCACCGGCCGAATCTGCCCGACAGCATCGGCTGGCTGGTCCTCGACGATCCGGCCGCGTCGAGCGTGCGAATCACTCTCGGGGGCGGGCGAGTTCGCGCCATGCGCAGCTACCCGGACCAGCCCGCCTGGCTCATCTACACCTCCGGATCCACCGGGACACCCAAAGGGGTGTCGGTGTCGCACCGCGGAATCGCCGATCTGGTGCGAGCCCAGCGGGAGCTGCTCTCGCTCGGCGAACACTGCCGCGTATTGCAGGTCGCCTCACCGAGTTTCGACGCCTCGGCCTTCGAGGCGCTCATGGCCTTCGGATCCGGCGGCACCGCCGTGGTCGCCCCGCCCGACGTGTTCGGCGGGGAGGCCCTGACCGAACTCATCACGACCCAAGGCGTCACCCACCTGGTGATCACGCCGTCGGCGCTGGCCACCCTCGACCCCGACGCCGTGGCCGGCGTGCGCGTGCTGGCCGTGGCGGGCGAGGCCATCGGACCCGACCTGGTGGCGCGCTGGGCGACCGGGCGCACCCTGATCAACCTGTACGGACCCACCGAATTCACCATCTGGGCAACGGCTTCCGAGCCACTGGTCGCCGGGCAACCGGTCACCATCGGCGCACCGATCCGCGGCGCGGGCGCCCTGGTCCTCGACGACCGGCTGCGACCGGTCCCGATGGGCGTGGCCGGCGAGCTGTACCTGGCCGGAGGGGCCCTGGCGCGCGGCTACCACAACCGCCCGGGCCTCACCGCCAACCGCTTCGTCGCCGACCCCTACGGGCGGCCCGGCGGACGCCTCTACCGCACCGGCGACCTGGTGCGCTGGACCGGCTACCTCGACGAACCGATGCTGGAATACCTGGGGCGCACCGACTTCCAGGTCAAGGTGCGCGGACAACGCATCGAACTCGGCGAGATCGACGCCGCGCTGGCCGCCGGCGACGGCGTCGAATTCGCGGTCACCCTCGGCGTACCCGGACCCGGCGGGGCCACCGCGCTCGCCGCCTACCTGCTGCCCGAACCCGGACGGCAGATCGACCTCGCCGAACTGCGCGCCCACGCCGCCGACCGGCTGCCCGGCTACATGGTGCCCTCGGCGTTCGTGGTGCTCGACGCCATCCCGCTCAACGCCGTCGGCAAGCTCGACCGCCGTGCACTGCCCGCGCCGGTCTTCGAGGCCGAGACCGAATACCGCGCTCCCCGTGGTGATCTGGAGATCACCCTCGCCGAGATCGTGGCCGAACTGCTCGGCCGCGACCGGGTCGGCGTGCACGACTCGTTCTTCGCGCTCGGCGGCGACAGCATCCTCGCCATCCAACTGGTGTCGCGCGCCAAGATGCGCGGCATCGAGATCACCCCGCTGCAGATCTTCGAACACCGCACCGTCGCCGCACTGGCCGCGCTCGCGGCCGCCGGCGGCGACAGCGTCGTGCTCGAGGAACTGCCCGGCGGCGGGGTCGGCGAACTGCCGCTCACCCCGATCGTGCGATGGATGCTCGAACGCGGCGGCGACCACCGCAGATTCGCGCAGACCGCGGTGCTGGAACTGCCCCAGGGCATCGGCCGCGAACAACTCGTCGCCACCGTCACCGCGGTCGTCGACCACCACGACGCGTTGCGCGCCCGACTCGCCGAGCAGGACGGCCAGTGGCGCATGGACATTCGCGAGCCGGGTTCGGTCGATGTCGACGCACTGCTGTACCGCATCGAATTCGATACCGCCGACGCTGTCGACCTGCGCGAATACGCCTTCACCGAAACCGATTCCGCGCTCGGCCGCCTCGACCCGGCCACCGGCACCGTCCTGCAGCTGGTGTGGCTCGACCCCGCCCCCGGCAGCCCCGCCGCCCGGCGCGGCCGCCTCATCCTGGTGGCCCACCACCTCGTCATCGACGGCGTGTCCTGGCGGATCCTGATTCCCGACCTGATCGCCGCCTGGGCGCAGGTCAGCGGCGACACCACCCCGATCCTGCCCGAGACCGGCACCTCCCTGCGCCGGTGGGCGCACGCCCTCGAGGAGGCCGCGCAGCGCGAAACCCGCACGGCCGAACTGGATTACTGGCGCGAGGTGGCCGCCACCCCCGATCCGGTGGTCGGCCCGCGCGAACTCGACCCGGCGATCGACCGGGTGCCTGCCGTGCGCGCGGTCGAGGTCGAACTCGACGCCGACGTCACCACAGCCCTGCTCACCACCCTGCCCGCGCTGTTCGACGGCACGGTCGAGGACACCCTGCTGGCCGCGCTCGCGCTGGCCGTCATGCGCTGGCGCATGGAACCTTCCGAGGCGGTGCTGGTCCGGCTCGAAGGACACGGGCGGCAACAGGAGATCGTGCCGGGCGCGGACCTCTCGCGCACCCTGGGCTGGTTCACCACCGTCTACCCGGTGCGACTGGCACTGTCGGACATTCCGATTCGCGACGCCCTCGCCGGCGGGCCCGCCATGGGCGCGGCCATCCGCGCGATCAAACATCAGCTGATGGCGGTGCCGGACAAGGGAATCGGCTACGGCATGCTGCGGTACCTCAACCCCGAGACCGGCCCCGAGCTGCCCGCGCGGGTGCCCGGCCGGATCGGGTTCAACTATCTCGGCCGCTACGCCACCGCCGACATCCCGGCCGGACTCGAGGATCTCGGCTGGCTGCCCACCGACGAATTCGGCGACCTGCACCCGACCGAGCACGCCGACGTGCCCGTCACCGCCGAAATCGAGATCAACGCCGTCGTGGCCGGGGACCGGCTGCAGGCCAGTTTCACCTTCCCCGAAACCCTGCTGCCCCGGCACGAGATCACCATGCTGGCCCACCTGTGGACCGACGCGCTCGCCGCCGCGGCCTACTTCGCCGGCTCCCCGGCCGCCGAACTGGCCGCCGACGCCGAACGCAAGCACATGATCGAACTACGCGAGCAACAGGCCGCCGCCGAACTGGCCGCCACCCGGGCGGACACGTCACCCGGACTCGGACTGGACGTGGTGCTGCCCATCCGGCCCGGCGGCACCGAACCCGCCCTGTTCTGCATCCACCCCTCGTCCGGCATCGCCTGGACCTATCTCGGGTTCGCCGACGCCCTGGCCCCCGGACGACCCGTCTACGGCCTGCAGGCACCCGACCTGTCGGGCGAACCGCACGCCCGCAGCATCGACGACTTCGCCCGGCGGTACGTGGCCGAAATTCGCCGACTCCAGCCTCGCGGCCCCTATCATCTGCTGGGATGGTCCTTCGGCGGCCTCATCGCGCATGCGGTCGCCGCCCGGCTCGAAGCAACCGGAGACGAGGTCGGCACCCTGGCCCTGCTCGACGCGGACAGCACCGATATCGACGGTGACAGCATCGACAAGCTCACCGCCGGGTCCTTCGTCGCGGCCTTCGGGTCCGTCTTCGGCATCACCGACATCCCCGCCGACACCACCGCCGAACAGGCCGCCGCCCTCATCCGCGATCGCATGGGCGGCGTCGACCTGGTCGACGCGGCCACCCTCGAACGCATGGCCGCCTCCTACAACGCCTCCGCCGCCACCCGCACCGGCTACCAGCGGCCCGTCTTCCACGGCGACGCACTGTATTTCAGCGCCACCGTGCACACCTCCGACATCTTCGGACCCGGCGGCTGGCGGCCCTGGATCACCGGGACCATCACCAACCACGACATCGACGTCAGCCACGAAGAACTGACCGCACCGCACGCGCTCGCGGCCATCGCCCGAATTCTCGACGCGCACCTGGGAGGGACGCCGTGAACACCGACAATGGCAAACCCGATACCAACGATGTGAACACCACAACAGCCACCCTCGGCGCCGCCGGACCGGCCACCCTCACCAACCCGGCGGACACCGCGGCCGACGGTGTCGTCGTCGAAGGCGTCGAGAAATCCTTCGGCGCGGTCCAGGCACTGCGCGGAGTCACCTTCAAGGCCGCGCCCGGCGAGGTCCTGGGCATCCTCGGACCCAACGGCGCGGGCAAGACCACCATGGTCAACATCCTGTCCACCCTCATCGCCCCCGACGCCGGGCGCGCGCTGGTCGCCGGCCACGACGTGGTCGCCGACGCCGCCGACGTCCGCCGCTCCATCATGCTGACCGGGCAGTTCGCCGCCCTCGACGACGCCCTGTCCGGCTACGAGAACCTGGTCATGTTCGGGCGCCTGATGGGCCTGCGCAAACGCGCCGCCCGCGCCCGCGCCGACGAACTCGTCGAGGAATTCGACCTCACCCAGGCCGCCGGACGCCGCGTCGGCACCTACTCCGGCGGCATGCGGCGCCGCATCGACATCGCCTGCGGACTGGTCGTACGACCCGAAGTGGTGTTCCTCGACGAACCCACCACCGGCCTGGACCCCCGCAGCCGCCAAGGCGTCTGGGACCTGGTCGGCGGATTCCGCAAACACGGCATCACCACCCTGCTCACCACCCAATACCTCGAAGAAGCCGACGCGCTGTGTGACCGCATCATCGTCATCGACCACGGCCTCGTCATCGCCGCCGGCACCGCCGACGAACTCAAGGCCCGCACCGGCGGCAGCTACTGCGAAATCGTCCCGCTCCGCCTGGAAGACCTGCCCGCCCTCATGGACGCCCTCGGCGACCTGCTCCCGGCCACCGTTCGCGAAGCGCTGACCGAGGATTCGGACCGGCTCGCCATCCCCGCGCCCGAAGGCGCGAAAACACTTGCCGAGGCGCTGCGGCGGCTCGACGCGGCCGGACTGGAACTGGTCGACATCGCGCTGCGGCGACCCTCCCTCGACGACGTGTTCCTCGAACTCACCGGGCACATCCCCCCTAAAACCGAGGAACCCGAAGAGGATTCACCCTCGATCCGGCTCCGCGGCGACGGCGGCGGCCGCCACCGCACCGCCGAGGATCGGACCCGGGGATGACCGCCACCGCCACCGCCACCGCCGCCGCACGCACCGGCTGGCTCACCGACGTCCGCGCCACCCCCGCCACCCTCGCCCAATGGTGGGTGCTCACGGTGCGGCTGATCGTGCCCTCGGTCAAGACCGGCGAGATCATCACCGCCATCGCCGCACCCCTCACCTTCACCGCCAGCTTCTACATCCCGCTCAACCGCGTGATGTCCTTCGCCGGACTGGGATTCAGCAGCTACGCGCAATTCATGGCGCCCATCGTCATCCTGCAGGCCTGCGCGTTCACCGGCGTCTCCGCGGCCTTCCGGGCCGCCACCGACGCCGTCTCCGGACTCGATCGGCGCTTCGACGCCATGCCTATGCACCCGATCGTGCCCGCCGCGGCGCGCATGGCCTCCAATGTGTTCCGGCTGCTCATCGGACTCGTCGCGGGCGTGATCGGCACCTACGTGGTCGGCTTCCGATTCGCCGGCAGCTTCGCCCACACCGTCGGATTCCTGGTGCTCGGCCTGCTCATCGGCATCAACTTCTGCCTGGGCGCCGACGCCATCGGCACCTACACCCGCAGCCCCGAGGCCACCACCCAGATGCTGGTGCTGCCACCGCTGATCCTCGGCATGCTCTCCACCGGTCTGGCCCCCGCCCACCAATTCCCGCACTGGGTACAGGGTTTCGTCCGCAACCAGCCGGTCTCGCAATTCGCCGAGGCGCTGCGCGCACTCGGCGGCGACCCCGGCGGCCATGCGCACCCGGTCACCTGGTCGCTGATGATGCCGACGGTGCTGTGGATCGTCGGCACCATCGCCGTGTCCTGCTACTTCATCGCCCGGCAGAACCTGAAGAGGTCGTGATGGCCACCCTCGCACACCCCGAAGCCACCGACACCCTCCTGTTCGGCGAACGCTCCGCCCCGGCCCTGTTGCGGCACACCTGGATTCAGACCCAGCGGCTGCTGACCCGCTGGGTGCGCGACCCGGTCACGCTGCTCGAAACCCTCGTCGTGCCGTGCCTGCTGCTGCTCATGCTCGACATCGTGGTGGGCTCGCAGATCGAGAAGTTCTCCGGGCACAGCGCCCTCTACGGATCCACGCCCATGGTGACCCTGGTCGGCGCGCTGTCGGGGACGGTGGCCAGCGGCGTCATGCTCGGCCGCGAACGCGAGGCGGGCATCCTGGCCCGCTTCTGGGTGCTGCCCGTGCACCGCGCCTCCGGACTGGCCGCGCGGATCATCGCCGAGGGGATCCGGATCTTCGCCGGGACCGTGGTCATCATCTGCTTCGGCATGGCGATCGGCTTCCGCTTCCGGCGGGGACCCTGGCAAGCGCTCGCGTTCCTGGGCATCCCGGTGCTGTTCGGGCTGGCCTTCGCCACCATGGTCACCGCCATCGCGGTCTTCACCGCCAAGGCCGCCCTGGTCGAAGCGGTGGCGCTGCTGTCCTCGCTGCTCATGTTCTTCAGCACCGGCTTCGTGCCGCTGGCGGCCTACCCCAAGTGGATTCAGCCGGTGGTGGAGCATCAGCCCATGTCGGTGGCGGTCGACACGATGCGGGCGCTGGCCGCGGGCGGGCCGGTGGCCGGGCCGTTGATCAAGACGATCGTGTGGTCGCTCGGGCTGATCATCGTGTTCGCCGTACCGGCGGCTTACGGCTATCGGCGGGCAAGCCGCGCCTGAAAGATCAATACCCCTATCCGGAAAGTCGGCGCGCGGATGCCCCGACCTCCCGCAGCGATGCGGGCGGCGGATTAAGCTGTCCGCCGTGCTCGAACCCGAAACCCCCGTCGCGCCCCACCCCGACATCGCCCACCTGGCCCCGCTGCTGGGCACCTGGCGGGGCCGCGGCCGCGGCGAATACCCGACCATCGATTCGTTCGAGTACCTGGAGGAAGTGCACTTCGGCCATGTCGGCCGCCCCTTCCTCACCTACCGGCAGCGCACCCGCGCCGCCGACGGCAGCCGGCCCATGCACAGCGAGACCGGCTACCTGCGTGCACTCGGCGACGACCGGATCGAACTGATCCTGGCCCACCCCACCGGGATCACCGAGATCTGTGAGGGCCGTCTGGTGCGCGAGGGCGGCGAGCTGCGCCTGGAACTCGACTCCACCTCGATCGGGATGAGCAGCAGCGCGAAGTCGGTGACCGCGCTGGGCCGGACCTTCACCGTCGCGGGCGACACCCTCGACTACTCCCTGCGGATGGCCGCGGTCGAGCAGCCGCTGACCCACCATCTGGCGGCCAGCCTGCAGCGCGCAAACTGACCGAAACTGACCTCATCTCTGAACTGAAAGCGAACTTTACAGTCCGATAGCGGCTCTGACGTGCCAAATTCCTGTCAAAGCGGAGTGCGGCAACAGGCATACGCCTTGCTTCCGGCATGGGTCACCGATTAACGTTTCATGCACTGGCAAACATTCAGCCAACCTCAATTGAGTACCGGATCAACCGAATCGACACCGTTCGGGTCTCCTCACTCATCCCCAAACAAGGGAGAGGGATATGAAGCGCTCGGCCCTTCTGCTGGTTACCACCGCGGGCATGATTCTCGCGGGAGCAGGCGTCACCGAAATGCTCGGCGACGGATCCACCGAAGGCCCACCCGTCAAGACGCTCGCCGACCAGCGGTACGTCTCCGACAATATCGGCGAGATCCAGCCCTCCGCCTGCGTCCGGCCCGACGGCCGCTACACCGGACGCTGACCCTCCATCAATACCCCGCGGGCAAGGCCGCGACCATATCGCGCGTCACCGCCACCGCATTGTCCGAACTGCCGCCGCGCACGACCAGCGTCGCCCAGGCCAGATCGCCGCGGTAGCCGATGAACCACGAGTGCGAACCGCCGTCCACCTCGGCCTCGCCGGTCTTCCCGTACACCTCACCCTGATCGACGATGCGCTCGGCCGTACCGCCGAGCACCACCTTGCGCATCATCAGGCGCAGACCGTCGATCACTTCCGGCTTCAAGTGCGGCCGGTCCCCCGACACCTGGGTCTGATGACCCGCGATCAGATACGGCACCGGCGCCGAACCGTGCGCGACCGTCGCCGCCACCAACGCCATACCGAACGGGCTGGCCAGCACCTTGCCCTGACCGATGCCGTCCTCGGCGCGCTGCACCAGATCGTGGTCGGCGGGCACCGAACCGGACGCGGTCGGCAGGCCCGCGATCGTGTAGTCCAGGCCGAGGCCCAGCGCGGCCGCCGCGGTGCGCAGGTCATCGCCCTCGAGTTCGGACGCCAGCTTGGCGAAGGACGTGTTGCAGGAGCGCTCGTACGCGGTCGCCATCGCCACGCTGCCGACGCTGAACAGGTCGTAGTTGGGAATGGTGCGCTCGCCCACCACGATCTGGCTCGGGCACGGCACCACGGTGTCGGGGGTGGCAAGGCCGGCGGTCATGGCCGCGGCGGCCGTCACCGTCTTGAACGTCGAACCCGGCGGATAGAGACCGGTCGCCGCAACCGGTCCGTCCTTGTCGGCCGCCTCGTTCTGGGCGACGGCCAGAATCGCGCCGGTGGACGGCTGCACCACGACCATCATGGCCTGCTCGGTGCGAGCGTCCACCGCGCGCTGCGCGGAATTCTGGACGTAGCGGTCCACGCTGAGCGAGAAGGACGGGGAGGTCTGCGGGTCGACCTCCTCGAGCACATCGGTGTCGACGCCGTTGGAGTTGACGGTCACCACGCTCCAGCCGGCCTTGCCGTCCACCTCGTCGATGACGGTCTTGCGGATCTGGGTCATCAGATCCGGGGCGAAGTGGCGGTCGGTGGGGACCAGATCGAATTCCTTGCTGAACGTCACCCCGGACAGGCCCATGAGCGCCGAATTGACCTCGCCGAACTCCCATTCCGTGAGCTGGGCGGCGGTGTAGGGGCCGTCGGCGCGGCGGGCGGCGCGTAGCAGCGTCGCGGCGTCGATCTTGTCGTCGAAGCGGCGCAAGGCATTCGCCAGCGCGACACTGACACCGTTGGGATCCGACGAGGCCGACGGCTTGAACTGCACGCGGTACAGCGAGCCCGGCACCAGAACATCCCCGCCGGAGCGCTCGTTCACGCGGGCGCGCGGCGCCGGGTTCGAACGCAGTTGCAGCGTCTGGGTATTGCCCAGCTGCGGGTGGATGTCGGCCGCGGACCAGCGCACCTGCCACTTGCCGTCGGCGCGGCCCATCTGCAGCTGGCCCTGGTAGGTCCAGACGCGGTCCTTGGGCAGGTGCCACTCGTAGGTGTAGTCGACGACGGCGGTGTCGCCGGTGACCCGGGCCGCGCCGGTGGTCGCCACCAGCTTCTCCGCCTGCAGCTGATCCCACGCCGAACCGAGTGCGGCACGGGCTCTTTCGGGCTGGCTGGTGCGGTCGGCGGCCGAGTCCACGTCGTGGTCGGCGAAATCGGAGACGAAGGCCTCGGCGGCCTGCGCGGGCCCCTGGGGACCCGACGAACACCCGGCCGCGGCGACCGCGACCGCGGCGGCGATCAGCGTGGAAAAAACCCGAGTTGACATCGGGTCAGATGCTAGAGCCAACTACTGGCAAACCAGTGCGACACACTGCACCGGAACGGATTTCACGCAGACATCACAGGAAATCCGGTCAATCCAGCAGCACCGTCGCGAATGTTGCGATCTGCCGGAACCCGACCTTCGCGTAGGCGCGGCGCGCAACGTCGTTGTAGCAGTTGACATACAGGCTGGCGGTGCGCCCGGAGGACACCACCACATTGGCCACGGCCGCGGTGCCGGACGTTCCGTACCCTTCGCCGCGTTTGTCCGGATGGACCCATACGCCCTGAATCTGCCCGGTGCGTCGCGACAACGCGCCGACCTCCGCCTTGAAGACGACCTCACCGTCCTCGAATCGCGCCCAGGCCCGGCCGGATTCGATAAGCCCCGCCACCCGGCGTCGATAGCTGCGCCCGCCGTCGCCCGACCGGGGGTCGATGCCGATCTCCTCGGTGAACATGGCGATCGCCGCGACCAGATACCGATCGATCTCCTCGGGCCGCACCCGGCGCACCCGCAAATCCGGAGCGATAGCGGCGGGCCGATCCAACGCGAGCAACGGCTGATCGTCACGCAGCTCCCGCGGCGCACCCCAGTGCGCGGCCAGCAACTCCCACAGCGGCAAGGTCAGCTCCCGCCGGCCCACCACCGACGAACACACCCGCGGCCCCTTGATCGCCTTCTCGGCGAAGGCGCGCAGATCGTCGCGGCCGCCACGCAGCGGCACCAGATTGGCCCCCGAGAAGCACAGCGAGTCCCCCGGCCCGCCCCGGCTCCACAGTTCGCCGTACACGCCGCGCTGGTCGAGGCCGAACTCCTGCAGACGCGCGGCGACCATGCAGGTCGCCACCGGATCGGTATCGAGCACACGCAGAACCTGCGTCAGATCGCGGTTCGCGAGCTGACGGGCCCCGGATATCCGGCCCCGGCGAGTCGGCTCCAGCACACTCCGCACGCTCACAGCCTGCCAGAACTTCCCGGTCCGCGCCGCAAGATTGCCCCCAACCGCCCATCGACCAGCGAAAACGGCGACGGCCCGGTCCTTCGCACGGAGGCGAGGCCGGGCCGGTCGATCGGAGTGGGTCAGCCCGCGGTGACCACCGGGGCGCCGGAACCCGCGATGTCGCCCATGTCCTCGGCGATGCGCAGGGCCTCTTCGATGAGGGTTTCCACGATCAGGTGCTCGGGCACGGTCTTGATGACCTCACCCTTGACGAAGATCTGTCCCTTGCCGTTGCCGGAGGCGACACCCAGGTCGGCCTCGCGGGCCTCGCCGGGACCGTTCACGACGCAGCCCATGACGGCCACACGCAGCGGGACCTCCATGCCCTCGAGCCCCGCGGAGACCGCGTTGGCCAGGGTGTAGACGTCGACCTGGGCGCGACCACACGACGGGCAGGAGACGATCTCCAGCTTGCGGGGACGCAGGTTCAGCGACTGCAGGATCTGGGAGCCGACCTTGATCTCCTCGGCGGGCGGGGCCGAGAGCGAGACGCGGATGGTGTCGCCGATGCCCTCGCTCAGCAGCGCGCCGAAGGCCACGGCCGACTTGATGGTGCCCTGGAAGGCCGGACCGGCCTCCGTGACACCCAGGTGCAGCGGGTAGTCGCAGCGCGCGGCCAGCTGACGGTAGGCCTCGACCATGACAACCGGGTCGTTGTGCTTGACCGAGATCTTGATGTCGCCGAAGCCGTGCTCCTCGAACAGGCCCGCCTCCCACAGCGCGGACTCGACCAGGGCTTCGGGGGTGGCCTTGCCGTACTTCTCCAGCAGGCGCTTGTCCAGCGAACCGGCGTTGACGCCGATGCGCAGCGGGATGCCCGCGTCGCCGGCCGCCTTGGCGACCTCCTTGACGCGGCCGTCGAACTCCTTGATGTTGCCAGGGTTGACGCGCACCGCGGCACAGCCCGCGTCGATGGCGGCGAAGATGTAGCGCGGCTGGAAGTGGATGTCGGCGATCACCGGGATCTGCGACTTCTTGGCGATGGTCGCCAGCGCGTCCGCGTCCTCCTGACGCGGGCAGGCGACGCGCACGATGTCGCAGCCGGACGCGGTCAGCTCCGCGATCTGCTGCAGGGTGGCGTTGATGTCATGGGTCTTGGTGGTGGTCATCGACTGAACCGAGACAGGGAATTCGCTCCCCACTCCGACATTGCCCACCATCAGCTGGCGCGTCTTGCGCCGTGGTGCGAGGACGGCCGCCGGTGCGGCCGGCATCCCCAATGCGATGGCACTGCTCACGATCGGCTGCCTACTTTCAACTGAGTCCTCACCCTTACCGGCTCCGAGCTTACCGAGGCCCGAATACCGGTCGCCCTGTGACGGCGGCGACAACGGTACCCGCGCCGGGAGCAGGACTCGGAATCGGCCGGGGCCTACGGTTCTTATTCGTAGCAATCGAGGCGAAGGTTTACGCTCCGAGAAGTGAAGGTAGCGAATCCCGGTCCCTGGCCACGCACGCCGGAAGAGGCAGTGGCACTTCAAGATCGGCTGCGCGCCGAGGTGATCGCCGCGAATCCCCGTCCACCGCAGTTCCGGACGATCGCCGGCCTCGACTCCGCCTACGACGACAACGGCAATGTGGCCGCCGCCATCGTGATTCTCGACGCAACCACCCTCGACACCGTCGAAACCGCCACCGCCCGCGGCACCACCGCCTTCCCCTACCTCCCCGGCCGGCTCGCCTTCCGCGAACTCCCCACCACGGTGGCAGCCCTGGAAAACCTCACCGTCACACCGGATCTGATCATCTGCGACTCCCAGGGCCTGACCCATCCCCGCCGCTTCGGCTTCGCCTGCCACCTGGGCCTACTGACCGGGATCCCCACCCTCGGCGTCGCCAAGAACGCCTGGGGCGACTACGAGGAACCGGGCCCCGACCGGGGCTCCTCCTCCGTCATCACCATCGACGGCGACCCGGTAGGCCGAGCCCTCCGCACCCGAACCGGCGTGAAGCCGGTCTTCGTCTCGGTAGGCCACCTCATCGACCTGGACACCGCCTGCGCCCAGGTCCTGGCCCTCACCCCGGAGTTCCGCCAGCCCGAAACCACCCGCCGAGCCGACCGCCTCTGCCGGACGCTGCTGCGCGAAATGGCGCAATGAGACGCCGACCCGGTCGGCCCGGTGTCTCACTGAGCGGCGATCTCGAGCAGTTGGGTGCGGGCGCTGCAATCCTGAGGGGTGTGGCCGTGGCCCGCGATGCAGGTCATGTGACGTAGCAGCAGGGCGCGGAGTTCCAGGGCGGTCAAGGGGCCGAGCGCCGGAATCCGGTAGTGCGAGAAGGCGGAGTACACGTCGTCACCAGGCCCGGTGCCGGCCGTGCCGGCGGTGGCGGTTGTGCAAGGGGACGCGGGGAAGGTGGTGCCCGCCCGCGACGAGGAGCGCGTCACTCGGCGCGGGCGGAGTTCGCGGGGTGTCATCGGAGACTCCCCAGTGGATGGCGGCGATGATCAGCGCGCACGACATCACAACCAAAACGAATGAGCATGTGTCCAAAGCCATTACAACCATCTCCTCGTCGATGGTGTTCCCCGAGCGTGGATTTGGCGGAGGTCGGATGCGCGCCGTCCGCACCTGCCGCTGACTGAAAGTAGACACCGGGAGACGTTTGGATGAAACAATCATGGCCGAAGTGCCTTGAAATACAATGGAATTACAGTGAGGAACGTTTCATCGCGTATCAACCCAGATAGCGAGGGTAACGAAATGACTGGATCCACCATCCCCCGACGAGGATTCGGCCGCCTTCTCCGGTCATTCCGGGAGCGATCACAGAAAAGCATGCTGACGGCGGGATTAGCGATCGACGTCTCGCCGCCGACCATCCTGCGACTGGAGGACGGCCTGCCATCGAAGATCTCGACACCGCAGATCGAGCGGCTGCTCGACATCTATCAGGTTGCACCCGCCGAGCATGCGGAGGCGCTCGAGATGTGGGATGCGGTCAGACGACAAGACAAGTTGGCCAAAGCGCAGGGCACTAGCAAGGGCTGGTGGCAGGGGTACAGCGATGTGTACAAGACCTACTTCGACCACTACCTCCGACTGGAGGACGCGGCGACGCAGATGACGTCCCATCAGCTGGTACTCGTACCGGGCATTCTGCAAGCTCCGGCATACCGTCGCGCGATCATTACCGCCACAGTTCCCGAGATGTCCGCGGTCGATGTCGAGAGGCTGCTCGAGCTTGCCGCCCGACGGCAGCAACGCCTGGTCAATGACAGCTTGAATCTCGTTGCACTACTGTCGGAGTCCGTATTGTTGCATCAACCCGGCGGTCCAGGAGTTTTGACCGCGCAGCTGCGCCACCTCGCGGAAATCGGTGAACGACCAAATGTTTCGATCCGAATTGTTCCTCATCAGGTAGGCACTCATCCCGGACTGATAGTCCAGTCCTTCACGCTGCTCGAATTCCCGCCCATGGCAAGCAAATTGATGGAGCCGCCTGTGATATATACCGAGGGCGCGGAGGGAGCGCTCTACCTCGAACGGCGTGACGTCATCGATCGCTACAAGCAGGCGGTAGCGGGAATGCAAGCGGTAGCGTTGAGTGAAGAAGACACCAGGGATCTGGTATCGAGGATGGCGAGGGAGCATTCAGCATGATCAAGAAGCCGCCGATGGACGAGTGGTTCAAGTCCAGCCGATCCGCCCAGGCCAACGAGTGCGTCGAGGTTTTCCTCGGCCACGACCGAGTCGGTGTCCGCGACACCAAGGACCACGCCCGAGGTCCAGAGCTGTGGTTCACCACCGACCAGTGGGACGTCTTCCTCGCCAGCGGCGTCTGGAAGCGCTGACGCCGGGACCGCGGGCGCGATCACATTCGCGCGCCCTTGGCCAGGTTGCAGCCGCGGCACAGGATCTGGAGGTTGTCGACGCTGGTAGCACCGCCTCTGCTCCAGGGGATGACATGGTCGAATTCGAGGTACTCCTGGGCTCCGCACTCGACACATTTCCCGCCGTCGCGTTGCCAGACTCGGGATTTCATCTCCTGCGGGATCGCACGGGAGTCGCGTTGTCCGGGCGCGAGCACGAGACGCTTCGCGACGCGCAGCGCGCCCTCGAGCACCGCTGCGACATACTCGGCATCCCGCACCCGGTAGCTGCCACCGCCCCGAGCTGTCGTCGCATCGATAACGACCGTGTCGTATTCGTGCCGGATGGCAACGATCTTGGCCCACGCCAGTTCGGATCCCGTCCCGGCACCGATGAAACGCAGCTTGCTGCTGCTGCCGAGCAGGCGGCCCGTGGTCTGCTTCGGACCGCTGGCCAGGAAGCGTATCTGCGTCGCGTCGACGTCCACGTGCAGCAACTCGTCCATTGCGAGATGTAGATCGGGACGGCTCAGCCGGGGAAGGTCTCCGGCCCGAACCTCGGCGAGTGACCGGCCACGGAGCATCCGTTGCCGCAGACCATGAATGAGCGATCCCGCGGTGGACAGATCGGTCGCGGCCTGCAACTCGGAAACGGTCCGTTCGAAGTCGTCCAGTTCTTGCTGATCGATCTGGTTGTCGGCGAAGGCGAAGGCGACCATCCGCTCCAGATGCGCGATAGCCAACGACCTCAGGGCCTCGCGCCCGGTCGCCTCACTGATCATGTGGAACCTGAGCGTCACCCACAGGTCGTCCCACCGCGAACCCCAGGGGCCGTCCTCGGTCAGCACCTGCCATGCCTGACCTCGCCAGGCGTCCATCAGGCGCTGAACCTCGCGCTGACACCATTGACACGGCGACGCGACAACCGTTGGCTGCGCGGACGATTGGCCGAAACTCCGACTTCGGGGTGCGCCACCGACTCGGTGCACAGCCCGTGGACGCCCGCACCGCTCGCAGATCGCCGGTTCATGTTGTGGATGCCGCGGTCGACGGTCAGCCGCCCAGGCCGTCCCATTCCACCACTGCATGTGCCCGGTGCCGTCGGGTGCCGCGTACCAACCCGGTGCGATGACCTGCGCGGGGGTCTCGTCATCGTCCACCGAGACGCCGAATTCCTCAGCGAGTCCGCGCAATCCGCTCGACCAGCCCTGCCCGACCGCACGGAACTTCCAGCCGCCGTCCCGGCGATAGAACTCACCGAACACCATGGCCTGCACGGCTTCCGGGCCCGACACCCGATAGTCGAACAGTCGGCCCCCGGTTCCGAGCACGCTGAGTACCAGCGCTGGAACGTCCTGGAACGACCCCGATGCCACTGATCCCGCGATCACGACACGATCCACGCTGGGCTCGATAGCGCTCAGGTTCACCGCCAGCCCGGCCTGGCCGGCTACAACCCGCTCCAAGACCACGGCACCGGACGGATGCTCGGGAGCGTTGAAGAACACGAAATCATCGTCGGATCGGATCTTCCCCGACTCCGCCAGCAGCAGAGCGTGCGGGTCCACTTCCCGACCACCATCCCACTGCAGAACCAGCGACACCGCCGACGCGGCCACGAGCGCATTTGCACCACGCGCCAACTCCACGACCCGAACCCCGTTCCCTCACCACAGCCGACCACGAGCCACGCTCTGCGCCAGGAACTTTGGAGTTCGTAATCTCCACACCCGCGCCAGTTGCGGCCACGGCGAAGAACACTAGCCAGCCGCACCGACGACATTCGACAGGGCACCGCGATTCGGCACTATCGGTCATGAGGTGCGCAGTGTATGCCCCGACCATCACCATCACCGTCCAACCCGCCCCAGCCGGGACCCCGATCCAAACACCCGCACCGGTGAACTGCGGCGTCCACAGCTCCCCCTCCACCGGCAGCGCCTGACAACGAACTGCACTGAAGGGAGCAGGAACTCGTCACCACCAAGGATCTGCCGGGGAGCCGCAATCCGGACATGCGTGCGGGCGCAGCGCATGCATCGGCGACCGTGCGAGTGTCGGCGCCGGCGGTTGTATCGAGCGCTCTGCTAGTCCCAATCGAACCAATCGAAGAACTCGAACGGCAGTAGATGCTTGAACCATCCCGGAGGGATTCCCCAGCCCGGAGGGAACAAGAAGTGCTTGGCTTCCGAGCCGTGGTCCAAGTGCTGATCGACAGGGGTGGGGGCATAGTTGGTGACCACATCGGCCTGGGTCGGTACGGTCACGGCGGTGACCGGAGCCACCGCAATCGCACCGGCGAGGACGGCCCGAGCCACCGTTTGCCTGGTCATTGCGAACATTGCTGAACCTTCCTGATGATCGAACGGTCGCATCGTCGTGATGCTCCCGCCAGTTCTGGTCATGTGGGTGTGGGTGGCTCGGCGGCAGGATGCATGACGGCGTGCCACCACGATTCGAGCCGACTCGGCTCCGGCCAGCGCACCACGGGAACATCGTCACCGGAACCGCTGGTGATGGTGGGTGTCGTCGTATGCCGCTTTCCCGCCCGGCGAGCGAGCCTGTCGCCGCGTGGTTCTCGTGGGGTTGCTGTCATGGGGCACCTCCGAATCTCTGGCCCGACGCCGGGTCTCACCGGGCGGGCTGGATTCGCAACTCGCTGCGGCGGTGTACGCCGAGGTCGACCGCACGCGAGGAATACCACCAAGGCCCAGGGGCAATGCCGAGGGGTCTGCACCACCGCAGAGGGGGCCGACGTGCGCCATGTTAGGCATTCAAGGTCAAGGGCGGGCTACGTTCGAGCCGATTCTCGGGGTCTACAGCCGAGATCGAACCCAGCGGGCGCAGCCTGGCGCACCCGGTGTGGACCAGGTACCGATCGCGCGGGTCGCGCCCCAGCGTCGCGGTAGTGCACGTGGGGCACGACCCTGGTGTCGGCTCAGTGGTCGGGGTTGTGCACTGCGCCGACACACAGCGCATACCAACAGATCGCCCCTCTCAATCGGTCGGTGCCCAATCGTGGCCGACTGATGATGAGGTCGTTACGGCCCGTTGACATCGGCGTCCGGAAGCTGACCATGGCCACCGTGCTGGGCCGGCCTGGGTTCGAGGTCGCTGGGGGATGCGGGCGGGGGCCGGCTCGAAGGCCCCGACCATCACCGTCACCGTCAAACCCGCTGAGCGAATTCCGGGTTTACCCCGATATGCGTGAAACCTCCTGTGCGGCAAGCTGAATCCCAGGTCGGGTCGAAGTCGATAGGAGCTGATTCACACATGACTCAACGGTTGCTGGTCGGTCTGGGCACTGCGGCCCTGATCACCGCCGCGGCTTGCGCCCTGGCCCCGGCCGCATTCGCGACGGATCTGGCCGAGGGGGTTTCGTGCAGTGATCGCAGCTGCCGCAACGACACCGACGACATCTATCGCATCCAGGTGCGGGTGCACTGCTCGGGATTCGGTGACGGGTACGAGACGTCGGTCTGGGTGAACAGCCGCACCACCGAGCAGCTGCAGGTCGGGTGCACCGGCCACTGGGTGCCCGGCGGATACCGCCCCGGCACGCCCTCGATGAACTCCGACGGCACCTGGAACCCGCCTCCGATGGAGAAGGAGCCCGACACGTTCGAGCCCAGTTACCTGACCGGCATCGACTACCTGAGCGCCGTGGTCGACAACAGCGGCCGCCGTCGCCCCGGCGCTCCAGCACCCAGCGGGTCTTGATCCGGACCGGACTTCCCGGTTGACCCCAACTTCCTCCCCACGCAGGTGTGTTCGAGATCGATGTTCGTGCCGGTAGCTCTGCGGGCCCCGGCCAGTTGGGCTGCCGTTCGGCTCGGGGATCCGCCGTTCGAGGCGCCGGTCATTTCTGGCGCCGGAGAACACATAAATGCGTTCGTCGCGGTCCCGAGTGGTGGTGTGGACGGCTTACCGACGCGGTAGTCAACGAAAGGCGTTGTCTGCTTTTCTGCCAATTTTCGGCACACCTGTTGTGAGGCAATCGGACAATACTGGCATTCTGGACGATTTTGATAAATGAGTAATACTCGGCCGGTGTCGGCGATGTTCTCCCCATGGCCGATCTACTTGCGGAAGCTCGTCAGATGCCGCACTCCGCAATACAATTCGCTCGGGATGCCGGGTGGCTGGGACCTCCCCCGGAGCTCGAATCTCGCCTAGCGCACTTCCGTGCTCAGTACAACTACCCGCTCGCCGTGGTCGAGCACGTATTGGAAAGACATTTCAGTACTGCACCAGACGACTGGATCAGCTACTTCCGCATGGCCACGGAAATGGCCGTCTTCGTGGAGGTTTCCCGTCACACCCTCAGCAAGGCCGACCAGCAGCGCCTGCGCCGGCCATGGGAGTCGCTACTGCAGCCTGACGGAGACCGGTGAGGGGGCTGGGCCGGGAGTAGGGGTCTCGATTGCCGAACGCTGGGACGTGCGTTTGGGACCGACAGAGTCGAGACACCTACCCATCATCTCCGAGCGAACCCCCAGCACTCGGCGACGACGACCACTGTAGACGGGGAAAGACGGCGCAACAGCACTGAAAGGTATGACCTTTCGTGCCAGAAACCCGGGCTTTGGCAACCCCCTAGTGAATCTCTACCCGGGCTGGCTCGCGCCGGATGCCGGTCGGCGAACAAGCCCAGGCGGATGAACTCCCGTGCCGGACTTTCACCGGTGATGGCTTGGCGGGGCCGGGTGGATCGGGAGTCTGAGCGATCCACCCGGCAGGGCGAAGCGAAACGGTCGCGGCGGAGTAACCGAACCCGAGCACCGCCGCATGTCCCCGATCAGCCCACCCTTCACCGGACCGTACTGGCCGCCGAGGTCCGAGCAGGTCGATTCGTCGCCCGCTGACACGAATCGAGAGTGCTCTCGGCACAAAAAGTCATAGATAGCTACGAAGAAACTGCCCCGGGGGCGAGGACACCGTGCAGAATGCCGGGCAACGCCAGTCCAGACCCGCGGCAGCACTTCCGAGAGGGGAAAGAAGTGAGCGACACAATCGAGGCGACAGCCGGTCACCGGCTACTCGGAGAGATTCTCACTCGCTACGACAGTATCGACGCCTTCTGCACCCGCCTGCACATAGCGCTGGATACACCCACCGATGTACTTCCCGCCCTACCGAACTCGACGGTCGGGCGGCATCGGCTTCGATAGCCGGAACCGAACAGGCGTGCCCGATAGACGTTCGGAAAACGATCCTCAGCCAGGGCGCGGTCGGCCCCGGCCGGCGCCGGGGCCGACCGCCCCAGGACAGACGTTGCCCGTGGGCTCTGCGAGCCGGTGCCGGCCACCGGCCGAGGGTGCCACTGCGACTGGGCGCACGGCTGTGGGGGTGTTTCACCCCATTAGGGTTCACCGACCGGTCGGGCCGGTTCTGTTCGGCATTCTGCACGACAATCTCGATCACGTAGCTAATTCCGAGATGTCGGTGACTTTCCGTGCCTGGACACTCTCGATTCGTGCCATCAACGCGGCATTCGGGCCGCTCCAGCCCAGGATCTCGATACGGTGCGGTACGGGTGAGCCGATCGTGGAGCGTGGCGGGAATCAGGGCACGGTTATCGCGCCGCATTCTCATTTCGGATCATCCGGCCGGGGTCAACCGTGGACGACTCCGGAATCGATGCCCCGCTTCGCAGACTCCGAGCGGCGCATCGTGCTCGGGCCGGGTGGATCAGCCTCCGGGCTCCTCCCTATCCACCCGGCCCGAGCAGCAATTCGGACCGCCACGGCAGAAATCGTCGCTCGAAGAGGAAGTGCTCGCGTGCAGATATTCATCAGCGGTCGGGTCGGCCGCCGCGGCGGTGAGGCCCACGTCGTCATCGGTGCACCGCGCCCGGTCGCCGGGTCCACCCGCGGTGACAAGGTCTGCCACATCGAAATCCGGCGGGCGGGCACCGTCGTGCGGCTACACCCCCAGCCGGGGTCCACGCGGGCGGCACTCGACAACGCGCTGCGTGAGGTCACCCAGCATCTGGGCATCGATCTGCCGGCGTTTCTCGCACACGTCGCGATCGGGCCCGCGGTGCAGCCTCAGCCCGCCGGCCCTGGCATCGACAGTCACCTCTGAACCCCGATACCCGGAATTCCGATGGCACACAGTCGAAGTCGGCGACCGTCACCGTGCTCCCCGCGCCCGAAGGCAGTGCCCCCGCGCCACAGCCGCGCCACTGGGCCCCACACGCCTTCAACGAGACACTTTGCGGCGCGAAGGATTACAACTCCAACCGGGCCACCGCTTCAGAAGGTGAACTGGTCGCCGTAGGCGGTGGTCTGCGCGAGTCCCACAGCGGTGCTCACCGTGGTGGTGACGAACGGGACGGCCGACACCGGCGAGGCGCATTGCGCGATATTGAGCGCGGCATTGTTGAACGCGATGCGAAGCGGGAACGTCGTGGTGGCACCCAGGCGGGCCGTCTCCGTTCTCGCGACAGTGACCTGGCCGGGTCCCAGGTTCGCGAACACGCCTTCGGCCACGCCCAGATTTCCGACGACACCGGGCCTGATGACCCCAGCGGGAATAATCGTGCCCAGCTGTTGATAGGTGCCGATATCGACGCCGAAGCCGCCGTCCACACTGATCCCGCAGCCGAGGATGAATCCCGCCACCGCCTCACCTGAGGTGATCCGGCCGCCGTCGACGGTGACCGAGTAATCGCCGGACATCTGCGCTGCATGCGAGAACGTCATGAGGAAGTTCGGTGTCCGGTCACCGGGCGGGTTCACCACGATGCTGTCGACCGACGCCGTCACATGGACTCCCCCACCCGAGACATCCGTGCCGGGCGGCTGAGCGCGGCCGAGTCCGGCGCCACCGGCCCACAATCCCACCCCGGCCAGATTCGCCGCGACCATGGCGACCACGGCGCCGGTGAACGAACGTCGCATGCCTGGAGCCTTCCGGTTCGCGACTATCGGCAACTCGACAACACATGGGGCAAACCCACACGGAGGGATGCCGCTCGGCAAGCCTAGACGGTGCCACCATCCAGGCGGTGTCACAGCGACGCGTGTCCACCACACCGGCCGTCAGCACCCCGACGCCACATCGCGGTCCCCCGCGTCGGCGGCGGTGTCCGGGACTCCAAGAACCCACCAGCTCCGTCTCGGTCTTCTCCGGCGAAGAGTGGCTCGTCAATCCAGTGCTGTCAGTGGGTGGCTGTAGTCCTCCAGCTTGCGGGCGTTTATTGCGCACCGAGCGCGGCCGGAATCCCGTTCAATGTCTCGTCCGGCCCGACCGGGTCGGCGAGCGGGTCAAGTTCCGGACCTGGCCACTTCTACTTCTACGACAACGGACAGCGCATCGGCGACGACATGCCCACCCGGGGGCAAAGGCAACACGGATTGATACACGGAATGTGCACCGCGCCAAAGCATTCCCGTCAGCAGGACGCCTGGTACGGGAAGCACGGCGCCAAACGACGATGCCCGACATTGTCGAGTGCGATCGGGCGGGCCGGGCGCATGAGGTTGTTAAGGATCTTGAAAGCTGGCCTGGATACTTTCGCTTCGCGTCGGACGGAAGATGTTCGGCTACAACGGAAGTCGCTCCGGGATGTGGATGCGATGCGGAGGGGACTATATGAAGAAGTCGCGTGTTACTCGAGTGGGTCAGTGGGCGGACGGTTCGTCGGCGCAGCGGGGGAGTCGGCAGCCGGTGCGGCTGCTCGGGACAGGAGCCGCGCTGGCCGCCGCGGCAATGGTGATCTGCGCGCCGTCGGCCTCGGCGGCGAGTATGACGCTGGTCAATGGGCTCGTTCAGGGCACGTGTCTGGATGCGCAGACGATGGACGGTGTCACATTGACGGGGGTCGCTCAAGTCATCACCTGCAACAGTGGGCCCGCGCAGCAGTGGATCAACGGATCCGCCAACAGTCTGCGAAACGGCCTCAACCCAGGTATGTGCCTCGACGCGCAGACAATGGACGGCACCTCCCTGACCGGAGTCGCTCAAGTCATCCCGTGCAACGGCGGCCTCGTGCAGGAGTGGTTCACCGGCCCCGGCAACACTCTCCACAATGGCCTCGACGGAGCCATGTGCCTGGACGGCCAAACCCTCGAGGGCAGAACCCTCACGAGCGTCGTTCAGGTCATCCCGTGCAACGGTGGACCCGCGCAGCAGTGGTGACCGCGGGCTGAACACTCGAACCAAATTCCCGCCGATTCCCGCTCACGCCGGGCTGTTCGGAGAACGATCAGGCGGTCCTCTCGACCGCCTCGGTGCCGCGGCGACCCAGGTTGGCGGGGCGCGCCAGAACGGAATGATTCGACCGCGAGTCCATCGCCTAGTTCACTCCGAACGTCACGGTGTGGCCGCCGGTGCTGCCGGTTTGAAAGCCGTTCAGGATCGTTTGGATCGGGTTCGGGGTGAAGGAGGAGCTTCCAGTGGTGCCGTTGGACCTGACGTCGGCGGACTGCTGGCTGGTCGTGCCATCGGCAGTCTTCTGCGAGGCGACGATGTGCTGGTCGCCGGCTGCCAGGTTGAGTTCGACGGTGACGATGTAGTTGGCGCCGTTGGTTGGCCTCAGCGCAAATGGGCTGCCCCCCAGCGTGACTCCATTGACCTCGATCGTCACCGGGGTCGAGGTCGTCGCTCTCACAGAGATGTAGGCACCCTGGAACCCGCCGTCGCCAGTGCGGCTGAACAGCTCGACGGAGACGATGTCGGCCGATGCCGGGGCTGCTCCCGCAATGAGCGCGGCCGCTGCTGCGGCCGCAACGGCGATAGTTCTGAGACCTCTGATGGGCAGCGTCTCGACTTTCATGAATGGAGCGAGGGTTGTCAGTCGGGTCCAGACTGCCCGGTTCTCAGTGTTCACAGGCCGAAGCTATGTGAAATAGGCTTGTTCCGAACGAGATTGAGCGCCCTCTGTTTCTTTGGCGGCATTTCCAGGGGCTGCCGCGGCGTTCGGAAAACGATGGCCAGCGGCTTGTGGATGGGCGGGTCAGTTGACCTCAGGGATGGTGATGTCCTCGGGTGCGCGGTCGAATCGCAGTCCGCGCCAGGATGGATGGCGCAAGCCGGTGGCGGTGCGTTCGCGGTAGGCGATATCGCCGACCAGCTGCGGTGCGACCCAGTGCGCGGTGACCGCGATCGACGCCGGCACCGTGCCGGTGACCGGCGGTGTGGCGGTGGACAGCGCCAGCAGGGCGAAACCTGCACCGAGCCCGGCTCAAACGCCCCCGTGACGGCGGCTGGTCGAGCGAGCAACGCAGCCGAGCCACGAACATATGCTCTCCCGCATGTCGACCTTTTCCATGCCCGACCGCTTGTCCTACGCCGACGTGGACGCCCGCCTGGGCGGCGTGTTGTCCGCCGAGTTCGACGGAGCCGCAGACGATCCCGACGATCCCACGGTGCTGTTCTTCGACGGTGACCTCACCCTTGACGGGGATTTCCTCTCCGCCGTCGCCGAGCTGCGCGGTGTGGACGCCGACGGCGACGGCGATGTCGAGTTGATCGTGGTGACCGGTGACCTGACGGTCAACGGCCCGATCGCGCTCTACGAGGACTGGCCCGGGCTCTACGTCGGCGGCCACACCCGGGCCGAGACACTGGAAGGCGGCGACGCCGAGATCCGCATCCACAACGGCACTTTCACCCACATGGTGTACGGCTATTACAACCACGGCTCCCTGGCGGCCGGGGTGGTCGACACCCCCTGGGCGATCCACTTCGACCACTACATGGCACTGTCGGCCCCGGGCGCGCGCTGGGTGGACAACCTCGGCGTTTGCGACCGGGACGCCGACTTCGTCGCCGGGAACGGCCTCGCCGAGGCGTTCGTGCCCGAGGTCGTCGACGACGAGGGTCGCCTGGACATCAAGGCGTTCCTGAACCGGCTGCGTGCCGGGCTGCCCGTCCTGCGGCCCGGGGCCCGGTCGGCGCGCGAGTCGGCGGCCGCGGCGCTGGACGACCAGCTGTCCAGGGCCCTGGCCGACCGGGCCGAACATCTCGACCTGACCGGGCGCAAGCTGAAGGCGTTCCCCGCCGAGGTGCTCCGGATGCCATGGCTGCGCACCCTGATCCTGGACCGCAATCCGATCCGCGAGCTGCCCGAGGAGATCGGGACGCTCACCGGACTGGAGCACCTGTCGGTGCGCGACTGCGAGTTGACCGCCCTGCCCGGGTCGATCGGCGACCTGGCCGGGCTGCGGGTACTGCGGGTCGCCGGCAACTCGTCCCTGAACGAGAACGAGGTCAAGTTCACCCTGCCAGCCGCCGTCGGGCGGCTGTCCGCGCTGGAGGAACTCGACATCTCCGATCTGTCCGTCCAGACCGGCGCGGAGTACGAGGTGGGACGGATGCCGCCCGAGTCGACGCGATTCCTGCTGCCGGACACCTTCGGCGGTCTGGTCGGGCTGCGGAAGCTGGTCGCCGACGGCACCAACGTCGTGTTCCCCGACTCCGCGCGCGGCCTGACCGGCGTCGAGGAGGTGTCGATGTCCGGCAGTCCCGCCCGGTACCTGCTGACCTTCCCCGAAGTGGTCACCACCTTCCCGAACCTGCGCCGACTCGATCTGAGCTGCAACAACTTCGACACCATCCCCGACAGCCTGCTCCACTTGACCCGGCTGGTGGACCTCGACCTCGGCGGCAGCCTCGGCCTGCTGCGCGACCCGCTGCCGGACCTCGGCCGCCTGCCCGCGCTGAGGGTCCTCGGCTTCAGCGGGCAGAGCAGCCGCGGCCCCGAGCCCGGGCACGCCTTCCTCCGGGAGTTGTTCGCCATGGAGCTGACCGATCTGGAGGAACTCCGGATCGACAGGTGGCGCCGGGACGGCAAGCGTCGCCGGCTCGAGCCCGAGCACTTCGCCGGGATCGGGACGTTCCGCCGGCTGCGGACCGTCCGCCTGGCCTTCAACGGCCTCGAAGACTTGCCGTCCGACTTCGACACGCTCCCCGACCTCGAAACCGCCGACCTCTACGGCAACCGGTTCCCCCGAGAGGTCCGCGACCGAATCACCGCCGCGCACCCGAGCGCCCGGATCGACTTCGGGTCGTAGGGGTCCACCGGGCCCGAGCCGGCTGCCGCCCGCCTCAGGGGTGTTCGGAAAACGGTCTGATGACGTCGGGCACCGGCAGGTTCGGGACTGGCGTCGGCGAGTTCGGCGGCGGTGAGCGCGGCGATGATGTGATCTGCGGCGGCGCGGGTCGCCGGTTCGGTATCGACACCCCACTTCTGTCGCAGCGCACGCAATTGATCCACGAGCGGACCGTGGTCGGGTTCGGCGAGGATCTGCCCGACCCGTGCCGGGCTGAGGTCCATCAGGGTCGCGATCTCACGGATGCTCATGCCGTCACGATGGGCCCACCGAATGCTGGCAGGGTAGCGATTGTCTCCTCCCTGGACACTAGCCGGCGACCGGGTCGGGATCGGCATCGCCCGTTTCGCCGGTGAGCAGCGCGAGGGCCTGCTCCTCGCCGCGGACAACATAACGGTCCTCGATCGGCGATCCGGGCGGATTTCGGATCCCTGGTTGGTCAGGGTCGGGGGTGGGCCCAAGCTTGACCAGGCCCTGGCGTGTGGTGACGATAATCTCATGACCATGGCCTTCGGTGGCGCTGACAGGTCGGTGGTCGACGAGTTGGGTGAGGGATCGTCCACTCCCTCCTGCGGTTGGTTACCGTCGCCGCCGCTGAACAATCTTCCTCACCCGGTAACCAGCTTCGTCGGGCGTGGGTCCGAGCTGGTCGAGCTTCGGGTGCTGCTCCAGAGGCATCGCATGGTGACCCTCGTCGGGCCAGGTGGTGCCGGCAAGAGCCGTCTCGGACTCGAGTTTGCACGCGAGTACAGCGACGAGTTCGTCGACGGTTGCTGGCTGGTCGAACTTGCTTCGGTTCCGGACCCCGACCTCGTTCCACACACGATCGCGTCGGTGATCGGGGTGCCCGAACACCCCGATCGTCCGACGGAAGATGTTCTCGCGGCTCGGTTGAGCGCGGCGCCTGCGCTGATCGTGCTCGACAACTGCGAGCATCTCGTCGGCGCCGTCGCTGCAATCGCGTCGGTACTGCTCGGCCGGTGCGCGGGTCTGCGGATCATCGCGACGAGTCGGGAGCGGATCGCCATAGCGGGTGAGGCGATCCAGCATGTCAGGGGTCTGAGCATTCCCGATGAATCCGCGGACGCGGCCGGTGTCGTCGCGGGCGCGGACAGCACCCAGCTCTTCCTCGAACGGGCGCGGGCCGTGCATCCGCAGCTGGCAGCAACGAACGACAACGCCGTGGACATTGCCCGGATCTGCCGGCGTCTGGACGGCCTGCCGCTGGCCATTGAGCTGGCCGCCACCCGAACGAGCTCGCTGAGCGTTGATGAGATCGCCGCGCGCATCGACGATCAATTCGCACTCCTCACGCGGGGGAACCGTGCGGCGCTACCGCATCACCGGACGCTCATCGCCGCAGTGGATTGGAGCTACAACCTGCTCAGTCCTGCCGAACGGCAGGTGTTCGACAGCCTGGCGGTGTTTACGGGCAGCTTCCGAATCGACGATGTCCGGGCGGTGTGCGGAGTGGATACCGTCGGCCGACTTGCTGCCCTCGTCGACAAGTCGCTGGTCGTCTTCGACACGAACACGGAACCGAATTCGTATCGTCTGTTGGAAACCCTGCGCACCTACGCCCTGGCGCATGTGCGCCAGAACGCGGATCTCGAGCGCCTCAACCATGCACACGCACAACACTTTTGCGCGGTCGCCGAAGCTGCCGCGACAACGTTCCGTGGTCGTGGCGACACACAGTGGCTCGTACGGCTCGAACAATCGCATCCGAACCTCCGTGCCGCCCTGGCATGGAGCGTGGCACGCGGCGACGCGGCCACCGCGACCCGCATCGCCGCTGCACTTCCACACTTCTGGGGAGTCCGCGGCCACTTCCGGGAGGGTCGCCGGTGGCTGGTGACGGTGCTGGCCATGCCTGGCGAGGTGGACGCCGGGGCCACCGCGGGCGCGTGGCTCGGCGTCGGAGAATTGGCCACGTTCCAGAACGATGTCGCATCGGCGCGGGAGGCGTTGGATCGGGCGGCTGTCATCTTCCGCCAGCTGGGCTCCTCGGCCAGGCTGGCCCGGACTATTCAGTACCGAGGCCTGACTGCGCTGTTCGCTGACGATGTGGACGAGGCTGAAGTGCAGATCCGCGAAGCGCTGGTGGTGGCTGAGCCGGCGATCGACGCGGGCAGACCCTCGGGGCTCCTCGCGCAGGGATGGAGCCTGATGCTTCTTGCCGGTGTCGAACTGGGACGCCGACAGTATCGGGCTGCGGATCGTGATGCCGAAGCCGCGGAACGGATTCTGCGAGCAGTCGGCGACAGCGAGGGGATGAGTTGGACTTCTCTGATTCGCGCGCAGTCCGTGTGGCGATCCGATCGGTTCACCGACGCACGTACCCACGCTCACCGCAGTCTTGCGGCGTTTCGCGAGTTGGGTGCGCTGTTCGGGCTGTCGACGGCGCTGTTCACCGCAGGCGTGATCGCGTTCGGCCGCTCTCAACCCTCGCGTCTTGCCGAGTTGGTCGGCGCGTGCGACGCGCTGTGGAACGCGATGGGAACCACTGCTCTGCCGTTCATGGCCGAGTGGGCGTCGGAATCGGTCAGCGGAGCACTCGACGAGCTCGGTCATCACAAGTTCGATCTCTGCAGATGTGAGGGCGCCGAACGTATCGAGGCCGACCGCGACGGGTATGTGCGGGAAATCCTCGACGAACTCGAGGCCCCGGCGGGCTCGTCACCCAAACCTCGCCTGACGCGCCGCGAACGTCAGGTCGCCGCACTTGTTCCACAGGGTCGGACGAACCGTCAGATCGCGCGTGCCCTGGGAATCTCGGAGAAGACTGTCGAAGTCCACGTGCACCACATCATGGGAAAACTCGGCGCAAGCAGTCGGGCCGAAGTTGCGGCGTGGTGTATCGCGGAACGCGCGCCCACCCCGACACCCGGAAGTGGGGGATATCCCCAATAGCGGGCCAGTGTGTCCCGGGCCGATCCTGATTCGGTGAGGCGGGCATTCCAGACCCTCACGACAGGATCGACGATCGCTGAGGTGGGGGTCCGGGTAGTAATCGCCGAAACAACAACGGATATGGGCGTTGGCCCTCGCCCGCGGGTGGTGTATTGCTAACCCAGAAGGGTTGACATTGCCGCGTACAGGGCATGCGTTACGCGCTCGAACTGCGGAAACGCGTTGCCGCCGATAGTGTCTCGCGAACGAAGGGTGGGGGTAGCGGATGCGCTCGCGAGCAAGGTCGGGGCCTGGCCGCTGTCGCTCGGATTCCAGTACGTCGCGTTGCGCAACGCCGAGATCAACCAGATCGCCTTGGCCGGCAGTGAGATCACCCAACGTAAACCGGCGTTGTTCTGGCCGCTGATCCGCGCGAGCCTCACCACCTCGAGGACCCATCACCTGCACCGCGGCATCGATCGCGCGCTGGAGCGGGCATTGTTCACCGAACTGCCGACCGAGATCGTCCACCGCGCGGGTAAGGGCGGCGGACGGGATCCGGACACCCGCTACGATTACCGCCGACTCGCCCAGGACCTGTGCGAGGGTGAGCTGTGCGACCGGAATCTTCTTGACCGGCAAGAACTTACGCACCTCGCCGACGGACGTGTCCCCGACGGCGACACAAAGTTTGCTCTGATTCGCGCGACCCTGACCAACGAATGGATCACCCGTGCCTTGGCACCACTCTGATCGGATCATCGGCCGCGAGCAAGCCGCGATCCTGCGGCGAGGGCTGCGGTCCTCGCGCGCGCATATGGTCGCGTTCACCGCGATCACCCTGTTGGCATCGCTCACCTCGATCGCGGGTCCTTTGATCTTCGTACGCGCGGTCTCCGACATCACCCGCCCGACCGCGCAGCTGTTCGGCTTCTTCGTCCTGTTCGCCGCCGCCACCGCGGCCGCACGGTTCCTTCAGGACGCGAAGACCGTGCTGATGAACCGGGTACAACAGGACGTCGGATACGTCACCAGCGACGAATTGCTGAGCAAGGTGATGAACGCCGACAGTTCGGTGTTCACCCGCGCCAACGCTGCGAAGATCTCTGCGTTGGTGCAGAGCTTCAGCCAGTCGAACAAAATCTACATCCAGATGTTCATGATGGTGATCGTGGCCAGCGTGTCCGACGTCGCTGTGTCCATGGTCGTGATCAGCCGCAGCATCAATCCAGTCGTCGCGGTGTTCGTCCTTGCCTACGGGACCGCGACAGTGTGGCTCACCCTGCGCAGCAACAAGGTCACCGACAGGTACTTACGTGAGGCTCAACGTAAGACCAACGACAACGCCAACCTGCTCGGCAATGTCGTCGCCGCCATCGTGTCGATCCGCATCTACCGCGGGCAATCCTGGATCGCCGACCTCAATCGTCGCAACTACGACGACGCCCGCACGAACTGGAACGCCTTCTACAGCCGCCGCGTCATCCACGGCGGACTGCAAGGCCTGCTGGTCATGGTGCAGTACTGCGGCGCGTTCGGCGCCCTGCTGCTGCTCCACCGCGGCGGCTACGACCTGGACCAGATACTGCTGCTCGTCCTGGTCCTGGCCCAGCTCAACAGGCCATTCGAACTCGTCGGCACCTCACTGCGGGACTTCGCGCAGGCCAAAGCCATGGCCGCACCCGTTCTCGAGCTTTTCAGCGACCAGTCTCCGGTCACCACCTCTGACCGGGCGGCGGACACAGCCGTGGCCATGTTCACCCGAGCACCGGTCTTCGACATCGAGAACCTCACCACGCGTTACTCCAGCGACGGTCCCGCGGTCCTCGACAGACTCAACGCCTCGTTCACCCCGGGAGCCCTCAACTTCATCATCGGTCCTTCCGGCGTGGGCAAATCCACGCTGATGAACATCCTGCTCAGACTCAACACCACCTACACCGGCACCGTCCGCATCGACGGACAAAACCTGGACACCTTCGACGACGACACTTATTGGTCCGGGGTCGGCTACGTGCCCCAAGAACCGATGATGATGAATGTGTCGATCCGCGAAAACGTCCTGCTGGGAAGAGAATTCACCGACTCCGAGATCGTCGACACCTGACCAAGGTTGGGCTGGGCCACAAACTCGACCAGTACCCCGACGGCCTGGACCACACGATCGGCGAGGGTGGGCGCCTGCTCAGCGGCGGCGAGAAACAGCGGCTCTCCCTCGCTCGCGCGCTCATCGCCGGGCCCAGGATCCTGTTCCTGGACGAAGCCAGCTCCGCCCTCGACAGCGACACCGAAGCGAAGATCCTGACCTCGTTGCGCGCCCTCGCCGACGAAACCACCATCATCGCCATCACCCACCGCACCGACACCATCACCACAGCCGACAACATGATCGACCTGACGCCCGCCGCCATCCGCACATAGCACCTGGTCAGGTGGATGTGGGTGGCTCGGCGGCGAGGTGCATGACGGCGTCCCACCACGATTCGAGCCGACTCGGATCCGGCCACACGACGGGCACATCGTCATCGGGACCCCGCGCGATGGCCGGTGCGCTCGGATGCCGCTTTCCCGGCCGGCGAGCGGGCTGGTCGCAGCGCGGTTCATGTGATGGGTTTGCTGTCATGGCGAGTCTCCGAATCTCTGCCCGATGCCCGGTCTCACCGGGGCGGTAATCAAGGCGCGGGAGATGTACGACGAGACCGATGAAGACGGCAAACGCCGTTACGCCGTCGCCCAAATCGCCGGAACCTTCAAAGTCTCCCGCAAGACGATCTACCGCCACCTCGACTGCACCACGTAACACCGCCGGGCAACAGCAACGACGGACGCCGGGTCGGCAAGTTGCTCGCGGCTGGTGCAACTGTGTTCTGGTAGAGACGGTCTCGGGTAGGAAAAGGGAGGGGAATCGAGTGCCGGCAGAAGATCTCGCGCGATCGCGTTCTCGGTACCCGTTGTTGGCGGTTCCGGGTTTCGGGTGGTTCTGGTTCGCCGACGGTGTGTCGATCTTCGGGACCTACATCACCGCGCAGGCCCTGCAGATCCTCGCGTTGTTGACCCTGGGTGCTTCGAGTTTCGAGCTCGGGGTGTTGCGGGCAGCCCAGTGGTTGCCATACCTGCTGTTCGGCTTGATCGCGGGAGTATTGATCGACCGGTACCGGCGCAAACCGGTCGTAGTCGGCGCGGATTTCATTCGAGCCGCGGTGCTGGCGCTGATCCCGCTCTCGGCTGCGGCCCAGGTGTTGACGATGCCGCTGTTGATCGGGCTTGTGCTGGTCTTCGGTGCGGTGTCGCTGGCCTATGACGTTGCGCACCAGTCGTTACTACCCAGCCTGGTTCCCGCGCCGTTGCTCACCCAGGCCAACGCGCGCCTCGAACAATCGGCAGCGGTCGCACAGGTCGGCGGTCAAGCCGGCGCGGGATTGCTGATCAAACTGCTCGGCGCACCCACCGCGATTCTGATCGACGCGGTGACCTACCTGATCTCCGGTGTCGTGATAGCGAGACTGCGAGTCCCGGAACAAACGATCCCACCGCAACCGCAGGCCCGCGACATGGGCAGCGAGCTACGCGAAGGGGTGCGGTGGGTTTATCGGCACCGGATGCTCGGCCCGCTGACGTTGGCGACGCACGCGTGGTTTCTGTGCACGTCGATGGTGTCGACGATCTATGTCGTGTTCGTCATCTCGGACCTGGGATTCGATGCCGCGGTGTATGGGCTGACCCTCGCCGTCGGTGGAGTCGGCGGCATCGTGGGTTCCTCGGTCGCGGTCAGGCTGGGGACCCGGCTGGGGGTGGGGCCGGCGATCATCGTCGGCCGCTGGCTGGCTCCTGCCGGATACGCGCTGATCCCGCTGGCACACCAAGGAATCAGCGGTATCGCGGTGTTGTGTGCCGCGCAGTTCGTGTTCTGGCTGTCGGTCGGAATCGACTCTCCGTTGGAGATGGGGTACTGCCAGTCGGTGACACCGGACCGGCTGCTGGGACGGATGCGCGCCACGATGCGTTCGATGAATCGTGCGGCAGTGGTGATCGGTGCACCACTGGGCGGTGCACTCGCTGTCTGGTCCGGTCAGCGCACAGCCCTCTGGATTGCGGTCGCAGGACTCGCCGTAGCGGCAGCGGGACTGACGGGATCCCGGTTTCGGCACGCCCGGCTCGAAGACTACGGCAGGGGCGATCAGCCATGACCAGCTTCCATGACAACGATGATGCATTCGATCAGTGGCTGACCGCCCGGCATACTTCCCGCCCTACCGAACTCGACGGTCGGGCGGCATCGGCTTCGATAGCCCGGACCGAACAGGCGTGCCCGGTAGAGGTTCGGAGAACGATGGCTGACGACGTCCTCGGGCGTCGTGGTCCTCGATGATGCAGATGTCGAAGCAGCTGTTGTGGTGCGGGTCAGATCCGTCGGTGCTCGCGCAGGGTTCGGATGGCGGCCAGGGTGGTCAGGCCGCGCCATTCCACGGTCTGGCCGGCGAAGTAGTGCAGGAAGTCGAAGTCCCAGCCGCCGTCGTCGAGTTGTTCGTGTTCGAGTCGCTGCAGTTCGGCGGTAATCGTGGAGTCGTCGAACAGGGCCCGGCTCGGTGCGTTGGGTCGGGGCGAAAGGTCGAGAGGTTTGATGTGCTCGTTCTCGATTCCACCTTCGACGGGCACCGTGCCGTCCTCGCGAATCGCCGGACGTAGCAGCTCGGTGGCCGCGGCGGCGCGGGCGGGGTCTGGGACTGCGTCGAGAAACTGCAAGGCGAATTTGACGGTGTAGCCGACCGGTTTGTCGATCGCCTCGATCTGGTTCCAGCACCAGGTCGTCGCGGTGTCGAGCCACGAATGCTGTGCGCCGAGTCGCCACAGTCCGGCCGCGAGGGCATAGGTGAGGAAGCCCGCTTCCGGGCTCGGTGTCATCCAGGGTGTGCGGGGGTGGCCGTCTGCCGAGGGCAGCACGGTGGGGATACCGCCGTCGGGGTGGGCGATGGTGGCGATCCAGTCGGCGATCTCGGTAACCATGGGGGCGCGGGTGGCGTTGATGTCGGCGAGGACGTCGAGGGCCACCACTGCCGCGGCCGGTTGGCTGCCAGGGCACCGCACGTCGGGCTCGAGGGCATGGCCGAACCCACCGTCACCGTTCTGATAGGCCGCGAGCGCGGTCAGCACGGGCTCGACGGGCCCGTTGTCGAGAAGGACGGCGAGCTGGTGGCGTTCCAGGACACGGGCGCCGGATTCGATGAACTGTCGGGCAGCTTCCAGGTCGATACTCATGCACCGGAGGCTAGGCGGCGGTGAGCGTGGCGTCTTTGAAGAATCGGACAGGCGAGAGGCCGGTGAGGCACCGCACGTCGAGTGCACACCGAGGCGACGCGATGGCCACTCAAATTTGTTCCGCCACGAAGTTCGCCTGACCAGCGCCTATGGTGACCGCGCCGATATCCGCCCGATTTTCGGCGGATGCTGCCTCGCCCGGCGTGTCCATCGCTCAACGATGGGGATCGGCTCCGCTATACCCATGTGCCACAACAGAGTTCATCGCAGAACAGGCCATTCAGGAACGAGTCACCAGCCGCAAAACGGCTGCGGGGGCTTAGCGTGACTTTTCGCGGATCTGGACCTCACACCCCGAGTACAGGATTCCGGGTTTTGCCGGATGGGTGGGAAGAGGGTCGTCCTTAGAGTGGACGCATGGGTGTGAATGGGTTTCGGTGTGGCTTGGTGGTCGCAGCGGTGGTGGTGGCCGGGTGCGGGAGTGGGGCGGGTGAAACCGTGGGTCGGTCGCCGGCGGTCGGGCAGGTGTCCGATGCGGTGACAGCGGCGGTGCGTTCCGGAATGCCCGGGGCACAGGTGGTTCTCGAAGGTCCCGACGGGCGGCAGGTCGTGACCGCGGGGGCGGGAGACGTGGCCACCGGAGCGCCCTACGCGGAGGGCGCACATTTCCGGATCGGCAGTGTCACAAAGACTTTCGTGGCCACAGTGGTGCTGCAGCTCGCCGCCGAGAACAAGGTCGACCTCGACGCGCCGATCTCACGCTATCTACCGGGCGCGGTGCAGGGCAACGGCAATGACGGCGACCGCATCAACGTGCGGCAGCTGCTGCAGCACATGAGCGGCTTGGCGGACTTCGCGCCCGAGGATCCCTCGAACAAATTGCCGCAGCAGCTCGATCAGACCGGTGACGGCAAGGCGTACCGGGATCTCGCACCGGCGGATCTGGTGGGGATCGCGATGAGCATGCCACCACAGTTCGAGCCGGGGGCGCGGTTCGAGTACACGAACACCAATTACGTGCTGCTGGGCATGATGATCGAAAAGCTCACCGGGCGAACCCTCGCCGTCGAGATCGGCAGTCGCATCCTCGAACCCCTCGCGCTCCACGACACCTACTTCCCCGCGGCCGGCGACACCACCATCCGGGATCCGCACCCGCTGGGCTATCGCAAGGTCGACGTCAACTGGGTCGACGCCACCGACACCGAGGCGGCGTGGACGGGCGCCGCCGGCGCCCTCATCTCCACCGGCGCCGATCTGAACCGGTTCTTCCTTGCCCTGGTCGCCGGAAAGCTGCTTCCCGCAGCACAACTCACGCAGATGGAGCAGACCGTCGCGATGGAACAGTCCGGAGATATGAATTACGGACTCGGCTTGATCCGGCTACACCTGCCCTGTGGCCAGGACGGCAAGGACATGAAGGACGTCTGGGGGCATGCCGGCGGTATCCCCGGATTCAGCACCCTGGCCGTCGCCACGCCGCACGGGACCGCGGCGACGCTGAGCGTCAACACCTCACAGACCACCGATCAATTCTCCGCAGCGGCCGCCGTCGTCGGCTGTGCAATCGCCTGATCGGGCCGGCCTGTGGATTCGACATGCGGCAGGTCAATCGATGAGGCGGCGGAGCAGGTCCAGCGCCTGCGAGAGTTGCTTCCGCTCGGCCGCGGTCATGCGTTCGTCGAGGAGATCGGCGAGATGGCCCGAGCCGGCTTCGCGGCGTTCGGTCAGTAGCTCTCGGCCGGCGGGGGTGAGTTCGAGGAGTTTTCGGCGGAGGTCGGTTGGGTCGGTGGTGCGGCGGATCAGGTCGCGGTCGATGAGGGTGGACGCGGCTGTGGTGACGGACTGGTGGCGGATCTTGTCGGCGCGGGCGAGGTCGGCGACGGTGGCGGGGCCGTCCCGGTCGAGGCGTTTCAGGATTGATATCTGGGACAGGGAGATTGCTCGGCGGGGTGAGGCTGCGCGCATGCGGCGGACCAGGGCGCCGACTACGGACTGGAGGTTGTCGGCGAGTTCTGCTGGATCGCTTGTCAGTTCGCTCACGACTCCATAAAGTACAGGAAGACTGCGCAGTTTGACTGTATTCATTTCGGAGGGAGTCCGGCGGATGGTGGATGGGATGGTCACGGGCGAACTGACGTTGGGCGGGCGGGAGCGGACAGTTCTGATGCGGCCGCCCAGCGAACCTGGTCGGCCGCTCGTGCTGGTGCTGCACGGCAATCAGTCGGGGGGTACGAAGCGTGAATGGCGGGACTGGACCACCTTTCGGACGAATGCTGACCGGTGGGGAATCGGGGTCGCGTTTCCACAGGGGTGGTCGGGGTGCTGGGCCGATGGGCGTGGGGTAACGCTCGCTGATGAGGCGGGTGTGGATGATGTGGCGTTTCTGCGCGCTGTGATCGAGTGGAGCGCTGAGCGCTATGACACGGTGGCCGAGCATTCGATCGTCGCTGGAATCTCCAACGGCGCGTTCATGGCTCACCGTGCGGGGCTGGAGATCGGGGATCTGGTTCCGGTGTTCGCGGCGGTTTCCGGTGGACTGCCTGCCGATCTGGCGGGAGTGGAGCCGACGCACGCGGTCTCGGGCATCCTGATCAACGGCGATGGCGATCCGTGGGTGCCGATCGAGGGCGGGCACTCCCGCCATCGCGGGCCCGACGGTGAACTACGTGGCCGCACTTATGGTTTGGCCGACTCCGGGCAGCATTGGCGCGAGCTGAACGGCTGCGCCGGAGCGAGTGAGACCATTCGCACCGACCAGTCCCAGCGCGAGCTGTCCGGGCTGGGCACCGGCGGCACTCGCGTCCTCGAATGGACAGTGTTCGGCGGCGGCCACACCTGGCCCGGTGTCGTGATACCCGCCGAGCATGCGGGCGTGCCGGGCGCAAATTCGACGATGGAATTCGATGGGGCCGAGGAGATTTGGCGGTTCGCGCAACCACTGCTCGCCTCCCCTGAAGCGCGCAAACTCTGAAACCCACCAGCACACAGGGAGAACCGAATGGCTTTGCTCGGCAAGCTGCTGAAGAATCGACGCGCGGGTGACGCGGGACTGGCCTGGAATCGGCCGGGACTGTCCGCCTCCACGGAAATCACTGTCACCAGTGCGGATTTCGCACACGAATCGACCCTGCCGGACGTCCATACCGGGAAGCGGATCGGCGGCAAGGACGAGTCCCCGGCGCTGACGTGGTCGACCCCGCCCGAGGGCACCGCGCAACTGCTCCTGGTCATCGAAGACCCTGACGCCCCCGGCTCAGCGCCCTTCGTGCATTGCGTCGCACTGCTCGAACCAACCGTCACCGAATTGCCGCGCGGCGCACTGGGAAAGGCCACGGCGCCGGCCGAAGTTCGACTGCTACGTTCCGACTGGGGCCGGGGCTACATGGGCCCCTCCCCCATCAAGGGACACGGCCCGCACCGCTACGCGTTCCAGATCTTCGCGCTGACCGAACCCCTCACCGACGTCGAGGGCAAGCCCGTTGATTCGGTCAAACCCAAGCAGGCCCTGGCCGTGGCCCGAGCCCACGCCCGCGGCCGAATCGACGGCTTCTACGAGCGAGCCTGAGGGATCCGGCCCGCCAGGTCGGAATTCCTCGACCAAGCGGGTCGGCGCCGACATCGTAACGGCCACAACCGAATATCGCCGCCGTCGAGAACCACGACGATGGGCCTGCTACCTCTGCATAGACGTCTATTTGCCGAGGTCTTCGATGAGATCCAGGGCTGGGTACAGTACTGCGCGCAGTGGACGGAGTCTCGACAGCGCCACAACGCGTTCGACGAGTGGGGCGACTCGGCGGATCAGCATTCGGGTGCGTTCCTGGTCGGGACTGCGGTCGTGGACCCAGAACAGGACGATGCCCATGTGGGCCAGCCACAGCAGATTCGGCAGCTCGGCCATCAGCCGCTTGTCGCCCTTGACGTCATGGCCGATGACCAGGTTGCGCATGATGGCGATGGATGACTCTCGGGCGGGCCGGCTTTCGTCGCTGAACGGACTGAGCGGGCTGGTGGGCTCGGCGGCGATGGCGAAGAACTTGCCGCCGAACTCGTGGTAGGGGGCGGCCACGTCGACGAAGGCCAGTTCCATCGTCTGCCATCGGGCGGCGAGCGAGTCGCCGCGGACGGTCTGCTCGACCCGCTGTTCGTGCAGGGTCTGGATCAGTTGGTAGAAGCCCTGAACCAGGTGCTCCTTGGAACCGAAGTAGTAGTAGGCGTTGCCGAGGCTGACGCCGGCTTCGCCCGCGATCGCGCGCATGGTGGTCTTCGTGTAGCCGTTCTGCTCGAACAGACGCAGGGCGGCGTCGATGATCTGCTGGCGAGTTTCCTCGCCGCGCGCGGTCGCGGGCTCGGGGCGGGTCATGAGGCTCAGGCTAGTGCGGCCGGGGCGACCGGAACGGGAGGGACCGGGTCCTGCTTCTCCTGGTGCCGGCTGCGACGGATCTTGTTCAGGGCGATCAGGTTTGCGAAGTGCATGCCGCCCAGCACCAGCAGCACCATGCCGAGTTTCGAGGCCAGTTCCTCGATCGCGGCGCGCCCATCCACGACCGGTCCGCTGATGCGCAAGGCCAGCGCCACGAAGCCCGCGTTGACGAGCCAGAACCCGATGACCAGCAGATGATTCACGACTTCGGCGAGATCGCTGTCACCGTTCATCACATCCACCAGAAACCGTGCGCCGGTGTGGTGCAGGGTGCGCGCCACCCAGAACGTGAGCGCCAAGCTGACGGTCACATAGGTCGCGTATGTGGCAACGACTAAGTCCATTGTCCCAGCTCCTTCATTATTTGAACGTGTTCAACTCTGAGGGTAAAGCAGATTGTTGAACACGTTCAAGTGTGAGCGTCGCTACACCCGCGAACCGGGTGGGTTCGATGATCGGCTACGACGTTGCCGCAGTACCTGTTTCCGATTGGAGGTCAGACGTGGTTCACGCCTGACCGGAACCAACTCGTCAGGGGAACAGCTTCACCGGGTTCACGATGTCGGCGACCAGGGTGAGGATCATGTACGCGCCGCCGAGAACCACCACGACGTAGGTCGCGGGCAACAGCTTCAGGTAGTCGACGGGAGCGCCGTCGGGCAGACCCTTGCGGTTGCGGAACACGTTGCGGAACTTCTCGTAGATGACCACTGCCATGTGGCCGCCGTCGAGGGGCAGCAGCGGGAGCAGGTTGAAGGCGCCGAGGAAGAAGTTCAGCGAGGCCAGGGTCAGGATGAACATCGACCAGAGGCCGTGTTCGGCGGTTTCGCCGCCGATCTTGGAGGCGCCGTAGACGGAGACCGGGGTTTCCGGATCGCGGGTGCCGCCGGTGACGGCATGCCAGAGGTCGACGACCTTGGACGGCATCTGGGCCAGGGATTCGACGGTGCGGACCGCGATCTGACCGGTGAAGGCGCCCGCGGCGGGGATCGCGGACAGGACGTTGTACTGGACCGGGCCGTAGAAATCCTGGCCCACGCCGACCTTGGCGACCGTCTTGGGGGTGCCGTTCTTCTCCGGGTAGACGACCGCCATCTGCGGGTTGACCGGGGCGGTCATGGTCTTGCCGTCGCGTTCGAAGGTGTAGGTGAAGGGGCCGGTCTGCTTCTCGGTCTCGGCGCGGAATTCCTTCCACGTCTTGATCGGGACATCGTTGACCTTGGTGACCTTGTCGCCCTGCTGGAGGCCGGCCGACTGCGCGGGCCCGGTGCCGGTGCAGTCCAGCAGCTTCTGGTCGGCGGTCATGTCGGAGACGCAGCCGAGCTTGCCGAGCTGGGTTTCCGCGGGCTGGTCGAAACGCGGCAGCCCCCAGCCCACGGCCAGGATCACGATCAGGATGTAGCCGATGAGGAAGTTCATCAGGATGCCGCCGGACATGACCAGCAGCCGCTTCCAGGTGGCCTGCCGGTACATGGCCCGGTCCAGATCCTCGGGTTCGAGCTCGTCGAGGGCGGTCATGCCCGCGATATCGCAGAAACCGCCCAGCGGCAGCGCCTTGAGACCGTATTCGGTCTCACCGCGCCGCCACGAGAAGATCTTGGGCCCGAAACCGATGAAGTAGCGCCGCACCTTCATGCCGGTGGCTTGCGCGGTCCACATGTGACCGCATTCGTGCAGGGCGACCGAGGCCGTGATCCCGAGGGCGAACAGTGCGAAGCCGATCGCGTAGACCATCCGGTTACGAGCCCTCTCCTGCAGTCAGCCGCGCACGATCGTGCGAGCGGTGTCGCGCGCCCACGTATCGGCCGCGAGCACCTCGTCCAAGCTACCGGGTTCGGCGGCCCAGCGGTCGGCGGACTCCACGACGCGCGCAACGGTTCGCACGATGTCGGGGAAACGGATGAGGCCGTCGAGGAAGGCCTGCACCGCGATCTCGTTGGCGGCGTTGTAGACCGCGGTCACGCAGCCGCCCGCCTTACCCGCCTGCCGAGCCAGTTCGACGGCCGGGAAGACCACGTTGTCGACGGGCTCGAAAGTCCAGGTGGAGGCGGTGGAGAAGTCGCACGCGGCGGCCGCGCCCGGCACCCGGTCCGGCCAGCCCAGCGCCAGCGCGATGGGCAGCTTCATGTCCGGCGGGCTGGCCTGGGCCAGGGTCGAACCGTCCTTGAAGGTGACCATGGAGTGCACGATCGACTGCGGGTGCACGGTCACGTCGATGTCGTCGTAGCCGATGCCGAACAGCAGGTGCGTCTCGATCAGCTCGAGGCCCTTGTTCACCAGCGACGCCGAGTTGAGCGTGTTCATCGGACCCATGGACCAGGTCGGATGCGTCTTGGCCTCGGCCGGATTCACCGATTCCAGCATCTCGGTGGTCCAGCCGCGGAAGGGCCCGCCCGACGCGGTCAACACCAGCTTGGCCACCTCGTCGGCGCGCCCGCCGCGCAGGCACTGGGCCAGCGCCGAATGCTCGGAGTCCACCGGCACGATCTGTCCCGGCTTGGCCGCCCGCGTCACCAGCGAGCCGCCCGCCACCAGAGACTCCTTGTTGGCCAGGGCCAGTCGCCGCCCCGACTCCAGGGTGGCCAGCGTCGGTTCCAGGCCGAGCGAGCCGACCAGCGCGTTGAGCACCACGTCCGCGTCGGTGCGCCGCACCAGTTCGGTCGCCGCGTCCGGACCCGACAGCGCCACACCGAGTTCGGCGGCCGCGGCCTCGTCGGCGATCGCCACATTGGTGGTCCCGGTCGCCGCGATCTGACGGGCCAGCAGGTCGGTGTTTCCACCGCGCGCCGCGAGACCCACCACTTCGAAGCGGTCGGGGTTGGCGGCGATCACCTCCAGTGCCTGCGTACCAATCGAACCGGTGCTGCCCAGCAGCAGAACTCTCACAACGTCGGACACGCGACTATTGTCCCCCGCCCCCTGGTCGCTACGACGCTGGGTCGTATGTCACGATATTGGCCAGCAATCGATTCGAGCCGTAAAGGAGCCACAGTGGCCGCCACGGAACTGGAACCCGCGCACCCCTCTGAGGTCGTCACCAAGGTCGACACCGCCGAGGTTCCGTCCGCCGCGTGGGGCTGGAGCGGCGAGTCCCGCCGTACCGCTCGCATCGCCGGCTGGGTCGTCGTCGTGATCCTGCTCGCGATGCTGTTCGAGAACCAGCAGGGCAGCTCGTCGGGTAGCGGCAATATCGGCTACATCTCGCTGATCCTGTTCGCGGCCGGGCTGGCGTTCATCCTGATCCGCGACTCCATCGTGTCGCGGCGTCCGCGCTAGCGGTCCCGGAAAACAAACAATTCGGGCCGGATCACCCCCAAGGAGATCCGGCCCGAATTCTGTTGTCCCGCAATGCCTCCTGCACAGGCATTGCGTTGCGCCGCAACCCGCACGCCCCGGGTCGCGGCGCGGCCCGACCGTAGGTGGTCCTGGTCGGGCCGCGGCCGGCGCTTAGCTGGCCGGGGTGGAGTCCGGCGCGGTCATGCGGTTGTAGAGGCCGATGCCGACGGCGATGGCCGCGGGCACACCGGTCAGCACCAGACCCGAGGCCGCACCCAGCGGGATGCCGATGGCCGCACCGGCGACACAGCCCGCGATGCCGGTCGGCACCGACATGATCACGACGCCGGCCAGCGCGCCGCCCGCCGCGCCGATGGCGCAACCACCGACGCCGCCGATGATGGTGCCGAGCAGGGTGCCCATCGAGGTGGACAGACCGAACTGGTTGACCGCGGCCGACATGGCAGCGTCCTGGTCGGCCTGGCTGGCGACGTCATGCAGGGCGGGGGCCGGCAGCGCCGGGGCCGGGAAGGCGGCGGCCGGGTCCAGGTTCGGGGTGAGCGTCGCGGTGTTGCCGTCGATCGCGGCGGCGACCGGGTGGGCCACATCGCCGGCCACGTAGCTGAGCGGGAACGAGGTCACCACGCCGCCGTCGGCCGCACGCACCTGGAACTGGCCGTTCTCGGTGGTCAACGAGCCCGCGTCGGTCTTCAGGACCACGGAAGCGCCTTCGATCTTGGTATCCCAGTGGATGCCCTCGGGGGCCGCGGCGGGGGCAGCGTAGGCGGTGCCGGCGGAAACGCCGACGGCCGCGATGGCGAGGGCGGAGGTGGCGGCAAACTTCTTGAAACGCATTACTTTTCGTCGCTTTCTTCACTGGGCGCTTCCCTCTTGGGAGCGAGGTCCTCATCGAGCACCCGAGACAAGATAAGCCAGCAAATGTTGCCTATTTGTTGCCAAATCGTGGCGAAAGCGGTCCGAAACGTATGTTTTGCGTAAATGCGGTATTTGCCGACCGTGTGTTCGGTGATCTAGGCAACTTTCCGCAATGCATAAGGGCCCGCGTCACACCCCTCGGAGGGGATGTGGCCGCGGGCCGCTCTCGCGAATGACCGGCTACTGCTCGGCCGGGTTGTTGATGCGATTGAGGAAGATGATGCCGACGATGATCGCGGCGGGCACGCCGACCAGGATCAGGCCCGCTGCCGCACCCAGGGTGATACCGGTGGCCGCACCGGCGAGCGCGCCGGGGATCGACAACACGCCGCCGCCGGCCAGGCCGCCGATCAGCAGGCCGAGGGTGCCGCCGATGACGGTGCCGATCAGGGTGCCGATGGCGGTGGCCAGGCCGAACTCGGTGGCCGCGGCCGAGACCGCGTCATCGAAGCTCTGCTGCTTGGCAGTGGTCACGTCGTGTAGCGGCAGGTTGGTCGGGCGCGCGGCGGCGGGGTCGGTGTTCGGGGTCAGGGTGGCGCGCAAACCTTCGACGCTCGCCTGGATCGGGTAGTCGAGATCCTCGACGGTGAACGACAGCGGGACCGCGGCGACGACGATGCCGTTGTCGTCGCGCACCTGGAGCTGACCGTTGTCGGTGGTCATCGAGCCCTTGTCGGTGTCGACGACGATGGAGTTGCCCTCGATCCGAGCGTTCCAGTGGATCGCGGGGGCAACCTGGCCGATGCCCTGGTTCACGCCGTCGATCAGCGAGGGCAGGACCGGGACGGGGGCCGGGGCGGGCGCGGGCTCGGCGTAGGCGACGCCGGCGGTGACGCCGAGGGCGGAGATGACCAGCGCGGAGGTGGCGGCAATTTTGCTGAACTGCATGACTTCTGGCTTTCTGGCGGGCGGAACTTCCACCGGGTGGGCCCGGGAGAGCGGAAGGGACGCAGGTTCAAGCATCCTGGGCGGGCGTCCAATAAGAATCTACTGAGCAGTAGCTATCAATGCTGCATTTAATAGCGGACATCACTCAGTGCCAGAATCAGTGACCCACACCACTATTCGACTCCGCGCTCAGCGCCGGAAACGCGCCCGCAACTGCGGATCGTTCTCCCACCACAGCCCGGTCGACTCCGGCTCGGCCTCCTCGACCGCATCCAGCTCGGCATCCATCTCACCGGCCTTGCGCTTCTCGTCATCGGCGAAACGACGCATCACGACCAGCGAATAGATCAGACCCAGCAGATCCCCCAGCAGCCACAGATTGCCCGCGCCGATCGTCTGATCCAGCCGCACATCCGGACCCCAAGTACGGCCCAGCGCACCGTAATACCCGGCAGCCACCAGCGGGCCCAGCCACAGCACGATCCCGAGAATGCCGTCCGCGAGCGACTCCCCCACCGTGATCAGCAGCGACAACCCCTGCGTGAAATGCCGCGGCACCGGATCGATCTGCAAACGCGAGTAGAAGTACACGAACCCGATGGCCACCACCAGGATTCGCGTGAACGCGTCGACCCCACCGTGTCGCAACACCGCCTCGAACCACGGCGAGAGGAACAACACCCACGGCAGCAACAAGATCAGCACCGAGGCCGTCGCCGGATGGGTGAGCAGGCGGGCGACCTCACCGGAAAGCATGGCGTCCAGGCGCTTCCGCCCCGCCGGGCCCAGCGCCGCACGCAACACCGTGAACGGCGCACCGACCGCGAGCGCGAACGGCACCACATAGAGCAGCAACAGCACCTGCAGCGCACGCACCCAGAACAAGGTGTCGGAGTAGACCCCCGGCATCCCGATCCCCGAGTACAGCCACACCCCCAGCCCGGCGACGCCGAAGTACACCGCCCGGCTCACCGGAAGCTGTTCCCCGCGACGGCGGCCGATCAGGAAGCAGGCCAGGTACGCGACCCCCAGCAGCGCCGTGACCAGCAGCGTCGAGGTGTCCCACCGCCATGCGCTCACCACGCTGCTCAGGTGCAGCGGCGTTTGGATCTGAACCACGGCACCAAGTATGCGCCGCCCCGCGGCGGCGACCGCGGCGGCTACCGGGTGATGAGCCGGCGGTAGGTCACCCGGTCGAATTCGCGGCCGCGTTCGTCGACGGCGACGACGTCCATCTCGCTGGCGAACACACCGGGCCGGACGTCCACGCGGATGAACGAGTACCTGCTGAATCGCACCCGCGACCAGGCGGCCACCTCCACCTGCGCCTTGCCGTCGGATCCCCACAGGGTGCTCTCCGGCACGAACGTGTCGGGCTTCTCGTTGCCGCGGTACGAGTGAGAAACGCAGCTGGCTCGCGGCGTCGTCGCCGTATCCGACGCGGCGCCCGCCGACGGTGAGCGGGGTGTCGTCGGCGTAGGTGATGCCCCGTCCGCCGAATGGGTTCAGCATCGAGAAACCTTGTCACCCAGTCGGATTGGCGAGGTCATCACATCGTCAGGAGCTTACGAATGTGCGACGGGCCGGTGAACAGGCAGCGGTGCGTCCGATTCGGCTGCCGATCAGTCGGTCTCGGGGGTCATCGGGCTGGCGTGGGAGGCCTCGTACTCGGCCTCGAACGAACGCTCGCGACGGCGCTCGCGCAGCTTCCACACGATCAGGGCGAGCACCACGACCGCCGCCGCGCCGAACGCCAGATCCCGGCCGACCGTCTTGGCCACGGCCTCGTAGGACTGCCCGGCGACGAAGCCGAGCACCACGAAGATTGCGCCCCAGACGATTCCACCGACCGCGTTGAAGATCAGGAACCGGCGGTAGGGCATGCGGGAGGTACCGGCCAGGGCGGGCATCATGGCCCGGAAGAAGGCGGTGAACCGGCCCAGGAACACCGCCCAGCCGCCACGGCGGGCCAGGTAGTCCTGCGCGCCGTCGAGGCGGCCGCGGTGCCGGTCCAGGATCGAGGCCTGCAACAGCTTCGGCCCGACGACTTTCCCTACCTCGTAGCCGACACTGTCACCTAGGATCGCGGCGGCCACCACGAGCACGATCATCAGCCACAGCTGCACATGGCCCTGGCTGGCGGCCACACCGCCGAGCACCGCGGCCGTCTCGCCGGGGATGACGAACCCGACGAAGATCGCATCCTCGGCGAACACCAGCAGCGTGACGACGAGGTACACCCAGACCGGGGCGATATCCAGGATCCGGTGCATCAGCGAATTCATGCCCGTCACGGTACCGACGGCGCGCGCGGGAGCGTGGGGCCGCCGGTCGAATGGGCGGAAAACGATTGCACGGCATCGGCTCTCGAGCCAGCATCAGCGAATGAGAATGACACATGTTGCAGTGCTGGCGGTGGCCGCGGTGGCCGCCTTCGAGCTCGGGACCGGAATCGCCGGCGCTACACCGGAGCCTGCCGACACTGCCAATGTCCACCTCGCCGGCGCCTACATCGACGCGCTGATCAGTCACGATGCCTCCGCAGTGCGGTTCGCGCCGAACGCGACACGGGTCGAGGCCGGGCTGCAGACCGGGTTCTCGGGGCCGCAGCTCAGCAATGACCTCGAGCACGGGATGCAGTATTCGCTCGTGCAGCGCTACTACAACCTGCGATACAGCACGGCGGGCGACGTGGTGACCGCACGGTATCTGCTGGACTCCGGGATCGCGGGGGTGCGGCTGGTGACGGTGGACATCACCGAAACCTTCGTCATCCGGGACGGTCTCATCCAGACCATCGACGCGACCATCGTGCCCGTCGGTTAACGCGACCCGGCCCGCGACATCAGCAGCAGCGGCCGTCCGGTCGAAACCACCCAGTACTCCCAGGCATTCAATCCGACCAGGACCGCGGTGACCGCCGACAGCGTCGCGATCTCCGGCAGCAGCGGCGACGCGACCGTGAGGATCGCCAGCACCACCGCGGCGACGAACCGGCCGACGGTGGCCGCGCCGAACATGCGCCAGCGGGTGAACAGGAACGTCGACACGTACAGCGTCGCGCCCAGCGGCAGCAGGTAGCCGTTGGCGCCGTGCGCGGTCCCGGTCGGATGCTCGACCATGGTGCGCGCGCCCACCGCCACCAGCACCAGACCGATCACCAGCAGAACATGGCCGTAGCTCAGCACATCCCGCACCACCGCGCCGCGAACCTGGTTGGTACGCAGCGAATGCTCGACCGCGGAGAAGCCGTAGGCGAAGTACAGCCACCACAGACCGCAACCGAGCACGAAGATCAGCACCACCGCGACCCAGGACAGCACGCCCAGATGCGCTTCCGCCGCTTCGGATCCCACCGAGGCCACCGTCTCGCCGAGCGCGATGATGACGAAGGTGGCGAAACGTTCGGGCAGATGCGTCGCCCCGAACTGCACCGACTCCAGCCGCCGCGCCAGCAGCGCCGGACCGCCGAAAGCCAAGGACACCGCGACGATCCAGAGCACATTGCGCGCCTGGCCCGCGGGCGCGATCGCGGCGACGACCAGGATCACCGCCGCGACGACGGTGACCGTGAACGGGTTCACCCAGTTCGTGAAGGCGCCCGTCTGCGAGAACGCGCGCTTGCGTTGCATCTCGGCCCACAGCAGCAGTCGCAGCACCAGATGCGCGCCCGCCAGCATCAGCGGCAGCGTGTGACCGATGAACGCGTGCGGTGCCGCGATCGCGATCACGAACATGCACAGCCCACAGGCGAACAGGAAGATCCGCTGCCGGTTGGAATCCTCCACCCCGTGCACCGACAACGTCGTACCCACCCACGACCACCACATGACCGCCAGCAACAACACGGTCTGCCCGACGGCACCCCAGTTCTGCCCGGCCACCGCCACATGCGCGGCCTGCGTCACCGCGAAAACCAGCACCAGGTCGAAGAACAACTCCGCCCAACTCGCCCGCTCGTGCGCCTCGTGTCGAGGTTCAGTCACACCCGTAATCCCTGCCTAGCTCCACTTCCAGCGCGTTCACTCTAGTCACACCCGATGACCGGTTTGTCCCGTTAGTAACCGCGGGACTGATCACACCCGCGCGCTGCGGCGCATCACGCCCCGACCTCCTCACCACGCTCGAACGCCCGCGGCTCATCGCACTCGTGGGCCCGCGACTCATCACACTCGTAGGCCCGCGGCTCATTACTCGTGGGCCGGCGGCTCATCACTTTCGTTGGCCCATTGGTCACCACACCCGCGGGCCCCACGAGCCATCACGCCCGATGGGCACACGACACCCCGGGGCTCGCCCCACCCGATGATCGGTCGGGCATCAGAAGGGCTGGGCGGCATCGGCTTCGGCCAGGGCGCGGAGGAACGCGGGTGGGACTTCGGGCCAGGACGGGTCCCAGTTACCGTCGGCCTGGTCGGCGGATAGCTCGTCGAGGGTGGCGACGACGTGGGAGCCGCCGTCCAGGAGGAAGCGGAGCACGCCCAGTTCGGCGCATTGGGCGGTGATGGTGGCCAGCAGGGATTCGGCCGCGGTGGTGCGGCCGGTCGCGGCCAGGCAGGCGACCAGCAGGCGGCGGGCCTCGAGTAGTTCGCGGGGGCGGCGGACGGCTTCGAGCTCGTCGACCCATTCCTGGGCCCAGGTGCGGGCCAGTTCCCGGGAATCGGCGGTGGATTCGGCGAGCAGCAGCCGGATCGCGGTGAATTCCTCGTAGAGAACGGTGAATTCGTCGATGGGGTCGGTGGGCCGGCGGCGGGATGCGTGATCCGGGACCGGGAGCGGGCCGAAATCCGGGTGCGGCGGCAGGCCCTGGCGGACGCGTTCGTGCTCGATCTCGGCGCGCAGGCGGGGCAGCGACATCGACTCGGCCACGCGCGCACCCTCGTTCAGACGGCGGATGGCGGCGCCGCGGTCACCACGCAGCGCCTTCACCCGCGCGCCCACCACGTAGCGGGCGAGTTTGAAATCGACCACTCCGGCGTCGGCGTCGAGCTTGTAGCCCTCGTCGAGCAGCCGCTCGGCTTCGGCGACCTCACCGCGTTCGTAGAGCAGTGCCCCCAGCAGCGACCCGGCCAGCCGCGCACCGTAGGAGTGGCTGCCCGCGAACTGCTTCGCGATCTTCAGGGCCTTGCGGAAATACCGCTCGGCGCGCGGGATGTTCAATTGCAGGCCGGCGGCCAGGCCCAGGAAGCACAGTCCGTGAATGTTGTTGTAGAAGCCCTTGTTCCGGCGCATGTAGGGCGCGGACCATTCCTGCAGGCGGACGGCCTCGTCGAAGTCGTAGCGGTAGCCCGCGGCGAAGCTGGCGCAGTTGGCCCCGACGGCCACCACGTACGGCGAGAGCTCGTCGGCCATGCCGAAACACGGTGCGAGCCAATCCTCCACGCCGTTGAGCACGTCGGCGCGCACGGTCACCACGGCGTGCACCACGCCCGCCTCGGCGTGCAGCCGGGCCGAGGTCCGGGCGTCGAACTCGCCACTGTCCAGCGTGCATTCGGCCAGGAACAGCGCGCGCTCGGCCTGCGGGGCCCGGTGCAGCAGGATATTGGCCCAGGCCAGATCCAGTTGCAGCCGCGGATGGGTTTCGATGACCGCCGGGGGCAGCTTGTTGACCAGGCCGATGAGGCTGGCCATCTGGCCGTACTCCAGCAGTGACATGCCGTCGCGCTCCACGATGTCGACGGCGCTCTGCTCGTCCCCGGCCAGCAGCGCGTGGTCGACCGCCTCGCTCACGTGCCGGTGGTCGGCGAACCAGCGCGAGGCGGCGTGGTGCAGCTCGTCGATCCGCTCGGGCCGGTCGTATTCCAGGCGCTGGCGCAGGAAGTCCTGGAACAGCTGGTGGTATCGGAACCACTGGCCGCCGTCGACGCGGCGCAGGAACAGGTCCTGCTGCTCGATGTGTTCCAGCAGGGCCTGCGCGTCGGCGACGCCGGTGAGCGCGGAAGCCAGCTCGCCGCAGGTTCTTTCGGTGATCGAGGTGGCGACCATGAAGTCGAGCACCCCGGGTTCGAGGGTCTCCAGCACGTTCTCGGCGAGGAATTCGCCGATGGCGTGGTGGCGGCCGGTGAGACGGCCGATGAGCTGTCCGGGATCGTCAGTGCCGCGCAGCGACAGCGCGGCCAGCTGCAGGGCCGCCGCCCAGCCGCCGGTGGATTCGGTGAGGTCCTCGACGTCGCCGCGATCCAGGTCCAGCCCGCCCAGCCCGACCAGCAGCTGATACGCCTCGTCGAGGGTGAATCGCAGTGCGGCGGTGTCGATTTCCACCAGGTCGTCGCGGACCCGCATGGAGCTCATCGGCAGGCCGGTCTGGTAGCGGCTGGTCACCACGATGCGCAGCACCGGGCTGGCGCCCTCGATCAGGAACCGCAGCGCGGCCTGGGTTTTCGGGTCGGCGACGCGATGCCAGTCGTCGATGACCACGGTCACCGGCTCATCGCGTTGGTCGATGTCGTTGATCAGCGAGGTGAGCACGAACCGCGTGGCCTCGTCACCGTGCTCCTCGAGCAGCTCGCCCAGTTCACCCGCGAGGGTGGGCCGGACCGCGCGCACGGCGTCGATCAGGTGCGACAGGAACCACACCACGTTGTCGTCGTCGCTGTCGACGGTCAGCCAGGCCACCGAGGCGCCCGACGCGGCCAGCACCGCGCTCCACTGCGCGGCCAGGGTGGTCTTGCCGAAACCGGTGGGGCCGTGGATCACCGCGAGCCGCCGGTCGCTGCCCGCACCCAGTGCGTCGAGCAGGCGGGGCCGTTCCACCAGGGCGCGGGTGATGGTGGGCGGACGCAGGCGGGTGGCGGGGACCGGGGGCGTGGCCGCGGTATTGCGGGCGCGGCGGCGGCCCGGGGTCGGGGTGGCCGGGCTCGGCGTGCGTGACGTGGTCTCCGGTGCGGACTCCTCGGCGGGCATCGGGATCGGCATGTCGTCGACCGGCAGCCCGTGCGATTCCTGCAGCTCCCGCAGCGCCGTGCCGAATTCGAGGGCGGAGGCCGGGCGTTGTGAGCGTTCCCGCGCCATCGCGGACTCGATGATGCCGGTCAGGTCGGCGGGCAGGCCCGCATCGGTGAGGTCCGGCAGCGGATGCTTGGTGATCCGCACGAATTGTGCGACCAGCTGCTCCCCGCTGCGCCGTTCGAACACCGCGTGCCCGGTGGCCGCGCAGAACAGGGTGGCGGCCAGCCCGTAGATGTCGGCGGTCGCGTCCGGGGCCTGGCCCTGCAGCACCTCGGGCGCGGTGTAGGCGGGCGATCCGGTGATCGTGCCCGCCGCGGTCTCGAACCCGCCCGTCACCCGCGCGATACCGAAATCGGCCAGCTGCGGTTCCCCGTACTCGGTCAGCAGGATGTTTCCCGGCTTCACGTCGCGATGCAGCAGCCCGCGCCGGTGCGCGGTCTCCAGCGCCCCGGACAGCCGCACCCCGAAGTGCAGCACCTCGGGCCAGTCCACCGGGCCGCGCTGCTGGATGCGGGCGTCCAGGGACCCGTGCGAGTGGTACGGCATCACGATGTAGGGCCGCCCGGTCTCGGTGGACCCCACCTCGAACACGGGCACGATGTTCGGATGCCCCGACAGCTTGCCCATGGCCAGCTGCTCGCGGACGAACCGCTCCAGACCGTCCGATTCCAGGTCCGTGGTCAGCACCTTGATCGCCACCGTCCGCCCCAGGGACGGCTGGAAACACCGGTAGACCACGCCGAATCCGCCGCGACCGACCTCGACCGCCTCCCCGAACCCGGCAGCCTCCAGCTCCGCCGCGTACCCGAGGGTGGTATCGCGGCGCGTTGAGAACGGATCGACATGCGCCACAGCGACCTCGATACCCAGAGCGTGCCAGTAAACCCGAGCATAAGCCGATCACCGCCCGCCGGCGGGGCCAATCGAACCGGCGCGTGTCCGGACCCGCCCCCGGGGCCCGCGCCCGGGAAACCGCCGCCGTGCCTCGATCAGCCAGTCGGGCCGTTCCCGCCGCAGCCGCCACACCTCCCCGACCGTCCAGCCGGCGCCGAGCTCCGGAAGGTCCGCCACCGCGATTTCCAGCCGGGCCGCCGCTGCCGCCCGCTTCAACGGCTGTGCCGCCGAGTCCATTCGGCTTCGTTGTGTGCTCATGCGTCAAGGCTGACCCCGCGGCACGGCACACCGCGGCCGTTCGAAAACTTCGCACCCCGCGATCGATCGCCCCGACACAACGAGCGCCCGCCGCCGGGCAGATCCGCCCGAGTCACAGTGCAGCCCAAGCAGATCCGGAGAGAGTCAGCCCATTCGAATCGCCGACAGGGAAGGTCCGGCGTGCGCCACGACCCGGCACCACGAGCGACTACCCACACACGCCGAACGGGCGACACGAAGCAGATGCTTCGCGCCGCCCTGGGCCGTTACCGCGCGACCGGCCACCCGCGCGGGCCGGATCTCACCGGCCCGCCGACCGCTCCGGCCGAGTGATCCCGCACTGTCACGGCTTCCAATCGATCGAGCGCAGCCACGCCCCCAGATCCTGCAGACCCGGGTATTCGGCGCGCAGCGCCGCCAGGTCGAGCGGACCGTCCGGGCTCTCGTTGAAGTGCGTGAACATCTGCCCGACGTGCGGGTCGAACGCCCGGACCTGTTCCAGCGGAACCACATTGCTGCGCGCGGGCAGTCCCGTGTGCTGTCCGATGACCTCGGCGATCTGCGGCGGGGTCAGGTAGTCCCCGGCGAGCGGCACGATCCGGCCGATGAACTGTTCGGGCCGGTCGAAGGCGATGGCGGCGAAGGCGCCGATGTCGTGGGTCGAGATCAGCGACACCGGAATCTCGCTCCGCACAGCGAGATTCACGACCAGCCCGCCGTTCTCGTCGGGTACCGGCCGGTTGAATCCGTTGAGGTTGTCCATGAAGAAGGTGGGCCGCAGCACCGTGGCGGGCAGTTCGAGCTCGCTGATGTACGCCTCGATCGCCTCTTTCGCCGCGTAGTAGTCGACGCCCGTGTTCTGACCGGCGCCGCGCAGCGAGCTGTACACGAAGTGCGCGACACCCAGCTCCTTGGCGAGGTCGGCGACCGCTTTGCCCCGGCGCTGTTCCGCGGCAATGCCTTCGGCGGTGATGTGGATGCCTTCCATCATGGTGAGCATCATGAAGACGCCGTGCGCGCCGTCCATCGCCGCCCGGATCGAGTCGGTGTCGTCGAGGTCGCCCTGGATCAGGTTCGCGCCCTCGGCGCGCAGCGCGATCGCGGCCGGCGATTCCAGGTTGCGCACGAAAGCGTGGACTTCCCAGCCCCGTTCGAGCAGCTGTTGTGCGGTGGCCCGGCCCTGCTGTCCGGTCGCGCCGATGACCAGTACCGGGCCCTTGTTGTTCGTCATGTCGTTCTCCCCGTGTGCGGTGGTCCGTGTCGATCACCTGATGTCCATAACTTTGGGGGCGCGCCGAATTCTGGTCCTGGTACCGATACTGCTAGTCATCGGAGGATTCGATGACTGACAATCAGCGCGCCGAACTGGCTGCTTTCCTCAAGGCGCATCGCGCCCGGCTGACGCCGAAGGACGTGGGGCTGTTCGAGGATCTGGAGCCCGGCCGGCGACGGACACCGGGCCTGCGCCGCGAGGAGGTCGCCGAGCTGGCCGGCGTCAGCCTGACCTGGTACACCTGGCTCGAACAGGCCCGCAAGATCGCGGCCAGCCCGCAGGTGGTCGACGCCCTGGCCCGGGCGCTGCGACTGTCCCCCGCCGAGCACCGTCACCTGCGCGCGCTGTCGGGACTGCCGAATCTGTCGGAGCACGAGGACACTGATGATTCCCGCCTGCAACGCCTGGTCGACGCGCTGATGCCGGATCTGGCGGTGGTCCACGACGGCTGCCTGGATTTCGTGGTCTGGAACGCCGCCTTCGCCCGCATCCGCGTCGACCCCGCCGAGCTCCCCGCGGACCGCCGCAACCTGCTGTGGTGGATGTTCACCGACGAACGCACCCGCGCCATGATGCCGCGCTGGGAGCCCGCCGCCCGCTCCATCCTCGGCCAGTTCCGCGCACTGGTCGGTCGCACACCCGACGACCCCCACCTGAACGCCATCGTCGCCGCCCTCACCGAGGCCAGCCCCGAATTCCGCACCTGGTGGCAGGACTACCCCGTCCAGGACTTCCGCGCCAGCACCATCACCCTCGACCACCCCGCCGCCGGCCCCGTGAGCTTGGACGTCTACCAGCTGCGCCTGGTCGAGAACCCCGACCTGCTCATGGTCGTCCACCTTCCCGCCACCGCCGAAGACCGCGCCCGCATCGCGACCCTGCTTGATAACGATCCCGCAAACTGACCTACTGGACGGTAGGTCATCTTCTAGGGTCGGCGGCGATCTACTCCAGCTCCGTCACCAGGAACATTCGTGAAACTGAAGCACTGCCTGTCCGCGGTCGCGATCATCGCCGCCGGCACCCTGACCAGCATCACTCCGGCCGCCGCCGACAGCGGAAAGTATGTGGCGCTGGGTGATTCGTACGCGGCGGGTGTCGGGATCTCCAACATTCTCGACAAGCCGTGCTCGCGCTCGGATCGTAATTACGCGCACCTGTTCGCGGCGCAGCGCGGCTACGCCCTCACCGACGTCACCTGTGGGGGCGCGACCATCGACACGGTGACCAGCAGCCAGCTGCCGGCCGTCACCGCCGACACCACCCTGGTCACCCTGGGCGTCGGCGGCAACGACATCGGGTTCGGTCAGCTGGTGAAGGACTGCGTGCTCGCGGGCACCCTCGGAACCGGCAGCGGCACCGGCAGTCTCGCGACGGGCAGCGCCAGCGGCAGCGCGGGCGCGGTCGCCGAAGTGGTGGCGGGCTGCAAGAACAAGTACGGCGCGGAGATGCCGGGACGGCTGTCGATGACCGCCGCCAAACTCGCCCAGCTGCTGGCCGCCATCCGGACCCAGGCTCCGCAGGCGCGCATCGTGCTGGTCGGGTATCCGAAGATCCTGCCCGACAACGCATCCCTGTGCGCGGGCCGCCAGCCGGTCCTGACCGGCGACGTCGATTGGATCCGCGAATCCGTGGTCGGCGGCCTCAACACGATGCTGCGTTCCCAGCCCGGCACCACCTACTTCAGCACCTACGAGCTCTACGACGGCCACGACGTCTGCGAGGCCGTCCCGGACCGCTGGGTCAACGGCACCTCGGTCGACAACGGCGAAGGCGCCCAATTCCATCCGAACCAGTACGGCCACGCCGCCACGGCTCAGAAGATGGTCGCCACCCTCTGACCCGCGACCGCTATTCGAGGATGCCGGTGGGGCGTTCGACGCCGGCGACGTCGCACAGGGCGAAGTAAGCGTCCTGGATGGTCTTCGAGTCGACGACGCCGGTGACATTGCCATCGGCGTCGAGGTCGATGAACGCGCCCTCGACGATGAACAGGACGTCGGAATCCTCGGCGACGGTGAGGGTGTGGGTGGAGCCGGCGGGCTCGTGGATGAAGGTGCCCGCGGTGTAGTGGATGCCCTGCTCGGCGTAGTACCAGTCGCCGGAGAAGGTGTAGGCGTTCACCGCGCCGGTGTGCTTGTGCGTGGGCAGGCTGAAGCCGGCCTTGAAACGGTTGCGCAGCACGAAACCGGACGGGGAGACGCGAAGCAGTTGCAGGCCCACGTCGCCGGCCCACACCCAGGGGATATCGGCTTCGTTGACGTGTCCGACGAGCGGTTGTTGCAGCATGAAGCAAACGCTAGGTCAACAGTCTTGGCGGCGAAGGGAATCGGCGAAGTCGAGACCGTGGCGTGCGCCACCCTCGACGGCGTCAGACGGTGATGCGCTGCAGGTTCTCACACACCAGCGTGACACTGTCGTACAGGACTTCACTCGGACCGGACCGCACCGCGGACACCTCGATCTTCGACGGCCACGCGTGCTCGAGCTCGTAGCTCGCCACCCGGTTCCCCCGGTCGTCGTACATCGCCAGCGTGCAACTGCGGCGCGCCACCGCCATCTGGCCCATGCGCGCCGACTCGTGCCACGCCCACAGTTCCGCGCCGCCGGTCCGGCCCTTGCGCAACACGACCTGGGGCGGCTTGACCTTCCCCGGCAGTTGGATCGGACCGCCGCCACCGCCCTCGAGGTAGGCCACCGGTTCGATCTCCGACACGATGCCGCCCAAATCCGAGAACGAAGCGATTTCGTGGCCGTCGATCACGATGGCGAAAGAAGCAACGGTGGTCGTCGTGGACTGCAAGATGGGCATCGGTGCACTCCCTCGGCCGATCGGATGCCCGGCAGGCATCCGCCATCATGCAAGTGTAGGAAGATCAGCTACCGCGCGGCCCAAATCGACGAGGTCCGGCTAACCACCAGCACCCGGCCGCGCGTGTCGCGGACGATGCGGGTGGCACCCTGGACCGGGTCGAACACGTGCCGGATCTCACCGCGGGCCGTCGGTGTGCAGATAGACGATCGGCCCGCCGCCGAATACCCGCCGCCGGTCGAGGTCCAGGACCGCGGCCATGGCCTTGGCGGTGTAGACGGGCTCCAGCTCGAGATCGGCGTACTCCAGGGCCAATGTCCTTGCGGCCCGGCCAGATTCGGTCGAATGACCATAGCCGGGGCCGAGCTGATCGCGGACCAGCAGCAGTCGGTCCGCGCTGAGAACCGGATCCGGCAGACGCGCGCCGCGGGCACGCAGCAGCCCTTCGGCGCGCCGGGCCGCACGCAGCAGGCCGCGCTGGTCGAGCCGTAGTTTGTCATTGACCACCACGCCCACCACGCAGGTGCGCAGCCCGGCCAGCGCGAGCCCCAGCGCGAGCCCGGCGGCGGTGCCGCCGGAGCCGACGGCGGTGACGATATGTGTGGGTTCGGGCATGATCCCGGCCTCGACCTGGGCCGCGAGTTCCAATCCGACCTCGACGTAGCCGAGCACCCCAACCGGCGACGAGCCCCCTGCGGGCAACAGATACGGTGGCGTCCACCCGGTACGGTGACGCACCAGCAAACCCGGGACGCTCAGTGCGGTGCGTGCCACCGTATGAGTGAAATACACCGTGGCGCCCGAATTCCGGAGACGGTCCAATTGGGCTCGCACATGCTCGTCGACCGGCTGGTCGACCAGGGCCAGGACGGTGGCCAGCCCGTGCTCACCCGCATACAGCGCGGCGGCCAGCCCCCAGTTGGTGCCCAGCCCGCCGACGGTGAGGATCGTTCGCCGGCCCCGGCGCACGACATCGGGCAGCAGCCACTCCAGTTTTCGAACCTTGTTGCCACCCCAGCCGCCGTCGCCGAAGACGCCTTCGTCCTTGATCCAGATCTCGGTCTCGGCGCCCGGGAACGCCGGCAGTCGGCGCAGTGGTGTCGGCGCGGCTCCAAGCGACAGGTGCGGCAGGGTATCGCGCAGCTCCGGGTAACGATCATGCAGCAGCGGCACGTCACTCCCCCAGCACGCGTGCGACGTAGGCGTTGGTGAAGCGCCGGCCCGGGTCCAGGCGGTCACGCACTGCGGCGAACCGGTCCCAGTCCGAGTACTCCGGCGCCAGGTCGACGGCGGTCCGGAAATGCCGTTTGCCCCAATGCGGGCGGCCGCCGAAGCCGCGCATGATCTGTTCCACGGCACCGAAATAGGGCTCCCACGCCATCTTCTCGAACTGGTGCACCGCGATGTAGCAGCTGGCGCGGTTCCCGGCCGGGCTGAGGAAGGCATCGTCGGGTGCGACGAAGCGCACCTCGATCGGCACCGGGACATCGAAGCGCGGCTGTTCGGCCAGTGCCAGGACCTGCCGCACCGCGTCGGCGGCATGCTCGCGCGGGATGGCGTATTCCATCTCGGTGATCGGCACCCGGCGTGGTGTCGCGAAGATCCGGTAGGAGCGATCGACGCGACGGGTACTGCCGGAAAGCTTGGTACACCACCGATTCAAGGCCGGAATCCACTGCGGACGTGCCCGTCCGAGTCGGCACACACCCCAGAAGGCGTAGTTGGTGAGCAGTTCGTCGTGGAACCATTCGGCCGATTTCGACAGCGGCCGTGGTGCTTCCGGCGTCCGATTCCAGGTCTTGGTCATCGCCAGCGGACTGTGTGCGAAGGCGAAGAAGCCGAAATGATCATTGCCGTCGGCCAATTCGTCGAGTCGCTCCAGCACCTCCACGCGCGGCGCCACGGTATCCACACCCGACAGCGTGAACGCCGGCACCGCTTGCAGGGTCACGGCGCTGACCACGCCGAGCGCGCCCAGGCTCACCCGCGCGGCGCGGTAGGCCTCCGGGTCGGTGTCGGCGTCCACCTCCATACGCGTGCCGTCGGCCAGCATCAATTCGATCGATCGCAGGCTCGCCGACAGATTCGGCAGGCCGACGCCGGCGCCGTGGGTGCCGGTGGCGGTGGCGCCCGCGACGGACTGCACATCGATGTCGCCGAGGTTGGCGAAAGCCAGTCCCTGCTCCCACATCTCGGCGCTCAGCGCGCCCAACGAGATCCCGGCCTCGCAGCGCACCAGACCGGAGGAGCGGTCGATGTCGAGGACCCGGTTCATGCCCTCCAGGGTGATCAGCGTGCCGTCGGTGAGCACCGCGTCATTGAACGAATGCCCGGACCCCGCGACCCGCACGACATCGCCGCGGCGGTCGGCGCGTTCGAGCGCGCCGGCCAGCTCGGCCGCGTCGGCCGGGCGCTCGACCGCACGCGGGTGACACTGTTGGTCACCCGCGAAGTTCCGCCACATGGATCGACTCATGCGGCAAACGCTAGGACCGCCGTTCGCCGCGGGGAAACATCCGAATCCGGGCAATCGACAAAACGCGGCTGTGAATCCTCACCGCAACGACACCGGCGGCGTCGGGTCGCCGAAGTCGGGTTCGGCCACCGCCCGCACCAGGTCCGGGTGATCGTCGCGCACCGTCCGGGCGATCTCCGCGAACGAGCGGACCAGCTCCGACGCCCGGTCGCGCCGCCAGCCCACCGCGACCCGGCTCGGCGCCGCGTCGGCGATCGGCACCAACGCCACGCCGGGGAAGGTCAGCCATCGGCACGCCGCGACGGTGACCACGATCCCGAGTCCGGTCATCACCTTGTGCATTTCCTCGAGCAGGGTGGTGGATCGGGACACCACCGGCGCGGGCCGCCCACCCCGATGAGAATCGAGCTCCCAGAACGCATTCCAGGTCCGGTCGGCACACGCCGACCCCAGCAGGGGTTCGGCCAGCAGCTCGCGCGCCGCCACCACCGGTGCCGCCGCCAGCCGATGCGACCGAGGCAGCGCGATCACCACCGGTTCACTGAAGAGGGGTGCGAAGTCGAGATCGGGCGTCGAGATCGGCAAGCGGACGAACGCCACGTCCACCTGGCCGTCGGCCAGCCCGGCCGAGGGATCGTCGTAGGCGAACTGCCGCAGGTCCAGTCGCACTCCCGGATGGCGCTGCCGGAACGCGGACAGGATGGGATCGGTGAGCGTCAGCGCCGCGCCCTCCAGGAAGCCCACCGCCAGTCGTTCCCGCTCACTGCTCTGAATCGCACGCGCCCGTTCCACCGCGGTGTCCGAGGCCGCCAGCAGCGCCCTCGCATCCGTCAAGAACGCGGCCCCGGCGGCCGTCAGCTCCACATTGCGCGTGCTGCGCACGAACAAGGTCACCCCGACCATCTGCTCGAGCTGCTTGATCTGTGCGCTCAAGGCTTGCTGGGCCACATGCATCCGCTGCGCCGCGCGGGTGAAGTTCAGCTCCTCGGCTACCGCCACGAAGTAGCGCAGGTGTCGCATGTGCAGATCCACCGGTCGAGTGTAGGCACCCCGTGCCGGTACTGCTCCCGGCCGGCGCGAGAGCCGAGTTCACCGGCGACCGGAACTCGCGTGCGCCCTCCGCTCCGAAGCAAATTCCGACGTGGTTTCGGGTGCGCTGTCGGCATCGAGCCGGAGAAATCGGTCCGGCAAGGACAGTTTCACGATGGTGCGCAGAGTGAGCAGATACTGCACGACGATACTTCGGCAGGTGTAAGGCAGCCCGTACTGTTCGGCGAGGTCCCGGACTTGCGGGGCGACATCCGGCAGACGGTTGCTCGGCAGGTCCGGGAACAAGTGGTGTTCGATCTGGTATCCCAATGACCCGGTCAAGATTCTCCCGACCGGACCGGCCGGGAAGTTCGCGCTTCCGAGGAACTGCCGGAGATACCACTCACCGCGGGTTTCGGTGGCCAGATCACGTCGGGTGAATTTCTCGGCGCCGTCGGGAAAATGGCCGCAGAAGGTGACGATCTGCTCCCACATGTTCTTCGCGACGTTGGCGGTCAGATTGGCGCGAACGGTCGATTTCCAGTTCCGCATCGACAATGCGGGGAAGGCGACGTAGTCCTTGAAGACCTGTTTGCTCGCCTTGCGGAGAATCTCGGCGCCGGCCCCCCGGAGCTCCTGCGGATCCTTGCGTCCCGCTACGACCTTCGGGATCTCCAGGTGATAGATGCACATCCCGAACTCGTAGAGCATCGAGACCGGCAGGACGTAGACAGCGTTGCCCAGATGGTAGGGGCGCCAACGTCGATCGCGAGTGACGCGCAGCAGCCCGTACCCTTCGTCGGGATCCATCCCGATCACATTGGCGAAAACATGATGCTGGTAGTTGTGCGCCTTCTTCCAGTGCGCCGCCGGCATCGGGTGATCCCATTCCCAGACCGACGAATGTATCTCGGGGTCATTCATCCAGTCCCACTGGCCGTGCAGGACATTGTGTCCGATTTCCATGTTCTCGATCACCTTGGACAAGAACAAAAGTCCGGTGCCGAGCCACCAACTGCTCCGTCTGCCGGAGTCGAGGAGCACCAGCCGCGCGCCGACCTCGAACGTCCGCTGGACCCTGATCAGGTTCCTGATGTACCGGGCGTCGCGGTCACCGAGGTCTTGCTCCACCGATCGCCGGATCTCCTCGAGCCGGTCTCCGAACTCGCGAACATCGTCGGATGTCAGGTGGGTGTAGGCCGCCACATCGGTGATGGCCATCAGCGCGCCCCGGCCGATCGAAGTCGACCGGGCCAAAATAGTTCGGAAAGTGCCATCAACGCTCCCAATCTGCGGTGAGATCGATCTGCATCGAAAGGTGCTGCAACAAAACGCTGAGCCTATCCAGCGGGGTGATATTACCCGGTGACCTGGCCGTCTGGGTCGTAACCAGCTGTTCGCTGGCATGGAAAGTCATGCGGGATACCCGACTTGGCCGGATATCCGCTGGGACTCGACGGCGTGGTCAGCCTTCCGCGGCGAGCTGGCCGCAGGCGGCGGCGATCTCCTGGCCGCGCGTGTCGCGGACGGTGCAGGTGACGCCCTGGGCCTGGACACGGCGGACGAACTCGTCCTGGACCGGCTTCGGGCTGGCGTCCCACTTGCTGCCCGGTGTCGGGTTGAGCGGGATCAGGTTGACGTGGACCAGCGGACCGAGCGCCTTGTGCAGCTTCTTGCCGAGCATGTCGGCACGCCAGCCCTGATCGTTGATGTCGCGGATCAAGGCGTACTCGATCGACACCCGGCGACCCGACTTGTCCGCGTAATAGCGTGCGGCGTCGAGGACTTCGGCGACCGGCCAGCGATTGTTGACCGGCACCAAGGTGTCTCGCAGCTCGTCGTCGGGAGTGTGCAGGGAGACAGCGAGTCGCACCGACATGTCCTCGTCGGCGAGCTTGCGGATGGCGGGAGCGAGACCGACGGTGGACACCGTCACCGACCGCTGCGAGATACCGAAACCCTCCGGGGCCGGCGACGTGATGCGGCGGACCGCGTTCACCACCCGCTTGTAGTTGGCGAGCGGCTCACCCATGCCCATGAACACGATGTTGGACAGCCGACCCGGACCACCGGCGACCTCGCCGTCGCGCAGGGCGGCCGCGGCGGCACGAACCTGGTCGACGATCTCGGCGGTGGACAGGTTGCGGTTCAGGCCGCCCTGGCCGGTGGCGCAGAACGGGCAGGCCATGCCGCACCCGGCCTGCGACGAGATGCACAGGGTGTTGCGGTCGGTGTAGCGCATGAGCACCGATTCGAGCAGGGTGCCGTCATTGGCCCGCCACAGGGACTTGCGGGTGGTGCCGTCGTCACATTCGATGTGCCGGATCTCGGTGAGCAGCCGCGGGAACAGGGCCTCGGCGACCTTGGCGCGCATCGCCTCGGGCAGGTCGGTCATCTGCTCGGGGTCGGCGACCAGGCGGCCGTAGTACTGCCGCGCGATCTGGTCGGCGCGGAATTTGGGCAGGCCGAGTTCCTCGACCACCGCCTTGCGCTCCTGCGAATCGAGGTCGGCGAGATGCCGGGGCGGCATGCCGCGGCGAGGGGCATCGAAAACGAGGGGCAAAGGGGTAGTCATAACCCTTCCAGTGTTCCATCCGAAACACGCGTTCGGAGCCGCGGGGTGCGATGCGCTCGTCACATACCATTTGGCTATGACAACAGCCGCGCCAGACTCCGGGGCGGACCCGACCCCGAGCCAGGGCAAATCGAAGCACAAAGGTGTGCCCAGGACCCGCGCCGGTTACGCGTGGGCCGGTCTGGTCATCGCCGCGCTGCTGGGCGTCGCGGTGCTGGTCTTCATCCTGCAGAACCTGGAGCAGGTCAGGGTCAACGTCTTCGCCTGGGACTGGAACCTGCCCATCGGCGTGCTGGTGCTGTTGTCGGTCATCGCGGGCGCGCTGTTCACGTCGCTGATCGGCGGCTACCGCCTCCTGCAACTGCGCCGCGCGGCCAAGAAGGCCGGATAACTACAGCAGGGCGGTCAGCACCAGCCACGCCACGAAGGCCGACGGCAGCATGGAGTCCAGGCGATCCATGATGCCGCCGTGCCCGGGCAGCAGCGTCCCCATGTCCTTGATCCCCAGCTCCCGCTTGACCTGCGATTCGATCAGGTCGCCGCTGGTGGCCACGAGCACCAGCCCGACGCCCAGCAGCACGCCGATCATCGAATTCGCCTGCAGCAGCAGCGTCACCGTGAGCAGACCGCCGATCACGCAGAACACCAGCGAACCGACGAAGCCCTCCCAGGACTTCTTCGGGCTGATGTGCGGCACCATCGGGTGCTTGCCGAACAGCACGCCCGCCACGTAGCCGCCCACGTCGGAGCAGACCACCAGGATCATGAAGGACAGCACCCGCAGGTTGCCCTTGTCCTCGGACAGCATGAGCACCGCGAACGACGCCAGCAGCGGAATCCAGGTGAGCGTGAACACCGAGATCGCGGTGTCGCGCAAGTAGTTTCGCGGAGTGGCGCGCAAACCGTGGTCGAACAGCCGCCACACCATCAACGTCAGCGCCGTCGCACCGAACGCGCCCAGCACGCCCTGCGGCCCGATCGGCCAGGCCAGCCAGACCACCGCCTGCCCGCCGATCAGCAGCGGGATGCGCGGCACCAGCACATCGGCCTCACGCAGCCGCTTGGTCACCTCCCAGGTGGCCACCGCTACCGCCACCGCGATCACACCGACGAGCACCTTGGGCGCCCACAGCAGGATCGCGATGAGGGACAACCCCAGCCCGAATCCGACCGCCAGCGCCGCCGGCAGATTGCGGCCCGCCTTCGACGCGGGCGCGCTCGGCGTGCCCTCCGATGTGGCCGCCGCGTCACTACCCGACCCACTGGCATGCTCCGGCACGGCCGAAGTCGTGCCCGTCGTTTCGGTCGGCGGTGCGGCTTCCTCCGGAAGCTCGCCGGTGGCGGCAATCTCTTCGGCCACGATTGTCCCGTCGCTCACTTGTCGTCCGTTCGTCCCTACCCCCGGCCGAAGCTCGGCCGTCCTAGACCTCGAGCAGTTCGCCCTCTTTGTGCTTCACCAGCTCGTCGATCTGCGCGACATACTTCTGGGTGGTCTTGTCGAGTTCCTTCTCGGCGCGACCGACCTCGTCCTCGCCGGCCTCGCCGTCCTTCTGGATGCGGCCCAGCTCTTCCATGGCCTTGCGGCGCACGTTGCGGATCGAGATCTTGGCGTCCTCGCCCTTGGACTTGGCCAGCTTGACCATTTCCCGGCGCCGCTCCTCGGTGAGCTGCGGGATCGAGACCCGGATGATGTCACCGTTGTTGGTGGGGTTCACCCCGAGATCCGAATTGCGGATCGCGGTCTCGATCGGCTGCATCTGCGCCTGCTCGTAAGGCTTGATCACCACCATGCGCGGCTCGGGCACGGTGATCGAGGAGATCTGGGTGATCGGCGTCATCGAGCCGTAGTACTCGACCACGATGCGCGCGAACATGCCAGGATTCGCGCGACCGGTCCGGATCGAGGCCAGGTCGTCCTTCACCACCGAGACGGCCTTCTCGAACTTTTCCTCGGCGTCGAAGAGCGCTTCTTCAATCACGGCGTTTCCTCCACTGCGTCATGGTTCTTGTCGTCGGTCACGACCGGACCAGGGTGCCGATCTTCTCACCGGCGACGGCGCGGGCGATATTTCCCTTGGTCAACAAATTGAACACCAGCATCGGCATCTGGTTGTCCATACACAGGCTGAAAGCGGTGGCATCGGCGACCTTGAGGCCACGCTCCAGCGCTTCCTTGTGGGTGATCTGGGTGTACAGGGTGGCGTCGGGGTCCTCACGCGGGTCAGCGCTGTAGACGCCGTCGACGGCCTTGGCCATGAGCACCACTTCCGCGCCGATCTCCAGGGCCCGCTGCGCCGCGGTGGTATCGGTGGAGAAGTACGGCATGCCCATGCCCGCGCCGAAGATGACGACGCGGCCCTTCTCCAGATGCCGCTTGGCGCGCAGCGGCAGGTACGGTTCCGCGACCTGACCCATGGTGATGGCGGTCTGCACGCGGGTATCAATGCCCTGCTTCTGCAAGAAATCCTGCAGCGCAAGGGAATTCATCACGGTGCCGAGCATGCCCATGTAGTCCGAGCGGGCCCGCTCCATGCCGCGCTCCTCGAGCTCGGCGCCACGGAAGAAGTTACCGCCGCCGATCACCACGGCCACCTGGACGCCGTCCTCGACGACCTCCGCGATCTGCTCCGCGACCGCCTGCACCACATCCGGGTCGAGACCGACACGGCCACCGCCGAACATCTCGCCACCCAGCTTGAGGAGCACTCGGCGATAGCCCTTGCGATCGGGGGCGGTATCCGGGTCCGTCATCGGTCTCCTTGTCCAGACGTTCGAGCGTGCACAGGCACATGAAAAGACCATCCCGGCCGACGAATTGCACGGGACGGCAACAAAGCTCCGTCCATCCTGCCTCACGACGGGTGACGAGCGTGAGGCGACCCTCGTTACGGCCCATCTATTGGTGACATTGTGGGCGCGCGAGACTTCCCCCGGCAACCAGCTCAGCTATCGCGGAGCTATGCCCCCGGGAAGTAGCGCCCCGGAAACCGGGGGCGCTCGATCATCTTTCAAACAACGGTATTTCGCATATCTTTCGGCCCGTGAACACCAAGAACCGCACGATTCGAGCCGGACTCGCCGCGCTCGCGATGGGCGCGGCCGCCGCGACCGGCCCCGCCATGGCCGACATCCCGCTGACGCCCATCTCCTCGAGTCCGTCCGACATCGCCGGCCTCGCGACCGGCAGCGGTCAGCGGGAGAACGGCACCACCGGCACCGGAGGCGGCGGATCGTTCTCGGGTTCGGCCAGCGGCAGCGGCCACGCGCTGGACCCGTTCGCGCGCTCGATCCTGACCGCCCTCGACTACGTGCCCTGCCAGGGCCTGGACGGCACCCACGTGAACACCCCGCTGGCCGGCGCGGCCGCACTGGTGCTCAGCTTGATCACCGGCGAGTGGTATGTCGCCCCGGGATGTGCGTCGTGAGCGAAAAACGAACCGCCCGAATCGGACTGGCAGCCGTCGCCCTCACGGCAGCCCTCATTGTCGAGGCAGGGCCCGCCACGGCCGACACTCCGAGCGCGGCGCCGGTCTCCAGTGCGGACACCACGACCGTCCCCACCGGAAGCGCCCTCGTGGATATCCCCCTGTACGGCGTCTCGCTGCTCATCTCATTGATCGAGTGGAATCTCCGGCCGCCCTCGACGGACCCCTGCCACGGAAATTGCTCCTGACCGTCCCGAATCCGGCCGCACGGACAGCGCAAAAAGGCCCCTCGCTGATCGGAAACCGATGAGCGAGGGGCCTTTTCGAGCATTCAGGCGATTACGCCTGGCCGACCTCGAAGCGGGCGAAGCGGGTGATCGCGACACCGGCGTCGTCCAGCAGGGCCTTGACGGTCTTCTTGGAGTCGGTGACCGAAGCCTGCTCCAGGAGGACGACGTCCTTGTAGTAACCGTTGACGCGGCCTTCGACGATCTTCGGCAGCGCGGCCTCCGGCTTGCCCTCTTCCTTGGCGGTCGCCTCGGCGATCTCGCGCTCCTTGGCGACGAGCTCGGCCGGGACGTCCTCGCGGGTGAGGTACTTGGCCTTGAGAGCGGCGACCTGCATGCCGGCGGCACGGGCCGCATCGGCGTCGGAGCCGGTGTACTCGACCAGGACACCCACGGCGGGGGGCAGGTCGGTGGCACGCTTGTGCAGGTAGACGGTGGTCTGACCGTCGAAGACGGCGACGCGACGCAGCTCGAGCTTCTCGCCGATCTTGGCGGCCAGCTCCTGCAGCACCTGGTCGGCGGTCTTGCCGTCGACCTCGACCGCCTTCAGGGCGTCCAGGTCGGCCGGGCGGGCCTTCGCGGCGGCGGCCACGATGGCGTTCGCGACGTCCTGGAACTCCTGGTTCTTGGCCACGAAGTCGGTCTCGGAGTTGATCTCGATCAGGACGCCGTCCTGCGCGACGACCAGGCCCTCGGCGGTGGCGCGCTCAGCACGCTTGCCGACATCCTTGGCGCCCTTGATACGCAGGAACTCGACAGCCTTGTCGAAGTCGCCCGCGTTCTCCTCGAGCGCCTTCTTGCAGTCCATCATGCCGGAGCCGGTGAGCTCGCGGAGCCGCTTCACATCGGCGGCGGTGTAGTTCGCCATCTCGGGCGAGCCTCCCTGTGTGAGTGAAAGTCTGTGGTGGTCACACCTTGCCGACCGTCATCGAACGAGAGCGGTCGGCAAGGTGAACAGATGCCTCGCGGCGGTGGATCAGAAGTCGGCCGGGGTCTTGGTGGCCGGTTCTTCCTTCAGCTCCGCCTCGGCAGCGGTCTCCACGGGGGCCTCGGCAGCAGCGTCGGCGGCCGGGGCGGCCTGCGACAGCAGCTCCTGCTCCCACTCGGCGAGGGGCTCGCCCGCGCCGGCCTCCGGCTTCGAGTCGCCACCGGCGCGCGAGGCACGAGCCTGCACACCCTCGGCGACGGCGGAAGCGACGACCTTGGTCAGCAGCGCGGCCGAACGGATCGCGTCGTCGTTACCCGGGATCGGGTAGTCGACCAGGTCGGGGTCGCAGTTGGTGTCCAGGATCGCGATGACCGGGATGTTCAGCTTGCGAGCCTCGCCGACGGCGATGTGCTCCTTGTTGGTGTCGACAACCCAGATGGCCGAGGGAACCTTGGCCATGTCCCGGATGCCGCCCAGGGTGCGCTCGAGCTTGTTCTTCTCACGCGTCAGCATGAGGATTTCCTTCTTGGTGCGACCCTCGAAACCGCCGGTCTGCTCCATCGACTCGAGCTCCTTCAGGCGCTGCAGGCGCTTGTGGACGGTCGAGAAGTTGGTGAGCATGCCGCCCAGCCAGCGCTGGTTCACGTAGGGCATGCCGACGCGGGTCGCCTCGGAAGCGATCGACTCCTGGGCCTGCTTCTTGGTGCCGACGAAGAGGACGGTGCCGCCGTGGGCAACGGTCTCCTTGACGAACTCGTAGGCCTTGTCGATGTAGGTCAGCGTCTGCTGCAGATCGATGATGTAGATGCCGTTGCGGTCGGTGAAGATGAACCGCTTCATCTTCGGGTTCCACCGGCGGGTCTGGTGACCGAAGTGCGCGCCGCTGTCGAGCAGCTGCTTCATTGTTACGACAGCCATGGCTCCGTAACTTCCTCTCGTTGCTGGTTGACACAGGAATCGGCGATCCCTGCCCTGGCGCCCACGGCCACCGGAACCCTCTGGAAGAAGTCAGGGGGACCAGCCGGCGACACTCACTGTGGGCGCGCGAAGTCGGTCGGCGTTAACGCAAACCGCTGAATCAGTTTACGCAGCAGTGCCGTCATACCGAAATCGGGCCCGGGGACGACCGAAAACCGGATGCGCAACCGCAGGTCAGCGGCCTACCGTGAGTAAATGCTGCGGACCTCGCGACTCGTGCTGACACCGGTGCGCGCGAGCGACCACGACGAACTTCTGGCGCTGTGGCGCATGCCGGAAGTGTGTGAATTCCTCTTCGACGGCGAGTTCCTTTCCGACGCCTACGTCACCGACGTCATCACCAATTCCGAGAAGAGTTTCGCCGCCGCGAATTTCGGGCTCTGGGTGGTGCGGGACGGCGTCGGCGCGCCGTTGTTCGGGACCGCCGGACTGCGAGAACTGGACGGTGGACCTGACCTCGAGGTCGTGTACAGCCTCGATCCCACGCGGTGGGGGCGAGGGCTGGCGAGTGAGGCCGCCGCGGCGGTGCTGGGCTACGCGTTCGAGGTGCTGGGGCTGGATCGGGTGCTTGCCGAGGTCGACGTGGGCAATGTGGCGTCGCGGGCCGTCGTCGAGAGGCTCGGGATGACAGCGTTCGACAGCGTGCCGGGAGTACTGGGGCCGATGATTCAGTACGTGCGGGATCGCGACTGAGGTTGGCGCTATTCACAATTGGGCGTGTTGTCCACACTCGCCGAAGAGGCTCTCCCGCAGTGAATTCAGCGGGCGCAGGCTGTATGGCATGCCGTCGAATCGTTCCGATCCTGGTCCCAGCCAGTCGCTTTCGCTCGTGCCAACGTCGCGCAGGCGAGAGGTGACCGGGCTGTGTGTGACAGTTGCGTTCTGTCTGTCGGCCGCCGTCCTCGCCGCGCCCGGCTCATCCGCCCCGCTCAGCTCGACCGCGCCGACCGGCGACTTCGGGTGGCCGCTCACGCCGCGACCCGCCGTCGTGCGGGTTTTCGACAAGCCCGATCACGACTGGCTGCCAGGGCACCGCGGTGTGGACCTGGCCGGTAGCGGTGGCCAAGCCGTGCTTGCGGCAGGGGAAGGCGTCGTGGCCTTCGCGGGCACGGTGGCCGGGAAACCGGTTGTGTCCATCGATCACGCGGGCGGGCTTCGCACCACCTACGAACCGGTCACCGCTTCGATCACCGTGGGGCGCAGGCTCTCCCGCGGCACGGTCATCGGTGTACTGGAGACCGGCCACACCCCCTGTTCGCCCTGCCTGCACTGGGGTGCCCGCCGCGACGGCGAGTACCTCGACCCACTGGGCCTGATCCACCGCGCGCCGATCCGACTGAAACCACTCGCGAACGGGGAGGACGTGAACCCCGCACGCCTCGGAATCGCCGGGTCCGGGAGCCGGATCGGGCGGCGGCGACCGAACCGGATCGGGACCCGCGTCATGATGGGTCCATGCCCCAGCAGCCCGCTTCCTTCACCTACCCCGACGTCGGCGCGACCGCGGGCGAGTTCCCAGCGGGCTACGACCACTTCCGGCTTCGCCTCCGAATCGGTTCCGGCCGAGCGCTTTTCGACCACGCCGCCGAGCAGATCCTCGCCTACCGCATGCAACGCGGAACCGGCATCTTTCAGCACGCCACCACCCCGACCGCACAGCCGGGCACCGAACTCACCGTCCGTCTCGCCCTCGGCCCGATCGGCGTGAACGCCCCCTGCCGAGTCGTCTACGTCCTCGACGACCCGAACCTTCGCGGTTTCGCCTATGGCACCCTCCCCGGCCACCCCGAGAGCGGCGAAGAACTGTTCGCCGTCGAATACGACCCTGCCGACGACTCGGTCCACGGCATCATCGCCGCCTTCTCGAACCCGGGCACCTGGTACACCCGCCTGGGCGCCCCGATCGTCCGCATGATCCAGCGCTGGTTCGCCCGGCGATACATCGAGACCCTGCGACCCTGCTGAGCGACCATCCCATCTCTCGACCGGCGGTGTCGGCGAACGGGGCCGCGAGCGCACCAGTCGCCTGGCGCCGGGTCGGTGTCAGTTGTCGGCGAGGTGGGACGCGAGGGTTGCGGCCTCGGCGCGCAGGCGCGCGGCGCGATCGGCGCCGCCGGAGAGCCCGTCGTATTCCTGTGCCGCGGTGAGGCGTTCGTCGATCTCGATGCGGACGATGTCGGCGATATCGGATTCGGTGAGGTCGCGACGGGAGCGTTCGGCGACGCCGAGACCGACGGCGCTGCTCTCGATCGCGCCGGCGCGGATGTCGGAACCGTCTACGGCTTCGGCATTGTCGATCGCACCCAGGGCCGAGCGCAGGGCTGCGGTGGCGTCTCGGTCGCGGGACTTCATGGCGGCGGGAAGCGCCGCGCGTAGGCGCTCACGAAGGGAGGAGGTCTCGGCGGGCAGAGTGCTCATGATCATCGACGGTACCCGCGGAGACCCCCTGCCCGAGGCTCCGGCGACAGGGTGTCAATCGCCCGGCCTCAGCGGCCGAGCCCCTGCGGCCCAACGCGGGTGGCCCTCCGCGGGCGACCCTCCCGGGGCAGCCTTCGCGGGGCAACCCTCCGCGCGCGACCCTCCCGGAGCAGCCTTCGCAGGGCAACCCTCCGCGTGCGACCCTCCCGGAGCAGCCCTTCCGGGGCAGCCCTACCCGGGCGGCCTGCGCGGGCGGCCTGCGCGGGCGGCCTGCGCGGGCGGCCTG
>NZ_BAAGUM010000014.1:0-1627 GCF_054781395.1 Nocardia tengchongensis
TTGGCGGCCGCGCTACCCTGTCGAGTCGAACGATGCACTGACCAGTTGAGACCAAGATCGTCGGCCGAACGTGAGCACAGCTGTTGAGCGCCTGTTGTTCTCGCAGGTCGAGGTGTTCGGAAACCCGTTCGTTTGGAATGCGTCTGGGCTGCCGAGTGTCGGGAACCGAACCGGGCGTGAGGGATTAAGGGTTTTGCTGGACTGGTGAAAGTGGTGGTCCGTAGCCTGCCTGCAGGGCGGTGGATCGTCGCCGAATGGATCGGGGTGGGCGTTGTGGTGGCCGTAGGGTCGGTGTTCGCGGGGTACCTGATCAAGGCGCGGTTGGGTGCCGGCGGGATGGGTGTGGTCTATCTCGCCCGGCATCCACGACTGAAACGTGATGTGGCGCTGAAAGTTCTGCACGATCAGTGGGCTGCTGAGGCTGGGACACGGGCGGCGTTCGATCGGGAGGCGGCGTTGGTGTCACAACTCGATCACCCCAACATCGTCCAGGTCTACGATCGCAGCGACCCCGGTGATGAGGCGTTGTGGTTGTCGATGCGGCACATCGCCGGCGGTGACGCCGCTGCTCTGCTGGCGGGCGCGCCGCGCGGGCTGCCGATCGAGCAAGTGGTCGCGCTGGTGACCGATACTGCTCACGCGCTCGATCACGCGCACGCGCAGGGGGTGTTGCATCGGGATGTGAAGCCGGCGAACCTGCTTCTCGAGCACGATCCCCGCCACGGGCAGAAGACGGTGCTCACCGACTTCGGGATCGCCCGCGCGGCCGATTCCGCGACTACCGCGACCAGCGTCGCGATGTCGCTGCCCTATGCAGCACCCGAGCGTTTCACCGCGGGGCCTGTCGATCATCGTGCCGATATCTACTCCCTCGGATGCACGATGTTCCAACTGCTCACCGGGCAGCTCCCGTTCCCGCGTCAGGCTCCGATCGAGTTCATGACCGCGCACCTGACCGCGGCGGTTCCGTCGGCGCATGCGCTGCGCCCGGACCTGCCGGTGTACTTGGATGCGGTGATCGCGACCGCGCTGGCCAAGGACCCCGCTGATCGGTATCACTCAGGTCAGGAGTTGGTGGCGGATCTGCGGCGCGCGGTCACCGCCACCACACTCGCGCCGCCTCGCGCACCGGCCACACCACCAACGGTCGAGACAAACCAGGAGCTCACCGATGCTCGGCGCGCCCACGCCGCGGACCCGCACAACCCCGAGAGGATGTTCCGTCTCGGATACCACCTTCATCAGCACGGTGAGCTCGCCGACGCCGAGATCTGGTATCGCAAAGCCGCCGACACCGGCCGCGCGGACGCGATGCACAACCTCGGGTTCCTGCTCGAGAAGCGGGGTGAGCTCGCCGACGCCGAGACCTGGTATCGCAAAGCCGCCGACACCGGCGACGCGGACGCGATGACCAACCTCGGGTTCCTGCTCTACGAGCGGGGTGAGCTCGCCGACGCCGAGACCTGGTATCGCAAAGCCGCCGACACCGGCCACGGGCGCGCGATGACCAACCTCGGGTTGCTGCTCAAGAAGCGGGGCGAGCTCGCCGACGCCGAGACCTGGTACCGCAAAGCCGCCGACACCGGCCACGCGGGCGCGCTGTACAACCTCGGGGTGCTGCTCTACG